>CABXSY010000054.1 GCA_902514875.1 uncultured Alphaproteobacteria bacterium | reverse complement strand
GAGTGCTTGAATAAACAGTCTTACCCTTATTAGTAAGCCAATATAATTTATAGTCTGGAAGTCTTGTTTTAATTTCGTGAAGAAGTTGTAATTTAATTATTCCATCTCCAATTTTTTCACCATTTGAAAAAACTAAAATTTTTTTAGTCATAGTAGAACACTTTAACACAAATTTTTTAAGAGTCTAATTTTGAAGAATTGCAGGATTAAAAAGCGTAAATATAACAAGACATTTCAAGGGTGATAAAAGGTAACATTTACGACCTAATTAACTAAACAAAAATTATCAAAACTTAGACTTTTCTCTAATAAAAGCTGTGTAGTTTATCTTTGCAAAAGCAAAAAAGTTACCTTCAAAAAAAAGTAAAAAAAAGTGGTGCCCAAGGGCGGAATCGAACCACCGACACGAGGATTTTCAGTCCTCTGCTCTACCAACTGAGCTACCTGGGCACAAGACATCAGATAAAGTATTTATAATTAAATTCAATTAAAAATAGAATAATTAATCAGATTTTATTTGCAGCCCATGTTCATCAGTTAGCCATTTCATCAAATCAAGACTAGCACATTTTTTTGAACAAAAAGGTATAAATGGTTCCTTAGAAACCTTTTTACATGTTGGGCATTTAGATTTTTTTTTTAAAGAAATGATATTATTTTTTTTAGATTTTTTTATTTCCATCTAAAAGTAATTCTGCCTTTTGTTAAATCATAAGGTGTCATTTCTACTGTCACTTTATCACCAGCTAATACTCTTATTCTATTTTTTCTCATTTTTCCTGATGAGTGAGCTAGAATTTCATGATCATTTTCTAATTTTACTTTAAACATTGCATTTGGAAGAAGTTCTAATACAACTCCTTGAAATTCAATCGATCCTTCTTTTGGCATATTTTTATAAGCTTATAGTAAAAATTATTTCTTTTGTCTAATTTTAACTGATAATTTATGTCCATCTAGACCTTCAAGTCCTGACATTTTTTCAGTATCTTCCGAAAGAGCATTAAAAGATTTTTTATTCATCTCAACAACAGAGGTTCTTTTCATAAAATCTAAAACACCTAACCCTGATGAAAATTTTGCCGCTCCTGATGTCGGCAATACATGGTTAGTTCCTACAATATAATCACCAAAAGCTTCGACAGAGTATTCACCTAAAAATATACCGCCAGCATTATTTATATTCGATAATAATTTTTTATTATTAGAAATGTGAATATGTAAATGTTCTGGTGCAACAAAATTTATGATTTCTGAAGCAAGTTCTATATTATCGACCAAAGCAATAATTCCATTATTATTTAAACTTTTTTCAATTATTTTCTTTTTTGATAAATCTTTTTTAATTTTTTTAATTGAACTTAAGACTTTTGTTGCAAAATCTTTATTATCCGTAATTAAAATTGATTGTGCATTTTCATCATGTTCTGCTTGAGCTATTAGATCTGAAGCTACCCAATCTGGATTATTATTATTGTTTGCAACAACTATTATTTCAGATGGTCCTGCTAGTAAATCTATACCTACTTTTCCATACAATTGTTTTTTTGCTTCCGCTACGTAAGCATTACCAGGTCCAAATATTTTATTTACTGGCTTAATAGTTTGAGTGCCAAACGTTAGCGCACTAATAGCTTGAGCTCCTCCTACAAAATATGTTTCTTTAATACCTAATTCCTTAATTAATTTTATAAAATATGGATTAATTGATTTAGTTGGGGGTGTTATACAAACTATTCTTTTTACTCCAGCTATGATTGCAGGAACTGCATTCATAATTAAAGATGAGGGATAAAAAGCCCTGCCTCCAGGTACGTACAAGCCAACTGAGTCAATGGGTTTCCATACAGATTTCAATGTTGCACCATTATTAGTATGGATAATATTTTTAGGTAATTGTTTTTTGTGAAATGATGAAATATTTTTTATAGCTTTTTTAAAACTATTAAATATTTGTGGCTCAACTTTAGATTGTGATTTTATTTTAGATAAATCTAAACTAAGATTTTGTTTACTAATTTTAACTT
>CABXSY010000053.1 GCA_902514875.1 uncultured Alphaproteobacteria bacterium | reverse complement strand
CCAATAGTTTGATGCCCTAAACAAATACCAAGTACAGGAAACTGTTTTGATAATTCTGCAACGATATTAAGACTTATTCCGGCTTCATTTGGTGTGCACGGACCTGGTGAAATAACTATTGATTTAGGTTTTAATTTAAGAATTTTATTTATAGAAATTTTGTCATTTCTAAAAACAACAACCTTCTGATTTAAATCCATTAAGTAGTGTTTTACGTTGTAAGTAAAACTATCATAATTATCTATTAGCAATATCATATATTAAATTTGTATGAATCCTCCGCAGCTGCCATTAAAGCACCTGCTTTATTTAAAATTTCTTGATGTTCATTTTTTGGAACAGAATCATAAACTATTCCAGCTCCAGCTTGGATATATAATTTATTATCTTTTACAAGCCCAGTTCTTAAACTAATGCATGTATCCATGTCTCCATTAGAGTCAAAATAACCCATACAGCCTGCGTAAAAACTTCTATTTAAGTTTTCAAGTTCCTCTATGATTTCCATTGCCCTTATTTTTGGGGCACCAGAAACTGTACCTGCTGGAAATCCTGCTATTAAGGCATCTAAAGCATCTAAATTATTATCTATTTTTCCTTCAACGTTTGAAACGATATGCATGACATGAGAATAATACTCAATAATCATCTTTTCAGTAACATTCACTGTGCCTTTTTTTGAAACTCGACCAACATCGTTTCTTCCTAAATCTAAAAGCATTAAGTGTTCTGCGAGTTCTTTTTTATCATTCAGTAAATCATTAGATAAAAACAGATCTTCAGAAGTATTTTTCCCTCTTTTTCTTGTTCCAGCAATTGGTCTTATTGTAACTTTTTTATTCCTTAATTGAACCATTAATTCTGGACTAGATGCAACAATGCCAATTTTATCAAAGTTAAGATTTACTAGATAAGGAGATGGGTTTAGTCGTCTTAACGATCTATAAAGATTGACTGCCTTTAAATTATATTTTGTTTCAAACCTCTGTGAAGGGACAACTTGGAAAATATCTCCATTTTTAATGTATTCCTTTGCCTTTTTTACAATTTCATAAAATTGTTCTTTTTTGAAATTTGATTTAAATTTTAATTTAGATTTTTTATTTTTATTTTGCGCAGGTTTTAGAATACTCTTTTCTAACTTCTTAATTGTTTTATCTATAAGTAATTTATTTTTTCTATAGGCATTTTCTGCCGAGATTTTATTACTTGGATAAGTAACTGTCATAAGGGAAATATTGTCCTTAATATTATCAAACACAGCAACTATTTTTGGCCTGATTAAAATTGCATCAGGTATTTTTATGTTGTCTTTATTGCTTAGTTTAATGTTTTCAATATATTGAATCATTGGGTATCCTAGATATCCAACGAGAGTTGGGAAGGGAACGTCAATTTCATTATTTTTAAACTTTGAAATTTTTACAAGTTCTTTAAGACTATGAATTGGCTTTTGATCTAATTTGTAGTCAAAATTATGATCCAAATATTTAACTTTTGCTTTACCTTTTTCAACTTTCCAAATTAAATCTGGATCACAACCAAGTAATGAATAACGTCCTCTTTTACTTCCACCCTCTACTGACTCTAATAGAAAGGAATATTTTTCTGATTTACTAATTTTTAATAATGATGAAAATGGAGTTTCAATGTCAGCAATAAGATTTTTTTTTAATATCTGAGGTAAGCCTTTATTATATTGGCTTATAAAATGTTTTTTTTCTAAACTCATTTATACTGAGATAAAAGACCATTTATAAGTTCATCATTGAACGAAATTTCTTTTGTCTTAATAATCTCACTACCAAATACTGTTTTCAAATCATCTATCAAATTAATGTTTTTAGTATTCTCACCTTCTGCAGGCATTTTTATATTTTTAATATTTGCAAAATAAATAGCATTTTCATCTGATCCAAAAGTCACTTCATCAATATCAGTTTCGAAAATTTTTTGTTTAAATGATATTGGCAATTCATCATCTACATTTAATTTTAAGGATAATTTTTCCGAACCAACTGAATAAAAATTACTTATATTTGTAAAAGTCTCCCTATTGTTTTCAAAAATATCTTCTGCTTGCTCAGTTTTTTTAGTAAAAATAAAATCTTCT
>CABXSY010000052.1 GCA_902514875.1 uncultured Alphaproteobacteria bacterium | reverse complement strand
CTAAATTATTTCAATTGTATGTTCATAAGGATAAAGGATTAAATAAAGCACTTATAGATAGATGTAAGGAATCAAATTTTGAAGCTATGGCTGTGACTGTTGATACTGCTGTAGGAGGAAATCGTGAACGAGATTTATATACGGGATTTACTATACCAATGAAACTAAAACTGAATAGTGTTTTGAGTTTTATGCTTCATCCAAAATGGGCAGTAGATTATTTTACAAAGCCTAAATGGGAATTAAGCAATTTAAAGGATCATATTAATGAAGGTACAAAAGTAATGACAACCATAGGAGATTACTTCACAAATATGCTTGATAATTCTATGAGCTGGCAAGATGTAGAAAATATTAACAAAGAGTGGGGACGTCAATTTGCCATTAAAGGGGTGATGTCTGTTGATGATGCAAAAAAAGCTGTTGATGTAGGTGCTTCTGCCATAATGGTTTCAAATCATGGAGGGAGACAATTAGATGGTTCAAGATCGCCATTTGATCAACTAGCTGAAATTGTTGATGCTGTTGGAGATAAAATAGATGTAATCTGTGAAGGAGGCATAAGAAGGGGCACACATGTTTTAAAAGCATTATCACTTGGTGCAAAAGCCTGTTCTGGTGGAAGAATGTATCTATATGCTTTAGCAGCTGGAGGACAAAAAGGCGTTGAAAAAAGCTTGTCTAATCTACGTAATGAAATTGAAAGAGATATGAAATTAATGGGCGTTTCTAACGTAAAAGAACTAACAAGAAAAAATCTAAAATTCAGATAAATCAACAATTTTGTAAAAAAAAATATTTATTCTAATTCAATTTTATTCTACAAATTTTTTATGAATGATGAAATTGATCCAATACTAGTTGGTGAAACTGATGACATTGAAGTTGGAACTGTTGAGAGTTTTGAATACGATGACATTAACTATGCAGTTTACCATTTAGAGCCTGGTTTTTTTTGCACGCAGGGAAATTGTAATTGCGAAGAGAAAGCACCTTTAAGTGAGTCTGAAATTGAAGGAGAAGAGTTAGAGTGTGTTGGTTGTGGGAATACTTATAGTATTGTTTCGGGTGATTGTATTAGTGATCCTGAATTAGATGGCCTTAAGATATATGACATCTCTGAAGAGGATGGAAATATTTACTTAAATATCTAACTTACGATATTAAGATTTATAATATTATTTTTATTTAAATTTTTACTTTTAGTTAAAAAATCAAAAACATTTTTACACGACTCTACAGACATCCTTTTTCTGCATTCTAGAGTTAAAGCAGCATTATGCGGTGTTAACAAAGTATTACTTAAAGAAAATAGTTTATGATTTTCTATTGGGGGTTCTTTTTCAAATACATCAACACCAGCTCCAAAAATTTTATTATGTTTTAAAGCTTCATATAAAGCATCTTCATTAATTATGCCGCCTCTTGCTGTATTAATTAAAATCAAATTAGATTTAAAGACTTCAAATTGATCAACAGAAATTAAATTTTTAGTTTCTGCATTTAAAGGTAGGTGAATACTAATATAATCAGCAATTTTAAAGCCTTCCTCTTTATTGATTGGAATACATTTATGATTTTTTATTTCTTCTGCTGAAAGAAATGGATCATGTACATAAATTTCCATTTCGAAACCTAAACATCTCTTTGCAAGAGCTCTTCCAATTCTTCCAAATCCAAGAATTAAGATTTTTTTATTATAGAGTTCAAAGTAATTTGGAAGATTACCTTTTTCTTGAAAGTTACCTAACTTAACTAACTTATCTGATTCAAAAATATTTTTCGTCAAGCATAGCATCATCGTCATCACATGTTCAGCAACACTTGTTGCATTTGCTCTTCCCGTAATGGCCATAGCTATCTTATTATTATTTAAATATTCAGTATCCACATTGTCATAGCCAACACCGTGTCTAGCTACAATCTTTAGGTTCTTTGTCTGAGAGAGAATATTTTTATTTATTTCTGCTGTCCTTACGACGATACCATCCACATCTCGTAATTTTTCTATTAGATGATCTTCATCAATATTATTAGTGACAAAATATTCAATATTGTTTTTATCAAATATTTCATATCCACTAGGATGAATTTCACCAACAATACCAACTTTCATTAATAATTTTATATTCTAAATTAATAAAAAAATAAATTGTTTAAC
>CABXSY010000051.1 GCA_902514875.1 uncultured Alphaproteobacteria bacterium | reverse complement strand
ACATGGTAAGCCAGCAATTGTTGGAAAAAAACTTAGTCAATTAAATTTATCTTTAAATGAAAGAAAAAAATTCAAAGACGACATATATACAAACTATCAGGTGAATTAATGTTTACAGGTATTATTCAAGATTTAGGAACAATAAAAAACAAAGATTTGGGACTTTACCAAATATCTACGAATCTTGATTTGAGTAATTGTAAGGAAGGTTCTTCAATTTCTTGTAATGGAGTGTGTCTTACAGCAAAAAATATAACTCCATCAAACAACAATTCATTTAGTTTTGATGTGAACATAGGAGAAGAAACTTTGAAAAGAACAAATCTTGCTAACTCAATTTTAAAAAATGAAAATATTAATTTGGAAAAATCTCTTCAGATAGGCGACGAAATCAGTGGCCACTTTGTTTATGGTCATGTTGATACTACAACGAATGTAAGTGATATTTTAGAACTTGATAATAGTTGGGAATATCATTTTGAAAAAAAATTTAATACAAACAATAGATTTATTGTTGAAAAAGGATCTATTTCAATAAATGGTATTTCTTTAACAGTAGCAAAAGTAGAAAATAATACTTTTATGATTTCTGTCATTGATCATACATTTCATCATACTAATTTAAAATTTTTACAAAAAAGTGATCAAGTAAATATTGAATTTGATTATCTTGCCCGTTTCATCTTGAATAATGAATAAAGATAACATTGAAGAAAGTTTATCTTCTATTGAAGAAATCATAGAAGATGCAAGAAATGGTAAAATGTATATTCTTGTCGATGATCCCGATAGAGAAAATGAAGGTGATTTAATCATTCCAGCTCAATATGCTAGCCCTCAAACTATTAATTTTATGGCAAAGCATGGAAGGGGATTAATTTGTTTAGCATTAACTAAGGATAGAATAGAAGAATTGGAGCTTCCCTTAATGAACCCAAGTAATATAAAAAATGATTTAACTGCTTTTACTGTTTCGATTGAAGCAAAAGAAGGAGTGACAACCGGAATATCTGCAGCTGATAGAGCACATACCATATCAGTAGCCGTAAATAATAATAAAAACAAAAATGATCTAGTTTATCCTGGTCACGTTTTTCCTCTTATGGCATGGGATGGGGGCGTTTTAGTACGTGCCGGTCATACAGAGGCAGCAGTTGATATTTCAAAACTTGCAGATTTAAATCCTTCTGGCGTTATTTGTGAAATTATGAGCGAAGATGGATCTATGGCGAGATTACCAGAAATTATCAAGTTTGCAAAATTACATAATTTGAAAGTAGGAACTGTTAGTGATTTAATTAAGTTTAGACTTAAAAAAACTAAAATTGTCGAACAGATCTCCGAAAGGCCATTTGAAAGTGAGATGGGGTCGCAATTTACTCTAAAAGTATTTCAAAATACTATTTCTGGTGAAAAGCATTACGCTCTTGTAAAAAATTTAAGTGATGTAAAGCAACCTGTGCTTGTTAGAATGCACAGATTAGATGTCACAAAGGATATATTTGAAGAAAAAAATATTTTTGGAAGTGAAATTAAGTCTGCCTTTCAGCTTATAGAGAAGAATGGATCAGGAGCTATAGTTTTAATAAATAGTGACATGGCGCCAAATATACTCAAAACTTTTAATAAAAGAAAAAGATCAAAAAATAAATTAGAATTAAGAGAATATGGTGTAGGTGCTCAGATTTTATCATTACTTCAAATAAATAGAATTATATTATTAACAAATACTAAGAAAAGAATTATTGCCTTGGATGGATTTAATATTGAAATAGTTGATCAGAGAAAAATATGAATAATAAAATTCTAATAGTTTCCGCAAATTATTATAAAGAAATATCGAAAAACCTCGAATTGGGCGCAAGCAAAATGCTTAAAGAAAATGGTTATGAGTACGAAATTATTAATGCACCAGGTTGTTTTGAAATTCCCTATTTAATAAAAAAAAATATAGACAATTTTAAAGGATTTATTTCCTTAGGATGTATCATTAAAGGTGACACATATCATTTCGAAGTTATTGCTAATGAAACTTCTAGAAAAATTATGGATCTATCTGTTGAGTTTAATGCTCCAATTGGTTTTGGTATCTTAACATGTTATGATTTAGAGCAAGCAATAATAAGAAGTGATGTTAATCAAAAAAATAAAGGTCAAGAAGCAGCATTAGCTTGCATAGAGTTACTAAAATAAAAAATGCAAAATTACATCAAGTCACAAACAAGACTT
>CABXSY010000050.1 GCA_902514875.1 uncultured Alphaproteobacteria bacterium | reverse complement strand
CTAAAAATATAGATTTTAACCCAGGTGAATTACTCGGATGTGTCTCTGGAGAATTAGGTTTAAGAAAATTCTTAGAAGAACAAGGCCATACACTAGTCGTGACTTCTGACAAAGATATTGATGGATGTCAGGCTGACAAAGAATTAGTTGATTCAGATATAGTTATATCACAACCTTTTTGGCCCTATTATCTAACTAGAAAAAGAATTGAAAGTGCTCCAAATCTTAAAATGGCTATTACCGCCGGAATAGGCTCTGATCATGTTGATCTTCAAGCTGCAATGGACAATAAGGTAGATGTTGTAGAAGTTACTTATTGTAATTCAAGATCAGTTGCAGAACACATAGTTATGATGATACTTTCTTTAGTAAGAGATTATCATAATCAGCATGCAATTGCAAAATCTGGTGGATGGAACATTGCTGATGCAGTCAAAAGATCTTATGATGTTGAAGGTATGCATATAGGTACAGTTGCAGCAGGAAGAATTGGTTTAGATACTCTAAGAAAAATGAAACCATTTGATACTCACTTGCACTACTTTGATAGGCATAGACTACCTGACAGCGTCGAAAAAGAATTAAATTTAACGTATCATGCAGATTTAGACTCAATGTTGGAAATTTGTGATGTCGTTACAATTAATTGTCCCCTTCATCCAGAAACAGAACATCTTTTTAATGATGACCGTATAAGTAAAATGAAAAAAGGTGCCTACATTGTCAACACAGCAAGAGGAAAAATATGTGATAAGGATGCTGTCGCAAGAGCGATTCAATCAGGTCAACTTAGTGGATATGCAGGGGATGTTTGGTTCCCACAACCTGCTCCAAACGATCATGTATGGAGAGATATGCCTAATAATGGAATGACACCTCATACATCGGGTACATCTCTATCAGCACAGGCAAGATATGCTGCAGGAGTTAGAGAAATTCTTGAATGTTTTTTTGATGGAACAAATATTAGAGATCAATATCTTATTGTAAAAGACGGTAATCTTGCTGGAATGGGAGCACATTCTTATAGCAAAGGAAGTTCAACTGAGGGCTCTGAAGAGGCAACTAAATATAAGAAATAATATATCTCGATTAGTTAAGATCTTTGTTAATTTTATAAGGATAGTCTTTACCAACTAACTTGAAGTTTCGAGTGGTTCATTTTTAAATACGTCTAAATAAACAAAAAATTCTTTGTTTCGTTTTAAGTGTTCAGCGAGTGCAATTTCATCAATGGCATTTCCTCTACCAATATTTATTAAACATGATTTCTTTTTCATTTGTTTTAAGAATGATCTATTAATAATGTTATCTGTTTCTGGAGTTGCTGGTAAAATTGAAACTATAACATCTGAGTTTTTAATAAATTTTATTATGTTTTTTTTAGTATAAACTTTAATATTTAATAATCGCTTAGAAGATTTCTTATAAGCTATTACATTGTAATTTAATTTAATTAGTTTTTTTGCAATGTAAGAGCCAAGAAATCCTAAACCAAGAATGCCTACAGTTATGTTTTCATTATCAATTGGTGTTCTCTCGCCAGACCAATGTTTTTTATTTTGGGAATTTTGAAAAATTTTAAAATTTAATTGATAATTTAGAATTTGAGCCAAAGAATAATTAGCAATTCTCTCTCCCATTTTTGGATCTTTTATTCTTATTATTGGTATTTTTCTATTATAATTTTTTAATTTTAATATGTGATCAACTCCAGCCCCCATAGAAAAAATAATTTTGAGATTTTTTAGCTTTGAAAGAGTCTGATCTGGTAAATTCCAAATAATAGCATACTTTACATCATTAAATTTTTTATAATCTTTTATAGAAATTATTTTTTCATTTTTAAAATATTTTTTTATTGTTTTTTTCCAAACATCTATTTGATCAAATGTTGTATTATGGAATAATATTGTCATTGAATTTCTTTTATTAAATCATTGTATTTTTTGATTTGAATATCCCAGTTAAGTTCATTTTCTGCTCTAATTTTCGCATTCTGACCAAGGTTTAATCTGTTTTCTTTATTATCTATTAAGCTTTTTATTGCTTCATCTAATTCATCAATGCCTTTTATTATTAAGCCTGTTTTATTATGTATTACCGCTTCAGGAGTACCACCTACATCAGATGCTATTGATGGTATTTTGAAATTTGCTGCTTCTATGTAGGCTATACCAAATCCTTCAATAGATTTCGCTGAACTCTCATCTAGAGTTGGCATTATCATTAAATCAGTATTAGAGAATAAATAATTTTTTTGGTTTTCATTTACGGTGCCAACTAAATTTACATTATCTTGAAGATTATATTCTTTAATTTT
>CABXSY010000049.1 GCA_902514875.1 uncultured Alphaproteobacteria bacterium | reverse complement strand
AATCCTTGGATTAAAATCTTTGTATTTTTGTGAATGATTATAGACATGATTATCCAAGAGCCTTCACTGCTTTATTTGCTGCATCTTCTAAAGTTGATGCTTCAATGTAATTTATATTGCTTTTTTTAAGTATTTCATTTCCCTTTTCGACATTAGTTCCAGCTAAACGTATAACTAAAGGATGTTTAATTTCAATTTTTGATAAAGCTTGAACAATTCCTTCTGCAACCCAATCACATCTGTTAATCCCTGCAAAGATATTAACTAATATCACCTTAACTTTTGTGTCCATAGAGATTAATTTAAAAGCTTTAACTATTTTTTCGGGTGTTGCACCTCCGCCAACATCTAAAAAATTTGCAGGTTCGCCACCAGCAAGTTTTATCATATCCATTGAAGCCATTGCTAAGCCTGCACCATTTATAATATTACCAATATTCCCATCTAGACTTACATAATTCATTCCTCTGTCAGAAGCATAAACTTCATTTGAATTTTCTTGTGTTTTATCTCTAAGTTCTGCAATTTCATCTCTTCTAAACATTGCATTATTATCAAAACTCATTTTACAATCTAATGCTAGTATTTCATCTTGGTGTGATACAATTAATGGGTTAACTTCAACCATTGTTGCATCAAGCTCACTAAAAGCTTTATAACAACCAATAATTGTATTTGCTGCTCTTGAGATCAATTTGGATTCAATTCCTAAACCAAAAGCTATTTCTCTTGCTTGAAATTGTTGAATGCCAACTGCTACTTCTATTTTAGATCGTATAATTGTTTCAGGTTTTTCTTTTGAAATTTCTTCAACACTCATTCCACCTTCTGTTGAGGCTACAACCATTATACTTTCTGAAGATCTATCAAACACTAAACCTAAATATAATTCATGTTTGATATCAGTTGCTTCTTCAATATAAATTCTATTTATTATCTTACCCTCTGGACCAGTTTGGTTTGTAATTAATTTTTTACCTAACAATTTATCAGTTGCATCAGCAACTTCTAACGGAGAATTATATATTATAATTCCTCCCGCTTTACCTCTAGCACCAGAGTGAACTTGCGCTTTTACAACCCATTTTGAACCACCAATTTCTCTCGCTTTATTTTCTGCATTTTCTGGACTATAAACAATACCACCAGTAGGAATTTTAACTCCAAAATCGGACAATATTTTTTTTGCTTGATATTCGTGTATGTCCATTACTTTCTTTCAATTAACTTATTAATATTTACAACATTTTCAGCCATTCTAGCAGATGCAGCATCTATCATTCTTCCATCAAGCTGAGCAGCGCCCTTTCCTTCAGCAGCTGCTTTTTCTAATTCTAATAATATTCTTTTTGCTTTATCTATTTCTTCTTTGGGTGGAGAAAAAACTTCATTAGCTAAATCTATTTGCGATGGATGTATTGCCCATTTACCCTCAAAACCAATTGCTGCCGCTCTTTTTGCTGCATCAAGATATCCATGTTTGTCATTAAAGTCTCCAAAAGGTCCGTCTATTGCTCTTAAGCCATATGATCTACAGGTCATTACTAAAGTTGATAAGCCATGATGCCATTGATCACCAGGGTAATCAGGATTTAAACCTCCTATAACAACAGTTCTTGCTCGCATACTTGCAGCATAATCTGCAACTCCAAAGTGTAATGCTTCTAGTCTAGAACTTGATGTTGCAATTGATTGGATGTTAGACATTCCTAGTGCTGTTTCAATTAAACATTCTAAACCTATTCTATTTTTAAATTTTTTATTTTGTTCAATTTGATTGAGCATACAATCAACCATATATACATCAGATGATGAGCCTACTTTTGGAATTAATAATGTATCAATCTTTTCACCGACCTCTTCTATAATTTCAATCACATCACGATACATATAGTGAGTATCTAAGCCGTTAATTCTTATAGAGATTGTTTTACCTTCTTCTCTCCAATTGTATTCTTTTATTGCATTTATAACATTTTTTCTTGCATCAATTTTATCATTTGGAGATACTGCATCTTCTAAATCTAAAAAAATATAATCGGCATTTGATTTTAATGCTTTTTCAAACATCCTTGGATTAGAGCCTGGAACCGCCAATTCACTTCTGTGTAATCTAGATTTTGCAGGTTTATAAAATAAATGGCTCATTAGTGAAAAATTATATATTTGATTAATATTATAAAAGCGATAAAAAAATTTAAATATTATAAAGATATTTCTTTAAGGCAATTTTCATCATTATTTTTTGGATTATTTACAATTTTTGATACTGGATAAAAGTCTAAATCATCCTCGATAACACTTTTGTTTTTATGCAGAAATTCATTTTCATCATCATTAAGAAAATCAAGACCCTCATTATGAGACATAATAAGAGGCATTCTATTATGTATATGGGAAAGATTTTCATTTGCCTCCTTAGTAATGATACAGACAACAT
>CABXSY010000048.1 GCA_902514875.1 uncultured Alphaproteobacteria bacterium | reverse complement strand
AAAGTACGTCAACAATTGAAGGATTTTGAAGCTAAAGGATTTGGTAAATTGCCTGTTTGCATTGCAAAAACTCAATATAGTTTTTCAACTGACCCTAATTTAAAAGGTGCTCCTACAGGGCACGTTTTACCCGTTAGAGAAGTAAGGCTGTCATCAGGAGCGGAATTCATAGTAGTTGTCTGCGGGGATATCATGACCATGCCCGGTCTACCAAGTGTTCCTGCGGCAAATTCGATAAAGCTAAATAACCAAGGAGAAATTGAAGGTCTTTTTTAAAACTGCTATATAGAGTTATAATGTTTAATAAAAATAAATACTCATTTTTATCCATTGCTAAAAATGCTTTAAGTCATCATGAGAATTGGCAGAAGACATGGAATAGTCCTGAACCAAAAAAAAATTATGATGCAATAATAGTCGGTGGTGGTGGTCACGGTTTAACTACTGCTTACTATTTAGCAAAAAACCATGGAATTAATAATATTGCAGTAATTGAAAAAGGTTGGATAGGCGGGGGAAATACAGGGCGAAATACCACTATAATTAGATCAAACTATTTATGGGATCAAAGTGCAGCTTTATACGAGCATGCATTAAAACTTTGGGAAGGTATGTCTCAAGAATTAAATTACAACGTAATGTTTTCTCAAAGAGGAGTTTTGAATGTTGCTCATAATCTTCATGATGTAAGGGAATTAAAAAGACGGTGGCATGCAAACAGACTAAATGATATCGATTGTGAATGGCTTGATACAAAGAAAGTTAAAGAATTTTGTCCAATAATAAATACTTCACCAAACATTAGATATCCTGTTTTAGGAGCAACACTACAAAGAAGAGCAGGAACTGCAAGACATGATGCTGTTGCATGGGGTTATGCAAGAGGAGCTGATGACATGGGAGTTGATATAATTCAAAATTGTGAAGTAACTGGTATTAATGTAAAAAATGGAAATGTAACTGGTATTGAGACAACAAAAGGAACCATTAATTCAAATAAAATTGGAATAGCTGCTGCAGGTCATACAAGTGTTATTGCCAATATGGCTGGAATCAAATTACCTTTAGAAAGTAAGCCATTGCAAGCTCTAGTTTCAGAACCAGTAAAACCAGTTATTGATACTGTAGTAATGTCCAATACAATTCATGCGTATGTATCACAATCAGATAAAGGAGAATTAGTTATTGGTGCTGGAACAGATGGATATACATCATATACTCAAAGAGGTGGCTTTAACATTGTTGAAGATACTTTAATGGCGATCGTTGAATTGTTTCCAATATTTTCTAGAATGAAAATGCTTCGTCATTGGGGAGGGATTGTAGATATATGTCCTGATGCAAGCCCAATTATCAGCAAAACTCACATAAACGGATTATATTTTAATTGTGGTTGGGGAACAGGTGGTTTCAAAGCAACACCAGGTTCTGGTTGGGTATTTGCTCACACTATAGCTAATGATCAAGCACATGAATTAAATGCTCCTTTTACAATAAATAGATTTTCTAGCGGTGAATTAGTCGATGAACATGGTGCAGCTGCCGTAGCACATTAAATCATGTTTTTAATAAATTGCCCATACTGTGGAGAAAGAGATCAAGCTGAATTTTCTTGTGGAGGTGAGGCTCATATTGCAAGACCAAAAAATCCTCCTGAACTCTCTGATGATCAATGGGCAGAATATTTATTCTTGCGAAAGAACGAAAAAGGTATTCATTATGAAAGATGGAACCATGAATATGGATGCAGACAATGGTTTAATTTAGCAAGAAATACCTCAACCGATGAAATTCTTGCAGAATATAAGATTGGAGAAGCTGCTCCTAAATTAAAAGCAAATATTCCAGCTACTCCTTCAGGTGAGCCAAGTATTGGATCAGGGAATTTATCAACATCAAAAAAAGATAGATTTTAAAAATAAAGATGCGATACAAAAATAATAAAAATCTCGAAAATAATAATTCTGTTAAGTTCTATTTTGATAATAAAGAATATTTTGGATTTGAAGGTGACACCTTAGCTTCAGCACTTCTTGCAAATGATGTTCACTTAGTAGGAAGAAGTTTTAAATATCATCGACCGCGAGGTATTTATACCGCAGGTAGTGAAGAACCTAATGGAATAGTTCAGCTTGAAACTAAAGAATATACCGAACCTAATAGAAGAGTAACTGAAGTCCAGATATATGAGGGATTAAAAGCTTTTAGTCAAAATAATTGGCCGTCTGTGAAATTTGATGCAGGCGCTATAAATGATTTACTATCCCCATTTTTTCCTGCAGGATTCTATTACAAGACCTTTATGTGGCCACCAAAGTTTTGGAAAGCATATGAGTTTTTTATAAGACACGCTGCAGGACTTGGTAAATCTCCAAAAAAAGATGATCCCCACAAATACGAACATTTTCATTATCATTGTGATGTTCTAGTTGTTGGAGCAGGAGTGAGTGGATTAATTTCAG
>CABXSY010000047.1 GCA_902514875.1 uncultured Alphaproteobacteria bacterium | reverse complement strand
TCCAGTGCAAAACATAGCAATTTTTTTATCTTTTGATTTATTTAGTTTTTTTTGAACAAAAGATTTAAAGTCAGTGAAACTTTTTGTTTTTGGGTTAATTGCCCCCTCAAAAGATCCTATTTTAACCTCAAATTCATTTCTTACATCAATCACAATAGTGTCTTTGTCTTTAATTAGTTGATTCCATTCATTGTGTTTAACTTTTTTTCCAGATATTTTTGCGGGATCAGCAAATTTAGTTCTGAGTGTGACTATTTCATTTTTATTTCTAATTTTAAGTTTTTGAAAAGGCATATATTTATATTTTGATTGTTTAAGATTAAGTTTCTCAAAACTAAATTTTTCAAGATATAGAATGAAAGAATTTATGTTTTTTTCTAAGCCAGCTATTGTTCCATTAATGCCTTCATCAGCAATCAATATTGTACCTTTTATTTTATTAAATTTGCAAAAATCTTTAAGTTTAGCAATGATATCATTTTTATCTTTAATTATTTTGAATTGATAAAAAGTAATTATAGTAAAGTACTTGTTGTTCATTTATCTAATTAATATAAAAAACTTTAAAAATTTATGTCTAAAGAAACCATTAATATTGTTAAAAAGTTTCTCAATACTTATTCTATAGAAACAACTCCAAATGTTTACGAAAAATATGGAAGCTTTTCTGAATTTCTTAATAAAAATCATGATATTTATATAACTTATTTACCAGATGAAAATTCAAAAAATGTTATTAGAACGGCAAAAAAATTAAAATTAGAAGGTTATGATGTTATACCTCATTTGCCTGCGAGAACTATTGTAAATAAAAATGAGTTAGAAAAATATATTGGTGAACTTGCAAATGAATCTGGGTGTTCAAAAATGTTAATTATTGGTGGTGGTGGAAATCAAGCTGGCGAAATCTCTTCCTCAATTGATGTTTTAAAAACAGATTTTCTTTCAAAGTATAATTATCAATTTGTAGGTTTGGCTGGACATCCCGAAGGAAGCCCAGATATTTCAGATGAAAATTTAGATTTAGCAATTAAACAGAAGAATGATTTTGCAAAAAATGTTGATTTTAAAATGTATTTAGCAACACAATTTTTTTTTGAAGCTAAATCTTTAATCGAATGGGAAAAGCACTTAGTAAAAATTGGAAATAAATTACCAATTCATGCTGGGATACCAGGTCCTGCCTCAATTAAAACATTAGTAAATTATGCAAGGTCTTGCGGTATTGGAAATTCTTTAAGATTTATTACAAAACAAGCTTTTAACTTAACTAAACTTGCAACATTGAGCACTCCTGATAAATTAATTTATGATCTTGCTGAACATAGTGAAATAAACAAAGACTCTAAACTTGAAAAAATACACTTTTATGCGTTTGGCGGTATGAAAAAAACATCAGAGTGGTTAAATCAATTTAATAACTCAGATTTTTCTTATAATAATAAACAGAAATTCGAGTTAAATTAGCTTCTTCACAATTTTTTTATCTTTTCATGAAACAAAAGTTGTTTGATATTTAAGTTAATTTATAGATTAAAAATCTAATAATTTAGGAGCCCATGTCAGATATTGAAATAGCAAGAAAAGCTAAAATGAAACCTATTAGTGAAATTCTTAAAGGGCTTGATGTGCCAGACACACCTGAAGCCTTCAGTCCTATGGGTCGTCATATAGCAAAAATAAACTTGGAGTACATAGAGTCACTTAATAAAAATAAAGATGGCAAACTTGTTCTAGTCTCAGCAATAACTCCAACACCAGCAGGAGAAGGTAAAACTACAACTTCTGTTGGATTAAGCGATGGTCTTAATAAACTAGGAAAAAAATCAATAGTTTGTTTAAGAGAGCCGAGTCTTGGACCATCATTCGGTATGAAAGGTGGTGCAGCTGGTGGAGGCTATGCTCAAGTAGTTCCAATGGAGCAAATTAATTTACATTTTACTGGAGATTTTCATGCAATTACATCCGCTCATAATTTACTTTCTGCATTAATTGATAATCACATCTACTGGGGAAATAAATTAAATATTGATGTAAGAAGGGTTGTTTGGAAGAGAGTAATGGATATGAATGATAGATCGCTTAGATCTATTGTTGTTGATTTAGGAGGAGTTGCAAATGGATATCCTAGACAAGATGGTTTTGATATTACTGTTGCATCGGAGATAATGGCAATTTTCTGCTTAGCAAAAGATTTAAAAGATCTTGAAGAGAGAATTGGAAATATAACTATTGCTTATACACGAGACAAAAATGCTATTTATGCAAAAGATTTAAAGGCACAAGGTCCAATGACAGTATTGTTAAAAGATGCTATTAGACCGAACATAACACAAACGTTAGAAAATAACCCTGCTATAATTCATGGTGGACCATTCGCAAATATTGCTCATGGTTGCAATTCTGTAATTGCAACTAAAGCTAGTTTAAAATTAAGTGATTACGTTGTAACTGAAGCAGGCTTCGGAGCTGATTTAGGAGCAGAAAAATTCCTTGATATAAAATGTAGAAAATCAAATTTAAAACCTGATTGTGTTGTTCTAGTTGCTACAATTAGAGCACTAAAAATGCATGGAGATGTTTCTAAAGAAGACTTGAAAAATGAAAATGTAAATGCACTTAAAATTGGTTTAGTAAATTTAGAAAGACACATAAACAACATAAGAAAATTTGGATTACCAGTAACCGTTGCGATTAACCATTTTGTTACTGATTCGAGAGTTGAAGTTGATGCTGTACTGGATTTTTGTAAAACTCAGGGAGTGAAAGCCTCTATGTGTACTCACTGGTCAGATGGTGGTGGTGG
>CABXSY010000046.1 GCA_902514875.1 uncultured Alphaproteobacteria bacterium | reverse complement strand
ATGCATCAAAAATTGCTAAAAAAGCATTTGATGAAAATTTGACTCTTAAAGAGGCAGCTTTAAAACTTAAATTAATTTCAGAAAAGGAATTTGATAAAATAGTTGATCCAAAGAAAATGATTTAACTAAATATATTCGTAGTTATCTTTATCAGCAAATAACGACCTTAATAATAAGTTATTTAAATGATGACCTGATTTGTTACCTAAAAAATATCCATGAATTGGGGCTCCAGCTAAATACAAATCTCCAATTGAATCAAGAATTTTATGTCTTACAAACTCATCTTTAAAGCGCAGTCCATCTGAATTGAGTATTTTACTTTCTCCAACAACAACAGCGTTATCTAAAGAACCGCCTAATGCTAAACCATTCGATCTAAGCATATCGACATCTCTTTCAAACCCAAAAGTACGCGCTGATGCAATATCAGTTTTATAGTTTCCATTTACTAGTTGTAGTTGACAGCTTTGTTTGCTAACTAATTTACTAGGAAAATCAATTTCAAAATCAATTGAAAATTGATTATTCGGTTTTAATTCTACAGACGAGTCATTATTTTCTACTTTAATATTTTTTTTAACTTTTAAAATTTTTCTTCTTTTATTTAAAGTTTGAGTGGATGTTTGATCAATAAGATCAACAAACTTTATTGAACTTCCATCCATTATTGGAACTTCTGGTCTATCAATTTCAATTTTGATATTATCTATGTGTAGTCCGGACAAAGCACTCATCAAATGCTCAATTGTTGAGACACTTGCGCCATATTGATTACTTATAGTTGTGCTTAATTTTGTATTAGTTACATTTGACCATATAGCTTCAATGATGTTATTTTTATTAAGATCCTTTCGGATAAACTTTATTCCATAATCAGCTTCAGCAGGATATAATTTCATTGTTACATCTACTCCTGAATGTAATCCTATTCCATTAATTGATACTGGTTCAGCTATTGTTTGTTGATTTTTAGAATTATTTAATATGTCTATCATTTTAAAAAAAAAGTGCTGATTTCAGCACTTTTTTTATTACATATTTTTGATGTTCTTAACAACTAACCTAATATTTCAAAATATTGCAGATAATAGGGTATTTACTAATTAGCCTGTCTTCTAAGGAAAGTTGGTATATCTAAAAGTTCTTCTTCTGTTTCCTGATTGAACTCATCATCTATTTCAGAAGTTTCACTCTCTTCAGCACTAAATTCCTCTTGCTCAACGATACTTAAATTATCATCTTTAGAATTGCTATCCTCAGAGTCATTTTTTTCAATCTTTTCCTCTGAAGAGGCAAAGACTGGTTCACTCTTTGTAAGAATTTCATTTTCTACAGCTGTATCTTCAGATTTATTTTCAGTAGAAAGGGTATCAAATAAACTTAACCTTCTTACACTTGCTTCATTTGGCTTATCTATATCAATAGGTGAGCTTGATACTTCACCAGAAATATTATCAGTTTCAATTTGATCTAAAATTTCTGAAGCTTCGCTTTGGACGAATGCTTTATCATCAATATTTTCTCCTAAGTTAGAAGTCTCTATTTGGTTAATATTTGTTTGCTCATCTAAATCAATGTTGTCAGAAATTTTATTATTTAGCATTTCTTCTTTTTCTATGTCATTAATCTCTTCATCTAAAATGCTCCCGTCTTGTAAAGCATTTTCCTGCAAGATAGTACTTTCAGACAATAAATTAGATTTCTCTAAATCTTGTTTATAAATATCATTATTTATATTTATTGGCGCAAAGCTTTCTATTGGTTTAGCTGATATATTATTGCTTGCATCAATGCCTGTAGCCACGATGCTAACTCTTACAACACCTTCAAGTCTATCATCGCAAGTAGTTCCGTAAATTATGTTTGCTTCTTCATCAACTTCTTGTTTGATCCTATTTGCAGCCTCATCAACTTCATACAATGTAATGTCTTTACCTCCGGTAATATTAATTATTAAACCTTTTGCACCTTTTAAGGACACGTCATCAATTAATGGGTTTGCAATAGCTGCCTCAGCAGCTGCAATTGCTCTACCTTCACCTTGTGCTTCACCAGTGCCCATCATAGCTTTACCCATTTCAGACATTACAGTTTTGATATCTGAGAAATCTAAATTTATCATTCCAGGCTGAACCATAAGATCAGTTACACCTCTAACACCTGCATATAAAACATCGTCTGCCATCTTGAATGCATCAGAAAAAGTAGTTTTTTCATTAGCAATTCTAAATAAATTTTGATTAGGTATTGTTAGTAATGTGTCAACATACTGCTGTAGTTCTTCAATTCCTTTCTCAGCTAACTTCATCCTTTGAGAGCCTTCAAAATGAAAAGGTTTAGTTACAACACCTACAGTTAGTATTCCTTTTTCTCTTGCTAGTTTAGCAATTACTGGTGCAGCTCCTGTGCCAGTACCACCACCCATTCCAGCAGCAATAAAAAGCATGTGACTACCCTCAAACTTTTCACTTAGATCTTGAATTGCTTCTTCTGCTGCCTGTCTCCCAATATCAGGTCTCATTCCTGCGCCTAAACCTTTAGTGCTTGTTAATCCTAATTGAATTTTATTTGGACAACTAGAAATTTGTAAAGCTTGTGCATCTGTATTCGCTATTAAAAAATCTACGCCTTCTAAATTAGCATTAATCATGTTGTTAACTGCATTGCCGCCAGATCCACCTACTCCTAGAACTGTTATTTTGGGATGTAAGTTTTGCGCAACATCTTGTATTGAAATATTGATAGTCATTGTAATCTCCGCCGTTTTATTTAGTTTTTAACGATTTATGTTCGAAATCGTCAATACAATTTACTATATATAGTATTATCTAAATATACTGATCAAGCCAAGAAAAAAAGCCTGATAATCCTCGTTTTTTTTGTAGTTTTTGATTGCTTTGCTAAAAAATCAAT
>CABXSY010000045.1 GCA_902514875.1 uncultured Alphaproteobacteria bacterium | reverse complement strand
ATATTTCTGATGGTCTAATTGGAGATTTAACTGATATGTTAAATGATAAATATGGCGCATTAATTAATGTAAATAAAATTCCATTAAGTGTTAAAACAAAAAAAATTCTCAATAATAAAAATAATTTTAGATTAGAAGACCTTTTAAATGCTGGAGATGATTATGAACTGATAATCATATCCAGTCAAAAAAATAGAAATAAAATTTTTAATATTGCTAATAAAAATAATATTAATGTTACTTTGATAGGAAAAATAATTAGTGAAAAAGGAATTCATTTCGATTCACATTTAGACATTAAGAATATCAAGAAATTTGATCATTTCTTCTAAAAACTTGATTTTTTCTAAAGTTTCTGACATATCAGCCAAAATTTTAAGGAGTTTTCAATGACAACACTGCAAGTATTAATTGTTTTATGCGGTCTAGCAGCCGTACTATATGGTCTAGTAACATCTAGGCAAATTTTATCACTTGGTTCTGGAAATGATAAAATGCAAGAAATTGCTGGCGCAATTCAAGAAGGTGCTAGGGCTTATTTAAACAGACAGTATATGACCATAGCTATTGTGGGTGTTGTTATTTTTGCGTTGATATGGATTGTTTTTGATCTAGCATCAGGAATTGGCTTTTTAATTGGCGCCTTCTTTTCTGGTGCAGCGGGTTATGTTGGAATGAACATTTCTGTTAGGTCTAATGTTAGAACAACTCATGCAGCAAGTAAAAGTCTTGCCGAAGGTTTATCAGTATCATTTAAAGCAGGTGCTGTAACCGGAATGCTAGTTGCGGGATTTGCATTACTTTCTATTGCAATTTTTTATTTTGTTTTGCATAACTCAGGTTCATTCCCTGGTAGAGAGATTGTAGCTCCTTTAGTCTCTTTAGGATTTGGTGCTTCATTAATTTCAATATTTGCAAGATTAGGTGGTGGTATTTTTACCAAGGGTGCTGATGTTGGTGCAGATTTAGTTGGTAAAGTAGAAGCAGGTATTCCTGAAGATGATCCTCGAAATCCTGCTGTTATAGCAGACAACGTTGGCGATAATGTTGGTGATTGCGCAGGTATGGCTGCAGATCTTTTTGAAACTTACGTTGTTACAGTTGTGGCAACAATGGTTTTAGCTTCTATTTTTTTTATAGAAAATTCTTACACAATGATGATTTTCCCTTTAGCTATCGCAGGAGTTTGTGCTTTAACGAGTATAATTGGTACATATTTTGTTAAGCTTGGAAAAAATAATAATATCATGGCAGCTCTTTATAGAGGTTTTGCGGTATCAGCTATTTTATCAGCAATATTATTATATTTTGTAACTGACTATATAGTTGGCTTAAATAACGTTTTAGTTGTTGAGGGCACATCTACAAAATTTACAGGAATGTCACTTTTTATATGTGGTTTACTAGGTTTGATTATTACAGGATTAATTATATGGGTAACTGAATACTATACAGGTACAAATTACAGACCAGTTCAAAGTATTGCTCAATCCTCTACAACTGGTCATGGAACTAATGTAATACAAGGTCTTGCAATAAGCTTGGAAGCAACTGCTTTGCCAGCTTTAATTATTGTCGCTGGTATTATATCTACTTATTCACTAGCTGGTTTATTTGGCATAGCTATTGCTGTTACAACTATGTTAGCTTTAGCTGGTATGGTTGTTGCACTAGACGCATACGGACCTGTAACGGATAATGCCGGGGGGATTGCAGAAATGTCAAACTTAGATGAGAATGTAAGAAAGACAACTGATGCACTCGATGCAGTTGGTAATACAACTAAAGCTGTAACCAAGGGTTATGCAATAGGGTCAGCAGGTTTAGGGGCTCTAGTTTTATTTGCAGCTTATACTGAGGACCTTGATCATTTTGCAAAAGATTCAAGTAGTCCTTTATATGGAATAGAAGTTTCTTTTGATTTATCCAATCCTTACGTAGTTGTTGGTTTATTATTAGGAGGCTTATTACCTTTCTTATTTGGTGCTTTAAGTATGACCGCAGTTGGTAGAGCTGCTGGCGCAGTTGTATTAGAAGTAAGAAGACAGTTTAAAGAAATTCCAGGTATTATGGAAGGTAAGGGTAAGCCTGAATATGGAACATGTGTAGATATACTTACTAAATCTGCGATTAAAGAAATGATTATACCGTCTATGTTACCTGTATTATCACCTATTGTTGTTTATTTTGTTATATTATTTATAGCTGGTCAAGCAGCGGCATTATCGTGTTTAGGAGCTTTATTATTAGGAGTTATTATAACAGGCCTGTTTGTTGCTATAAGTATGACTGCAGGTGGTGGTGCATGGGATAATGCAAAAAAATATATTGAGGATGGTAATCACGGAGGTAAGGGAAGTGAAGCGCATAAAGCAGCTGTAACTGGAGATACTGTTGGAGATCCATATAAAGACACGGCAGGTCCTGCAGTTAATCCTATGATCAAAATTACAAATATTGTTGCACTTTTACTTTTAGCTGCAATATCTTTATAAATTAAGGGGTTGTTGGTAATTCTTTTTGAGTTCCAACACCCCCAAATATTTTTTCTAGCAAACCTCTTTTTACAATCTGGTTTGATGTTTTATCACCTGTAAATTTTATAGTATCAATATCTTTTGTGTTAAATACTTTTGCTTCAATTATTTCTTCATTTTCATTCATTTTAAAAACAAAAACATAGCTATATTTTATTTCTTTTTTATAGATCCAAAAAAAGTTGAGGAAACGATAAGTTTATTTGATTTTGATAAATCACCGCCCAAAAGATAAAATCCATATTTATTTTGAATTTTCTTTAATTGATTTGAAAATGAATTTAACCAATTTTCATTAATATGATTTGGTAAATGCAAATTCAAAAGATAAGAATGGGGCACAGCTCCCATAGCAAAAATGTCAGATAAATTAACAGTTGTAATTTTCTGGG
>CABXSY010000044.1 GCA_902514875.1 uncultured Alphaproteobacteria bacterium | reverse complement strand
AAATAAAATTTTATAACCTAAATTTTTTCTTATTTTTCCATTAATTAGTACATTAAATTTTTGAGCATTATCAGAATTAAATCTTTTCAATTTATTTATTTTTATATTTTCACTGTTAGTCAATTCTATTAATAATGATAACACATGAGGTCCCCAATCATAAATTGGAGAAAAATCATCTCTCACAGGACCATTATTTCCTAAAATAATAGAAATATACTTTATTTCTTCATTTGCTAAGATTTTTTTAATTTTTTCAAAATTTTCATTAAACAAATGTATGTAATTTACATGTAAAACTTTTTTTTTAATAAATGATAAATTAACAATTTTTTTAGCAATTTCATAATTTAAGCAAAGAGGCTTTTCTAAAAAAATATTGATATTATTATTTAAATAAAATTCAACTACTTCATGATTTAATTTAGGGTTAATAGCTATTATTACTGCATCATTATTTATCTTAAGTATTTCTTTGTAATCTGTAATTAAAATATTTTTTAAACGACTATATTTATTATCAATTGTATTATTTTTTTTACAAATATAATTTATTTTAATATTATTTAATAAAATAATGTTTTCGTATAAAATTTTTCCCCATTTACCAAAACCAATTAGAGAAATAAAAAACAATTTAATAATTTTCTATAGCAAAATTATAATGTCTCTTAAGCCCTTCTTTTAAATGTATTTTAGGTATATATTTAAGATTATTTTTTGCTAAATTTATATTTGGACATCTTCTATTTGGCTGGTCAGCGGGATATTCTTCAGGATATTTTGTAATTTTATAATTAATTTTTTTATTTGTTACTTTTTCTGAGAGTTTTACTAAATTTTTTACATCAATTTCGTTTTTATTATTACCTATATTATAGACACTAAACTTACTTTCTTCAAAAATTACTCTTAAGAATCCATTCATTGCATCAACAATATGACAATAGGTTCTTGTCTGCTTACCTTTATCATAAATTTTTAATTGATCATTTGTGATCAATGATTTTGTTATATTTGGAATTATTCTATAATCATTAATATTCATACCAGGTCCGTAAACATTAAATGGTCTTATAATTGATGAATTTCTTGAAAAATTTCTAGATTGAACGTAGCAAATAGTTTCTCCTAACCGCTTAGATTCATCATAACAAGATCGCGGCCCAAGTGAAGATACATTTCCTCTATAAGTTTCGCTTGTAGGTATATTATTTATATCTGGATCCCCATAAATCTCACTACTGCTAAAAAAAATTACCTTACTATTTTTTTTGAAAGGAATATTAAAAATATTTTGAAGTCCAGTGGTTGAAATATTAAGAGTTTCTAAAGGAAACTTATTATAATAATAAGGACTAGCAATTCCAGCTAGAAAAATTATATAATCAAATTTGGTATCAATATTTAATTTTTTGACAATATCATAGTCATACCAACTAATATTAGATTTTTTGTATCTGCCAAAAATTTTTTTTGAAGATGTTTTAAAATTATCTATTGCTGTAACTTTAAACTTTAAATTAAAATTAGTCTCCAAATTAAAAAAATATTCAAGAAAATATTTTCCTAAAAAACCAGAAGCTCCAGTTATAAGTATTTTTTTATTTTTGATTTTATCAAAATTAATTTTTGAAAATTCTACTATTTGATTAATATCTTTTGCACTAAAGTAATTCATTTAATTTTCTTGAATGGAATAGGTAAAAAATAATCACAACGATAACCTTTAAGTTTTTTTCTAATATCTTTAAAATAATCATAAGCAAACAAAATTATTTTATATTTTTTCTTAATATCAATAGCTGATCTTTTTTTTATTGGTATGTGTATACCAGGTGTATATCTGCCTATTTTTAATGGGCTATCTTCAACAATAAATTTAATCAACTTTTTTTCAATTTTTGCAAAGTTTGTTATCGTCGCCAATCTAGCTGGTGAGCCATATCCAATAATAAAATCGCCATTTGAGTAGTGTTTTTTTAAGTTTGAATTAAAATCAATCGCAAGATTTTGAATTTTTTTAGAAAATAAATTTAAATTAGATACTTTTAAGATTTTTTTTTCTTCATTTAATAATTCAATTAATCTTTTACTATATTTTATTTTTTTATTTTTAATATAAATACGAATTGAGCCTCCATGAGGTTTGATTTTTTCTGCATCTTCTACATACATTTTCTTTTTTTTAAAAATATTAATTATTGTATTTAAAGAATAATAAAAAGGTCTATCAAAATAAAATCTTTCAAATTGAAAATTCTTTAATATTGATGGAAGATACTCTATTTCTAAAATAAATGTTCCATTGTTAGCTAATAGTTTTTTTATCGATTCAATAAATTTGTTCGGATCTGACATATGTGTAAATACACTAGATGCAACAATATAATCTGGATTACCATAATTTTTTTTTATAACACGTACTGTCTTGTTATTAAAAAAATCTATTAGTGTTGTTAAGCCTTTGCTATTTGCTATTTTTCCAACATTAACTGAAGGGTCAACACCTAAAAATTTAATATTTCTATTCTTTAATTCATTAAGCAAAATACCATCATTTGAACCAATATCTAAAACAAATGATTTTTTGTTAAACTTTTTTGATAAATTTTTAAAATGATCAACCAACCCTTTATTAACTGAAGATAAATAATAGTAATCTTCAAACATATGTTTTCTACTTATTATTTTTTTAATTTGTAGGCTTTTACATGAATTACAAAATAGTAATTCTAATTTAAATAATTTTTCTTTCTTAATTTCATCACTATTTTTAGGATATTTGTTCGCCAATGGCTGTCTTCCAAGGTCTAAAAAAAATGATAATCTATTGGATTTACAAAGTCTACATTTCATGTTTTAAGGTTTTAAAATTAATTATTGTTTTTTTTGCAATCAATCAATAATTAATAATTCTATCGCGGGGTGGAGCAGCCCGGTAGCTCGTCAGGCTCATAACCTGAAGGTCGTAGGTTCAAATCCTACCCCCGCAACCAAAAAAATT
>CABXSY010000043.1 GCA_902514875.1 uncultured Alphaproteobacteria bacterium | reverse complement strand
TGTAGTTTTTTTGCCTTTTACGATTTCAACCAAAGGAAGAATATATACAGGGTTAAAAGGATGAGCTATGATTAATCTTTTTGGATTAGTACATTTCAGTTGTAGATCAGATGGAAGTAAGCCAGATGAACTTGAAGCAATTATTGAATTTGAGGGTGAATATTTACTTATATTATATATAACATCTTTTTTTAGAGTTAATCTTTCGGGTACATTTTCTTGAATTAAATCTGCATTTTTAACTGCTTCCTCAATATTTTCTACAATTTCCAAATTTTTGATATTTATTTTTGTATTATATAATTTTTTTATAATTAAGTTTGTTCTTCTAATTTCTTCTTTTAGAAAATTTATTTGTTGTTTATTTTTATCAAATGCTTTGACTTTTATATCATTTGCGAGAAATCTAAGTATCCAGCCAGTACCAATTACACCAGTTCCAATGACAGCAATATTTTTCAAATTAAAAATGTTTTTTTAGTTTTAATTTCTCTCTAGTCTGTTGTGGAGATAAAATAGATGCCCCCATATCTTCAACAATGCATCTTGCCTTTTCAACTAACTGTGCATTTGATGCAAAAACTCCTCTCTTTAAATAAAGATTATCTTCCAGTCCTACACGAACATTTCCTCCCAAAATAACTGCTTGAGCAGCCATTGGCATTTGAGATCTTCCTATTCCAAATCCAGACCAAATACCTTCAGAAGGCACCATTTCAGCCATTGCTTTCATTGCGCTTGTTGTTGCTGGTGATCCCCAAGGTATACCAAGGCATATTTGATAAAAAGGAGGGCCATCAATTAAGCCTTCTTTATAAAGTTGGTTAGCAAACCATAAATGACCCATTTCAAAAGCCTCCATTTCCGGTTTCACTCCAAGCTCCTGCATTTTTTTTGCAGCAGTTCTTAGTTGTATCGGTGTATGAATAAATGTCATATTTGAGTCACCAAAATTAAGCGATCCGCAATCTAAAGTACAAATTTCAGGTAATAACTCTTCCACATGCTCTAATCTGCTTAATGCATCGATCATATCTGTATTTGCTCCCACTGGATTTAAAGGATCTTTACCTGTTCCAACTTCAAAATCACCACCCATGCCTGTTGTAAAATTTAAAACTACATCAGTGTCAGATGAACGAATTCTGTCTGCTACTTCTTTATAATAATTTAAATTTCTAGAAGGTTTGCCATCAGGTTCCCTTACATGTACATGAGCTATTGCTGCACCTGCTTTAGCAGCTTCAATTGAAGCATCAGCAATTTGTTTTGGTGTTATAGGTAATTCAGGATGCTTACCTGCTGTATCTCCAGATCCGGTTACCGCACATGAAATTATTACTTCATTATTCATTATTTTAAACTACTATATTTTTTTAATTAATAAAGAAAAACAATGAAGATATATTTAAATTCAGGAAGAGTCAAAAAGGAGTGGACTGATTATAACGGTCATATGAATTTGGCATTTTATATTCATCTTTTCGATGCTGGGTGGGAAGTTCTTTTACAAAAATTTAATATGGGAGAGAATTCAGCTAAAACAGACAAAAAAACTACTTTTGCTGTAGAATCACACACAACTTATGACAAAGAAGTTAAAGAAGGTGATGAAGTAGATATTAATTTATTATTTCTTGATAGGGATAAAAAAAGATTAATTTATAAATTGGAAATGACACATAAGCTTGAAGGTTATAGAGCAGCAACAACAGAAGTTTGTTCTTTATATGTTGATTTAAATATTAGAAAAGTTTCAGAATTAGAATTAGAAAAGCAACAAGATATAGATAAATTTATTCAAGAAAATAAAAATGACTTTGATCCAGGAAACCTTACCCTAATCCAAAAGCTGAAGAAGTAATTATAAATTTCTATATGGAGTTCTATTAAATACTCTTTGAACCATAGGTACAAATTCTTTTAAAGGAACAGTATCATAATTTGGGTCAAATGAAGATTGGTCCCATCTTTCACAAAAATTTATAGTATCATTAAAAAATTCATGCCCTACAAATTTGTCACGGAGATTTCTTTCTTTACCATAGTGATGGTTATAATAATATGCCTGAAATAAACCATGTTGCTCTACTATCCATCTAGTTTTTTCTGAAACAAATGGTTTTAAGACAGCTGCAGCTAGTTCGGAATGATTTAATGGAGCTATTTCATCACCTATATCATGTAATAGTGCGGCAACTACCATCTCTTCAGAAGCCTGCTCCCTCAAAGCTCTTGACGCAGTTTGAAGAGAATGTTCCAATCTTGAAACCTTATATCCACCCATTGATTTGTCTAAACCTTGAAGCACTCTAACAATTCTATCCGCTGTCCCCTCGATATATTTGTCTTCAAAATTTGCTAAAAGATCATAATCTTCTTTATCACCATGTTTCATTTCAGTGAATTTTACTTCATCTTTAGACATGAAATAATTATACATATTTTTAAATTTTATGAAACTAATTCCTGAATGGTGTGAACACCAATATTGTCTTATTGCTTGGCCATGTAACAAAGATCTTTATGGAGACATTATCAATAATGCTAGAGATGAGGTTGCTAATGTAATTAATGAAATTGCAAAAACTGAACATGTTATTGTATTGTCAAATAAAGAAGACCTTGATGAAATTAAAAATAAAACTAATCATAAAAATATAGATATTGTAGAATGTAAATTAGATGATTCTTGGATGCGAGATATAGCACCAATCTTTTATAATGAGGATAAAAAATTAAAATCAATTAGTTTTGAATTTAATGGCTATGGAAAGTATCCAGATTATTTAAACGATAATAAAATATCAAAATTTATTTCAAACTATTTAAATATTCCAACAAAAAGTTCTGACTTAGTCATTGAGGGAGGAGCAATAACTTATGATGATAAAAAAAATTTATTTAGTACAAAAAATGTAATATTTAATAAAAATAGAAAACAAAAACATAATAGTGAACATATTATTAATGAGCTAAAGCTCTTGTTTGATTTAGATTATATTTTTTTATTTGATAACGGACTAATAGATGACGACACTGATGGTCATGTAGATAACTTAATATGC
>CABXSY010000042.1 GCA_902514875.1 uncultured Alphaproteobacteria bacterium | reverse complement strand
TAGATTTTGAAAATCTTTGTGAAGTAAATTTTGGTAATGAAGATTATAAAAATATCGCAGATAAATTTAAGTTAGTATTTTTAAAAAATGTTCCTGAATTTGATAATCAGAAAAAAGATTCGTGCAGAAGATTTATTGGATTAATTGATATGTTATATGAAAATAATTGTTCAATAGTAATTTTAGCTTCAAAACCTATAAATTCATTAAATAATATAAATACTCTAGCAGAAGAATTTAAAAGAACTGCTAGCAGATTATATGAAATGACTATAGTAAAACCAGATTGATGAAATACATAATTAGATTATTACTAAGTACAGTAATTTTATTAATAGTAGTTTATTTTTCTGCAGGCTTTTATGTTGCTTACCAAATTTTAAAAATAGATTCAACTTGTGGTTTGCACGAAGGATCTCTCCCTAATTCATGGAGTACAACAGTTGATTCTCATGAATACACAATCCTTGCACGACAAAAAGTAAGAGAAAATTTTAACTTTAAGGACTATTATTTGGATGAGTGGCAAGATGTATATTTTCAATCTCGTGACTCTGTCATTAAGATTAATGGATGGCTGTTTAATTATTTTCCAAATAGACCAATTATAATTGTAACTCATGGTATAAGCCCAAATGGAAAATGTAAGTCTGAATCCAATCTCATTGCAAGTTTTTTAGTTAATAAAAAGTTTAATGTTCTGACGATAGATTTAAGAAACTATGGACAAAGTGATACTGTAAGTAGTTATGATGATTTAGGTTTAAAGTCATATAATGATATTCTTGGTGCATTTGATTTTTTAAAAAAAATTGGTTTCAAGTCTAATAGCATCGGATTACATGGGATATCACTTGGTGCAAGTACGTCTATTTTTGCAGCTAATGCAGAACCGGAAATACGTGCAGTATGGGCAGATAGTTCACTTGCTGAGTTTAATATGATTTTAAAAGATGAAATAGCAAGATATGGTCTGGCTATAGAATTTGGACCAGCTGTAAGTTTAGCTGGAAGAATCTTCACCGGAATAGATCCAACCGAATTATCTCCTACTAAAAAATTATCAGATAAACAATTTTATTTTTTCACTCACGGTGACTCTGATACAAGAGTTCTAACAAGACATTTTAATTATTTTAAAGAATATACAAATAAAAATAATATTAACTCCGAGTTTTGGTTGGTTGAAAATGCCTATCATGTAGATGCTATGTTTAAATATCCAGAAGTATATTCTAAAAAGATGGAAGATTTTTTTAATAAAAATTTAGAGTAGGCCGGACTCTAAAACTAGTTTGTACCTTGGCAGACACCTCTCTAGAATAAGAAACTCAACTAATTATCAAACGGCGGGTAAGATAATCAAAATTCTTGGCGTTCCTCCGAAGCTAAGAAACGAGTATTATCCGGCTTTTTCAAACTAATATCTATCGATCCAAAATTCAAGATTTTTAGTCAAATTTAGAAATAAAGTGGGGAATTTTCCGAGTTTTGCTCTATTTTTATCAACATTCTACAATATATTCATGATAACAATAGATAAAAACTTTAATTTTTGAATTTTTTGAGAAAAAATATAATCATATATTACTTATTCTATGTCCAGCAATTTTGAAAATAGGCCATTATCACCACATTTATCAATCCACAAGAAGGTTCTAACCGCTGTTTTTTCTATATTTCATAGAATTACTGGAATAGGCCTAAGTCTTGGCGCTATACTTATATCAATATGGTTTATCCTAATTAGTTTAGGGCCTAGTTACTTTGCCTATTTTCAAATGATCTCTTCAACCATAATTTTTAAATTAATATTGATACTTTGGTCATTCGGTATTTTCTATCATCTATTTAATGGAATAAGAAAATTATATTGGTCCTTTGGAATAGGAATGGATTTGAGAAGTGTTTATAGTTCGGGCTACGCAGTTATATTATTGACATTTTTATCTACAATAATGGTTTGGCTTTTTGCATGAAAAATTATGCTTTTAAATGGATTGTAAAAAGAATAACTGCTTCAATCTTAATTCCTCTAACATTCTGGTTTATTTATATTTCAATTTCTTTATCCAAAATGGAATATGAAGAAACTATTATATTTTTTAGGTCATATTTTAATAGTTTCTTGTTTTATATAATGATGATTTCTATGCTAATACACTCAAGACTGGGACTTCAAACAATTTTAGAAGATTATGTCACATCGAAAAAGACACTAAAAATAAGTAAATTAATTATAGATTATTTGACATACACCTTAATGTTTCTAATAACCGTGTTTATATTTAAAATGGTAAATTAATGACTAAGTCTTATGAAATAATTGATCACCATTATGATGTAGTTGTAATTGGTGCTGGTGGATCAGGTTTACGTGCAACACTAGGATGCGCTGAATCAGGTCTTAAAACTGCATGTATTTCAAAAGTTTTTCCAACCAGAAGTCACACAGTTGCTGCTCAAGGTGGTATTGGAGCTGCCCTTGGTAATATGGGTGAAGACAATTGGAAATGGCATATGTACGACACAGTTAAAGGATCTGACTGGTTGGGTGATCAAGATGCAATTGAATATTTATGTTCGAAAGCACCTCAAGCTGTAATTGAATTAGAAGAATATGGAATGCCTTTTAGTAGGACTGAAGATGGTAAAATCTATCAAAGACCATTTGGAGGACATCTAACAAATAATGGTGAAGGGGCACCTGCTATGAGGGCTTGTGCTGCAGCAGACAGAACAGGGCATGCATTACTTCATACCTTATATCAGCAATCTCTTAAAAACGAAGTTGAGTTCTTTATTGAATACTTCGTTTTAGATCTAATTTCAGATACGAATGGAAACTGCATAGGCGTAGTGGCATGGTGCCTAGAAGATGGATCAATTCATAGATTCTTATCACACCAAACAATTTTAGCAACAGGTGGATATGGGCGAGCATATTTTTCTTCAACAAGTGCTCATATATGCACTGGTGATGGAAGTGCTATGGCTCTTAGAAAAAATCTTCCACTATCAGATATGGAATTTATTCAATTTCATCCAACAGGTGTATACGGTGCAGGAGTCTTAATTACTGAAGGAGCTAGAGGTGAAGGAGGCTACCTTACAAATAGCGACGGTGAAAGGTTTATGGAACGTTATGCACCCAATGCAAAAGATTTAGCATCAAGAGATGTTATTAGTAGAGCCATGACTATAGAAATAAATGAAAATAGAGGATGTGGAGATAATGCAGATCATGTCCTTTTACATTTGGAGCATATTGATGCAGAAACACTTCATAAAAGATTACCCG
>CABXSY010000041.1 GCA_902514875.1 uncultured Alphaproteobacteria bacterium | reverse complement strand
AACAAAAATCTTAGGTTTTTGTTCAATTATAAGGGAGGACAAATGAAAAATAAGAAAATAGACAAATACATTGAGGAACAGTCTTCAAAGCTTACAAAAGGGCTTATAGACAGAAGACAGTTCATGATGTCTGTCCTTGCTACTGGTGTAACTCTGCCAATAGCTCTATCACTTGCTGATAAAGCTGTTGCTGCTACACCAAAAAAAGGTGGGCATTTAAGATGGGCTAATGGTGCAGCTGATACTACAGATACACTTGATCCCGCAACTTATCAAAGTTCATTCATGCAAGCTACAGCATGGTCATATCAAAACTGTTTAACAGTTGTTGATTCAGATCATACTATTGTTGGAGAGCTTGCTGAGTCAATTGAATCTGATGATGCTCAAACTTGGGTATATAATCTTCGTAAAGGTATTGAATTCCATAATGGAAAATCGATGACTGCAGAAGATGTTGTGCTCAATTATCAATATCATATGAATCCAGATACCGCTTCAGCAGCAGGTGGACTACTATCTCAAATTGATACAGTTTCAGCTGATGGAAATAACAGGGTTATTTTTAAGCTTAAAGGTGCAAATGCCGATTGGCCTGCAATAACTACTGATTATCACATTATGATTAAACCAACGAAAGATGGGGTTGTTGATGCTCAATCAACTATTGGAACTGGTCCATATATTATGGACGAATTTAATCCAGGTGTTGGTGCAAAATTTGGAAAGAGAAATCCAAATTATTTCAAAGGTGATAGTGTTGCACATTTTGATTCAGTTGAAGTTATCGGAATTAATGATCCTGCTACTAGACAAGCAGCGTTATTAAATGGCGAAATAGACTGGATGAACGGTGTTGACTTAAGAACTGCAAATTTATTAACGAGAGATCCAAATGTTGAAATTACTGCAGCATCTGGTTATGCGCACTATACAGCTCCTATGAGATTAAATGTGCCGCCATTTGATAATTTTGATGTTCGTATGGCAATGAAGTTTGCAATCAAAAGGCAAGAAATTGTTGATAAGATAATGCTAGGATATGGAACAGTGGGTAATGATCACCCGATCTCTACTGCTCACCCATACCACAATAATGCTTTAGAGCAGAGAGAGTTTGATGCTGATAAAGCTTCTTATCACTGGAAAAAAACTGGAATAAGTGGGCCAGTTGAAATTAGTACTTCTGAAGTTCCTTATGCAGGATGTACTGATGCAACTAACTTGATAGCGGCATCCGCTCAAGAATGTGGTATAGATCTTCGAGTTAAAAAAGAGCCTGAAGATGGTTACTGGAGTAACGTTTGGAACACTAAAGGTTTCAGTATGAGCTCTTGGGGTGGAAGACCTACAGAAGATATGATGTGGTCTGCTGCATTCACAGATGACACTGAGTGGAACGAAGCTGCTTGGGGTAATCTGGTTCAAACTGATTCAACCGTTCGTTTCAATGAACTTGTTAGATCTGCTAGATCAGAACTTGATGCAGAAAAAAGAAAATCAATGTACTGGGAAGCGCAAGCACTTTGTAACTACGATGGTGGTGCAATTGTTTATGCATTTAACCAATATGTTGGTGCTGGTTCTAAAAAACTTGCACATGGTGAAGATGTTGCTGGTAACTGGGAAAGTGACGGCAATAAACTATCTGAACGTTGGTGGTTTGCATAAAATTCAAATTTTAAGTGGCGCATTTAGCGCCACTTTCTATATCTTAAAAAATTATCTCCTTCTTTGTTTACTAAAATTTAGTTTTTGATTAAATATTCTTATGTTTCAAAAAGATAAGAAGTACATTCTTGATGGCGGCTCAGGTCAAACATTATTAGAAATGGGTTTAGAAACAACTGGAGATCTTTGGTCCGCACAAGCACTAATTGACAGTAAATATCATTCTCTGGTTTTAAAAATGCATCAAGATTTTATTAATGCCGGATCTGAAGTAATTGTTACTTCAAATTTTTCAGTTAGAAAAAGAATGTTTGCAAAACATAATTTACTAGATCATTTTGAAGAAGGCTTAACATATGCTGGAAAAATTGCACAAAAAGCAAAAAAAGAATCAAATAAAAATATTATTGTAGCTGGTTCTTTACCAAATCAAGGTAATACCTATTCTCCAATTCAATTTGAAACAGATAAAACAATTTATGATAATTTTTTAGAAATTTGCATCATACTTAATCAATATGTAGATATATTTTATTTAGATGTATTAAGTTCAATAAAAGAAATCAAGTTAGGATTAGAGGCAACAAAAAATTTTAACAAACAAACTTTAGTTGGCGTTCATTTACGATACGATGCAAAGCTTCCATCTGGTGAAACTTTATATGAAGTTTTTAATGTCTTAAAAGATTATAATTGTTGTGGCATTATTTCAGCTTGTGTATCACCCGAAATTGTTGAATTAAGTTTACAAGATTTACAAAATCAAAAATTACCTTTCGGCTACAAAATGAATTTATTTAAAGATATGCCAACTAATAATAAAAAAACTTTTACAAAAGAAGGTTTTGATGGTGATAACAAATATGAGTATGGAGATCCAGTAGAATTACTTGGCTCTAGAACTAATGAATATAATGAAGATAAATTTAAAAATTTTGTTGTTAAAACTCTAAATGATAAAGTATCATTAATAGGTGGGTGTTGTGAAATCAAACCGAGACATATTAACAAGCTTAAAAATATCTTTTGATTTTTTTTGTTTTAAGTGGATATTGTAAATTAATAAAATGAATAATAATTCAAATAATTATCGCTTTGTAATTAAAGCAGTTCCAGTTGGTACTGGAAGATCAGTAGATTTGGCTAGACCAATGAAAATTCATCCTCTAAGCTACCAAGAATTACATTTAGATCCAGAATATACAAATTACGCAGATGGAAGGTTCACACTTGAAAAATTATCTCATGCATCTGCAGATCAAATGTATTGGAAGGCTCGGCAAGAGATTATATTAAGACATACTGGGGAGCATCCTTATCAAATATCTGGCCCAGATGCAGAGAAGTTATTACAAAGAATATTTCCAAGAGATGTCTCTAAGGTAAAAGTTGGAAGATGTTCATATCAATTTGCATGCTATAATGATGGCGGAATGATTTCAGATGGATTACTTCTTAAACTAGAAAAAAATAAATTTTGGTTTGCTCAAGGAGATGGCCATCTCTTTGGTTGGTATAAAGCTCATTCTTCGGATTTAGATCTTGAAATTAAAGATCCTAATGTTTGGGTTAGCCAAATTCAAGGACCAAAATCTTTGGAGTTGTTAAATAAAATTATTGATAAACCACTTATTGGAAATTTTAAATATTTTGATTGGGAAGAAGTTTCAATTGCTTCTCAAAAAGTTATTGTCAG
>CABXSY010000040.1 GCA_902514875.1 uncultured Alphaproteobacteria bacterium | reverse complement strand
TTTTTGGATATATTTTTGATGATATTCTTCAGCTTTATAGAATTCCTTAGCTTCTGATATTTCAGTAACAATATTTAATCCTGCACTTTTTGAGTACTCATTTTTAGAATGATTAGATTTATTTTTTTGATCTTCGTTATAATAATATATCGCTGATCTATATTGTGTTCCAATATCAGGACCTTGTCTATTTAAAGTGGTAGGATCATGACACTCCCAAAAAACCATTAAAAGATCTTCATAAGATATTTTAGAATTATCAAATTCAACTAAAACAACCTCAGTATGATTTGTATTTCCTTGGCAAACACTTTCATAAGAGGGGTTAATAGTATCGCCTCCAGAATAACCAACTAGTGTATTTATAACACCTGGAGTTTTACGATATGTTTCTTCCACACCCCAGAAACAACCTGCACCAAATAATGCTTTTTCCATATTTATAAATATATATGTAATATAAAATATATCAATTTTTATGAGTCCAAAATTTAAAATTTTAGATAAAAAGAATATTCACGACGGTTTCTTTAAAATGAATGAAGTTACTCTTAAATACAAAAAATATGATGGAAATTGGAGTAATGAAATAAAAAGGGAGTTATTTGGTGGTGTACAAGTATCTGCAGTCTTACCATATGACCCTGTAAATAAAAAAATTGTTCTAATTCAACAGTTCAGACCAGGGACAATTTCTAAAGATAATCAAAATTATCTAGATGAAATAGTTGCTGGAATAATTGACCCTGGCGAAACTCCAGAAGAGACGGCAAAAAGAGAATGCTTGGAAGAAACTGGATGTGATGTAAGGAATCTTAAATCTATACAAGGTTACTTTCCTGCCCCAGGATCATCCGAATCTTTTTATAATCTTTTTTTAGGAGAGGTAATTGCTCCAGATAAAGAAAATATAAGAGGTCTTGAAAATGAAAATGAGGATATATTAGTTAAAAGTTATAGTTTTGATGAAGTAAAAACAAAGATGAATAAAAAAGAAATTTTAAATGGGCTTACACTAATAGCATTACAATGGTTTTTTTTAAACATTGAACGAACCTAAGTTCCTATACCTCTTTCATAAGGTTGAACTAATTCTTTACATATTAAGTTCATATCTAGAGTCTCAACATTTTTATCTATAGTTTGATATTCCTGACACTCATATAATTCGTCGTCTTTTTGGAGAACTGTAACAAATAAGATTATTGTTAAATCATTTCCAACCTCTATGTCACTTATAGCGTAGCTCTTTACTTCAAATCCTTCATTAATAAGATCTTTATAAGATTTCTCTGACTCTAACCATTGATCTATATTTGGATTAGCTATTGATAGGTTAGAAAAACACAAAAATACAGAAAATAAAAAAATAGTTAGTTTGCTTTTAGCCATTGTAGAACTTCATTTATATGTTTGTTAGGAGGAAAAATAGGGTAGAATACTTTTTTAACAATATTTTTTTCCACAATAAGAGTTAATCTTTTAAAATAAATTTTGTTTTCAATTTTAAAATGTGGCATTTTTAATGAATTGAGCAAAATATTTTCTGAATCACTTAAAACATCATAAGGAATTACTAATCTATCTGTCATCTCCTTAATATAATCAATTTTTTGAGTCGATATACCTATAGGCAGTGCATTTAATTTGATTAATTCTTCATAGTTATCTCTAAAACTACAGGTCTCCACAGTACACCCAATGGCTCCTGGTGTTTGATTCCAATTTTTAGGTAAACTTTCATTTGGATTACCTGTCATAGGATAAAAATATAAAATTAAACGAAAAGTGTCAGATCTTTTTATTTTTAATAGATTTCCCTGTTGATTTTTAAGAGAAATTTCTGGCAAAAACTTATTTAAAAGATGATCAGCTTTTCCATCATTTTGCGGTTTAGGAAATTTGCTATAATCCATACTAATTTATCTTGAATAATCCAAATCTATATATCATAAGATAGTTTTATGACTCAAATTAAACCTCTATCTAGTATGGAAACTCCTCGCTTTGCTGATGTTGCTACTTTTTTTCGTTTACCTGTTGTGAAAGATTTAAACAAATTAGACTACTGTATTGCAGGTGTACCATGGGATGGAGGAACTACTAATAGACCTGGAGCTAGACATGGACCAAGAGAAATTAGAAATGCATCGTCACTTGTAAGGCTTTATCACCCTGTTTCACTTAAGAGCCCTTATGATAAATTTAATATTGCAGATATTGGTGATTGTCCGGTAAATCCAGCGGACTTAAGTGATAGTTTAGATAAAATAGAAAAATTTTACTCAAATATTTATAATTCCAAAACAATACCATTATCAATTGGAGGTGATCATTTAATTAGCCTACCAATTCTTAGAGGTATAGCTAAAGAAAAACCAGTAGGTTTATTTCAGTTTGATTCTCATTCTGATACTTGGGACACTTATTTTGGAGGATTTAAATATACTCATGGCACACCATTTAGAAGAGCTATAGAAGAAAATCTAATAGATCCAAAAAAATATGTAATACTTGGTCTTCGTGGAGCTTTGTATGATCCTGAAGATTTGAGTTGGGCTAGGGAACAAGGTGTAACTATTATTACTATAGATGATTATTATGAAATGGGATTTAATAAATGTATTGAAAAAATTTATGAAGTTCTAGCTAATACAGATACTTATTTTACATTTGATATTGATGGAATAGACCCAACTTTTGCACCAGGTACTGGAACGCCTGAAGTTGGAGGCTTTAATGTAAGAGAGGCGCAAACTATTATAAGAGCGCTAAACAAAATTAATTTTGTAGGAGGTGATGTTGTAGAGGTATCGCCACCATTTGATTTAAATAATATGACTTCATTAGTAGGAGCAACGATTGCCTTTGAAATGCTTTGTACTATGACAAAAGTAAATTAAAACTCTTCAAAATTTGAAGTTCCAACACATAAAACATTTTTTAAATCTAGATATTTATTAATGTTATCTTTGTTAACCCCGCCTGTTGGAATAAATTTTATATCCTTTAGAATGTTTTCAATTGATTGTAATTTTTTTTGCTCTCCATTTAAATTTGCTGGAAAAAATTTAATTATTTTATAACCTTTTTTATTAAGATGTATAAACTCACTAACTGTTTCAGCTCCAGGAATATATGATAAATTATTAATTTCTAAAATCTCATCAACAATTCCAGGAGAAACAAAAAAGTGAAAATTATGATCTTGACCCTTAATAAAATCTTCTTTTGTTAAAACTGACCCCAACCCAAATTTATGTTCAGTAAAATGTTTTTTCAATTCTAGTGCTATATCAAAAGATTTATTTTCTCTCAGGGTTACTTCAATATATTGAATTGCTCTATTCTTCTCTAAATATTTGCTTAAACGATCAATATCATTACTTAAAGTTGTAGTATTAAGAATTGGTAAAATTTTTTGTTCTTTTAGTTTTAATTGTAATTCGCTATTTAACATCAACTATTGCTCCTTTTTGCATGATTATTTTCGAGCCCAGAAGACTGGCTTCTTTTAGAGCTAAAGCTGGATCATTATGCATAATAAAATTTGATACATAGGCAGCATTAAATCCATCTCCTGCTCCTGAAGTATCAACTACTTTTCTAATAAATTTATTTCTTATTGTAAATTTTTTTTTATTTTGAATTGCGTAAGTTAATTTAGCATTTTTTCTAAATAT
>CABXSY010000039.1:0-2500 GCA_902514875.1 uncultured Alphaproteobacteria bacterium | reverse complement strand
GCAACCCTCATTTTTAGTTGCCATCAGGTCAAGCTGGGCACTCTAGAAAAACTGCCGGTGATAAGCTGGAGGAAGGCGGGGATGACGTCAAGTCCTCATGGCCCTTACGGTCTGGGCTACACACGTGCTACAATGGTGGTGACAGAGGGCAGCAATATCGCAAGATAGAGCTAATCCCAAAAAACCATCTCAGTTCGGATTGGACTCTGCAACTCGAGTCCATGAAGTTGGAATCGCTAGTAATCGTAGATCAGCGTGCTACGGTGAATACGTTCTCGGGCCTTGTACACACCGCCCGTCACGCCATGGGAGTTGGTTTTACCTTAAGCCGGTGCGCTAACCGCAAGGAAGCAGCCGTCCACGGTAGGGTCAGCGACTGGGGCGAAGTCGTAACAAGGTAACCGTAGGGGAACCTGCGGTTGGATCACCTCCTTTCTAAGGATATTGATAATTAGTTCGCTAATTATCCGGATTGTTGTCTATCTATCTCTTTAAAATATTAGCTAGTACTGGGTGCTTATTTAATTACATTGGGCTGGTAGCTCAGTTGGTTAGAGCGCGCGCTTGATAAGCGTGAGGTCGGAAGTTCAAGTCTTCCTCGGCCCACCAATAAATAGGGGGATTAGCTCAGCTGGGAGAGCGCCTGATTTGCATTCAGGAGGTCAGCGGTTCGATCCCGCTATCCTCCACCAACTACTAATATTAATCTTATTTTTTCTTTAAAATGTAAATATGAATTAATAACTGATCAAAATAAATTTTTATTTGATTAAAATACGTACAAAATTTTTCTCTGTACGTAATTGCAATCAAGCGCAAAAGGGCATTTAGTGGATGCCTTGGCATCAAGAGACGATGAAGGACGCGGCAGGCTGCGAAAAGTTAAGGGGAGTTGTCAACAAACTTTGATCCTTAAATATCCGAATGGGGAAACCCAACTCTTATGAGTTACTTATTGATGAATTCATAGTCAATAAGAGTTAACCTAGTGAATTGAAATATCTTAGTAGCTAGAGGAAAAGAAATCTATTCTGTTAGTAGTGACGAGCGAAAGCGGATCAGGCCAATAATAAAATTATTATAACTAGAATTATCTGGAAAGTTAAATCATAGTGGGTGATAATCCCGTATAGGTAAAAAATAATTTTATTTTCGAGTAGGGCGGAACACGTGAAATTTTGTCTGAAAATGGGGAGACCACTTCCCAAGCCTAAATACTCCTTGATGACCGATAGTGAACTAGTACCGTGAGGGAAAGGTGAAAAGCACCCCGATAGGGGGAATGAAATAGTATCTGAAACCGAATGCCTACAAGCAGTCAGAGCTTCCTTGAGAAGTGATGGCATACCTTTTGTATAATGGGTCAGCGACTTAGTCTGTGCAGCAAGCTTAAGCCGTTAGGTGTAGGCGGAGGGAAACCAAGTCTTAATAGGGCGTTAGTTGTACGGATTAGACTCGAAGCGGGATGAGCTTAATATGAGCAGGTTGAAGATGCAGTAACATGCATCGGAGGACCGAACCAGGAAACGTTGAAATGTTTTTGGATGACTTGTGTTAAGGGGTGAAAGGCCAACCAAATTCCGCTATAGCTAGTTCTCCGCGAAAACTATTTAGGTAGTGCGTTGTGTGAATGATGTTGGGGGTAAAGCACTGGATGGGCTAGGGGGAAGCGATTCCTACCAAACCTAACCAAACTCTGAATACCAACTCTCTATACACAGCAGACAGACTATAGGTGCTAAGGTCTATAGTCGAGAGGGAAACAGCCCAGATCACCAGTTAAGGCCCCCAAATAATGGCTAAGTGGGAAAGTATGTAGAAAGACCAAGACAGGCAGGAGGTTGGCTTAGAAGCAGCCATCCTTTAAAGATAGCGTAACAGCTCACTGTTCTAATTAAGTTTTTCCGCGACGAAGATGTAACGGGGCTAAAGCCATTTGCCGAAACTGTGACTTTGTAATTATTGCGATAATTACAAGGGGTAGCGGAGCGTTCTGTAAGCCGTCGAAGATGTTTTGAAAAAAATGTTGGAGGTATCAGAAGTGCGAATGCTGACATGAGTAGCGATAAAGAGTGTGAGAGACACTCTCGCCGAAATCCTAAGGTTTCCTGCGTAAAGTTAATCTGCGCAGGGTTAGTCGACCCCTAAGGCGAGGCAGAAATGCGTAGTCGATGGGAAACAGGTTAATATTCCTGTACCTTCTGAGAGTTGACGGATCACGTAAATTGTATTTTCTTATTGGATTGAAAATGCCGTGAAGTGGTTCCTGGAAATAGCCTCAGAATATAGATCGTACCTAAACCGACACAGGTAGGAAGGTAGAGTATACCAAGGCGCTTGAGAGAATGATGTTGAAGGAACTCGGCAAAATGCTCTTGTAACTTCGGAATAAGAGAGACCAATTTTAAGGCAACTTATTATTGGTGGCACAGAATAGGGAGAAGCGACTGTTTATCAAAAACACAGGTCTCTGCTAAGTCGTAAGACGATGTATAGGGAC
>CABXSY010000038.1 GCA_902514875.1 uncultured Alphaproteobacteria bacterium | reverse complement strand
ACATTATAGTTGCAATTGGTATTGCAATACTAATGATCTCGGGAGAATTTGATTTATCTGTTGGGTCAGTTTTTGCACTTGTCCCAATGACTATTGTACAAATGGTTCATCAAGGAATACCACCATGGTTTGCAATTTTTTTAGGATTAATGGTAGGAATTATTGTCGGCTTTGTTAATGGGTTTATAACTTTAAGATTTGGTATCCCTTCATTTATTGCAACTCTTGGTATGTTGTATATTGCAAGAAGCCTTACCACAGTTGCCACCGCAGGTTTCCCACCTCCTTTTCCTCATATTTTACCAAATGAATTATTTGTTTATCAATTTGAATTATTTAGAGCTTCTTTGTATTGGGCTTTACTTGTAGCAGTTCTCCTCGGCGTTATGCTTCATAGAAGCAATGTAGGCAACTGGATTTATGCGACTGGTGGTGATCAAAATGCTGCATCTTCAATGGGTATCAAAACAGGAAATGTAAAAATGTTTTGCTTTATTCTTTGTGGATTTCTAGCTGGTTTTGCAGGTATGATACAAACATTTCGATTAGAGGCACCTTTACCAAGTCAGGGTTACTTATTAGAATTAGAATCGATTGCTGCGGCAGTTATTGGAGGAGTTAGTTTATTTGGAGGTATTGGAACAGTCTTTGGTGCTGTCATCGGAGCAATATTAATTAGATTTTTAGAAAGTGGAATCATAATGGCTAGAATAGATGCAGAATGGTTTAGAGCAGGCTTAGGCTCTTTAATTATTATAGCCGTAGTGTTTAATACTTACATAAGTAAAAGAGCAACACGAATTGGTCAAAATAAGGCAGAGGATTAAAGATGGAAGATATAATAGTTTGTGAGGGTTTAAACAAATACTATTCTGGAGTCCATGCTTTAAAAAATTTAAGCTTGAAGATAAAAAAAGATTCAGTTGTTGGTCTTATTGGAGATAATGGCGCCGGTAAATCAACATTAATTAAAATTTTATCTGGCGCTCATCAACCTGATTCAGGTCATATATATTTTGAAGGTAATAAGGTTAAATTTAAATCTACAAAAGAAGCTATGAATTTAGGTATTGAAACAATTTATCAATATTCAGCTTTGATTCCTGAAATGTCTATAGCAAGAAATATTTTTATTGGACGCGAACAGACTCAATATAATGTTGGCTCTTTTGGTTTAATGAAAACTAAAACAATGCAGGATGATGCTATGAAAGCATTAACAGATGTAGAACTTCATCTTCGATCTCCAGATACTCCAGTTAACCAATTATCAGGAGGAGAAAGACAAGGTGTTGTTATTGCTAGAGCCATGTATTTTAAATCAAAAGTTTTAATATTAGATGAACCAACAAACCACTTATCAGTAAAAGAAACAAATAAAGTACTAAAGTTTGTAGAAGGATTGAAAAGCCAAGGCGTGACATCAATCTTTATTACTCATAACTTGAGTCATGTGTATCCAATTGCTGATCATTTATGTGTTATGGCCAGAGGTGAAAAAATTGCTGACATGGAGAAAAAAGATACAACAATAGATCATCTCACTGATTTATTAGTCAATGGATAATTTTGGGAGGAATTATGATTAGTGATGCGCAAATAAAACAATACAATGAAGAAGGATATACGATAGTTGAAAATGTTTTTAATATGGACGATCTGAATCCAATATTAAATGAGTTTGAAGAAATTGTTGAGGATTTTGCAGAAAAAGCTTTTCAAGCTGGAAAAATTACCAATAAACATGATGATAAAAATGTTTTTAAAAGACTAGGTGCTCTCGAAAAAGATTTTAAAGGTTCTTCTGTTTTAATTCATCATAGAGGTGAATTAAAGCCAGCACTCGCTAACCTTTGGGGATCAAAAAAACTTTTAGATATGGTTGAAAATTGGGTTGGCAAAGATATCTCAGGTCATCCAGTTTGGAATATTAGATCTAAAACACCTCAGACAGCTAGGATGACAGTTCCATGGCACCAAGATTCTGCTTATTTAAAAGATGGAGCAGAAAAAACTACTCAGCCTGCTGCGTGGATTCCATTTCTAGATGTAAATAAACATAATGGATGCATGCAAGTTGTTCCTGGAGGACATAGACCTGAAAGAGTTTTAAATCATAAATTAGAAAAGAAAGATGGCTCTGTAAAAGATTCTTGGTATTTATTTATTGAAGAAAAAGATATCCCAGATGAGAAAGTTGTTACTTGCGAAATGAAAGCTGGTTCAGTTTTATTTTTACATCAATTAGTACCTCATAGATCACTTGAAAATTTATCTGATGATGTAAGATGGAGTGTTGATCTAAGATTTCAAAATCCAAAAGATGAAGCAGGCTTTCATACCGGTTTAGTTGATCCAATCATAATGAGAAAATCTGAAGACCCAAGTTATATAGCTGATTGGGATTCTTGGTTCAAAGGTTATGAAGAACAACATACAAAATTTAGAGGGACTTCAAAAAAAGATCAATTTGACTCTACAGTTGACGGTTCATGGTTAGATCGTTGGGATAATTAATTTAATCATCAATTATGGAAGTTAATCTCGATGATTGGTACAGACCAGAAGTCGACAGAAAAAAATTAAAAGCCTTAAGTAAAAGAAGAGATCTACCAGGACTAATCCATTTCTTCTTTTATTTTTTATCTTTATTTATTTCAGGATATTTAGCATACATAACTTTAGGCACTTGGTGGACCTATTTGTTCTTTTTTATTTATGGTACAATTTATGCATTCAGTGTTGCTAATTGGCATGAAACTGTTCATCGAACTGCATTCAAATCAAGATGGGTTAATGAAATTTTTTACCACATCAGTTCTTTTATGTGTGATTTTGAGGGGTTCCGATGGAGATGGAGTCATACATTTCATCACTCAAAAACTCTTCAAACTGAAGATGATTATGATCATGAAATTCAAGTTTCAAGACCTGTAGAACTGTTAGCTTTTTTTCTAAACTTTATTCCGCTAACTGATTTACTTTATCCTCATAAACTTATTAAGTACGAAGTTTTAAAACATGCCTTTGGAAAATTTTCTCCAGTTATTGATATTACTGCACCTAAAGAAGAAAAGAAAAAAATATTATGGAACTCAAGATTATATGTTTTTATATGGGCTCTAGTAATTGTTTATTCTTTTTATATTGGTTCCATTTTACCAATTATATATATTATTTTACCAACATATATTGGTAAACCAATCTGGTTTGCTGTTAATGTAACACAACATTTAGCAGCAAAAGTAGATACAAAAGATCACCGCTTAAGTACTTATTCTGTAAGAATAAATCCTATTTTAAGTTTTCTGTATTGGCACATGGAATATCATTTAGAGCATCATATGTATCCAATGGTACCTTCATATAATTTAAAGAAACTTCGCAAAGAAATCGATACAGAACTTCCAAAACCATTTAATAATCTTTTTGATTTTTATAGAAAAGTTTTGCCTTCGGTAATAGCTTTGGCTACAAATCCAGATAAATACTATAAAGTAAAATTAAATAATTAAATTACCAAGAACCAGAATTTTCCATAGACTTCCAAGGCTCCTGCTCTGGAAGTGATTCACCCTCTTGTAAAATTTCTAGAGAAATTCCATCTGGAGAACGAACAAATGCCATATGTCCATCGCGTGGAGGTCTATTTATAGTAACACCGTTATTCATTAATTTTTCACAAACTTCATAAATATTTTTAACACTATAAGCTAAGTGACCAAAGTTTCGTCCACCAGTATATTTTTCTGGATCCCAATTATATGTTAGTTCAAGCAAC
>CABXSY010000037.1 GCA_902514875.1 uncultured Alphaproteobacteria bacterium | reverse complement strand
TTTCAGGAAAATAATCTTGTAGGAGTCTTAATCGGTGATACAATTAAAAATGATAAAGAATATGATTTAGAATTGCATATTTTATTTGTATCAAAAGATGAAAGAAGAAAAAAAATTGCAACAAAATTATTAAATTGGATTGAAGCAAATAATCTTAATTTTTCAAAGATTTTCATTGAAGTTGCTGAAGATAATGTAGAAGCAATAAATTTTTATCAAAAAAACAACTTTGTCTTTTTAAATTTTAGACATAACTATTATAGGTATAATGACAAAAATATTCATGCTAAATGCTTCATAAAAAATATTAATAATGAGTGATAAATATATTTATATAAAATCTTATGGTTGTCAGATGAATGTATATGACAGTAATCGTATTAAAGATTTGTTTTCAAATAAAGGATATAAAATAACAAAAGATATTTCTAAAGCAGATTTAACTGTTTTGAATACTTGTCATATTAGAGAAAAGGCAGTTGAAAAAGTTTATTCTGATATTGGCAGAGTAAAAAAAATTAAAGACAAAAAACAGAATATGAAATTAGTAGTTGCAGGTTGTGTAGCACAAGCTGAGGGTCTTGAGATAAAAAAAAGATCTCCTTCAGTTGATTATGTTGTTGGACCTCAATCATATCACAAATTACCTGATATGATTGGTAAAGTGGATGAAATAGAAAATAGTGAGTTTTTACAAAATGAAAAATTTAAAAACTTAATTTTCAAATCTTCTAATTTATCCTCTGAATTTTTATCTATTCAAGAAGGGTGTGATAAGTTTTGTTCTTTTTGTGTAGTGCCATATACAAGAGGGCCTGAATTTTCTAGACCAGTAGATGATATAGTAGAAGAAACAAAAAAATATGTATCAAATGGAATAAAAGAAATAATTTTACTAGGTCAAAATGTTAATGCCTATCACGGTATTGCCTCTGATGGAAAATCAAAAGATCTAGCTTATTTGATTAACAAGATAGGTGAAATTGAAGAAATTAAGAGGATTAGATATATGACATCTCATCCTATTGATATGACAGATTCTCTTATAAATGCCCATGCAGATAATTCAAAGCTTATGCCTTTTCTTCACCTTCCTATTCAATCTGGTTCAGATAAAATTTTAAAAAAAATGAACAGAAAACACACAGTTGATGATTATTTAAGAATAGTTGAAAAAATAAGAAATGTTCGCCCTGACATTGCTCTTTCGTCAGATTTTATTGTAGGTTTTCCCGATGAAACAGATAAAGATTTTGAAGATACGATGAAATTTATTGAAAAAGTAAATTTTGTTATCGCTTATTCATTTATTTATAGTCAAAGACCAGGAACACCTGCTCAAAATAAAGATAATATTAGTTTGTCAGATAAAAAGGCACGCTTAAGTGCATTACAATCATTGTTAACACAACAACAAATAAATTTTAATAAATCATTTGTTAATAAAGGAATGGAAGTACTATTTGAAAAGATAGGCAGGCATAAAGATCAATTTATAGGTCGTACAATTTATAATCAAAGTACATTTATTAACTCAAAAGAAGATTTATTAAATCAAATTAAGGATGTTAAAATTACAAACTCAACTAATTTTGCACTTGAATGTCAGATATAGTAAATAAGAACGAAAATTTAGAATTAGAATTAGAAGATAATACAATTTTAAGTAACCTATTTGGTATCAATGATAGAAACTTATCTCTTATAGAACAAATTAATCAAGTTAAAATCCAATATCGTGGAAATAAAATTAAAATATCAGGTAATAAAAAATCAGTTTTTGAAACTAAAAAAACTATTCTTAATTTATTTAAAGAAGCACAAAATGGCGCTGAAATAGATGAGGATAGAATTAGAGATAATAAAAGCTTAATATCTATGAACATTAAAACAGACAAACAGATGGATTTATTTATTCAAACTAAAAAAAGAAAAATTATACCAAGAACCGAAATACAAAATAAATATCTTCAATTACTTAATGCTAAGAACATTACATTTGCTATTGGTCCTGCTGGAACAGGAAAGACTTATCTCGCTGTTGCTAAAGCAGTTGCAGCCCTTCAAGATGGCAAAGTAAATAAAATTATTTTATCCAGACCAGCTGTTGAAGCTGGTGAAAAATTAGGTTTTCTTCCGGGGGATTTAAAAGAAAAAGTAGATCCTTTTTTGAGACCAATTTACGATGCCTTGTATTCGATGTTACCTTTTGAACAGGTAGAAAAAAAATTGCTTAACAACACAATAGAAATAGCACCTATTGCGTTTATGAGAGGAAGAACCCTTGAAGATTGTTTTATAATTCTAGATGAAGCTCAAAATACTACAAAAACACAAATGAAAATGTTTTTAACAAGACTAGGTAAAAATAGTCAAATGGTAGTTGTAGGAGATATTACCCAAATTGATCTTGTAAGTGAAAAAGATTCAGGACTTAAAGATGCATTAAAAAAGTTAAACAAAGTTGATGATATAGGTTTTATTGAATTATCAGAAAAAGATGTTGTAAGACATGATCTAGTCAAAAAAATTATTAATGCATATGAAAAACATAAAAGTTGATTTTTTCTCTGAATCAAGAAAATGGCCAAGACGAATACCTAAAATTAAGGTTATCACAAAAAAGACGATAAATAAGATGAGCTCTTATTTTAAAACAGATCGTAAATTTGAACTGAATATAATTTTAACAGATAAATCAAAAATGATTAAACTTAATAAAACCTATAAAAATAAACAAACAGATACTGATGTTCTTACTTTTATTACAAAGAACTCAAATAAAAACGTTGGAAAAATTTTATATTGTGATATTTTTTTCTCAATTGATACTGTTGAAAAATATATACGTAGGAATAAAATTAGCATATATGATCACTTTAACCATCTATTAATCCATAGTTTATTGCATATTAACGGATATAATCATAAAAAAAATTTAGAATTTAAAAAAATGAAAAGAGAGGAGATAAAAATTTTAGGATTATTTGGAATTAACAATCCTTACAAAATTTAATGAACACAAATAACGCTGATAAATCATCTAGCTGGAAAAATTGGATAATTAAAAAATTATTATCCAATGATTCAACAAAAGAAGACATTTTAAATTTTATAGCTAATGATGAAGATAATAAAAATATTGACGATCTAAATGATAATAATGAGAAAAATCTAATTAAAAACATTGTAAATTTGAATGAAAAAAGTGTTGAAGATTTAATGATACCTAGAAGTGAAATAGTAGCTTTAGACCATGATAGATCTTACAACGATATTTTAGAAGTTATTAAGGAAGAGGGGCATTCTAGAATTCCAGTATTCAAAAAAAATATTGATAATGTAATTGGTTTTTTTCACATAAAAGATTTTATTAAATCTTCACAGGATACATTTCAGATGAGTGAAATAATAAGAGATGTATTATATGTTGCTCCCAAATCTCCGATTTTAGATTTATTGAAAACCATGAGATCATCTAGGATTCATATAGGGTTAGTTGTTGATGGGGTTGGAGGTGTTGATGGATTGGTAACGATAGAAGACTTAGTTGAAGAAATTGTTGGTGAGATTGAAGATGAACATGACGCAGAAGATGATGAAGAATTAGTTTATAAAAAATCAGATAATTCAATAACTGTAGATGCTAGTTATAGAGTGGAAGATTTGGAAGAATTTTTTTCAATTAGCATTCCAAGAAATGAAGATGATGAAACTTCTTCTGTAGGCGGTCTTGTATATGAAAAAATAAATAGGATACCAAAAAATAATGAAGTAATTGATTTTAATGATGAACTTAGGATCAAGATCGTTAAATCAAATAATAGAAAAATTGAAATTGTTGAAGTAAATAAAAATAATTGAGTATTTTAATTTATTTTATCTTAGGACTTTTAACCTCACTTTTATTTCCTCCATATTTTTTTTTACCATTAGGTTTTATCATTTTTCCATCCCTTTGTTTTTTGTTAGAATTAAATAAAGAAAATTATAGTTATAAAAATATTTTTAATAAATTCTCAATATTTGGGTTTGGTTTTTTTATCAGTTATTTATTTTGGATCAAAAATCCTTTTTTTGTTTTTGAAGAAACTAAAAATTTTTTTCTA
>CABXSY010000036.1 GCA_902514875.1 uncultured Alphaproteobacteria bacterium | reverse complement strand
CAGAACGAAAATTTTTTTAAGGGAGTTGATTTGAATTTAAATTTTAAACAAGAATATTTAAAAAATGCAAAAAAAATTATTTCAAACATTCCAGAGAAGTTTGATAGAGTATTTATCCATATTAGAAGAGGTGATTATTTAACAGAAAAATACAATAATATTCAGGGTGTAAATTTACCCAAAAAATATTTTATAGATGCAATAAAAAAAATTGAATCTCATATAAATAATCCATTTTATGTTATATTATCTGATGATAAAATTTTTGTTGAAACAATGTTTAATGAATTTCAAAATAAACTTGTCTCGTATAACATACCACAAATTGATCTTGCTATAATGACTTTATGTAATTATGGCATCTGTTCTAATAGCTCTTTTTCATGGTGGGGTGCTTATTTAATTAGAAATAGAAAAAAAATAATTTTTCCATCTTATTGGTTTGGCTGGAAAAGTAGAATTGAATCTCATCCAGGTATTCAACCTAGTTGGTCAGATGTAATTGATTTTTGAAATTGATTTGAAGTTTTATAACAAAACTATAATAAAAACATTATAACCACAATAACATAAATTTATTTATTGATATGCAAATCACACCTAATTTTATTAAATTAATTTTTAAAAATTATCCAAATATTTTAAAAATGATAGATAATTTTTCATGGCTTTTTTATGATAAATTATTGCGAATTATATTAGGATTATTTGTTGCTGCTTTAGTTGCAAGATATCTTGGTCCAGAAAAATTTGGAATATTTAATTATGCTGCTTCATATGTAAGTATCTTTGCGGCACTTGCATCTTTTGGCTTAGGCGGTATCTTGGTAAGAGAGCTAATTAATAAAGAAAATTTATCAAATGTCATTATGGGCACAAGTATATTTTTATATATTTTTGGAGGTATAATAGTAACTATATTATCAACAATACTTATCATTTTTATTAATCCTGATGATATTTTATTAAGAATTTTAGTACTGATAATGTCTACAGCTTTAATATTTAGATTTAATGAGGTAATAAAATATTGGTTTGAATCAAAAGTTTTATCAAAATATGTCGTTTGGTTTGATAATGGTGCATATATTATTTCATCAATTATTAAAATTTTTTTAGTCATTTATAAAGCTGAATTAATTTATTTTGCTTGGGTCGTATTAATTGAAGGCATTTTAATTACAATAGGTTTAGTCATTATATTTAATTACAAATATCCCAATCAAATTAAAAAATTTAGGTTCAATTATTTTGTTGGTAAAAATCTTTTAAGAGATTCTTGGCCAATGATTTTTAGTGGTATAATATTAATGGTTCAAGCTAGAATTGACCAATTAATGTTAGGTATTTTCATAGGCGCAAGGGAAGTAGGTTATTATAGCGTTTCATTGCAAATACTTGAGGGCCTAAGTTTTCTCCCAATGATAATAATGTCTACAATGCGTCCTTCAATTTTAGAGGGAGGAAATATTTCTACAAAATTATATAATGATAGATTATATAATTACTATCGTTTAAGTTTTATAATTTCAATATTAACAATTGTCCCAATTTTTTTATTTTCAAATCAAATTATCTATCTTTTATTTGGAAGTGAATATTATGTATCAGGATTTTTACTTGCAGTTATGTCTTTCAGATTAATTTTTGCTAATATGGGAGTTGCAAGAGGAGTGCATTTATTAAAAGAGAATTTGCTTACTTATTCAATGTGGACTATGTTTATTGGAACATTAGTTAATATTATTTTAAATTATTTATTAATACCTAATTACGCAAGTTTAGGTGCAATTATTGCATCATATATTTCTTTTTCAATAACTATATTTGTGATTGATTTCTTTTATTTCAAAACAAATGAAAATACTAAATTAATGTTTAAAAGTATTTTTACTTTTTATAAATTTAAAATTAACTCTTTTGGATAAAATAAATAATGAAAAAAGATATTATAAATAATACTTTTAAAACACCTATTTTATTTATGGTTTATAATAGACCTGAACAAACTATAAAAGTTTTAGATTCTATTAGAAAAATAGAACCAGCTTATCTTTATATATCAAGTGATGGACCTAAAAATTCTGATGATAAAATTTTAATTGATCAAATAAGGTCAATTTTAAAGGAAATTGAATGGAACTGTGAAGTAAAAACTTTATTTAATGAAACTAATTTGGGTTGTAAAAAAGCATGTAATCAAGCAATTGATTGGTTTTTTTCTCAAGAAAAAGAGGGCATTATTCTGGAAGACGATTGTTTACCAAATCAAAGTTTTTTTTATTTTTGTTCAGAATTGTTAGAATTATATAGGGATGATAAAAGAATTGCTATGATTAGTGGTAATCTCCCATATCAAAATGTATTTAAAAATAATGATAGTTATTGTTTTTCTAGATACACTCATCTTTGGGGCTGGGCTTCATGGAGAAGATCTTGGCAATTACATGATAAGACACTTTCTTTTTTAGTTAATTTTAAAGATATTGATGGTTTTAAAAAGACAATTCATAATGTTAGAGAAAGAAAATATTGGGAAAAAATAGCAAACAAAGTCAATAGTATAGATACATGGGACTACCCTCTCTTAATAAGTTATTGGTCACAATCAATGTTAAGTATTGTTCCAAATGTTAATTTAGTTTCTAATATAGGCTTTGGTGAAGATGCAACTCATACTAAAAATATAGAATCTAATCAAAATAATATAAAGTCTGAAGAAATAAAATTTCCTTTAACACATCCAAAATTCATTATAGCAAATAAGAAGCTTGATGATCTAACTGTTGATAATGAATTTTCACCTTCTTTAATAAAAAGAATAATGTACAAATTAAATAAATTTTTTAAATTAAATATTTTATAAAAATAATATGCTGGAAGTAGTAAAAAATAATGAATTGACCCTTGCTATTATTCTTAAGCACAATTTTAATAAAAATGGTATTGAGTTTTTCACTCCTCAAAACTATTCTCAACAACTTGGTTATATGAAAAGAGATAAAAATTATATTATAAAACCACACATACATAAAAAAATTACTAGACAAGTTAATAATACTAATGAGGTATTATTTTTAAAATCTGGAAAAGTTAGGATTGATTTTTATGATGAGTCTAAAAAATATATTGAAAGTCGTATTCTTGAAAAAGGTGATATTATTTTACTTGCTACAGGTGGTCATGGTTTTAAAATGTTAGAAAAGTCAGAAATAATTGAAGTAAAGCAAGGGCCTTATAACACTAAAACTGATAAGCAAATTTTTGAAAAAATAGATGAAGCTAAAATAAAAATTAAAAATGAAAAACTCTAAATTTATACCTGTAAATGAACCACTTTTTTATGGATCTGAATTAAAATATTTAACTGAATGTATTAAATCTGGATGGATTTCTTCAGAAGGGCCATTTGTTGAAAAATTTGAAAGAAACTTTTCTTCATTTGTTGGAAGAAAATATGGAGTTGCCGTATCTAGTGGAACAGCGGCTTTAGATATTGCGATGCAATCATTAAATATTAAGCCAGGTGATGAGGTTATTTTGCCATCTTTTACAATTATTTCATGCATTAATGAAATAATTAGGATGGGTGCTAAGCCAGTACTAGTAGATTCAGATTACTATAATTGGAATATGAATATTCATGAAATAAAAAATAAAATTACAAAAAAAACAAAGGCTATATTAATTGTACATATATATGGTTTACCAGTAGAATTAACAGAAATTTTAAAGATAGCAAAAAAAAATAATATTTTAATAATAGAAGATTCTGCTGAAGTAATTGGCCAAACTTATAAAGGAAAATATTGTGGAAGTTTTGGCGATGTAAGCACTGTAAGTTTTTATCCAAATAAACATATTACTACTGGAGAAGGTGGAATGGTTCTAACAAATAATAAAAATATATGTAAAAAAGCCAAGTCACTTAGAAACTTAAGCTTTGGAGTAAATAAAAGATTTATACATAAGAGATTAGGTTGGAATTACAGAATGACTAATATGCAAGCGGCGATAGGTCTAGCTCAACTTGAGAACATTGAAAAGGCAATAACAAAAAAGAAAAGTATTGGAAACTTATATCATCAATATTTGAAAGAATTAGATTGTTTTAATTTGCCAATTAATAAGACAAGTTATGCTGAAAATATTTATTGGGTATTTGGTATAGTTATTAAAGATAAAATTAAAATTAATGCAATAGATTTTATAAATGCATTAAAAAATAAAGGTATTGGAACGAGACCTTTTTTTTACCCAATGCATA
>CABXSY010000035.1 GCA_902514875.1 uncultured Alphaproteobacteria bacterium | reverse complement strand
TCTCCCGATGCACATATATAACCCTCATTAGAATAAGTAATTTTTGATATAGAATCAAAAGGGGTTTCACCTAACTTAAAATTCATTAGACCTCTTGCATCCATATCTCTTTGAACAAACTTCGTGCATTCCACTAATCCTGATAAATTTTGCTTTGTTGATCCGGCTGTTCCATAATTAATAATTTCATTAGGTTGAAATTTTGAAATTAATTCCATAATTTTGATTGTCGCATTTATTTTTCCCACACCTGAATAGTGAAAATCTTTAAGATTTGGGGTTTCTTCTTTAAGTGCTGCAATAAAAATTTGTCCCATTAATTAGGACCAATTTGTTTTATAATTTTTTTTGTAACTTTTGTTAAATCTTTAATCGTAGGTTTTAGTAGTTGCAATCTATCATATGTTTTAGGATTATTTTTGAGATTTTTTCTTAAAGCTTCACCAAATGTCATTCTAATTTCAGTGCCAATATTTAGTTTAGCTACTTTTGTTTTTCTTGCTAGTTTTTTTCTTTGCTCTATGGGAATACCGCTACTACCATGAAGAACTAAAGGGATTTTTATTTTCGATTCAATTAAATTAATTTTGTTGAAATCAATACTCGCTTTTTTTGAAGTTTGTAAATGTGTATTACCAACTGAAATTGCCATTGCATCAATATTACTTTTGTTTGCAAAAGATACCGCATCTTCAATATTAGTACCTTCTGAAATTTTACCATTATCATAACCAACAAAACCTATTTCCCCCTCAACAGAAATATTATATTTGTGAGCTCTTGAAGCAATTTTTTTACTAATTTTTATATTTTCTTTTAAAGTTAATTTAGAGCCATCAAACATTATAGATGTAAAACCACTATCAATGCCTTTATAACATTCATCTAAAGTATATCCATGATCAACATGACAACAAATGTTAGTTTTTGTTTGACTTGCTAAGTATCTAAACATTTTTCCTAATATAGGAATTGGTGTATGAGCTCTACATGAAGGGCCAGCTTGTAATATAATTGGAATGCCAGTTTCATCAGCAGCTTGAGTAAAAGCTAGGGCATCATCCCAGCCTAGGACAACTAAACCTGCTACAGCATAGTTATTTTTATTTGCATCATTTAATATTTTTTTTAAATTTACTGCTGTCATTTATTTGTATTTTGCAATCATATCCTTAATTCCTGGAATTGTTTCTACTTGATAAGCATGCTCAGGTTGAAAAAATTGGACAAGAGATCTTTGAGATAGCCCTCCAAGAATTGTAAAATAATACATCTCATACCCAGGTGCTACGACACATGGATGATATCCTGTTCTAATCATAATGGTAGACCCATCAATTATATGTTCAGCTTTACCAACTTTATCATCAACTTGCTGAAACATCTGAAAACCAAATCCATTATTAGGTTTAAATCTGTAATTATATGTTTCATCATGCCTAGTTTCATCAGGTAGACGATCTGTATCATGTTTATGAGGTGGGAACCCTGACCAACCTCCCTGCCCTACAGTATAAAGTTCATTACAAAGTAATCTTCCAACTTTATCATGATGCTTAGCCCCTAAAATATGTTTAATTTTTCTATGAGTTTTTGTATCATCAGAGCCGTACTGAACTAAATCAATTTCATTTGTTCTAACAGCAAATGGTTCAAGAGTTTTATTATACTTTGCGCCAGCAATAAAAATTTCTGAATTATCTACTAAAGATGTAAATTGAGCTTTTGTACTAGACGGAACATATACACCTTCTGGCTCTCCATCCCACACATCTAATATTCTAGTGCCTAATGACTCAACTTTTATTCCTTCAATTTCTACATTAATTGTTCCAGTAGCAGGTACTATACATGTTTCATAACCAGGTGTTTGATATTCAAAAGATTGATCTTTATTTAATTTTACTATGTTAAAATAATTTAAAGGGACTCTACTGTCTTCAATATCTACAATTGGTTTGTTTTTATTATCAAATGGTGGAATATGCATATTATTCTCCTTCATTAATTTTATTATATTTCATAAATTCTAAAATTTCATTTAAATTTGGCATTGCTGGAGCACAACCAACTTTTGTTACTACAATAGCAGCTGCGGCAGAACCTATTTCTATAGATTTTTCTAAATTATTAGTCTTTAAAATTGATCCGATTAATGCCCCCATAAATGCGTCACCTGCTCCAGTTGGTTTCAAGGGCTTAACGTGAAATATTCCCTTTTTAATTACTTTGTTCGTTGCAAAAGTAATAGAGCCTTTTTCACCTTTTTTATAAATAATTAAGCTTACATTTTTAGCTAATTGTTTAGCATGACCCAAACCATTTTTATAATCACCAGCTAATACCCCAAATTCATCATCATTTCCAATTACACCACTACATTTACTTGCTGCTAAATTATAAACTTCTTTTGCTTTTTTTGATGACTCCCAAGTATATGGTCTATAATCAATGTCCATAATTACAGGAATATTATTTTTATTTGCTATATCTAAAGCATATAAAGTAGCACTTCTCGAAGGTTCAGCTGCTAAAGAAGTTCCGGTAATTAATAAACAATCAAAATTTTGTATATTGGCATTTTCAACATCATCTTTATTTAAAAATAAATCAGAAGCTTTATGTCTATAAATTATTGATTGATGATCTTTAACGGTGGTTTCAACAATAGCAAAAGAAATTCTTGATTCATTTTTTTCAAATTCTACTAATTTATTTTTAACGCCATAATGATTTAGTTGATTAATAGCCAATTTACCTAAAGCATCATCGGATACTCTTGTTAGTAAATTACAATTACCTCCAAATAAAGTTAATTGGACACCCATATTTGCGGAAGATCCTCCAAGATGAGTAACAAAAGATTTGGCGTTTTCAGTTTTAGTTCCCGGTGGATCGGGATAAATATCAATTCCAGCTCTACCTATGAGTAAAAAATTATTTTTTTGAATTTTCGAAACTAAAAATTCAAACGACATAAAATTATTTATTTTTCATATCAATAAAGTCAACATCATATTTAAAAGGATCAATTGAATCTATACATCCAATATTTATTGCTGTCCCATTTGGATCACTTCTCCTATGATGATGAGTATAGATGCCACAAATCTTACAAAAAAAATGCTCGGCAATCATTGTATTAAATTTGTAAGATGTTAAGTTTTCTTTTCCTTTTAGAATATTTATTGCCTCTTTAGAGACCATACACATTTTAGCATTTTTTCTTATACAAATAGAGCAGTTACACTGTTTAATGATTTCTAAGTCTGTTAAAACTTCTAATTGAACCGCTCCACAATGACAGCTTAAATTATATTTCATTTTATTTAGGTATATTATAATATTTAATATAATTAAAGTTAATAAAATATGAACGAAAGTATGATTCAAGGTCAAATTATACGACCATTTTCACCGGCTATAGGCAAATATAAATTATCAGATGATACAATAACTACACTTAACAATCATATTGATGAAATATTGAAAGATGAAAATAAAATAGATTAATTGTACCATGGCAAACAATTAGCAGGTGAAATCAAATATGAAATTAGATTAACAAAAGAATTTCTTGATAAAAATTTAAAAGATGTTCTTTATAAATTTGTATTTAATTTTGTTAAATCAACATTACAAAAAGAAATTAAGAAATTTGATTTAAAATCTAGTTGGGCTGTTTGCCAATTTGAGAGTGATTATAATCCAATTCATTGGCATGATGGCCATCTATCAGGAGTAATGTACACAAAAATGCCGAAAGACTTAGGTACATCATACAAAGATCAAAATAAAAATGGAAAAATCGCATTTATACATGGATCAACACAGCTATTAGTTTCTTCTGTTTATGGTGTTAAACCTGAAGTTGGAGATTTATTTATATTTCCAAGTTATATGATGCATACAGTCTATCCGTTCTTTTCTGATGAGGAAAGAAGATCAGTTTCTTTCAATGCATTTATGGATGATGAAGCAGCAAAATTTTAATATTTGGCGCGCCCGAAATGATTCGAACATTTGACCTACCGCTTAGAAGGCGGTTGCTCTATCCACTGAGCTACGGGCGCATATTTTGCATTTACCATAGTCTAAAAAATAAAGAAAGAAATTATACTTAATGTGTCCAAGGCTCTTTTCTATTTGTATCGAAATTTGAAGCATAACTTTTAGGTTTAATTTTTCTTTGCTTTGGCTCTTCGACAAAATATTGATAATTATTTTTTTTTGCCCATTCAATGGCTTGTTCTTTTGTTGCAAAAAAAAGTTTTATCTGAGATTTGGTATCTAATGAGCTATTCCATCCCATTAAAGAATCTTTTACTTTTTCT
>CABXSY010000034.1 GCA_902514875.1 uncultured Alphaproteobacteria bacterium | reverse complement strand
ATTAGCAAACCATAATACTGATCCTTCAATTTATAATCAATTTATGAATGAGAATGATAAAGTTAATTCTTATGAAGAAATTACAACGTATAATAATTTCTATGAATTTGGTACTCACAAAAAACATCCACATTTAAATTCTGGTGATTTTAAACCAAAGCCTTGGTCAGTAAAAATAGATGGTCTTGTAAAAAAACCTATGACAATTGACCTAGAAAAAATTTTATCAAAAGTTACAATTGAAGATAGAGTTTATAGATTAAGGTGTGTTGAAGCTTGGTCTATGGTTATTCCTTGGCAAGGATTTCAATTATCTGAGCTTATCAAAATGGCTGAACCTTTAAGTTCAGCAAAGTACATCCAATTCGTCACTGTTTTTAGACCAGAAGAAATGCCAGGACAAAAGAAACGAACAATAAATTGGCCATATAGAGAAGGGCTTAGAATGGATGAAGCAATGAATCCATTAACAATTTTAGCAACTGGTTTATATGGTCATGAAATGCCAAATCAAAATGGCGCTCCCATGAGACTTGTTGTTCCTTGGAAATATGGATTTAAATCAATTAAATCAATTGTTGAAATAAGATTTTTAGATCAACAACCTGAAACATCTTGGGAAACCTTAGCTCCTTGGGAATATGGTTTTTATGCAAACGTCAATCCTACTGTTAACCATCCAAGGTGGAGTCAAGGAACAGAAAGACGAATTGGAGAATTTAAAAGAAGAGAAACACTTATGTTTAATGGCTATGAAAAAGAAGTAGCGCATCTCTATAAAGACTTAGATTTAACCAAATTTTATTAATGAATGTTTTCGACAAAAAATTTTAACAGAAGTAAACCAATCTTATTTTTATTAATTTTATTTCCAAGTTTGCTATGGGCATATCAATTTGTTACTAGCAATCTTGGTGTTAATCCAATTGAAAAACTAATGGATGAGTTAGGCCTCATGGCCCTTAGATTAATAATAGTAACGCTTATGATTACTACTTTATCAAATATTAAGGCCATAAAATCGATAGTTATTTTAAGAAGAATGATTGGTCTTTTTGCTTTCTATTATGTTTGTTTACATTTCTCCACATATATTGTTCTAGATCATTTTTTAGATATGCAATTCATTATTCAAGATATTATTAAAAGACCTTTTATTACCTTTGGATTTATTAGTTTTCTATTCTTGATTCCTCTAGCAAGCACATCAACAAATAAGATGATTAAAAAACTGGGTTTTAAATTATGGAAAAAAATTCATTATTTAATTTATCCAGTTTCCATTTTAGCCAGTTTACATTTTTATGTTTTAGTGCGTGCAGATAAAACAGAACCAGTTATTTATATGGGGATAATCTTGCTCTTATTACTTCACAGAATATTTAAAAAACTTACTCGCCTTCTGTTGGCTCAGTAACAGGATTCATTTCCATTCCAGCCGGGGTAATATTTCGAGGCAAAGGATTGTACAAAGATTCTAGATCTCGAGGTTTCGTTCTTTGTGTCATTCTATACAAACCAAAAAGACCAAGTAGTCCGTGTATGAAGAATAAATAAATATAAAATCCTGCTGCTCCTATAATTTCCATAAAACCTGAAACAAGCAATGGACCTATAATTGATCCAATTCCTATAAGTATTCCAAATGTAGCGCTCGCTGATACTATTTCATTTGGTTGAAGAAAATCATTTGTGTGCGCTACTGCTAAAGAATACATTGGCAAACAAGCTATCGAGAAAAAGAAGGTAATAATGAAGAATAATGTGAGTGGCATGAAGTTTGCAAAAACAAAGAATAAACTTAAACCCGATGCCATAAAGGAAACACCAATTAAGATGATACGCCTATCTAATCTATCTGATAAATAACCAATCGGCCATTGAGACAACGCTCCAGCAGAAGTTATAATTGTCATATATAATGATATTTCAAACAAACTAAGATTAATAGAAGAAGCGTAGATTGCACCGTAACCAAAAACTGCGCTATGAGACAATCCAGTTGCTAAAGCGCCAACAAAACCTAAGGGAGAAACATTGTAAAATTCTTTTAAAGAAAAATATTTTGGACTCTCTGTATTTGGTTGCTCAGTTTTAGATAATAAAATTGGTAGTAAAGCAAATGACAACAAAATTGATACTAAAATAAATAAATCAACTTTAGCTGGATCACTTAAGTTTAATAAAAACTGACCAGCTCCAACAAATACAAATGTAAAAATCATATAAATAGAAAGTAATTGTCCACGAGTTTCATTAGTTGATTTTTCATTTAACCAACTTTCCATTATTACGTATATACCAGCAAGACTCATACCCGTTAAAATACGAATAAACATCCATGAATAGGGATGAACAAATACCGAGTGTAATAATATAGCAATGGAAGCAAGAGATGCCAAAGCAGCAAACACTCTTATATGTCCAACTCTTCTTAATAATGTTGGAATTGTTAAAGCACCAGTTAAGTAGCCAACATAATAACCTGCTATGATTAGCCCAGAAGATACAAAACTGAAACCCTCAAGAACTGAACGCACTCCAATTAATGTTCCTTGTAACCCGTGACCAAGACTAATTAAAGCAAAGCCAAAAAAAAGGGCCCAAGTGTTTTGTAGTACCTTAAACATCTTCTAAATTTTTATTGAAATTTTAGTATTCTTCTTCGCCGTCGTCTTTAGGCTTAATACCTTCAGCTATTGGATCAATTTCTGTTTCGTCTTCTAATAAAACAGTATCATCCTCAAGATTGTCTTCATTATTATCTACATCCAAACTATCAATATCAAGATCATCATCTTTTTCTTTTGGTTTTTGAGGAATAGGGTTTGTTAGAGGAGCAGCATTTGTACTACCTGGCTTTCTTCCACGTCTTGGTCTAGTCATGGTAGTAACTTCAATTTGTTTACCACACTCAGGACACTCAAGTTCTATTCTTCCTAAATCATAGTATTGTTTACTACACATTGGACAAATTCTTTTTAGACCCCAAGATTCTTTGTACATTTCTACTCTTCTTTTTTTATAAATATTTTACCGCAATAACCACAAACAATTTTGTTTTCATTATTAAAGGTATAATAAACTGCGGGATGTCCTAAACCATCTTCACCGCCATCGCAAGAGATAGTTTCTGTATCCGGGCTAACTATTTTGATATCTTCTTCCACTCAATCCGCTATAAAAAATAAATCAAGAATAGTCCAGTTTTTTAGTCATTTTTTAAGTTATCTCAAAATACAATATAGTAACTCCCAAGACTATAATTATTGAAGGAATAATTCTACCCACTGCTTCTTTTTCTTTTAATATAAAGAGACTTATGACAGCGGCTAAAACTATGCTCATTTCTCTAATACTTGAAACGTATGCAACCTTGATAAACTGAAATGACCATACGACTAATCCATAACTTATGATTGCACATATCCCTGCAACAACACCATCCAAAACTCGATAGCTATTAGTTAGACGAATTCCATTTTTAGATATTATTCCATAGATAAGCATCGGAACCCCATTTAATAATAACATCCAGAAAATAAATGTGAATACATTTGCACTTAAATTTACTGCAATACCATCTAGAATTGTATAACCAGCAATTAAAATAGAGGTAGTGATTGCTATGAAAAAGGCTTTTGAATTAAATTTTTGTGCTGACGAAAAAGAAATTATAAATAATCCAATAGAAGTTATTGAGATGCCTACAATACCAAGAGTAGAGATATTCTCTTTAATAATAAATAAACTAACAATTGCAATTATCAGGCAAGAGCCTCCTCTCGCTATTGGATAAACAAATGATAAATCGCCAAACTTATAAGATACAATAACGCTATAGCGATAAAAACCATGAATGATTGTTGTCGCCGCGATGAATATCCATAAAGTTATAGATGGAAGAGGTACAGTGAAAATTAATGGTAAAAAAACAATAATCTCAACTACAGATGTAATTGCCATCATTGCTAGCCCGTTATTACTTTTTTTTACAATGGCACTCCATGTAGCGTGACATAAAGCTGCAAACAGGACTAATAAAAAAACTAATGCTGAAGACAAAACTAGTTGGTTTTATATCTAAATCGATATAGATACCATCAATAAGCTTACAATTTTTAAAAGATATATGACAACAGCTATAGAAGTTAACGATAGAATTTATCCTGGAATTCTTAAATCAACAGCAATTGTAATATGTTTAGATGGAAGTCAAAAAGAATATTTTGAAGAGGCATCAAAGCTTAAATTAACGCCAAACATTGACTCTATTAAAAAAGACGGAGAAGACTTGTTAGTTAATAGTGCTATACCTAGCTTTACTAACCCAAATAA
>CABXSY010000033.1 GCA_902514875.1 uncultured Alphaproteobacteria bacterium | reverse complement strand
TTATTTTTAAAAACTTTCTTAAAAAATAATTTTTAATTTCAATAAATGGACTTATGTATAAATCTTTTAAATTATGACTTTCATCTTTTTGGTTCTTTTCAATTCCAAGTTCTAAAGTTTCAAATTCAACTGAATGATGAAGTGATCTAAATAGATAATCCCAAATAGCTAAAGCTGCTCCAAAGTTCTTATCATGGTGTTCTCTTGCTATAGAGTGATGTAATTGATGTTGGGCTGGAGAAATGAATATATACTCTACCCATCTCCAATATCTAATTCCTACGTGTGAGTGTCGTAAATTTGATCCTAGAATATTAAAAATAAATACAAAAATGTTTACTCCAAGAACTGTATATAAGCTTACTGAATCACCAAATAAAAAAATAAAAGAAGAAATACTTATTGCTTGTGTGATTGAACTTCTAAGAGAGAAAATTATTCCCTCTAAAGGATGAGTTCTAAAAACAGTCATTGGTGTTAAAACGGTAGCAGAATGGTGCACTTTATGAAGTGACCATAAAATTGGCCATTTGTGCATAAACCTATGAACTATATATTTGCTAAAATCATCAATAGTAAATTGAAAAGTAGTGAAAGCAATTATCACAAGAATTGGAAGGGTTTCTTTAAACATTCCAACACTTAACCAATCAATGGTGTGAAAATAAAAGTAAAGTGCTGTGGCAATTGTTAATTGAGTAATTAAAAATGGTGAAATAGTCATCATAATTAATTGATTAATAAGAAAAACTTTGTAGTCGGATTTTGCTGACTTAGAAAAAAATATTTTTTTATCAAAAATTTTCTTAAATGCTACAAAAAGAGAATATTTTCTTAATAAGATAAACCATAGAAATGCAATTAATATTGAGATACCAATGTAAGCTACAAAGACTCTTTTTTTTGGATCAATAAATTGATTACCAATATTAGATATATATTCTGTTAAAATTTCCATCCCAGTTCAGCAGTGTGGCTTTATATAAAGCCACACTATAATATTGAATTAATCGTTTTCAGCTGAGTCAGAACTTCCCATAGAGCTGGCAAGTTCTTCCATAGCAGCTAATTGATCATTATTTCTTGCAGTAACCCCAAATTCATCAACCATCAGTTTTTGAATTTTAATCATGTGCATTTTAAATTCTCCCCAATCCTGAGCTTGATCTTTAATGAAGTTACCATTTGAATCAACTCCAACAACTTGAGAAGCATTTAATAGAACTGGTCCAAAACCCATCATTCTATTCATCTTTTCTGCAGTTTCACCCAAATCTTCTGGTCCACATTGAAGAGCTAAAGCAAACCCTTTGAGTTCACCCCAGTGTTTAGCATACTTTCTAAATGCTTCTTCGGTATCACCATTGGCATCCATAATTGTTTCAAGTGCAACAATATCTTTATAGGTAGAACCAGCATACTTGAACACAGACTCAGCAATAACTTTTTGCCAATTTTCTCTGATAGTATCTCTAGCTTCTAACATATCTGTTCTTTCAGAAAAGTTGAGGTTTCTTCCACCAGCGTCTCTAATAACTTTTCTACCATCAATAAATGCTTGGTTAATAGTAGCTAGATAATTAGTCTTACCACCTTTGTCATAGCTTGATGCATAGTAAGCATGTGCGAACAACATTTCAGAATATAAATCTACAACGCCATCACCATTATAATCAGCAGCAGCTAAATCTTTCATCTTAGCAACATTATAATTTTGTTCTGCTGTTAATGTTAAAGAGTGGGCTGCAGCACCCCAGTATCCAAATGCTTCGTCCCAACTATGTTCTTTACCAGTATAATAAGCGCCTTCTTTATAAGGCTTACGGTTTTCTTTTTGACCAATTTCCATTTTACTTCCAAGATAACTATTTACGGCTTGGTTATAAAAAACTGCGCCCATAGCGAACTTAGATATTAATTGAGTGTAATCGAATCCTGTAGCAGGATCAAAATCACTACCAATTTCACTAGCTTTCTGCATCATGTGCTCAAGAGCTTCAGGTCCAGATAGTCCGCCCCAACCTGGAATAGCGCCTTTGTACATTTTGCCAGATAAGTTTCCACTACCAATCTCTGAAACCATAGTTTGCATTACTGGAAAACCATCTTTTGATTTTGGAGCAATAATCTCTAAACCATCTTCCCCATTATAATATGCCATCATTTTATCGAGATCACCAGTTTTGACAAGCTTCTTCAAACTATCATGTAAGACTTGTCTAGCCATTTGACCTGTATATTTTACTGAGTTTGTTTTATCGCCATCATAACCTTTTAATGTAATAGGGTAAGGTCCATAAACTTCTGGACCATGACCATCGGCAAAAGATTTAGAAAAGCTGAAAGAAAAAACTAAAGCAGTAGCTATGAGTAATATTTTTTTCATATATATTTTCCTTAATTGTAAATTTTTTCTTAGTTTAAGAGGTGTGGAGATGAGTTGAAACTCGTTTGGTTAAGATGCGCCTTTACCTTTAAAAAAGATTTCTCATCTCCACGTCCTATTACTAAGGATCTGAAGTTCTTTTATAATAATTAAAAAAAAAATTTTTTTTATTTTATTTTACCCGCTTTTAAAGGCTATTTTTAATGTTTTTAGAGTTATTCTAATTTAAAGATTTTTTAAATAGGTGGTTAGTAATCGTAATATTAAATGTGAGTTATAATGTTATAAAAACTAACCACCATGGAACGGAAGTAGATTTTTTAATATGTTAATATTAATATTTGTGTAAAAAAAAATTAATTTGATATCATAAAATAGATATTTGAGAGTTTTAGAACTATTCTAATTAAAAGTAATAGACGTTAATTATAGGCGGGGCCTCAAAGGGCCCCTATCCAAGACTATTTTATAGAAATAAGTCTAGCTTTCTTTTCTTCTGGTATAATTCTCTCAAGATCAATTGTTAAAAGTCCATTAATTAATTCAGCATCCTTAACTTTGATGTCTTCTGAAATAGTGAACGATCTTTCAAACTGTCTCGTTGAGATTCCTTTATGGATTACTCCGTTACCATTATCATTAACCACTTTTTCTTTTGGTTTATTTCTAACAGTAAGATTATTTTCTTTTAATTCAATCTCAATGTCTTCTTTACTATATCCAGCAAGAGCAACTTCAATTTTATAATTGTGATCATCAACTCTATGAATATTGTAAGGGGGATAGTTTGTATTGTAACGTTCAGTGGATTCTAACATTCTATCAAATTCATCGAAAATCGAATCAAATCCAACAGAAAATGGTCTTAGAGAATTCCAAACGGATAGGTTTCTAGTCATAATAACTCCTTTATAAGCAAGTATTAATGTCGGCACCCACAATGGCATGCTGACTCTTATGATGTGGGGATGATTATGATTAATTCAAGTATGTAATTATTTTTTTCTTATAAAGGATAAGCCATCTGATAACGGTAAAAGAGAAAAGTCTACACGAGAATCATCTTGGATTTTTGTATTTAAATCTCTTATGGTATTTGTTTGAGAGTCGTTTTTTTTCTCATCAGCAACATCACCTTGCCAAAGCATGTTATCAATAATTATAATGCCATTTGATGGAACAAGACTTAAAGATAATTCATAATAATTAGGATAATTATTTTTGTCAGCATCTATGAAGATAAAATCATAAGAATGTTGACGGTCTATCATACTTTGCATTATTTCAACCCCATCACCGATAATAGATTTGATCTTTGAACTCATATTATCTAGATCCCAATATTTTTTTGCTAATGATAGAAATTCGTCTGAATTATCAATTGTTGTAATTTTTCCTTCTGCTGACAAACCTCTTGCAATAAATAAAGTGCTCATGCCAGTAAATCTTCCAACTTCTAGACAAGATTTTGCTTTCGATAGTTTTGTGATTATTTCTAAAAATTGACCTTGTTCTTTTGCAATTTGCATTTGAGATACACTGCCAAGCTTAGATGTTTCATCTGCTAGATCGTCAATTATTTTATCTTTTCTATAACCTACATTTTGTAAATATTTTACTAAGCTTTCATCTATTTTAGTTTGTGTACTCATTAATTAATGTACTCATAAACTTGTGGTAATTTTTTCATTTCTTTATCTGAAATTATAAAACAATCTTTTATTCTTTCTTCCAATTCTTTTGAATTATCTTCCGTGTTTGAGTGTAATTGCAATAATGGTTTCGTGCTATCAATTTTTTCACCAACAGAAATAACACTATCATATCCTACACCATAATTTATTTTATCAGAAACTTGTTTACGTCCCCCGCCAAGCTCTATTAAAATTAAACCTAATTCTCTTGTATGAATTTTTTCGATCCAACCTTCTTTATCAGAAAAAATATCTCTAGCTTTTGAATCATTACGCAAATCTGTTTCGTAAGTTGATAAAATATTTTTTGGTCCTCCCAAAGCTGAAGTCATCTTTTCAAATTTTTCTGCTGCTGTTCCATTTGAAAGCACTTGTTCAATTTTTTTAAGTGCATCTTCTTTAGAAATCTTATGCACCATCATTAAAAGTGAAGAGATTAACTCATTCGTGATTTTTTCTAAGCGATAATCTTTAATTTCATTTTTTAAATACTTTATACACTCTAACATTTCTAAAGTATGACCTGCACTTTTTCCTAAGACTTGATTCATATCTGTAATTATAGCTTCACATTTAAGCCCAGCTCCCTTTGCAACACTAACTAATGATTGTGATAATTCTCTTGATATCTCTATAGTGCTATTAAAAGATCCGTTCCCAACTTTTACATCGAGAATAAGTGACTTGAGCCCAGAGGCAATTTTCTTAGATAAAATGGAGGAAGTAATTAATGGTAATGATTCCACTGTTCCAACAATATCTCTTATGGAATAAAGTTTTTTATCAGCAGGTGC
>CABXSY010000032.1 GCA_902514875.1 uncultured Alphaproteobacteria bacterium | reverse complement strand
ATACAAAGGCATATCTAACTTTTGTCCCATTACAGTAGTCGACATATCAACTTTATCAACACCGCTTAAAACATTTGGAATCAAATCACATTGCTCGTAAGCATCTGTGTTTCTTTTATAAGTTATTTCATCATCAGCTGCACCATCGATGTAATGGAATATTGGACTTGGTAGTCTTTTTTTTGCTAAGTTTCTAAAATCTTTAACGTTATGACAATTATTGATATTGCCAAACATTACGCCTGAATAGTTTTTTGAGTTTGCTCTCCTAGACCTTCAATACCAAGCTTCATAACATCCCCTGCTTTTAAAAATACTTGTGGTTTCATTCCCATGCCAACGCCAGGTGGTGTTCCTGTAGAAATAATGTCACCAGGTTGTAATGACATAAATTGGCTTAAATAACTTATTAAAAAGTTTACTCCGTAAACCATTGTGCTTGTTGAGCCATCTTGCATTCTTTTACCATTAACATCCAGCCACATTTTTAGATTTTGAGGATCTGGTACTTCATCAGTAGTTACCAAATATGGTCCGATTGGACCAAAGGTGTCGCAAGACTTACCCTTAACCCACTGGCCTGAGTGTTCTATCTGAAATTCTCTTTCACTAAGATCATTGATAACACAGTAACCGGCAATATGTGATTGTGATTCGTTCTCAGAAATATACTTTGCTTCTTTTCCAATAATAACACCAAGTTCAACTTCCCAGTCAGACTTTACTGATTTTTTTGGAATCTCTACATTATCGTTTGGTCCAATAACGGCACTTGTTGCTTTTGCAAAAATAATTGGTTCAGGTGGAACTTTCTGACCTGTTTCTTCAGCATGATCAGAATAATTAAGGCCGATACAAATAAATTTTCCAATACTTTCTTTACAAACACAAGGTGCATATCCATCACTGTTTTCAACTAGAGGTAAGGATGTAGGATCAATTTTTTTAACTTCATTCAATTTGCCAATAGTTAAATTTTTATTATCCCAATCCTTTACAAGAGATGATACATCACGAATATTTCCTTCTTGATCAAGTATTCCTGGTTTAACTTCATTTCCAATTCTGTATCTTAAAGTTTTCATTATAAAGTCCATCCTCCATCAATTAAGTTTAGTGTTCCAGTAACAAAATCTGATTCATCACTTGCTAAATAAGTTGCAAGCGATGCTATTTCTTCTGGTTGTGCTAATCTTCCCATTGCCTGTCTTGCTATAAAGTCTGATCTTGCTTTAACGGGATCATCGGCCATATTAACTCTACCTTCCCAAGAAGGTGTTTCAACAGTTCCTGGCAAAATAGCATTACAGCGAATTCCATCTTTAATGTGATCAATAGCTATAGCTTTTACAAAACCATTTAGTGCTGCTTTTGTAGTTCCATAAATAAACCTATTAGGCACACCTTTAACATTAGATGCAGCAGAAGAAACAATAACGATATTACCTTTTTTTTCTTTCAACATTTTTGGCAAAAGATTGTAGGTCATTAAATATGCAGAAAATATATTAACATTGATTGATCGTGAAAACTCATCCTCATCACAATCAAGAATTGTTCCATGATGAACAAAACCTACTGCATGAAATAAAACATCAACCTTATCTACAGAAGAACAAAAGGCCTCTACATCTTTTTTGTTTGTTGAATCTAATTTCTTTGTTTCGATACTCTTATTCTCATTTTTTAAATCATTTAGTTTATTTTCATTAATATCAGTTGCCAAAACTTTAGCTCCCTCATTTGCAAATTTAAGGGCTGTTGCTCTTCCGATACCTTGTGCAGCTGCAGTAACTATAATATTTTTCTTATCTAATCTCATATGTCAGAACGATATGTCTTTTTTTAGCATTAACAGACTTTATTTTGAATTCAATAATTAAAGAGGCCTATAATATTAGTCATTTACAAAATATATCAATTTTAAATTAACAAATATTAATTTATTAGATACATATATGAATATTCTTTTAACAGGTGGTGCCGGATATATAGGTAGTCATGCCGCTCTTTCTCTTCTAGATGCTGGTCATAATGTTCATATTATTGATGATTTATCTACTGGTAATGAAAGTCTCATTCCTAAAAATGCATTTTTTACAAATTGTAATATTAGTGATGAAAAAGTAATTTCTGAGCTTATAAAATCTAATAGCTTTGATTTATTAATGCATTTTGCTGGTTTTATTCAAGTTGAGGAATCTGTAAAATATCCGCTGAAATATTTTGATAATAATACTGAAAATGCAACTAAACTATTTGAAACTTGTAAAAATAATGGATTAAATAAAATAGTATTTTCTTCAACAGCTGCTGCATATGGATCAGTAAGTGAAAATAAATTAATAGATGAAAATACAAATTTAAATCCTCAAAATCCTTATGCTGAATCTAAAATAAAAACAGAAAATTTTTTATTTGAAAATAAAGATGACTACAATTTTATAATATTACGATACTTTAATGTTGCTGGTGCTGATAAAAAATTAAGATCAGGTCAAATATCAAAAAGATCAACACATTTAATAAAAATTTTATCTGAAGTAGTTGTAGGTAAAAGAGATCATATTGAAATATTTGGGAATGATTATAATACACCTGATGGAACAGCTATCAGAGACTATATTCATGTCTCTGATCTTGCTGATATCCACTTAGAAGTTGCAAAATATTTATTAGAAAGTTCAGAATCCAATTTATTTAATTGTGGTTATGGAAATGGTTTTAGTGTTTTAGATGTTATAAATAGTGCAAATAAAATTTCAGAAGATAAAATTGATTATAAATTTTCAAATAGAAGAGACGGAGATGTTGAGCAATTAATTGCAGATACATCAAAAATATTAAAACATATTGATTGGAGACCAAAATATAATGATCTAAGTGAAATTATAAATTCTTCAATTAAGTGGGAAGAAAAAATTAATGAATCAAATACATAAGAGAATTTTTGTAAGAAATGATAAAAAAAAACTTTATCTTTATGGTTATAGGGAACACATAGAGTCCCCAAGCCAAGAGCTTGAGATTACAGAAATTCCTAAACCTCATATGAGATGGAACCCTTCAAGAGAAGAATGGGTTACATACTCAGCAGGAAGAAAAGACAGAACTTCATTTCCTCCAAAAGAGTATTGCCCACTTTGTCCAGGTGCAAATTTAAATTATCCAACAGAGATACCATTTTCAAACTTCGAAGTTGCAGTCTTTCCAAATCGTTGGGCTAGCTTTAATCCCAATGGAGAAAATATATTTTTAGAAAAAATTTTAAGTAAACCTTCAAAAGGAGAGTGTGAAGTAGTTGTCTATTCTCCAGCACATCTTGATACTATTTCTGAAATGCCTTTAGAGCGAATAGAATTATTAACTACAGTTTGGATTGATAGATATAAGGAGTTACAAAAAAAACCTGATGTTAAATATGTTCTACCTTTTGAAAATAGAGGGGAAGAATGTGGTGTAACTCTTCATCATCCACATGGTCAAATTTATGCTTATCCTTTTATCCCTCCTGCAATTGAAAAAGAAATAAGGGCATTTAAAAAAGAGAACTTTTTAACTAAAATTATGAAGGAATTAGAGGAGAAATATTATGTGTATCAAAATGATAATTTTATTGCAGCTGTACCACCGTTTGCTAGATATGCTTATGAGATATGGATAATACCAAAAATTCAAATTGAAGGACCTTGGAAATTTAATGATAAGCAAATTGAAGATTTTTCTAAATGTATTCAACAGGTTGTAAAAGGATATGATACTTTTCTAAATAAAAGATGTCCATATATAATGGGTTTACATGCTTCCCCTGAATTAGATGATAAACAGTTTCATTTTCATGTTGAATTTTATCCACCTTTAAGACACGGAGATAAACCTAAAGTTTTAGCAGGCTCTGAGTCAATGGCTGGTGTTTTCATTATGGATGTATTGCCAGAAAATTCTGCTAAAGTTTTAAGAAAATTTATGTCATGAAAACAATAGAAGAAAAAATAAATTACTACAAAGAGAGTCTAGATTTATTCGATGACGGAATGGATAAGTATAAGTTTTTAATTGATCAGGCGAAAAATGCTAAAAATTTTCCAGAAGAATATAGAAATGACTCATTTAAAGTTTCAGGATGTCAGGCACAAGTATGGTTAGTGCCTCAATTAAAAAAAAATAAACTTTCATTTTATTATGACTCAGATGCATTTATATCAAAGGGCATGGTGACAATTCTATGTGATATTTATGGTGATAGAAGTCCATCTGAAATTAAAGAATCTGATTTTAAGATGCTCAATATTTTAGAGCTTGATACTCTTTTAACACCAGGTAGAAGAAATGGCGTTTATTCAATGCTTGAAAAAATAAAAGAATACGCAAATTCTTATTTATAAAAAAGATAATGTTTTATGAACCAAAAAAGGGAAGTCCTTTTAAAATAGATCCATTTAAATCTCTTATTTTTCCTCGACCTATTGGATGGATTTCTTCAATTAATAAAAATGGAATAGCTAATTTAGCTCCATATTCATATTTTAACGCTGTGGCTGATGAGCCTCCACAAGTTATGTTTTGTTCTAATGGTAGCTCAGCTCATGGAAAATATAAAGACTCATTATCAAACATTTTATCGACAAAAGAATTTGTCGTAAATTTTGTAACCTCTGCTTCACGAAATCAGATGAACATCTCTTCAAAAGAGTTTAAACCAAATGAAGATGAATTTTATTTTTCAAATTTAAAAAAGAAAAAATCAAAACTTGTTAAAGCACCCTCAGTAAAAGATAGTCCTGCAAATTTAGAATGTAAATTAGTAAAAACTATTAAATTAAAATCAAATTCAAACAAAATCTCAACAATGATTGTTGGAGAAGTAATTGGAGTCTTT
>CABXSY010000031.1 GCA_902514875.1 uncultured Alphaproteobacteria bacterium | reverse complement strand
TTTTACTGAATGCAAATAATAATTTATTAAAAAATGGTATTTTAATTTTTGATTTTTGGTATGGTCCAGGAGTATTGAATGCAAAACAACAAACAAGAATTAAAAAATTAATAATTAATAATAAAATTGTAAAAAGAATATCAAAATCAAAAATTGATATTCTTAATAATACTGTTGATGTAAATATCAAAGTTCAATCAGAAAATAATTTAAAAAAAATTTACGTTAATGAAAATCATAATATGCGTTATTTTTTTTTACCAGAATTAGAACTTTTTTTAAACTTTGCAGGTTTTAAATTAATAAAAACTTATCGTTCTTTTTCATCCACTAAACCTACAGTCGATGATTGGAATGCAATAGTTGTAGCTAAGAAAATAAAATGAAAAAATTATCTTTTATTATTATATTTTTTTTTTTATCTATCCTAATTATTCCACTAATAAATATTAATGGTTCATCACATTTCTTTTATAGAGAAATTTTATTTAAAAAAATAAGTGATGACTTAAAAAGTGATAATTCAAGAGAAACTTTTTTAAATATTTTCAAATACGTATATTTTAATATGGATGGAGTTAATGAAGGTGTTAATATGCCATTAGTTGATGAAAATGCATACGTTGATTTAGTTCGTGGTTATGGGTTCTGTGATCAACAATCATTTGTATTTATGAATCTTCTTAATAAAGTAGGTTTTAATTCTAGGTTAAGGGATGTACAAGCTCATACATTTTCTGAAATATCTATTGATGATAATTGGATAATTGCAGATCCTTATTTTGGTTTAATATTTTATCATGACAATGATTTAATTAATATTGAGGATTTTAATTTTTATAGCAAAGAAGCTTTCAGTGATTATTTTGGGTTTTTAGATATCGACCATCAAAAATTTAATATAGATTTTTTTAAACAAATTTATATAAAAAATGAAATTAGATGGAGTCAAGGTATAGGTCCAGGTTTTAAAAAATATAGATCTTATAATTATCTACGTAAAATATTAGAAAATTATGGTGTGATTTTATATAATTTATTTGGCAATATTTATTTTAACCCATATCAAGATTTATATTTAAAAATATATAATACAACTTCTATTATTAACTCATCTGATCTCTGGGTTAATCAAAACTTATTTAAAAATAGTCAAATTGATAGAAATACAGATTATTTTAAAACTTTTTTTATTGCAAGAAATTATCATCTATCAAATAGAAAATTAAAAGCTCTAAAATATTATAAAGATAGTCAATTAACTTTTCCAAATTCTTATTGGTCTCAGGAGAGTATGTATTATATGTCAAAAATTTATTATGAATTAAATAATTATGAAGCATCAATTAATTTATTAGATAAAATTGATAATAGTTTTCCCAGAAACTCTCTAGTAAACTACTACAAGGGTTTAAATTATTTAAAATTGAAAGATAATAAAAAATCTAAATATTACTTAAATATATCTCAAAATATTCATTCAAAAGTGATACTAAAAGAATTAAACTAATATTATTATTAAATGAAAATCAAAGTTGGCGTAATATTTGATCAAAAGACTTCTGTAGGCGGTGGTTTTACACAATCTTTTGAAGTAGTGAAATTTTTAAAAAATAATTCAAATGAATTTTTTGAGCCAGCATTTTTTACAATTTTTAAAGAAAATTTAGGTTTATTTAATGATGAAGATATTGATGTTAAACTTATAAGTTTAAATATATTTCAAAAATTATTTATGAAGTTATCAACGGTAATTCAGTCTAATTATTTTCAGAAAATTTTTAACAAATTATTTGGAATGAATTCTTTTGAAAAAATTTTATTAAAGAATAATATAGATATTGTATATTTTTTATCACCTTCTTCATGGTCCTTATATCTAAATAAAATAAATTATATTATAACAGTTTGGGATATTTGTCATAGGGACCACCCGGAATTTCCTGAAGTGAATAATGACAAAATTTTTGAAGAAAGAGAAAAGTTATTTTCTAGATCATTGCCAAAGGCAAATACTATTATTGTAGATTCACTTTATACTAAAATAAATCTTATCAAATTTTATAATTTAAATGAATCAAATATAGAAATTATCGAGTTTAAAAATAGATTTAATACCAAAATTATTAATTTAAATAAAGATCACTTAATTAATAAATATAAAATCAAAAATAAATTTCTTTTTTATCCTGCTCAATTCTGGCCACACAAAAATCATATTTATATTCTTGAAGGAGTTAATATTCTTAAAAAAAAATTTAATATTACTTTAGACATAATATTTACCGGTAAAGATAAAGGAAATCTAAAAAATTTAAAAGATTTTACTAAAAATAACAATCTATTCGAAAATGTTTATTTTTTGAATTTTGTTAATGATGAAGAATTAGCATTGTTTTATATGAATTCACTAGCTTTAGTTATGCCTTCTTATTTTGGGCCGAGTAATATACCACCACTAGAGGCTTTTTTTTATAAAACACCAGTTATTTATACTAATTTTGATAATTTAAGTGATAAGTTCATTGATTGTGTATATTCGATAAATTTAGATGATCCTAGTGATCTTGCCAAAGCTATTTACACAATTATTCATGATGATAAACTAAGACAAAAAAAGATCACTAATGGTCTAAATTATTTAAAGAATAGAGAAGCTAATGAAGTAAATGATATAAAAGTTTATAATAAAATTTTTAAAAAGTTTGGTATAAAACTTAAAACATGGAAGGGTAATTAATAAAAATGAAGGCAGTAATTTTAGCTGGCGGTCTTGGAACGAGATTAAATGAAGAAACTAAAGATATGCCAAAGCCAATGGTAAGAATTGGTGGAAAACCAATATTACTTCATATTATGAATTTATATTCTGTATATGGTATTAATGATTTCATCATTTGCTGTGGTTATAAAGGTTACGTAATAAAAGAGTATTTTAATAACTATTTTTTACATAACTCTGATATTGAAATGGAATTAGATGGGGGAATGATCAAACATAAAAATATTAGTAATAATAATAATAATAATTGGAAAATTTTATTTGCTGATACGGGTGAAGAAACTATGACAGGTGGAAGAATTAAAAAAATAAAAAAATATATAAAAAATGATAATTGTTTTTTAATGACATATGGTGATGGTCTAAGTGATGTAAATATAAAAAAATTAATAAATTACCATAATAAGAAAAATAAAATAGCAACTTTAACTGCCGTTTATCCATCCCCACGATTCGGCGTATTGGGTATAAATAATGGTATTGTAAATTCTTTTAAGGAAAAAGTTGTAAGGAAAGGTCTAAGAATAAATGGTGGTTATTTTGTTCTTAATAAAGAAATATTTAATTATATTAAGAATGACAAAACGATTTTTGAAACTGAAGTTTTGACAAAACTTGTTAAAAAAAATGAATTAGCTGCATACAATCATAATGGATTTTGGGAACCAATGGATACACCTAGAGATAAAAAATATCTAGATGAGTTATGGAATTCAAACAATGCGCCATGGAGAATTTGATAACTAAATATTTTTATTTGATTAAATGTACAAGGTAAAAGTTTCAACAAGTGAACTAAAAAATCAAAATATTTTAATAAGACAAACTCCAAATAGTAGCGGAGTATGGAAAAATTGCAAATTCTATATCAATCAAAATATAGATCAGCCAGATTGGTGGTTTGTACTCCATGGATCAGGTTTAAAGAAAAAGGAAAATATTTTTTGTGATCCTGATAATATAGTTTACATTTCTTTGGAAGCTTCAGAAAGTGAAAATAAAGTATCACTTAATTTTTTAAAACAATTTTCAAAACTAGTTATAAGTGATAAAAAAATTAATCATAAAGACATTATCTATCAAAATGGAATTACTTGGTATGCAGGATTAAAGGTAACAAAGAATAAAAATAAACATATATTTACTGGGTCTAATCATCTTAATTATAATGATTTAACGGACTTAAAAATTCCAAAAAAAAAGAATAAAATATCTGTTATATTATCTGACAAAAAAGCTTTTAAAGGACATATATTGAGAAAAAATTTTATTAAAAAACTTTTAGAGACAAATTTAATAAACTATATTGATATTTATGGTCATGGATATAGAGAAATACCAGACAAGCTAGATGTTATTTTAAATTATAAATATCATTTAGTTTTAGAAAATAATTCCATAGAAACATATTGGTCAGAAAAACTTGGAGATGCATATTTAGGCTACGCTCTTCCTATTTACTACGGATGTAAAAATATTCATAACTACTTTCAAGATAAAGCTCTTGTAAATATAAATATAAATAAATTTGATGAATCTGTAAGAGTCATAGAAAAAGTATTAGCTGATGATATTTATGATGATAGATTTGATTATATAATTAAAGCTAGGGAGAAAATTTTAAATCAATATAATATTTTTAACATAATGTCTGATATTATATATTCAAAAAAAAATGTAAAAGATCGAAAAAATATTATACTTTATCCTAATGAATATTTCGCAAATAATATTCTTAAAAGGTTAATAAAGAAAATTATAATAAGAGAATGAAAACAAAAGATAAAGTCCTCCTTCTGACTTATGCATTTCCTCCAAATAAAGCAGCAGAATCATATTTGTGTGTAAAAGCTTTAGCAAAAACTAATTTATTAGTAGATGTTGTAACAATAAATCCAGCTAATCTTAATTTACCATTAGACGACTCTCTTAATGGATTTATTAAAAAATATTTTAACAATATATATACTATTAATTATAAAAATTGGTTAACAAGAAATATTTTTAGCTTATTGAGATTTTTACATTTTTTTCCAGACAGGTTTCATATTTTTAATAAATCTGTAATTCACAATACAGAAAAATTAAATTTAGATACTTATGATGTAATAATTTCATGGTCTCAGTGGCATTCAATACATTTAGCAGCTCTAAAATTAAAGAAAAAATATCCTCATATCAAATGGATACTTCATATGAGTGATCCGTGGAAGGATAATCCATTTCTTGAAAAAATTCCATTTTATTATTTTATACAATCAAATTTAGAGAAAAAAACTTTTAAGTATGCTGACAATCTTAATTTTACTTCTGAAGAAACTGTAAATCTAATTTTT
>CABXSY010000030.1 GCA_902514875.1 uncultured Alphaproteobacteria bacterium | reverse complement strand
TAGCTGGATTTAGTTCTATTTTGTTGACGTACATTCTTCCCTCTGCATTTTTTCCTAAATACGAAATTGCTTTATCTTTGTAATTAATAACTGGCCATTTCATTTTTGCAGCTAAAGCTAAAAACGTCATCATAAAACAACTACTTACAGCTGCAGCTAGTTTTTGCTCTGGATTAATATTAGTTTCACTTCCTCCATAATCTGGAGATGATCCCGCATCAATAGATACATTTTCGTTAAGCATTACTGTGTGATCAGTTAAGTATTTTCCAAATTCGAGTTTTTGATCTCCTAATTCCCACTTTAATTTGATTGAATGACTCATTTTAAGAATAATTAAAAGGTAGTGAGCACACTTTACCTTTTCTCTCAATATTGTCTGGTGTTAATACGATAACATCCTGCCCATCATTCCAATAATCTCTATCAACCATTGATAACCCAATATTGGTTTTTAAAAATGGTGAATAAATACCAGAAGTGATATTACCAATTTGAAATCTATTTTTTGAGTATACAGGAAAAGGTATTGTGCACGGAGGAGTCGGTGACCCATCAAAAGTAATTCCTTTCATTTTTTTTTCTATTCCATTTTTTAATATTTTTTTTAGTGAATTTTTTCCAATGAAATCATGAGATAAATTGCTACAATAATTATCAAATCCACATTCAATTGGATTATTTTCTAAAGTAAATTCATTACCATAGGATAATAAACCACCTTCTATTCTATCAATTAAATTTGGACATCCAGGAGAAATATTAAAACCTTTTCCTGCTTCCCAAATAGTTTCCCAAAGTTTTTTTCCTAAACTAAAACCTTTAAGATAAATCTCAAAACCATCTTGTTTGCTATATCCTGATCTTGCAATTATCTGCTTTGTTCCATCAAATTCAAAAAAAGAAAAATGAAAGAATTTTAATTTTTTAATTTTTTCACCAAATATTGATGACATTAATTCTTCAGATTTTGGACCTTGAATTGCTAGAGGGTAAACATCAGGTTCTATAATATCAACTTTAAAATTTCTTCCAACAGCCAATCCTTTTGCCCAAAGAAGAACATCTGAGTCTGCAACTGACAGCCAATATTTATTTTCACTTAATTTTAAAAGTACAGGATCATTTATCATCCCTGCATTTTCATCAATCATCGGATAATAGTAACATTTACCAATAGGCATATCTTTTATTGATCTTGGAGACATGAGTTGTATTAATTTTTTAGCATCTTCTCCTATTATTTGAACCTGACGTTGACATGAAACATCCCAAATTTGAGTATTTTTAGATAAGTGCCAATAATCTTCTTCTACTGTTGCTTTATATGACTTTGGAAGAAGCATATGATTGACTACAGTAAAACCACTTACACCAGCTTCAATTACTTTTTCGGTATAGGGAGTTCTCCTGATACGTCTAGACATGTTTAATCCTGAATTACTCATTTTATTTAGACCACCATATTGAGTATCCATTTGGAGAAACAATTAAAGGTATGTGGTATTTTTTATGAGGATCTTTCATTTTAAATTTAACACTTATTAAATTGATTATTTCACTAGTATTTCTAAAATATTTACCAGAATTAATTATCATTTCATAATCACTTTCACAATCTTCTTTCGTTAATTCAAATTCTTTAAGCATTCTTCCAGAGCTATCTGTTTTATCTTCTAGAAATACAACTTTGTTATTATTATTTACTTTATAAATAACAATATCTACATTACTTGCATGCGTACCATCTATTGAGTTTAGTAAATGTGTAGAAAAAATTGCCATAACCTACTCTATAGACGCTTTATCTCTTTTATCACTAACTGCAGCAACTATTGGACTTATAACACCTTTAGCCTTAACATTTACGCATGCAGTTTTACCACTTTCTAAAGCTCTTTTTAAAGCGGGGCCTAAATCTTCTCTTTTAGTAACTAATTCTCCATGACCGCCAAAACCTTCAAAAATTGAATGAAATGGAATATCTCTAAAATCAGTTGCAAAGTGTTTCCCACTTTCAAATAACCTTTCTTGTTGTTGAGAAATACAGTCAAGACCTCCATTATTATCTATAACAACAACAATAGGTTTTTTTTCTTGAAATGCAGCTTCAATCGATAATCCACCAGATAAAAATGCACCATCTCCACTTATTAAAACTACGTTAGATTTAGGATTAAGATTTTTTGCTGATATTGCAAAAGGAACTCCAACACCTAACATACTGAAAGTGCCTGGGTGTAATATTCCTCCAAGTTTTTTACCTTTTGATCCAGCAATATTAATTGCAATCTCGGACCAGAAATGCGTGTTACCACCATCAATAACTAGCCAATCATTTTCGGTTAATACTTCTTGTACATCTAAAGCTAATTGAAGAGGATGAATTTTTTCACCTTTCTTTTTAGCCGCTTCAGTTTCTTTATTTAAGTCGTCTAATGTTTTATTGATCCAATTTTTTTTCTCTTTTATATTTTTATTAAACCATTCATTGTTTAATTTCCATTTACTGTTTTTCTTTAACTCTATGAGTTTATCCAAAAAAACTCCAGGATCACAAAGTAAGTTAATATCTGCAGCTCTATTTAATTCTATTTCTTCATGCGATCCATTAATACAAACAAGCTTAGTGCTTTTTGGAAAAAGTGGAGGATTGCCAAAATTCATTTGATTATCAAGACGTGCACCAATCATAAGAACCAAATCTGATTCATTGAGAGCCATTTTTGATGGAGGATATTGATGAATATCTGCCAGACCCATGTATGTGTCTACTTCTTCGCCTAAAAGCTTTTGATGGTATGGTATATTAAATATTGGAATGTTTAATTCAAACCCAGCTTGCTCTAATTTTTTTTCTGCATTGGACCACCAAACACCATGCCCTCCAATAAAAACAGGTTTTTGAGCACTTATTGCCTGATCAAATATTTCATTTAAACTCTCAGGATCGGGCCAAGCTTTTGCTAAAGGTTTTTTTTGATGTGTAAAAGGTCTTTCTTCTAAACCTGCGTCATCCGCAAATGATGAAAACATTATGTCTACAGGCACACTTAAATGGACTGCACCTGGATAGCCATTTGTTGCAATTCTATAAGCTTTATCTACAAATTCCCTTATTCTTCTACCATCAGTTATACTCGCACTATACTTCGTTAAAGGTGCTGCAATAGTAACATCATCAATTTCTTTGAAGCCACCAGCCCCTTGTCTTTTTAAACTACTTGAGCCTGTTATAAAGATTACAGGAGATCTTTCACCCCATGCTTCCATCATAGAAGGTACTGCATTTGCAAAACCTTCTGGCCCTACAATACAAACTGATGGTTTTCTTGTTATCCTTGTATGGCCATCAGCTAAATGACCAGCTATTTGTTCATGAGGACAATTAATAACATTAATTTGACACTCCATAAATCCTTCAAGTGCTGGATTACAAAAACCTCCAGAAAGTGTAAATACATTTTCTATTCCTTTATCTTTTAAGGCCCTTGCTACTAAAGCACCACCTCTAATTTTTTTATGTCCCATTTTAATAATTTAAATCCTTAAAAATTTTCTCTGCTATAATTTTTTTATCTACTTCATTTATATCCGTTAATCCTACTAAGCCAAGATTTGTACTTAGTTCTTCTTTAATTAAGTTAATTATTCTTCTTAAGCCTCTAGCTCCATCAGCACCAATAGCGTACATTAGTGGTCTACCAAACATAGCAAAATCAGCCCCTAACGCCAAAGCTCTTAAAATATCACTTCCACTTCTAATTCCACTATCAAATATTAATGGAAAACTATCTCCTACTGCTTTTCGTATTAACGGTAGGGCGTTAATAGCAGCTGTGGCACTGTCTAATTGTCTTCCTCCATGATTTGACACCTGAATAGCATCTGCACCTGCTTCTTTAATTTTTATTGCATCTTCTGTGTTCATCACCCCTTTAATTATTAATTTATCTTTCCATGCATTTCTAATTCTTTTTAGTGTTTCCCAATCAGTTGCACCTCTACTTTCTTTTCTTCTAAAAACTTTTTCTCCTGACTTGGAAGTAACATAATTCATAGGTTTAGGAGCACCTTTTAACAAAGTTGTTAAACTCCATCTTGGATGTAGGGCAAAATCAAAAAATTGTTTTGGACCAATTTTAAATGGATAACCAAATCCATTTCTATCATCTCTTGCTCTTCGTGATAAAATTGGAACATCAACTGTTAAAATTAAAACTTTGTATCCTATATTTTGTGCTCTTTTTAAAAGTTCCATAATAAATTCTTCACTTTGAAAAATATATATTTGCATCCAAGAATGCCCCTCTGAAAAACTATACATGTCTTCTAATGTAGTGCTTGATGCCATTGAAACACATGTAGGTACGTTTAGGTACGCACTCTCCCTAGCTATCATTTTATCTGCTTCGGGCCACGATAAATTAGTCATACCCATTGGAGCAAACCCAAAAGGATAATCAAATTGAAAATTAAAGATTTTTTTTGTTAAATTTCTATTTTCAACATTTCTAAAAACTTTTGGCTCTAATCTGATTTGGTCTAATGCTGCACTATTTATTTCTGCAAGTTTATCATCACCTGATGCTCCATCAATAAAATCAAAAACTAATCTTGGTAATCTTTTTCTAGATAATTCTATTGCATCTTGAATATTATGGATTTTTTTACTGGGATTTATATTGTGATTCATTAATTTATTAGTATTCTAATATAAATTATAATTCTATTGTAAAATACTCTATTTTTTATTGATTCCTTTCCAAGGCACTGCACCTTTTGGTATATCTACTTTTATACCTCGTGGAATATCTCCATTTATATCATACATGGGTAGCTTACATATTTCACCTTTATTATTTTGACCATCATCACATATTACGTCTACTATTGTACCAGGGCCAAAATTCGGATCATTCAAATGAACAATTGATACTCCGCATTCTTGAAAAGGCGACCAAGTACTTGACGTTACAATTCCTATTTTTTTTCCATCTAAAACTATATCACTATCAACTAGTGCAAAGCTATTTTCCACTCTCATACCCCAAGTTAAACATTTTTTATCTGCATTTAATAGAAAATCTCTTCCTATAAAATCACCTTTATCAAAATCTATAAATTTTCCTAAACCTACTGAAAATGGATTTCTATCTTTAGTAAAATCTCTACCAGCTGATAATAATCCCGCCTCAAT
>CABXSY010000029.1 GCA_902514875.1 uncultured Alphaproteobacteria bacterium | reverse complement strand
TGATTTATTTTTGAGCTATTCATCAACTTTCTGGGAGCGCCATCAGGCTTATTTTTATCAAATTTAATTCCTCCTTCATAACCAATAACTTTTGATATTTTTGTTGCTAAATCTTCGATACTTATGTCATAACCTGATCCAACATTAAGATGACTTTGCATGGGTAAAATATGTTTTAAATATTTATTTTTACTTAAATTCATTAAAAAGACACACGCTTCTGCCATATCGTCAACATAAAGCAATTCCCTTTTAGCTTTTCCTGTGCCCCATAATTTAATATATTTTTTTTTGTTTTTCTTTGCTTCATAAAAACGCCTAATTAAAGCTGGCACAACATGACTGTTTTGTAAATTGTAATTATCATTTGGTCCGAATAAATTACATGACATTATACTTCTATAATCAACTTTAAATTTACTTGAAAATTGCCGATTATAACTTTCACACAATTTGATGCCTGCTATTTTAGAAATAGCATAAGGCTCATTGGTAGGCTCTAAATAGCCAGATAAAAGATCACTTTCTTTAATTGGCTGATCCGTTTTTTTTGGATAAATAGCATTTGACCCAATAAATAAAATTTTTTTTACACGAGTTTGAAAAGAGGCTTGGATTAAATTGCAAGTAATCATCAAATTTTCAAAAATAAAATCTGCTGGATAGTTCTTATTTGCATTTATGCCTCCAACTTTTCCCGCGGCAATATAAACTTGTGATAAATTTTCTTTTTCAAAAAATTCATAAACTTTTTTTTGATTTAATAAATTAAGTTCAGATTTTTTTTTAGTAATTATAATATCTTTTTTATATTTTCTTTTTAAAATATTTATTATTGCTCTACCAACCATTCCATTGTGGCCAGCTACAAAAACTTTTCTATTTTTTTTCATTATTGTAAAAGTTTGAAATTGTCTCACAGACCTTATTAATTTCATTATCACTTATTTGTGAATATGATGGTAACCACAAACCGTTATCACCTACTGCATTTGAAATCTTAAAATTACCAGGACTATTGTATGCTTTCTGTTTATTTAAAGGTGGATACATAGGACGTGTAAATATATTATTTTTTTTTAAATAATTAATTAAATTTTCCCTATCTTCAACAAGAGTATCAATAAACCATGGCGTATTGTAAGTTAAATCTGCTTCATAAAGGGTTACTTGCGAAATACCTTGTAATAAATTTTTATATTTTTTATAAATATTTTTTTTTAGTTTTTTTCTAAATTCTAATTTTTTCATTTGTTCAATACCTAGTACAGCTTGTAAGTCTGTAAATTTAAAATTATAACCAATTGTATCATGAATGTCATTGCCGCCTGTTGCTCTTCCAAAATCTTTTAATTTCCTTACTTTTGCATTAATTTCATCATTATTTGTTACTATTGCTCCACCCTGACCAGTTGAAATAATTTTAGCAGAAGAAAAAGAAAAACTTCCAGCAATACCAGCTGTACCAACATGTTTAAAATCTGAATAATATGAACCTAATGACTGTGCTGCATCTTCAATTAAAAAAATATTTTTGTTATTACATAAATTTTTAAATTCATTTATATTTTTTGAAAATCTACCATTAGCTGAAACCAAAATAATTGCTTTTGTTTTTGAAGATATAGCATCGGCAGCTTTGTTGAAGTCTAAACATAAAGTGTCCTCTTCTACATCAACAAATATTGGTTTAGCGCCAAACATTTTTACTGAATTTGGTGTTGCAACCATAGTATAATTAGGAACAATAACTTCATCTCCAGGCGAAATACCACAGGCTAAACTTGCTAGAGTTAAACTTATTGTACCATTATTTACAACAATACAATGTTTTACACCGACGTAGTCAGCTATTATTTCTTCAAATTCTTTTGTTTTTTTGTATTCTGTAATAAAAACATCTTCACTTAAATATTCGGCAATTGCATTTTTTTCTTCAATTCCATACCAAGGTTTCATTTGTAAAATATTTTTACTATTCATATTTTTTCTGCCTCAACATTTAAGCTAACTAATGTTCCATTTTTCTTATCCATGTGAGGAAAATAGGCTTGTGAATGATCATCATAATCTTTATGAATAGTCTCCTGCCATTTATATTTTGTAATATTTTTAAATCCATTTTTTTCTAATATTTCTTTTAAGCTTTGAAATGTATACGCAGTTTTGTGATATAAAGTTTTTTTGATTTTTTTTTCTGCATTTGTAAGAATTTCCATTTTACCATACAATGGCCCTAATATATCTTTAATATTTTTTGTTTGATTATAAACCTTGATTAAAGAATCAAAATCAGGGACTGCTATTCTTAATATTCCATTTTGTTTTAATACTCTATTCCATTCCTTTAGAACTATATTTGCTTTTTCTGAATCAAAATATTCTAAGTTATGACTACTGTATATTAGAGAAACACTATCATTTTTAAAAATTGATAAATCGCCGATATTTCTTTTGTAATCAATATGACCATAATCACAAAGATCTATGTGAATAAAACCTGGTATAAACCTATTCCAACAACCTAAATGCAATTTCATTTAAATAATTCTATAAATTTTTCATATTAACGTTTTATCGATTTCAACACCCAAAAAGGGGCCATTTTTAAATTCAATAGCTTGTGTAGAATTTTCTAATATCTTATAACTATGCCCTCCGCCGAGAATAATAATTATATCACCTGATTTAAGTATTACAGTTTTTATTTTTTTATTAGCTTCATTGTACAATTTTATTTCGATGGAACCCTTCTTGACAAATACAGTTTCTTGAGTTCTCTCTACAATTCTTTTATTTCGTTTGTGTTTATGTGAAGGAGATATTCTATCTTTATCATACCACCAAGTAGCAACTTGAATATATTCCTTATCTTCTGTAAGAAAATTCAGACCTTTTTTCCAATCTTTTTCATAAAAAACTATAGCTATAGTTTCTTTATTTTCTTTAATTATATCCATAAATTATTTTTATATTTATTCATCCCTATTTGATAATATAGGATTATTTATTTTCCACTTAATTTTAATCCTTTCATTATTCCATTTAAATGTAAATTGTTTATTTGAGTCAAAATAACTACCAGCATATGCTAACTTATAATGATAAATTGCCTCATTACTTAAAACACAATAACCATTACCCATTAAAGGAGGAATTAATATAATTTTTTGATTTGTTTCACTAATATTAAAACTTTCATACTTCATATAAGTTGGAGAATTCTCTCTTAAATCAACAACTACTTGTTGAATATTTCCCAAAATAACAGTTACTAATTTCCATGATTTATTATCACCATGTATACCTCTTAAAACATTTTTTTTGGATTTAGAAAATTTATCATGAACAAAATTTAAGTTTTTTGGAAGATATTTTTCAAAATTACTTTTTAAGAAAGATGTCCAGACGTCACCCCTATGATCTTTAAATTTATTAGGGGTAAAGATATAGACTCCTTTTAATTTTCTAGACTGTTTGACTGTTATTGTTATAGAAATTCTTTGCCTCCATAATTATCATTATTTAAATCATATTGTACCATTGAAGATACTAATTGTTTAAAAGAAATATTTGGTGACCATTTTAAATCTTTTTTTGCTAAGCCTGGATCTCCCAATAAAACCTCTACCTCTACAGGTCTAAAGTAATTCTTATCAACTTTAACAAGTGTATTACCGGTATTTGAATCAATACCTATTTCATCCAAATCTTTACCTTTCCATATAATATCAATATCTATTTCTTTAAATGCAAGTTCTACAAATTCTCTTACTGTATGAGTTTCTCCAGAAGCTATAACATAGTCTTTAGGTTTTTTTTGCTGAAGCATTAACCATTGAGCATAGACATAATCTCTTGCATGCCCCCAATCTCTCTTAGCATTTAAATTACCCAAGGATAAAAATTTTTGTTTTTTTTTATAAATATTTGCAACTGCTTTAGTAATTTTTTTTGTTACAAATGTTTCTCCCCTTCTTGGAGATTCATGATTAAATAAAATTCCATTTACGGCAAATAAATTATAAGATTCTCTATAGTTAACTGTTATCCAATAAGCGTAAAGTTTGGCAGCTCCATAAGGAGATTTTGGATAAAAAGGAGTATGTTCATTTTGTGGTTCCGTACCAGGAATTCCCCCAAAAAGTTCTGATGTAGATGCTTGTAAAAATTTACAATTTAATCCAATATCTCTTATTGCGTCTAAAATTCTTATAGTTCCAACTGCATCTACTTCTGCTGTATATTCAGGGACATCGAAAGATACTAATACATGTGACTGGGCTCCAAGATTATATATTTCATCTGGTCGAATTTTAGTTAAAAGTCTATGAAGATTACTAGAGTCAGATAAATCACCATGATAAGTTATTAGATTTTCATTTGATAAAATATTATCAATTCTATGAGTTGTAAATACAGATGACCTTCTTAAAATCGCATGAACTTGATATCCTTTTTCAAGTAATAGTTCTGCCAAATAAGATCCATCTTGACCAGTGATACCAGTTATAAAAGCTTTTTTCATTAATTATTTTATATTTTATTTGTAATGATTATTTCAATAAATTAATTTACAATAATAATACATAAATTAAAAAAAAGATAAGAATATTGTTAAAAGTTTTAAAAAAAATTCTCCTAATTTTTGCTAGATTATTTGGAATCAATATTGAGCATTATTTATCTTTAAAATATTTGCCCAAGTTTATAATAGATAGAAAAAAATGGTTAGAAAAGGGAGGTAAAATAGATACTTATAGTGTTTGTTTAAAGGACTATAAAGATAATGCTGGAACTTTAAATGGAGAGTATTTTCACCAGGACTTATTGGTAGCAAATTTAATTTTTAATCATAATCCTAATAGACATATTGATATAGGATCTAGAATAGATGGGTTTGTGGCTCATGTAGCAAGTTTTAGAGAAATTGAAATTTTTGATATAAGGCCTAATATAAAGTCTTCTCACAAAAATATTATTACAAATAAATTAGATATCATGCAAAGTAAATATACAAATATTTCAGACTCAATTTCTTGCTTACATTCATTAGAGCATTTTGGTTTAGGAAGATATTCTGACACCATAGATATTAATGGGCACATAAAAGGGTTAGAGAATATGATACAAATGCTCAAGAAAAAAGGGAGGTTATATTTAAGTATTCCAGTTTCTCAAAAAGATAAAAATGTATTTAATCAACA
>CABXSY010000028.1 GCA_902514875.1 uncultured Alphaproteobacteria bacterium | reverse complement strand
CTATTCTCAAGATACGTTGCCATGGCATCTTTATTTAATTCATTCACATAAACAGGATGAAAGCCAGCTTGTTCTAATCCAAGGGATAAGCCTCCGCAGCCAGCAAAAAGATCTATAAAAGTACATTTATTATTCATTTAATTAAAAATAAAATACCATAAAGTTTTTTCATATATTTGATTTAAAAAATAATTTAATTAAAACAATATTACTTCCAAGTGACTACTAAATCAACATATTGAGTTATAAAGAATATTTGATAATCTAATTAATAAATTATGACTAAAGAACTTGATAAACTTACAGTAGAGGAGTTATTTGAATTAATATCTCCATCTTCAGAAGTAATGATAGAGTTGAGGCGAAGAAAAGTTCTTAGAACTAAAAATGTAGTTGGGGAAATTGGTGAGTTCTTTGCGATTAAATTTTATAATAAACTTAATGAAAAAGAATATGTCAAAACGAAAAAACTTCCTAAGTTATTGCTGGCAACTGAGACAACAAAAAATATTGATGCGCTAAGTAGAGAAGGAAAAATTTATAGTATTAAATGTGTTTCTTCAAAAAAAGGTACAACTGGATCGTTTTGGGATCCAGAATCTATTAAAAATAATAATCCAACTTTTCATTTTCTTATTATAGTAATTTTAGATGACAAATATAATGTTGATTCAATTTTAGAACTAACTTGGGATGATTTCTTTAAAAATAAAAAATACAATAAAAGAATGAATAATTTTAACATTTCGTTAACAAAAAAAATTAGAGATAAATTCACTGTAATTTACAAAAAATAAATAGGTATAGTATTAAGAAAAATAATGGTCAGTTTAAAAAGAAATAGTAAAGGTGAATTTCAAGAAGCTAAGGGTGTTAGGACGCGGCAATCTTCTTTTTATAAGCCAGGTCAAAATGAAACTTTTAAAATTAGTCGTTCAAAATTTTCTAATTTTTTAGATTGTAAAAGGTGTTTTTATTTAGATAGAGTAAAGGGCTTACAAGAGCCTAGTATGCCTGGTTGGTCATTGAATACGACAGTTGATGATTTACTAAAAAAAGAATTTGATGCTTATCGTGAAAAGCAAGAACCGCATCCAATCTTTAAGGAATATAATTTACATTTTATTCCATTCAAACATGAGGATATAAATAAATGGAGAAACTCTTTGTCAGGGGGAATATCTTATATTGATGAAAATACAAATTTGAAAATTCAAGGTGGTGTTGATGATATTTGGTATAATCTTGATACCGAAGAACTTGTTGTAGCTGATTATAAAGCTCAATCTACTACTGCAGAAGTTGAAAAAGAATATTATTTAAAAAGTCAATATCATCAAGGATATAAAACTCAGATGGATATTTATGTTTATATTTTAAGAAAAATGAATTTTAATGTTTCATCTACATCTTACTTCATGGTTTGTAATGGTGTTAAGACTAAAGACAAATTTAATTATAATATGGAATTTGATATCACTTTGGTAGATTATGCAACTGATACTTCTTGGGTTCAAAATAAAATTAATGATATGAAACTAACCTTAGATAGTAATACAATTCCTGAAATAACTCCTCACTGTGAGAACTGTGCTTATATAAACAAAGGAAGTGAATTTAAATAATTTATAAAAAAGTTAAATCATCAAATGGAGACATGTGTCCATTTTCTATTTGATCAAGTGTTTGCTGACCTCTTTCCACTAGTTTCATAGCATTATTTAAGGCCCAAATTTGCTTTGTAGCTATGTGTACATCAAAAATTTTATTTCCTGATTCAATGTGCTTTTGCTCTTCTTGAATTTTATTGATTATATATTCTGCAGCACTTATTGCATTAAAGGAAACATTAGTAAGCTTAGATGCTTTTCCCATAAATTCTTTTCTCATCTTTATTGTTTCTTTCAGATCAATTCTTTCTTTTCTTTTTTTTAACCAACCTTCATTAGCTGCTTGCTTTCTTAGCGTTGATAAAGAATAATTAAATTCAGTAGCGATATCTTGAAGAGTAGGGTACTCATTTCTCTCTCCTTTTATGTAATAATTACGCGCTTCAGTATAATCAGGACGTTTTCTTGTCATAAAAACATTAATGCCAATGATTCTTTATAAAGAAAGTTCTAGAAAAAATTTATTGTTTAAAAAAATATAATAATGTGAATAAATTAGTTTTTTTTATTTCTTAAAAGTAAATTTTTAAATTCTTCAACAGCAACTGTTGCAGGTTTATGAATAGCAAAATCAAATTGACTTTGATTACTTGATGGCTCTAGATTTAATTCAACTGTTGGTTTGCCCATATCTTTAAACATTGAAACGAAACCGGCAGCAGGGTAGACTTGTCCTGAAGTGCCTATAGAAACAAATAGGCTTGATTGTTCAGCTAAATCGTGAATTTCATCCATTTGCATTGGCATTTCCCCAAACCATACAATGTGAGGTCTCATTTGAGAGCCACATTTAGGGCATTTATGGGTCTCATTTAGGTCTTCTAGCCACTCAAATACATGATTATCATTCATTATACATCTCACTTTATTTAGCTCACCGTGCATATGAATTATTGATGATGAACCTCCAATCTCATGCAAATTATCGATATTCTGTGTAACTATATGAATTTTATATGTTTTTTCTAATTCATGAAGTAAAATATGAGCCCTATTTGGCTTAATTCCTGAATTTAGTTCTTTCCGACGTTTATTATAAAAATCATAGACAAGAGTAGGGTTTCTATAGAATCCTTCAGGACTGGCAACATCTTCAATCTTATGATTATTCCAAAGTCCATCAGAGTCTCTGAATGTTTCAATCCCAGACTCTTTACTTATACCAGCACCCGTTAACACAAAGATCTGGGAATCAGCTAAAATCTGCGGTAATTGTTCCATTTGATACACTATATACAGTATTTTATTACACGTGAAAATCTATATCTAGTTTGTAATATTAGAAATTGATTTAGATTATATATATTAATAACTGATTTATAGTGATAATATTTATAACTTGACTATTATTTACGATAACTGTAATTATCGTAATATATATTATGGTTAAAATTATATTAAATGATAACGTAAATAAGCTAAAGGAAAAATCTAAAGCTAAAAATACTCAAGACAAATATCAGGGAGATTGGTTAAAGTTTATAGATTATTGCAAAAATAAATATAATTGCAGTCCACTAGATGTTGATGATCTAGATAGTGCTTACGCATTAACAGCTAATTATATGGATTGGCTTCATGAAGATCCGGAGGCGAAAATACTCAAAGGATCGAGCAACATACCGGGTAGAGAAAATGTAAATAACAATCCCTACTCCTCTACTGCCTATAAAGCTTCCACTATACAAAGAATCTTAGCATCTATTACATATAAATATAGAGTTAACGGTTTCCAATTTGATAGAAAAAATCCTAATATTTCTGAAACAATTAGTGCAATTGTTAGAGATGAAAAAAACAATAAATCTGGTCAAGCAAGAGAATTGCTAAAGGCAGATATTGAAAAAATTATTGATAAAATTCCAAATTATAACGAAGATTTTAGGAACATAAGAGATAGAGCTCTTATTTTAATTGGTTTTTATAGTTTTTGTAGAAGATCTGAGCTTTTAGGTATGAAATACGAACATCTAAATTTTGAAGAAGATGGCGTTCAAGTATTAATACCTTTTTCTAAGACTGATCAAAAAGGCGAAGGAAGAATGATATATCTTCCAAAAACTAATAATGATTATTGTCCAGTAAAAGCTCTGAAGGATTGGTTAGAAGTAGCTTTAATAAATCAAGGCCCCCTATTCTATAAAGTAAATAAAGCTAATAATATTGAAAAATATATTCTAAATAATAAAAATCAAAAAATAAGTCTTACAGATACAAGCTTTGTTTTGATACTTAAAAAAAGAGCACGAGAAGCTAATTTAGATAATTGTGATAAAATATCAGGCCACAGTTTAAGAATTGGCTCTATTACACAAGCTAGAATGAATGGAGTCCCTACTCATGAAATAATGGCCCAAAGTGGACATAAAACTACACAAATGATTGATAGATACACTAAGCTTAGTAATATTAAAGAGACATCTGCTGCTAAAAAAATATAATAATTTTAATTTTTATTTATCATGAAAAAAATACCTAAAGTTTATTGTGCTTCCATAGCAACAGAAACAAATACATTCTCACCTTTAAAAACTAATATGAAAAGTTTTAAAGAAACATTCTTTGCAAAACCAAATCATCATCCCAAAACACCAACTTTATGCTCTGCCCTCTTTCCGCTATTACGAAAAAGAAAAGCTAATGGTGAAATTAAATTAATTGAAGGTACTGCTACTTGGGCTGAACCGGGTGGATTAATTGATTCAAAAACATGGAATGATTTGAAAAAATTAATTCTCAAAGAAGTTAAAAATGCAGGTAAATCAGATATAGTTCTTCTAGGTTTACATGGAGCAATGATAGCTAAAAACTGCGTAGACTGTGAGGGAGATCTAGTAAAAAATATTAGAAAAATAGTTGGTCCAAATGTTGTTATAGGTGTGACTCTTGATCCACACAGTCACTTAAGTAAAAAATTTATTACGAATACTGACATTGTTACAGTTTTTAAAGAATTTCCACATACAGATTTTGTAGAGACAGCTAAAAATTGTATAAATTTATCTATCAAAACGTTTAATAAAAGTATCAAACCTAGAATTTCTTTATTTGATGTTAAAATGATGACTATTTTACCTACGAGTAAAGAACCAATGAGATCTTTTATAGATAAAATTAAATTATTAGAGAATAAAAATCCTCTATTATCAATTTCAGTTATTCATGGTTTTATGGCTGGAGACTCTCCTGATCTAGGTGCTAAAATAGTAGTCATAACAGATAATAAAAAAAAATATGGTGACAAATTATCTTATGAATTAGGAATGAAACTTTTTAGTAAAAGAAAAAATTTAGCTCCAAAAACATTCTCAGCAATGAATTCTTTGAAAGAAGCTAAAAAATTATCAAAAAAAAGTAATAAACCTATTTTAATAGCTGATATTTGGGATAACCCAGGTGGCGGCGTTCCTGGAGATGCCACTACCTTAATTAAAAAAGCTATATCAATGAAGTTAAAAAATATTGCCCTAGGCTCTATTTGGGATCCTCTTGCTGTTAAATTGTGTCACAAAGCAGGAGAAAATAAAGAGATTAATTTAAATTTTGGATCAAAAATTATGAAAGAATCTGGAGGTCCAATTCATAAAAAAGTATTTATTAAAAAAATAAAAAAAAATGTTTATCAAAAATTTGGTAGATCTCTTGTCCCGATGGGAGATAGTGCCTGTATTACTTTTGATGGAATTGAAGTTGTATTAAATTCAAATAGATGCCAAACATTTTCAACAGATCTATTCAGTGAGTT
>CABXSY010000027.1 GCA_902514875.1 uncultured Alphaproteobacteria bacterium | reverse complement strand
ATTGTTACAAATGCAATTATAGAAAACCAATAAATAATTTTAGGAAAATTTTTATAGACTAGAGCAACTAAAATACTAAATAAAATAAATCTTAAATAAACTGATGAAGATCTTAGAGAAAATTGAGTATAATCTGAGAATAATGAAGACAGAACTAATAATAAATAAAATATAAAAAATATTATAATTAATTTATTTTTAAAGATATTAATTCTGTTCATCACTATATGAATTGCTCCAATGATTGCTAAGAAAGATAATATTAAATCTGGGATTGCTGGACCTACTACTAAAGAAGGAATAATAATTACAATTAGAAAATATATATATTTTTGATTTATAAAATTGAAATCTTCTTTAATTTGAAATTGCATTTAAAATTTAATTAATTTTTTATTTTTATCCATGTAGATTTTATTTGTAGATAATTATCAAGAGAGTGATAACCATTGTCCCTACCAATGCCAGATTTTTTATATCCACCAAGTGGGATAGTTGTGTCTACATCCTCCTCATAATTGTTTACATAAACTGTTCCAGCTCTAAGTTTTCTAGATGCACTTATAGCTTTATCAATATCTGAGGTCCAAACTGCAGATGCCAAGCCATATTTAGTGTCGTTTGCAATATTCATTGCTTCACTGAATGTTGAAAAATTTAAAGTTGTAAGCACTGGTCCAAAAATTTCTTCTTGAGCAATTTTCATTTTATTATTAACTTTTTTAAAAATAGTAGGCTCAAAATAATATCCTCCTGTTTCTTTCATTACTATTTTTCCACCCTTTTCTATTTCTGCACCTTCTTTAATTCCATCTTGCACATATTTGTAAATTTTTATTAACTGTTCATGGCTAACTATTGCTCCTGCAAAAGAATTTAGATTAAATGGATCAGCAGGTTGCATATCTTTACTTATTTCACAAATTTTTTTTAAAAAATCATTTTGTATTTCTTTCTGAATAATTAGCCTGGACCCTGCTGAACAAACTTGACCTTGATTTCCAAAAATTGCGTATGCTGAGGATTGAGCAGCTTTATCTAAATCTTTATAATCTGCAAAAATAATATTTGGCGATTTGCCGCCGCATTCTAACTGAACTCTTTTCATGTTAGATTGACCAGAATATTGCAACACTAATCTCCCTACTTCATCAGATCCGGTAAAAGCAACACAATCTATATCATTATGCAAACACAATGACTTGCCAGTAGTCCCATCACCTGGCAAAACAGAAAAAACACCATCAGGAAGACCTGCCTCAGATAGTAATTGACCTATTTTTATAGCACTCATTGGAGACTGTTCAGCTGGTTTAAGAATTACTGAATTACCTGTTATTAGTGCAGGTGCTATTTTCCAAACTGCCATCCATAATGGATAATTCCAAGGAACAATTGCAGCGACTACTCCAATTGGTTCTTTTGTAATCAAACCTAAATTTTTTTTTGAACTAGGAGAAATGTCGTCATATAACTTATCAATTATTTCTGCATACCATTGAATGTTGTCAACACTGAGAAGTAAATCAGAATTATAGGTATCATTAATTGTTTTTCCCATATCAATTGTATCTAAAAGTGATAATTCTAGTCTGTCTCGCTCAATTAATTCAGCAAATTTTAAAAGTACTTTTTTTCTTTGAGATGGTGCTAATTGCGACCAATAACCCTTTTCAAAACTTAATCTAGCTGATGAAACAGCCAAATCGATATCTTCAATTGTAGAAAAAAAAACATTGTTAATCAATGATCCATCAATAGGCGATATATTTTCAAAACATCTTTGTTTCTTGGATTCTATATATTTTCCATTTACAAAAAGCTTTGAGGGAAAACTAATTTTATTTTTTTTTTCTAATATTTTTTTTTGCTCTAGTGCCATTTATATGTAAATTGTAGTTTTATTTTTATTAATCATTAATGTATGATAATTAAACAGATATATAATAATTAAGAAATAATACGAGAATTAATTAAAATGAACATTGAAAATAATGAACTCGACGTCAACTTCGTTAGGTCACAATTTCCCGCATTTAAAGATGAGCTATGTAAAGATTGGGTGTTTTTAGAAAATGCAGGAGGAAGCTATGTGCCCGATACAGTTGTTGATAGACTTACAAAATTTATGATTTCAACAAAAGTACAGCCCTATGCTGAATATCCAATGTCAAAAATTGCAGGTAATGAAATGGATATTGCTACAGAATATTTTTCAAAAATGATAAATGCACAAAAAAATGAGATATTAATTGGAGGCTCTACAAGCATTAATTTGTATGTTCTTTCAAATGCATTAAGAAGCTTTTTAAAGCCAGGTGACGAAGTGATAGTAACTAATCAAGACCATGAAGCAAATATTTCACCTTGGAGAAGATTGGAAGAAAGTGGTATAAAGATAATTGAATGGAAAATTAATAAGGAAAATGCTGAGCTTGAAATTGATAGCCTTTTAAATCTATTAAATAAAAAAACAAAGATAGTTGCAGTCACTCACTGCTCTAATATTGTGGGAAGTGTAAATAATATTAAAAAAATTACAAAATTAGCCCATGCAAATAATACTTTAGTAATGGCTGATGGAGTCTCATATGCTCCACATGGTTTTCCTGATGTAAAAGATCTGGATGTCGACTTTTATACTTTTAGTTTATACAAAACATATGGACCTCATTTAGCACTTCTATATGGAAAAGAAGAAATACTAAAAACTTTGCCAAATCAAAATCATTCTTTCTTAAATGGTAATTATCCATATACCCTTAATCCAGGAGGGCCTAATCATGAAGAGCTTAGTTCACTTATAGGAATATATGATTATGTTAATAAAATTTATAACCATCATTTTAGTGATAAAGATAATAAAATACAAAAAAAAATTGCTAAGATAAATAATTTAATAGCAAAACATGAGGAAAAATTAGCCAACCCAATACTTAAATATATAAGTTTAAATAAAAACTTAAAACTTATTGGTAAAGATAAAATTGTTTCAAAAAATAGAGCCCCTACAATTTCATTTACTCACAAAAATAAAACATCTGAAGAGGTAAGTAAAATATTGGTTGCTAATAAAATTGCAACTAGAAATGATAATTTTTATGCTTGGAGATGTCTTGATTATCTTGGTATCGATACAGATGATGGCGTAGTAAGATTGAGCTTAGTTCACTACAATGATCAAAATGATGTAAATATGGTTTTAGAAGCCTTAGATAGAGTCAATTAACTATATTAAAGTAACTTTTGTACCAATCAACGAAATTTTTAATTCCAATACGAATGTCTGTATTTGGTGAATATTTTGCAAATTTTTTAATTTTATTGATATCTGAATGAGTTTTAACAACATCTCCTTTTTGAAGAGGTTTATGTCTTATTTTTGCTTTTCTCCCAACATTATTCTCTATTTCGTTTAAATAAGATTTTAGTTTTTTTGGTTTACTATTACCAATATTAAAACAATTGTAAGGAATTTTTTTATTGGATGGCTTATCTAATATTAATACAATTCCGTTAATAACATCATCAACATATGAAAAATCCCTTATGTGATTACCATTATTAAATAAATCAATTTTTTTTCCTTCAATTATATTTTTTGTGAATTTGAATAACGACATATCTGGCCTCCCAAAAGGTCCGTAGACTGTGAAAAATCTAAGAGAAGTAGTGGGAATGTTAAATATTGAGGAATATGAATAGGCCATAACTTCATTTGACTTCTTTGTTGCCCCATAAAAAGATAATGGAAAATCACTAGACGAGTTTTCAGAAATTGGAAATTGATTTTTGTTACCATATACTGAGCTAGATGAAGCAAATACAAAATGTTTTATATTATTTTCCTTGGCTATATTAATAATATTGAAAAAACCCTCAACATTATTTTTAAAGTACACATCAGGATTTGTGATTGAATACCTTACTCCAGCTTGAGCTGCTAAATGAACAATATATCTAATTTTATTTTTTTTTATAATCCTATCAATCTGATTTTTATTACAAATATCAATTTTAAAAAAAAAGAAATTTTTGAATTTTTTTAATAAACTAATTCTATTTTTTTTTAATCGCACATCATAATAAGAATTTAAATTATCTAACCCATAAACTTTGTGATTATTTTTTAATAATTTGTTACAAAGATGATAACCTATAAATCCGGCAGAACCAGTGATTAAAATATTCATTAATTTGTTGGCATAATAAATTCAGGGCCATCTTGGATACTTTTAGGCCATCTGCTAGTAATAGTTTTTAGTTTTGTATAAAAATGAATTCCCTCATTTCCATGCATTGAGTGGTCTCCGAATAACGATTGTTTCCATCCTCCAAAACTATGAAAGGCCATTGGTACTGGAATTGGAACATTTACACCTACCATGCCGATCTTAGCATTTGTGGTAAAGTGTCGAGAAACTTCACCATCCGAAGTATAAATACTTGTTCCATTACCAAAAGCGTGATCATTAACTAGTTTAAGTGCTTCATCATAATTTTTAGCTCTAATAACAGATAGCACTGGTCCAAAAATTTCTTCCTTATAAATTACCATTTCTTTAGTAACATTATCAAAAAGTGTTGGTCCAACAAAGTAACCATTTTCATATCCTTGTAAATTATAATTTCTTCCATCTAAAATAATTTTTGCTCCCTCTTCTATACCTTTAGAAATATAATTTTCTATTTTATTTTTGTGTTCTTTAGAAATAACTGGTCCCATATCAGAATCATTGTCAGTCCATGGAGCTACTTTAAGTTTTTGTGCTTCTATACAAATTTTATCAACCAAATCATCAGCTATATCTCCAACAGCTACTGCGACAGAAACAGCCATACATCTTTCCCCAGCGGAACCATAAGCTGCACCCATAATTCCATCAACAGCCTGTTTAATATTTGCATCTGGCATAACAACTAGGTGATTTTTAGCACCCCCAAGAGCTTGCACTCTTTTAAGGTTTTTAGCTGACTCCTCATAAATATATTTAGCAACTGGTGTTGATCCAACAAAACTAACAGCTGAGATATCTTTATCTTGTAAAATTAAATCAACTACAAACTTATCTCCTTGAAGAACATTCATAACTCCATCAGGTAAACCAGCCTTAGTAAATAACTCTGCAAGCTTAATTGAGCATGAAGGATCTTTTTCAGATGGTTTTAAGATGAAGGAATTTCCACAAGCAATTGCAATAGGAAACATCCACATTGGGACCATAGCAGGAAAATTAAATGGAGTTACACCAGCACAAATTCCTAATGGCTGTCTAATTGACCATGAATCAATATTAGTCCCTACATTTTGAGAAAATTCACCCTTAAGTAAGCTTGGTATACCGCATGCAAATTCTACAACTTCTAAACCTCTTACAACTGATCCTTTAGCATCATCAAGGGTTTTGCCATGCTCTTTAGAAACTAACTTTGCTAAAACATCTATATTTTCTTCTATTAAATTCTTATAGTTAGAAAGTATTCTTGATCTTTTTAATGGAGTTGTATTTTGCCAATCAATTTGGCTATTTTTAGCTGAAATAATAGCATCATTGAAATCGTCTTTATTTGACATCACGACTTTTGAGATTACTTCACCATTAGATGGATCATAAACTTCAATAAAGTCTTTAGAATGTGATTTCACTGATCCATTAATGTAGTTCAAAATATTATTCATTTATTTTGGGCTAAATATTAATTGTTTTTACAAATTTCTCAAAGACATTAAATATATGTTGAAGCATATTATTATCTAACCCGTGATGACAAGCTATTAACATTCCATTTTTCATTACAAAATCGGACTCAGTTAGACCTTCTTTATCTATGACCATATTTTCATTTTTAAATGCAGGTTGTCTTGTAACATTGCCTGTAAAAACGACCCTCGTTTGAATATTATGATTCTCAAAAAAGATCATCAAATCTCTTCTTTTAAAAGGTGCATTTTCTTTAATAAAAAATGGAAAAGCGAACCATGCAGTATCAGCATGATTATTCTTTTTTGGTAGATCAATCCATTTTTCATATTTTAAAAAAAAATTTGATAATTTATTATAAACATTTTTTCTATGATCTAAGATTTTTTCAAGTTTATTAAACTGAACTATTCCAAATGCTGAGCCTAATTCTGAAGGCTCTAAATTATACCCTATCTTTTCAAAAATAAACTTTGCATCATAATCAATATCATCAATTTTTACATTAAACCTATTCTCTATAGCTTCTGAATCATTAAACAATGATGAGCTTCTTCCCCAAGATCTTAAAAGTTTTGCCTTATTAGCATATTCTTTATTGCTTGTTGTTATCATACCACCATTACCAGCACAATTGATCACATGCATTCCATAAAAACTAGTTATAGATATATCTGAAAATTTTCCAGTTGGCTGACCTTTGTATTTTGCACCAATAATGTCAGCTGAGTCTTCTAGTATCTTAAGATTATATTTATCTGCTAAGGATCTAATTTTTTCCCAATCTGGCAAATTTCCCATAAGATTGGGAATACACAATGCAGATGTTTTTTCAGAAATGTTTCTTTCTATTTTATCAATATCTATTAACAATGTATTTTTTGATACATCTACAAAGCACGGCACAAGATTATTTTTTATTATACAACCAACAGTAGTAGCAAATGTTAAAGATGGCGTTATTACCTCACTATTTTTTGGTAAATCCAAAATTTCCATTGCCAAATACAGAGCTGATGATCCTGAATTAACTCCAACACCATATTTATGGCCAAATTTATTTGAAACTAATTGCTCAAATTCTCGTGTTTTTACACCCATTTGTGTCGATGTTTCTAAGACACT
>CABXSY010000026.1 GCA_902514875.1 uncultured Alphaproteobacteria bacterium | reverse complement strand
AAGTTGCCAGTTTCAATTTTAGATTTATAAAAACTTTCATCTTGCTTTTCTAATTTTGCAAGTGAAATTTCTATATAATGTAACCAAATATAACCTAGAGAAATCAAAGCTGATAAATTTAAAAATTCTACAGCATGAGAATTAATCTCGTTTTCATCATTTAATGATTTAATATATTCAAAAATACTTTTGTAAGAATCATATGAAGGCATAAATAAATCAATATATTTTTTCATATCTTGATTATTAGAAATTTTAACTTGATAACTATCTATCATAGTAAAAAATTCATTAAATAATGCACCATTATCAGTTTGTAATTTTCTTCCTATCAAATCAAGAGCTTGAATACCGTTTGTTCCTTCATAAATTGTTGTAATTCTTGAGTCTCTTACTAATTGTTCCATTCCATGATCGGTGATAAAACCATGACCTCCATATATTTGCATAGCTCTATTTGTATTTTCTACAGATTTGTCTGAAGCATATGATTTAATGATTGGTGTCATAAGTGCTATAAAATTTTCAGATAATTTCTTATCTTTGTCATCTGAAGAAATTTCAATATTATCAAAATGATTTCCAGCCAATAAAGTTAAACCTCTAACTGCTTCATTAATCGATTTAATATACAATAAGTTTTTTCTTATTTCAGGATGAACAATGATAGGATCTGCAACTTGATTGCTAGAAGATAATTTTCCTTGTAAACGCTCTTTTGAATAATAAAGTGCTGATTGATAAGCAGTTTCTGATAAGCCTAAGCCTTGAATACCTACAAACAAACGAGCTCCATTCATCATTATAAACATCGCTCTCATTCCTTTATTGATATCGCCTACTAACCAGCCCTGAGCTTCATTGTAATGCATTACACAGGTTGGACTAGCATGAATACCCATCTTCTTTTCTATTGATCCACATTCAACTTTATTTCTTTCAACAAAATCACCTTTTTCATTTGGTAAAAATTTAGGAACCAAAAATAAACTTATACCTTTTATACCAGGCGGCGCATTTGGTGTTCTTGCTAGTACTAAATGAATAATGTTATCACTTAGATCATGCTCTCCACATGTAATGAAAATTTTTGTACCAGTAATGCTATAACTTCCATCATCTAATGGTGTTGCCATTGTTTTACTTAATCCAAGATCAGTTCCACATTGAGGTTCAGTTAAATTCATTGTTCCTGTCCACTTACCACTAGTTAAATTTGGCAAGTAAGTATTTTTCAAATCTTCATTAGCACTCTTTTCAATTGCATCAATTGCATTTGCTGTAAGACCTGGATAAAGACCAAATGACATATTAGTAGAGCTTATCATTTCATCTAAAATCATATTCATAATATAAGGTAGGTTTTGACCGCCAAATTCTTCTTTTACTTTAAGTCCTTGCCAGCCATTTTCAGAAAAGGTTTTATAAGCTTCCTTAAATCCTTTTGGCGCAGTAACAACTCCATTATTAAATGAACATCCTTCACTATCTCCACTTTGATTAAGAGGGAGTAAGGTTTCTTCACATAATTTTGCTGCTTCTTCAATAATGAGCATTAAATCGCTTGTTTCTAGATCTAATTTTTTTAAAGTTTCACTTTCCTTAAGATTTAAAAAATCCTCAATTAGAAATTTAAATTCACGTAGCGGTGTTTTATAAATTTGCATATAATTTAATTAATATTTTCTAATACAGTTGCAATACCTTGACCTAAACCTATACATTGTGTCGCTAATCCATATTTTTTATTATTATTTTGCAATAAAGTTGCAACTTTACCTGTAATTCTTGCTCCAGTAGCACCTAAAGGGTGGCCTAATGCTATTGCCCCACCATGTATATTTACTTTACTTATGTCCATATTTAATTCTTTAATACATGCTAAAGATTGAGAAGCAAATGCCTCATTTAGTTCCACAATATCAATATCAGAAATAGATAAATTAGCTCTTTTCAAAGCTTTTTTAGATGCATTAATTGGGCCAAGACCCATTAATTCTGGTGGACAACCAACTACAGCTGTAGATTTAATACGAGCTAAAATATTTAGATTGTTTTTTTTTGCATACTCTTCCTCGCAAACAATTACTGCTGATGCTCCATCTGTTAATGGTGAGGCTGTACCAGCTGTAACTGTTCCATTTTCATCAAAAGCAAGTTTTAACCCATCTAAAATTTCATGTGAGGTATTAGGTCGAATTCCACCATCTTTATTAATTTTTTCATCATTATTTATGATAGAAACTATTTCATTATCGAGCATATTTGATTCTCTAGCTAAATTAGCTTTGTAATGGCTGCTAATAGCAAAATCTTGTTGCTCTTTTCGAGAAATATCAAATTTTTTTGCAACATTTTCAGCTGTAATACCCATAGACATATATACATTTGGATTATCTTTACTTAATTGAGGATGGGGATCGTATGTTAATCCATTCATAGGTATAAATGTCATACTTTCTACACCACAACATAAAAAAACGTCTCCAGAGTTAATTGCAATCGCACCAGTAGCATCATGAATAGCTTGCATTGAAGAGCCGCACCATCTGTTGACTGTCATACCTGCTACATGTTCTGGCATATCTGTCATGAAAGAAACAATTTTAGCAATATTATTACCTTGTGCTCCTTCAGGATACGCACAACCAGTAATAATATCCTCTATATCATTTTTATTTATTTGAATTTCATTAAGTAATTGATTTATTGTTTGTGATAGAATGTCTTCTGGTCTTATGTTAGCCATTTCACCTTTACGAGCAAAAGTGAAGGGTGATCTTTTGTAACCAACAATAACTGCATTTCTCATTTAAAACTCCATTAAAGAATGTATCTCAATTCCTTTTTCAATTAGTTTTTTATCACCACTTAAATCTGGTAAATTTATTATAAAACCTGCACCAACAATATTTTTGTCTTCAAACTTTTTAATTAACTCTACTGCCGCAAGTGCGGTTCCACCTGTTGCTAAAAGATCATCAATAATAAGTAAATCTTTATGGCTATCTAAAGCATCAGTATGAATATGCATTTCAGTTGATCCATATTCTAAGTCGTATGAGGTTTTAAAAGTTTCAAATGGAAGTTTATGAGGCTTTCTCAAAGGAATAAATGCTGCATTTAAAAAATAAGCTATTGCGCCAGCCATAATAAATCCACGTGATTCTATACTTAAAACTGCATCTATTTTTTTATTTTGCCATGGTTTTACCATGTCATCAATGACTTGTTTAAAGTGTCCTGCATTTTGCAACAATGTTGTAATATCTCTGAATTGAATTCCTTCAACAGGATAATCAGCAATTGTTCGAATGTATTCTTTCATTAGTTTTTTTCAATGTCTTTAATATCAAATAAAGTAACAGGTGCAAAATTTGAAGAACAATCGTATGTTTTAGTATATGGGAATTTTAAAAATGATTTTGAGATTTGATTGCTGACATCTAATTTCTTTTCAAAATGATTTATCAATAATTTATTTGGGTTTGCATGTGGAGCAAGATTACGAATATATTTAATTGTATTTTCAATATTAGTTTTGTTTTCTCTACAAAGTAAATAAGTAGCTGTTGCCATTGATCTTGAGACACCACACCAACAATGAATAACAATATCTTCATCATATGTATATGTAGAAGTAAAATTAGCTATTGAATTTACATGTTCTTTCGCAGGTAGAATTTGTGGTATTTCATCAGTATTCGAGCGAAATATTTTATTATTGCTACTAATTTCAATGATATCGTCAAATCCTAACTTTAAATGATTTTTTACACCCTTGGGTGTTTCTGGTGCATATCCTGGATCAATTACTGATACAAGATATTTGGGCTGTATGCTTTCACACACATTAGGTAAATCATTAAGAGAACAAACAATTATCATAAAAAAAGGGTGGTATAAACCACCCTTAATAAAAGTAAAATAATTAAACTACTCGGCAGTTGCATCAGCTAATATTGCATTAGCATCTTCATTTAATTGATTTAATGTGGAAATGATATCATCACCATTAATGATTGCTGCATAAGCTTTTTCAACCTCACCTCTAACTGAATAATAACCAGGAACTGATGGCTCACCTTTTCCGTATTGAACCATTGTTAATGATTTATCATATTGAGGTAATTCAGCTCTTTTTTCAGCAATTAATGGATGGTCTGCAGAAGAAGTTCTCACAAAACCATAACCACTTTCAGTTGACCAAACTGCTGAGTTCTCAGTATTAGAAATGTATTTCATCCACTGATATGCTGCTACCATTCTATTAGCATCACCTGAATTACCCATAATTAAACCACCGCCATATAAGTTAAGCACTGGTTCACTAGTGGTGTATGATAATGGAGCTACATCCCAATTACCATTATAACCCTCTTCTATGGCTTTCTGAAAATAAGTGATACCAGAAGTAGATCCTGCAGCAAATAAAACAGAACCTTGTCCTAAGTATTGCTGGTCAGTGTATTTACCTCTTGCAACTATTGCGCATCCTTTATTAGCCATTCCTTGGATGAATTCCATAGCTTCAATTGCTTTTGGGCCATTGTAAATATACTGACCATTATCATAGTCAAATACATCCCCTCCATACGCAAATACCCATGCTGCAAAGTTACTTGCATCTGTATCTATTTCATATCCATAACTTGGAACATCTTCACCCATCTTACCGCTATAATCTTGATTGGTTGCAGCACATGCTGCTTCCGCAAAATCAGCAGGAGTTTTAGGAGCATCTAAACCTAGTTCCTTTAACCAATCTGCATTGTAATAAAGTATCTCTATTGATTTTCCAACCTCATGTAATAGTTTTGGATTTCCATCAAAATATGGTGAAAAGCCAACATTCCAGTTTGCACCCCAATCTGCTATGTCATCTTGAGAAACACCCCATTTTTTACTATTTGCTAAAATATTTTGATCAATTGAAGCGCCAATTAAGTACATATCTGCAGCAGCGTTACCATAACCTCTTGCAACGTCTGCTATATCTTTTGTTCCAGCAGCAGACATCATAGCGGATTGAACTTTCCCATAATGTCCTTTGTGAACAACATTAACTTTTATTCCTGTTTCAGCTTCAAATCTTTCAGCTCTTGCCATCATTGCATCTAATCTTTCATCTGAATATTGAACCCAGAATTCAACAGTTTGACCTGAAGGATCTGCATTTTCAATATCTTGTGCAGTAATTGCAAATGATTGTGAGGAGATAAAAAATAAAGAAGCTAAGAAGAAATTTAAAATATATTTATAAAATTTCATAACCACCTCGTAAAATTATTAAATAATATAGAGGTAAAATTAAAGTTTTGTTACAAAAAATTTACTGATTTATTCTTTTAATCCAAAGTTTGATATACTTTCTATGAATAACTTCTGAGTAAAAAAGTATAATACTAAAATTGGGAAAATTGCAATTAAGCAAGCAGCCATCAATAAATTAAAATTAGGCCCCACCTCTCTCACAAAACTATAGATAGAAACTGTTACAGGATACCAATCATCTCTAGTTAATATGAGTAAAGGCCAGGCAAAACTATTCCACGCTATGATAAAAGTAAATAAAGAGACTGTCACAATAATAGGTTTGCTCATAGGGATTACTACCTTGAGTAAAAAATTTAAATGAGAAGATCCATCTAGTCTTGCAGCATCCCAAAGTTCATTTGGTATCTTTTTAAAATATTGTCTTAATAAGAAAATTACAAAGATATTTCCTATAAATGGAATTGTTAAACCTTGAAGACTATTCATCCAAGAAGGCCCAAATGGTAATGGAATAATTTCTCCTCTAATAATTAATAAGTGAGGTAATAGTGTAATTATTTCAGGAATCATCAATGAAAGTAACAACATGTAGAATATGATATTTTTAAATGGGAACTCTATTTTAGCAAAAGAGTATGCTGCTGGAATACTAGTCAATAAGACGCCAATGACAATTATTGAACTTATTATTAAGCTATTAAATGTATAACGTTGAAATCTATTAGATGTCCAAACTTCATAATAATTTTCAAACATTAATTTTTTTGGAAATAAATATTGATTTGATGCTTCTCCAGCTGTCATCAATGATGTTGATATCATGTAAAAAAATGGGTAAATTGAGATAATAAAAACTATTAATAAAATTAAATAAGGTATCCTTGTTTCAGCATTAATAATTCTAGTCATAACTTAACCTTTTCCTAAAAATTACATATTGCGATATTGCTAAAATATTTAGAAGTATGAATAAAATTACTCCTTCAGCTGCAGCATAACCATATTTCACTCTACCCCAAAAATGATCAAAAATTTCTATTGTAACAACATCCATTGTATCTCCAGCAGAAGAAGTTTGCATAACAAAAATACTATTAAAAGCTTGAAAGGTATTTATAAAGCCAGTCAACATTAGAAAAAATATAATAGGCATTAATAGTGGTATGGTAATTTTAATAAATGTTTGCCATCTACTAGCTCCCTCTGCTTTCGCAGCCTCATATAAATCAGAGGGTATAATTGATAAACCCGCGAGTAAAATTATTGCATAGTAGCCAGTATAAGACCATATTCCATATATGATTGATGACATTAGAGCTAAACTTGGTCCTGCAAATAGACCTTCTATTTTTATACCAAATAAAACTTCTGTAATTGGCCTTTTGTCAAATAACCACATTTGAGGATCAAAACCAAATACTCCTATTAGTTGATTTAAAAAAGAATTTTCAGCTTTACCAAAAATTAGAAAAAATACTGCAGCACCCATTACTGCTGGAGTAATGTAAGGAAATAGTAAAATCATTTGAAAGAATTGTTTACCAGCTAGTTTTTGGTACAAAGCAAATGCTATTATTAATCCTAATCCAACCTCAAAAATTATAGTGAAAAATGAATAATAAAAAGTATAAATTAGAGAGTAAAGATAGTCTTCATCACCTGTTAAAAGCATCTTTTCCCAGTTGATATTAATTAAA
>CABXSY010000025.1 GCA_902514875.1 uncultured Alphaproteobacteria bacterium | reverse complement strand
TTTTTAATAACAATGATAGGCCTGGCATTATGCTTTCTAACAGTACAAAAAAATATTTAAACAAGTATGGAGTTGCACCTGGAAAAAATGTAGTTTTTTTTACAAACAATGATAGTGCCTATGAAACAGCGATAGATTTTTTTGAACAGGGAATAAAGGTAGAGGCTATTGTTGATACTAGAGATAATAATAATGGTTATTTTCCAAAGAAAGCTAATGAATTAGGTATTACTATTATAAAAGGTCATGAAATCAGCGATACTGTTGGAAGATTAAGAGTTAGAGAAATAAAATTAAAAAAAATTACAAGTGAAGAAAGTAATGAAAAATCTTCTATTAATATTAAATGTGATCTTTTAGCAATTGCTGGTGGTTGGACCCCTACTGTACATTTATTCACTCAATCAAAAGGAAAACTAAGATTTAGAGATGTAGATGGAAGTTTTATTCCTAGTCAAGTTTATCAAGATACATTGTGTGTTGGGAGTTGCAATGGTGATTATAATTTAAATGAAATATTATTAAAAACTCAAGAAGATACATATAAATATCTAAATGATAATCAGCAAAATAAGCTTGGAGAAGTAAACTACAAATCAGATGATCTTAAGTACAGCAAACATGAAAATGTTTGGATTACATCAAAGAACAATATCTCACGAACAAAAATGTTTGTAGATTTTCAAAACGATGTAACAGCAAAAGATATTAAATTAGCTTTGAAAGAGGGTTTTCAATCAATTGAACATGTTAAACGTTATACAACTACAGGAATGGCAACTGATCAAGGTAAGACTAGTAATGTTAATGCACTTGGAATAATATCAGAGTTAACAAATACTGAAATTTCTGAATTAGGTACGACAACATTTCGCTTACCCTATAAGCCAGTAACATTTGGAGCACTTGCTGGACGTCATGTTAAAGAATTTTTTGATTTAGAGAGAACAAGCCCAATGCATCAATGGCATATTGATAATAAAGCTTTATTTGAGGATGTAGGTCAATGGAAAAGAGCCTGGTATTATCCTCAAAGGAATGAAAGTTTTCAGTCTACTTTAAATAGAGAAGTAAAAGCAACTAGAGATAGTCTAGGGATATTAGATGCATCAACGCTTGGTAAAATAGATATTAAAGGAAGAGATGTAAGCGAATTCTTAAATAGAATTTACACAAATTCTTGGTCAAAATTAGAAATTGGAAAATGTCGATATGGTGTAATGTTAGGCGACGATGGGATGGTTATTGATGATGGTGTAACAACTAGATTAGACGAGTATCATTATCTCATGTCAACAACTACAGGAAATGCAGCATCAGTAATGTCAAAATTAGAAGATTGGTTACAAACAGAATGGCCAGAATTAGAAGTATATTTAACATCAGTAACAGAAAACTATGGAACAATAAGCTTAAATGGTCCAAATTCAAAAAAATTAATGCAAAAACTAATACCAGATTTTGATTTCTCAAAAGAAAATTTTCCTCATATGAGTTTTAAGAATATTAATATTGACGGAATAAAATGTAGAGTTATGCGTATAAGTTTTACAGGTGAAATGTGTTACGAAATAAATGTTCCATCTGGCTATGCTAAAAATCTTTGGGAACTTTGTATAGATAAAGGTAAAGAATTTAATATTACGCCGTATGGTACTGAAGCAATGCATGTACTTCGTGCTGAAAAAGGTTTTATCATTGTTGGTCAAGAAACAGATGGATCAGTGACACCAATAGATCTGGATATGGACTGGATAGTTAGTAAGAAGAAATATGATTTTATTGGTAAAAGAGCATTATATAGAAGTGATACTATTAAAAAAGATAGGAAACAATTGGTTGGATTAAAAACTAAAGATCCAAATAAAGTTCTTGAAGAAGGATCTCAATTGGTCGAAGAAATAACTGCCCTACCTATGAAAATGGTTGGTCACGTGACCTCTAGTTACTATTCACCAAATTTAAAAAGTTCTTTTGCTTTAGCTTTAATTAAAGGTGGTCTTGAAAAAAAAGGAAGTGTTTTAATTGCTCCAATGGAAAATGAAAATATTGAGGTTGAAATAACTAATCCAATATTTATTGATCCTGAGAATCAAAGGGTTAATCAATGAGTTTAAGTTACAGTAATGTTTTGAATATAAATAAAAAAAATTACAATGGAGTAACAATAGAAGAAAGAGCTTTATCAGGTAAAATAAATATACGAGGTAAAAGTTCAGATAAAGAATTCATGAAAAATATAGGCTCAGTATTAAATCTGGTTTTACCAATTGAGTCAAATGTTAGAATTTTTAATAATAATATAAGTATTATGTGGCTTGGTCCTAATGAATGGCTAGTCGAAACACCAGAAAATAAGAAAGATGAAATTATTTCTTTACTAGAATCTAAACTCAATCCAGAAAAAACAGCGATAACTGATGTTTCATTTAATAAAACTGTTTTACGCCTTGAAGGGGGAAAAGTATTTATTTTACTTTCTAAATTTCTTGTAGCCAACTTAGAAAAAATTTTGGAAACTAATTTTTCTGTAGCTCAAACTATATTTATAAAAATTCCAATACTTTTTATTAGAAATAATACCGATAAAGAAGAGATTTCACTAGATTTACATTTAAACAGATCACATGCAAAATATGTTTATGATTTATTAGTTGATGGTAGTAAAAATCTTAATATTTAATTTATTTTTTATCTTAATTTCTTTAAGCGCAGTATCATCTGGTAAAACAATATTTGGAAAAGCAAAAGTAATTGATGGTGATACTATACATATTAACAAAAATAAAATAAGACTGCATGCTATTGATGCACCTGAAACAAATCAAACATGTAATAAAAATAGCAAAGTCTGGAAGTGTGGTTTAGAATCAACAAAATTCTTAAAAGAATTAATTGGGAATAATAAAATTGAATGCATAACACAAGGTAAGGATCGATATAATAGATTTATTGGAATCTGCTACAAAGATAATATAGATTTAAATAGTGAAATGGTTCTGAATGGATGGGCGATAGCTTATCGCTATTATTCAAAAGATTATGTTGAAGAAGAAGAAGAAGCAAAACAAGAAAAAAAAGGTATGTGGATTGGGGATTTTGAAGAGCCTTATTTATTTAGAAAGAAAAATAAATAATCAACCATGATGTTGGGAATCTTTTAAATAAATTAAATCTTCTATTTCTTTATCTTTATTTTTAATTATTTTTTTTAGCTCATTTAATTCATTTTCAAAACTACGATTTTTTTGTTCGATTTGCTTAAGTTCTGATTTTAGTATTGAATTTTCAATCTTTACTTCTTCCATATCTTCAGTTGATGCAGAACTTTCTAATTCTATTTCTAATTTTTGAACAAGATCTTTGTATTTTGACGATTGTTTATTTAATTCAGTTATTTTATTTTCAAGTGTGCTAAGTTTCTCAATACTTTCCGTATTATTATCTAATGTGTTATTTTCTAGATCTGATATATTGCTTAGAGATTGCTCATAATCATTCTTAATTGTATCGAATTTTTTATTTAAATCGCTTATTTCTTCACGTAAGTTTTTTATTTGCTCATCTCTAAATTTTAATCGCTGATTTTTTTGAAATATCTCAAGTTTAAGTTTTTCTATTTCAGATCGTAAACTTGATTGATCAACAACGCTGCTAGGAATGATTTCAATAGGTGGCTCAGTTTGATCAGTTGAAAAATCTAAAGAAGGCAAATAAAAAAAAATACCAAAGATGACTATAATAGACATGACTAGTAAAATTCTGTTTCTTCTTCTTCTTCTTGCTTGTAAACCAACAAAACCTACCATAGGAGCTCTATAAAACGGCAAGAGTAAAAAATAAATATTTAATTATTGTTAAATTGCGGATCTAAAGAATATGTGGTTGACCTTAAGTACTGAGTAATTTTTTTGATATCTCCAATTTTTACAAGGTTTTCGTAAGGTATAAGTGAACCAAAGTACATATAGATATCATCACCTATCTTTCTTTTCAGTTCATACATACACAAAGAGTATCTGAATGTTTGTCCTATTTTATTAGCAATATGGTAGAGTTGACTATTTTGACCAGCAAAAAAAATTGGTAACACAGGGCTTTTAGTTTTAAGAACTAGTTTCGATACCCATTGTTTCCACTCACCATCATCAGCTTTTGTATTTTTTTTTAAGTTTTGTTTAGTTGCTATTGTTCCAGAAGGAAAAAGAACTAGAACACCTTCATTATGCAAAACTTTTTCAGCTTCTTTACGTGTATTAATGTTAGTTGATAGAGCTTCTCTATTTTCATTAAAATCAATTGGTAATATTTTATCTTTTACTGCCTCAGCTTGCCTTAAAACTTTATGTGTAACCATTTTATAATCTTGTCTTACTTTTGAAATTGTAGAACATATAGATACACCATCAGCAACTCCAAAAGCATGATTTGCTATAACAATTAATTTTCCTTTTTTTGGAATGTAACTACCATCCTGAAAATTAGTTATTAAAGTAAAATTTAATTTATCTACTGCATCATCCCAAAAAAGCTCAGGAGGTCTATTTTCAGATAAATATTCATCATATAATTTTTTTAATTTTAATTTTCCTGTTAATAATTCAGTAATCTTAATAAATATTTGACCAATAAAATTTACTTCTGCTGTTGCAAATGTAAATACAATTTTATTTTTATTCATAATGAAAATGAATCAATTTAAATAAAATAAATATTTTTCAAATATATTACATATTTGCATAATTTGGCCCCCCACTACCTTCAGGTACAACCCAATTTATGTTTTGTGATGGTTCTTTAATATCACATGTTTTACAATGAATACAGTTTTGAGCATTAATTACAAATTTAGGATTTTGAATATCTGTCTTATCAATCTCATAAACACCAGCAGGACAATATCTTTGAGATGGCTCATCATATGCATTTAAAGTAAATTTTATTGGTAATTCCTTATCCGTTAATTGCAAGTGCACTGGCTGATCAGCTTCGTGGTTAGTTCCAGTCAAATAAACAGAACTGGTTTTATCAAAAGTAAATATTCCATCATATTTTGGATAATCTATTTTCTTTGAATCTTTTGCTAATTGTAAAGCTTCATGATCAGCATGTTTGTGTTTTAGTGTAAAAGGAAGCTTACCTCTAAATATTATTTGATCAATACCTGTAAATATTATTGCAGGTAATAGTCCCCAATTAAAACTCGGTTTTACATTCCTTGCTGCAAACAATTCTTTATAAAGCCATGAACGTTTAAATTTATCTTCATATGCTGCAAGAGGTATAGATTTACTTAAATAATCATTTATTGTTTCAGCAGCTATAATTCCACTTTTCATTGCAGTATGTGAACCTTTAATCTTTGGCATATTTAAGGTGCCTGCATCACATCCAACTAGTAATCCACCCGGCATATACATTTTAGGTAAACTTTGAATACCACCTTCAATAAGTGCCCTTGCTCCATAAGCGATACGTTTACCATTAGTTAAGATTTTCTTGATTGCTGGGTGAGTTTTAAATTTTTGAAATTCATCATAAGGTGATAAATAAGGATTTTTATAATCAAGACCGATTACGTATCCTAAAAATATTTGCTTATTTTCAGCATGATAACAAAAACTACCCCCATAAGTTGCATTATCTAATGGCCATCCCGCAGTATGCATGACAAGACCTTCTTCATGCTGACTTTCATCTAGTTCCCAAATTTCTTTAAATCCAATTCCGTATTGCTGTGGTGACTTTTCTTTCGATAGATTATATTTTTTAATTAATTCTTTACCTAAATGACCTCTGCAACCCTCAGCAAATACTGTTACTTTAGCGTTAATATTAATACCTGGTTCAAAACTATCTTTTTTGTTACCATCTTTATCAATACCCATATCACCAGTTTGAACACCAATTACATGATCGTCATCTGAATATAATATTTTAGATGCCGCAAATCCTGGAAAAATTTCTACTCCTAAACTTTCAGCCTCACTTGCAAGCCATCTACATAAATTTGCAAGACTAATGATATAATTCTTATGATTTTTTTGAACACTAGGAAGAAGCCATGTAGGCCAATTTAACGAGCCTTTCTTAGATAAGAATAAAAACTTTTCTTTTGTTACTTTAGTTTTAATTGGCGAATCTTTACTTCTCCAATCAGGTATTAATTCATCGAGTGCTCTTGTTTCAAAAACATTACCACTTAAAATATGGGCTCCAACCTCTGATCCTTTTTCTAATATACAAACATTAATTTCTGGGTTCAGCTGTTTTAGTTTAATTGCAGTTGAGAGGCCTGATGGACCAGCACCTACTACCACAACATCATAGTCCATTGACTCGCGATCTACTTCCATTTTATTTATTGTAATAAATTAATTTATTGTTGAATAGTATTTAATTTATCTAGTTCAGAAGATAATTGAGGCAATGCCTCAAATAAGTCAGTGTTTAGTCCATAATCAGCAACATTAAATATTGGAGCTTCTTCATCTTTATTTATTGCAACAATTACCTTACTTTCTTTCATACCTGCTAAGTGCTGGATTGCACCGGAAATTCCGACAGCAATATACAAATCTGGGACAACTACTTTGCCAGTTTGCCCAACTTGATAATCATTAGAAACATAACCAGCATCTACAGCAGCACGAGAAGCACCAACTGCAGCGTTAAGCTTATCTGCTATTTCATTTAAAAGTTTAAAATTTTCAGCGCTTTGTAATCCTCTGCCACCGGATATCACAACTCGAGCTGTACTTAACTCTGGTCTTTCTGATTGAGATTCTTCTCTATCTATAAATTCAACACTGCCACTATCATTATCAAAAGAAATATTTTCAACCTGTTCTTTTCCACCACTAGTTTCTATTGGATCAAAAGATGTTGGTCTTACCGTTATTACTTTAATCTTGTCATTTGATTTAACTGTAGCAATAGCGTTACCAGCATAAATTGGCCTCATAAAAGTATCAGAACTTATAATTTTTATTACATCACTAACTTGTGCAATATCTAGTTTAACGGCAATTCTAGGAAAAACATTTTTTCCAAATGTTGTCGCAGGTGCCATTATGTGGGAATAATTATTAGCCAAAGATAAAACAATAGGCTCAATATTTTCAGCAATTGGGTTTTTAAGTTTTTCATCATTGGCTAAGTATACTTTTGAAACTTTTTCACATTTAGAGATATTTTTAGCTAGTTCTGCACACTCATAGCCTGTTACCAAAACATGGATATCTTGGTCTATTTGAGATGCTGCAGATATAGTATTTAAGGTTGATGATTTGATATCTATATTATTATGTTCTGCTAATACTAATATTGTCATATAACTTTTGCCTCATGTTTAAGTTTTTGAACCAATTCAGCAACGTCACTTACCATGATTCCTTTTTGTCTGACAGGTGGCTCTTCTACTTTTATTTGTTCAATTCTAGGTTCTATATTTATACCAAGTGAAGATGCTTCTTTTGTATCAATTGGTTTTTTCTTTGCTTTCATTATATTTGGTAAAGAAGCATATCTAGGCTCATTCAGTCGAAGATCACATGATGCTACAAATGGTATAGACACTTTTATTCTTTCTAAACCTTCATCTATTTCTCTAGTAACGATTGCATTTTGTCCATCAATTTCAATTTTAGATGCAAATGTAGCCTGAGGCCAGTTAAGTAAAGCAGAAGTCATTTGACCAGTTTGATTAGAGTCATCATCTATTGCTTGTTTTCCCATCAAGATAATTGATGGTTTTTCTTCTTCAACAACTTTAGAAATTATTTTAGAAATAGCTAGAGGTTCTAGATCATTATCTGTTTTAATATGTATACCTCTATCAGCACCCATTGCTAATGCAGTTCGGATAGTTTCTTGAGCCTTATCATTGCCTATAGAAAGAATTATAATCTCGTCTGCTTTACCAGCTTCTTTAATTCGTAGAGCTTCTTCTACCGCATTTTCATCAGGAGGATTCATGGACATTTTTACATTATCTTTTTCAACTCCAGAACCATCAGCTTTAACCCTGATTTGAACATTATAATCTATGACTCTTTTTACAGTGACAAGCAACTTCATATTATTGTTTTAATTTTTCATTTTTAGGATCATAAGGACTATCCTCTATAACAGTTACATTGTATTTTTTATCTAATATATCCATTTCTAATTTTTGACCAATGTCAGCAAATTTAGGATTTACCATACCAATAGCTAATGATTTTTTCACCCTAAAACCATAGTTACCTCCTGTCGCACGGCCTATAACCTTTCCATTATTATAAATAGGATTATTGCCCAAAGCATCTGCATCTTCAACATCATGAACTTCTAAAGTTACCATCTTGTTTTTAAAACCATTTTGCTGCCATTTAACAAGAGAGTCCCTTCCAATAAAATTACCTTTGTTTAAATGTACAAATCTATCTAACCCAGACTCAAAAGCTGCATATTCTATAGACATTTCAGTACCAACCAATTTATATGTTTTTTCAACACGTAAACTTTCCATCGCTCTAATTCCAAATGGTTTAAGTCCATGATCTTTTCCTGCTTCCATTAATTGATCAAAAATATGGTTCTGATATTCAATTGGATGATGTAATTCCCATCCAAGTTCTCCAACAAAATTCATACGCATTGCAATACTAGGAGCTAAACCAACATTGATTTTTTTTGATGATAACCATGGAAAATTTTGATTAGATAAATTAGTCTTTGTAATTTTAGAAAGAATATCTCTTGATTTTGGTCCTGCTAAAACAAGCACACCCATACTATTTGTTAGGTTTTCGTATGTGACTGATCCATCTTCAGGCATCCATTTATGTATCCAGTCATGATCTAAACGCTGAAATGCACCTGCTGAAACTAAATAAAAAGAATTTTCTTTTTCTTTTGCAATAGTGAATTCTGAATGAACTCCGCCAGCTGTGTTTAGTGCATGACAAAGATTAACTCTTCCAATTTTTTTAGGAATTTTATTCGCAACCAAATAATCTAGAAATTCTTCAGCACCAGGTCCTGAAATTCTACATTTAGCAAAAGCAGTCATATCTAGAAGACCAGCATTGTTTTGAACATTGATGCATTCGTTGCCAACATGATTAAACCATTTTGATCTTCTAAAAGACCAATCATCTTTTTGTAATTCCTTTGAAGGGGCAAACCAATTAGCGCGCTCCCAACCAAATTTATGACCGAATACAGCACCAAGATTTTTTAATCTATCATAACAGGGAGCTTGTCTTAAAGGGCGTCCCTCTT
>CABXSY010000024.1 GCA_902514875.1 uncultured Alphaproteobacteria bacterium | reverse complement strand
GATGTTTTTTTAAAATACTTAAAAAATCCTGTTTCTCCCATAAATCTATTCTATGGGTAAATAATACAAAGCCTTTAACTTTAATATTTTTATTAATATTAGCAAAAAATTTGTCGAAGTTTTTGCAATACGTCATGGAGCCAATCAGGGAAATGAGATCAAATTTTATTTTATAATGATGTAATTGTTCAAAATTTTTTATTTGTAATTTTTTATAAATTTTTTTTCCTAATGAAATTTTTAAGCTTTTTTTTGAAATATCTGAACCATAAATATGACTTTTTGGATAAACTTTTTTTAATTCAGCGCCAAATAAACCAGTTCCACATGCTAAGTCTAAGATATTTTTTGGTTTGATATTAATCGTTTCTTTTAAAAATTTAATGCTCTTTTTAGGTGCTTGATAATTCCATAACTTGAGTGTTGTATCATAATTTTCTGACCAATCATCATAATATTTTGTTGTTTTACTCAAATTGCCAACGCCAGAAATTAGTGATTTAAAATTACTCATATTTTAAAGAAGGAATTTTTTTTCTTATTTTATTTACATCAGAAATATTAATAGTTGAGTTAATGATTGCAGGTTTATTTTTGGTACTATTTATAATCTTCCCCCATGGATCTACTAAAAGGGAATATCCATAGGTCTTTCTTTTCATATGATGATTTCCACACATACCTGTTGCCACTATAAATACATTATTTTCTATGGCTCTTGATCGGTTAAGAATCTCCCAGTGGTCTTTTCCTGTTGGTCTAGTAAAAGCAGCTGGAACCAAAATGATAGCACAATCTTTTTTAGCAAGTTGCCTATACAAATTAGGAAATCTTAAATCATAACAGATTGTCATTCCTAATTTAATATTATTAATTTTTGCATAAATGATTTTTGTACCTGCTTTAAATAGTGATGACTCCTGATGTTTTTCTTTGTTATTTATTTTGACATCAAACATATGAATTTTATCATATGTTTTTTTTATTATTCCATGATCATCAATAAAAAAAGATCTATTAACAAGCTTTCTATTATTTTTTACTTTTAAAAGCAAGGAACCTAAATTTATATTAACTTTATTTTTTTTAGCAAAATCTTTTGCCATCTTCAAAACTGGGCAGGTATTTTGAAATGAAGCATTTAATATTAAAAAATTTTTATCATTTGTAATAATGTTTGAGCATTCCGGTGTACAAATTAAATGAGGTTTAAATTTTAATGTTTTTTTAAAATTTTGTTCTAAAATTTTTGCATTTAAATTTGGTATGTGAGAAGCAGAAAATTGGATTTGAGATATTCTAATTTTATCCATTATTTTTATTTATATTTAAACAAAAATATAACAGAACAAACAAATACTACGAAAGTTAATAAATACATATTTAATGTTAATGAATATGTTTCAGCAAGAAAACCAATTCCAGCAGGCAGAATCATTGTTGAAGACAGTCCAATTGTTATTAGATTAGTCACAGTCATTGGGATGCTTTCATTTGATTGTTTGACCGCTTGTCGAATTATTATGGGAACTAAATTTGCAATAGCAAATCCATAAATACATAGAACTACTAGTATAATGTAAAAGTTATTAGTTAATAAAGACAAAAACATTATAACTGCGCCAATCATAACAAAGTAACAACCAACAACTTTTTCTGTGAATAAATTAATCAAAGAATTTGAAAATAAATTAGCAAAAATCCCACCAATGCTAAAAAAGATTAATCCCATACTTGCTAAATATAGTGGGGTATTCAAATCTTTTGACAACCATAATGTTGACCAATCCATAATTATTCCACCTGATCCAAAAACAAAAAATAACAGAAATCCAAATAATAAAACATTTTTCTCTGGAAATTTGAATTTTTCACCTTCACCTTTAAAATCTAAATCTCTGGGTAATCCAAATGAATATACAAAATAAGAAACTAAGATTGATAAAAAAGATAAAATTGTAAAAGATATGTAAGGTTCATAATTATTTCTCATTATTAAACCTGCTAATGCTCCTCCAAAGAGAATTCCTAAATTAAATCCCATAGCATAATAAGGAGTAATAATTTTTTTAAAATGTCTTTCAATAAGTTGACTATGTATACCTCCAATTGGTCCAGATGCACCCCATCCTATTCCACCAGTTATAAAAGTTAATAAAAAATAAAAATATGATGAGGAAATAACAGTCAATAGCGCAGAAAAAGTAACAATAGGAAAAGCTAAAGTCATAACTAATTTAGTTCCATATTTTGGTACTAATATTCTTCCAGCAACTTGATTAGATATGATAAAAAAAATACCGAAAATTAATATCGCATAGCTTAAATCGGACTCATCAATTGAAAGTCTTTCTATATTCCAAGGTGTTATTCCAAAATAGCAACCTACAACTATCATTGGATAGGTAGATGTAATTACTGATGCAAGCGTAGCTCTTCTAAAAATTTTAGTTTCTTCTGACAAAATAATGTTTACCAACGATGATGGACATCATCAAAAAAGTATTTTGTGTAAACACTATTTATTTGATTCATTAATGAAGAAATTTCATCTATGTCTGAAGAGGTTGTATTTAAGTCAACATGATCCTTATTTTTAGCGCCAGGTATAACAACCGTAACTGCATCATGCATTAGTATCCATTTAAGAGATAGTTGTGATAATGTAATGTCTTCTGGTATTAAATTTTTTAATTCTTCGACAGCTTCTAATGCTTTGTTAAAATTAACTCCTGAAAATGTTTCCCCAACATCAAACGCATCCCCATTGATATTGTAATTACGATGATCATCAGAAGTAAATGATGAATCTTTATTAAATTTCCCAGTTAGTAATCCGCTTGCAAGAGGTACTCTCACAATAATGGCAACTTTTTTTTCTTTTGCAATTTTAAATAATTTTTCAGCAGGTTTTTGTCTGAAAATATTAAATATCACCTGAATAGATTTTGTATTAGGACTTTTGATGCATTCAAGAGCTTCGTCAACTGTTTGAACACTAAAACCATAATTTTGAATTTTACCTTTACTCACTAAATAATCTAACATTTCGAATGTCTTATCTGATGAATAAACTTCTGTTGGAGGGCAATGCATTTGTAAAAGATCAATTGTTTCCACATTAAGGTTTGATAAAGATTGATCTACATAAGACTCCATTAAAGCTTTATCATAGTATCCCTCGGCAACATGGGGATTGATTTGTCTTCCAGCTTTTGTTGCTACATATATTCTTTCAGATACTGATTTAATGAAATCACCTACAAATTTTTCACTTCTACCCATGCCATAGACATCAGCGGTATCAAAAAAGTTTACACCATTTTCAAATGATGATTTTAATACTTCTTTAGCCTTATCTTCACTTACATTTCCCCAATCAGCGCCTATTTGCCAGCAACCTAAACCGACCTCAGAAACATTCCAATCAAGTGAACCAAATTTTCTATACTTCATAATTTATTCTACAATGACTTCATCAGTCACCATAGTTCCATCTTCAACAATTAATCCCATCGCTCCATTTTCAAGCACATCAGAATTATCAGTGAATTCTAAAACAACTTTATTATCAAGATAACCAGATAATTTATTATCTTCTACTTTAAGTGATAATTTATAATCTTTATAATATTCAAGATCAAAGTCTATTTCTTTCAACACTTTTGACTCATTAATTACTTTTATTAATTGAAGTTTATTTGATGAATTAATCACCAAACCATAATATCTATTTAATCCTTGCACTCTAGCGGCCAGGCCACCTGTTTTTACTCGCTGAATTGCAATATCAGATGTAACTTTATAGTTTTTCCATAAATCAGTTCCTGTAATTAACATTCCTCTACCGCTATCTTTACAAATTCTAAATGTTCTTTCTCCACTATCCCATTTATCTAAAGCATTAACCCAACTTTCTTTCCACATTTTAGCATTAGAAAATTTTACACCTCTTTTATGTTTTCCAATGTGCTTTGGTTTATAAAATTTACAATTTGGCTCTCCAGTAAAAGTAAGATAGTTTATTATTAAACTTCCAGAATTTATTTCATCTGATTCAATAGAAAAACCTACTTGTGTAATTGGATTCCCCTCTGTTGAAGGAATTTTCCATTTAAGTTTTTGTGATTTATCTGGAAATATTACGACACTTTCAGAATTAATTCTTTCGTAATTATCCTCTTCTCCAAACACATTAATAAAGCATGTTACAGTTATTGGCTTTTGGGAGTTCGATTTAAAAATGATTTCACTTTCTATATTTTGACCTGAGTAAATAAGTGGACAGGAAATAAAATTATAACTTTGGTTAAATATTTCTCTCGCCTGACCAGTCAACTCATGCAGTTCTTGGGGGAAAAAAGTGTCAACAACTGCTTCTGCAGAGACGCCTAGTGCAACTCTATCAAATTTAATTTCTAACGCTCTTTTTCCAATGCTACTCTCATACTCAGTGTTCTGGACAATAGTTGATATATTTTTATTATTTTTAAAACTTGATCTCCAACCTTGAACAGATCCTGGCATTTCAAAATGAAATCTTGAACCATTTTTAGGCTCAACAATTTCCTCTTTATTCATTCTTTTAGCAGTATTTATAACCTTATAAGCTTCTGTTAAGGCATCAGTTTGCGTTTCGCCTCCGTTAGCAGTCGGGCAATACATTCTATCTTGTATTGGTGTTAAATAATCTGGACCACTCATTAAACCGTCTAGGCCATTTTTAATGCCCATAATACAACCAACATTTCCAGAATTACAATCAGTATCATGGCCTGCAGTATTTACTATCATAAGAGTTTTTTGAAGATCATCATCTCCAAATAATAATGAAAGTATAATTATTGCATGGTTAGGTATCATATGACATCCACCGAGATATTTGTCATATCCATATGTCTCAGCTTGAAACTCTCTTGCCTGCATCCAATCATTATTGCCTGCTCGCATATTTTGAAGTTCACCAATCAGTTTATAAATTAGAGAACTATCTGGGATATATTTTTTTGACTCATCAATAATTTTATTAATATCAGTCTCGATAAAAGCTAAAGACTCCATAGCAGCAACCATCTGAGCGCCATAGATTGCTTCTCCATCATGGCTGACACTTCCCGCTTTTTTTGCAAGATCAGCAGCTTTTTCTGGATCGCCAGGGCTTACCAAAGCCCATCCATCAATAAATATTTGCGCTCCAATTTGCTCGGCAACAATCTTACCGTTTGTCTCTATTGAGCCACTCATCGGAGCGTGAATTCCCGATTTTAAATTTTGATATGCTGTATCTTCAGCTGAATGTCCTCTTCCTCCCCACCATAAAACTGTTTTGTTCTCAATTAAATTATTAAGCCAAGACTGACCAATCTGTTTTGCACTTATATTAGGATCGTAATTGTTTTCTCTAAGAGCACGAAGAAATGTAAATGTTCCAGTTATATCATCATCTGTTACAACTAATGGGACGTTTAATTGCTCGTTAACATAGTAATTAATTTCACCTAGTTCTTCCATGACCCTTTCATGTGACCATTGTTCAAATGGACGACCTAAATAAACACCAATTAATTTGCCAAGAACTCCTGCATAAACTTTTTCTTCGTAAACCTTATCAAGTTTCATAACCATCCCTTTATTTAAATTAAAAATTTACTCTATTGAAATTGATTCACTCTGAATTGCTCCATTTTCAGTGATGAAACCTATCATCCCTTCTTCAAATGAATTTTCACTGTCCTCAACTTCAATCATTAATTTATCATCAACAAATCCTTGTAAATGATTTCCTTTAACTTTGAATTTTAGATTATAGTCTCTAAAAAACTCTAAATTAAAATCAATTTCTTTAAGAGTTTTTAATTCATACTCCATTTTATTTATTTTAAGTTTTTTTTCAGATGTAAGTTCAAGAGAATAATATCTTTTTAAGCCTTGAGACCTTAATATAAGACCTCCAGCGGATGCAAGTGGAATAGATATCTTTGAAGAAATTGTGTAATCTTTCCACGACTCACTTCCAGTCATAATGTGACCTCTACCTATACCTCTCACTATCTTAAAAGATTCTTGCCATCTGTACTGCCATTTATCTACATCATTAACCCACGCTCTTTTCCATAATTGACCATAAACTGGCTCATCATAAAAAATTCCTCTTTTATATTCATCAATATGGTCTGGTCTTTTAAATGTCATTTTAGGTGTTCCAGAAATATCTAAATAATTCATAATAACCTTACCGCTATTATTATTATCTGAATTAATGCTAATACCAATCTGTGCTACAGGATTTGATAAAGTATCAGGGACGATCCATTCTATAATTTTATTTTCATTATTTTTAATATTAAAATCATCTGAAGATACTTTAATAAGCTTATCATCAGCTCCCCAATATTTTATAAACAAATTAATTTTTAAATCTCTATCTGAATCACAAATTAATTCTGTTTTAATTTTTTGACCGCTATATACGGTAGGGCAAGCCACATAATCATAATGAAAATATCTTTGAACTTGATATCCTTCCAGTTTAGTGAACCATTCAGGAAAAAAACTTTCTACGTAAATCTCACTAGATAAACCAAACGATAAGTCTGTAAAACTAATTTCTAGAGCTCTCAACCCAATATCAGATTTATAATCAACATTTGCAATTTTAGTATTTAAATTATTGTCATTTGATTTATCAACAATCCAGCCCTGAGTAGAAGTTTCCATTTCAAAATTATATCGTGCGTTATTTTTTATATATTTTTTTTCTAAGCCATTCATTTGCCTTGTAATATTAATAATATTTTGACTTTCAATTAAAGCATCTGTCATTGTTTCAGAACCATATGCGGTTGGTAGATAGATTATATCATTAACAGGAGAAATATAATCTGGACCATCTTTAATACCCTCCAGCCCATTTTTTATTCCTAAGATACAACCAACATTACCAGAATTACAATCTGTGTCCCACCCAGCTGTATTTACAATCATTAATGATTTTTGAAAATTATCATCACCAAAAAGAAGTGCCAGAATAATTAAAGCATGATTTGGAACTATATGACAATTACCTGGATATTTCGCATAACCATACTTATCTTCAATTTTAGTTCTTGCTTGCTCCCAATCTAAATTACCTGAACTCCAATCTTGGATATCAGAAATAAGTTTGAAAATTGTTGAGTCAGAAGGAACAAACTTTTTGCTATTTTCAATTATTTTTTTTATATCATTTTCAATAAAAGCATATGCTTCCATTGCAGCTACTACTTGAGCGCCATAAACAGATTCACCATCATGACTCACACTGCCAGCTTTTTTAGCTAATTCAACTGCTTGCTCTGGATCTCCTGGTGAGACCATTCCCCATCCATCAATAAATATTTGAGCGCCTATTTGTTCAGCAATAACTTTTCCATTCATTTTGATAGAGCCACTTTCAGGAGCATGAATACCTTGTTTTAAATTCATGAAAGCACTTTCTTCAGTTAATATTCCTTTTCCAGCCCATGCAAGCACAGTCTGATTTTCTAAACAATAATTTAACCAAGTTTGACCAATTTGTTTTGAAGTAATATTTTTATCAAAATTAAAATGCTTCAAAGCATTAATAAATCTAAATGTTCCTGTTAGATCATCATCTGTTACATGAATGGGAAAATCTAATTTATCATTTACGTAATAATTAATGGGACCAAGCTCTTTCATTATTCGATCGTAATACCAACCTTCAAAAGGCCTTCCTAAGTAAACACCAATTATTTTTCCTAAAACACCTGCGTATACTTTATCTTCAAAAATCTTGTTAAGGTCCATCTAATTACTCCCGTTTTAAAAATTAACCCTTAGTTGCACCACTTGTTAAGCCAGCGATAAACCTTCTTTGAAAAAACATAAATAAAATAGCTATTGGGGCAGCCATTAATATTGAGGCTGCACTAACCAGACCATAATCGTTTGCAAATCTACTTTGGAATGCAAATAATATAGAAGATATTGGTTTAAAATCATCAGTAATAATAAAAGTAATAGCAAATAAAAATTCATTCCAAACATTTAAAGATACTATCAATGCTGTTGTTAGAAAAACTGGCCAAGAAAGTGGTAGAGCTACCTTAGTAAATAATTGCATTGTTGAAGCGCCATCTAATTTCGCAGCTTCAAAAAGTTCAGTAGGTAGTTGTAACATATATGATCTAATTAAAAATGTTGCAAAAGGGGCATTTAAAGCACTATAAATAATGATCAGGCCAATTCTCGTATCAAGTAAAGATAAACTCTTCCACATTAAAAATAGTGGTAAAATATATAATTGTGCTGGAATACTTATACCAACAAGTAAATAAAGACCAACAACAGCAGTTTGAATTCCTCGTGGGTTTAAAACTGCCAGACTAAAAGCTGCCATTCCTGACACAGTTAAATTTAAAATAAGTGTACCAACAACTAATATAAAAGAGTTCATGAAAATTTGATTATAATTTCCATTTACCCAGGCATCATAATAATTCATGAATCTAATTTCATTTGGGAAACCTAATGGGTTTGCACCAAACTCAGATGATGGTTTTACAGAGTTAAAAATTAGAACTAAGCATGGCAAAATAATAACTAATGCAAAAGAAAATAAAATTACATGATTGACATAACTTGATCGTTGTCTAAATCTTGCAGTTGCCATTTTTTATTAGACCTCCCAGCCCATTCGTCTTAAGATTGCAAAGAAACCTACAATGATTGCTACATAGAAAAACATCATGACACCAATTGTAGAAGCATATCCAACATTCATACGTTGGAAAGCCTGCGAATAAAGATGATTGGCCACAACTTCTGAACTGTAAGCTGGGCCTCCCATAGTTAGAATATATACATAGTCAAATGTTGGTACTGACCAGATAATTATTATGATTAAAGATAAAATAAAAATAGGTCTTATCATTGGTAAAGTAATGTATCTAAATTTTTGAAACTTAGTAGCTCCCTCGATATCTGCAGCTTCATAAAGAGAGTCATCCACTTGATACATTCCTGTTAAATAAATGATAACAAGGAAACCAAAGAAATGCCAAATATCTACCCATGCAACTGCATAAAGCGCTGTCTCTTTCATGGCAAAAGGTGATTTTGCAAGAAACTCAATTCCTTGATTTTCAAACCATCCACCTAAACCGTGTCTTGGATGAAATAAATATCTCCAAATCAAACAATTAACTATACTTGCAAGTATATATGGGAAAAAAAATACAAGCCTATAAAACATTTGACCTCTTTTAATTCCTGTCAGTAAATATGCTAAGCCAAGAGATATAATAACTGGAATTGTTAAAAATAATACAGTCCATATAAGATTATGATAAACAGCTTTTTTGAAAACGCGGTCCCTAAATAATTCTTGAAAGTTTTCTAAACCGACGTAGTTAATCCTACCAAAACCATTCCAATCAGTTAAGCATAATAATAAACTTAGTATTGATGGAAATGCTATAACAAAGAAATGAATAGATATTACTGGAATCAAAAAATACCAGGAAATCGCATTTATATTTGTTAAATATTTTGGCATAATTATTTTTTAATAAGGGGAAGCGAGTTCCCCTTATTTTAATTATAATTAAATTATCTCTCCCCAACTGGAACTAGTGCATCGTCTTCACGTGCTTGGTCCCAAAGTCTTTGAGATTCTTCCATGAATTCAAGTGGAGTAATATCTCCAGCCCAAACCACTTCCATATCCTTCCAAATATGAACACCAGGATCATTCGGATAGAACGTCCATGTTGTGTATCCGTAATTTCCAGAATCAGAAGCTTCTGCGAATTCAGTTAAGAATCTTTTTTGTCTTGGATCGATATTAGAATCAAAGTCAGACTCAGTATATTTTAGTGGTAACAACCAAGCACCGTAACCTAAACTACCAGTTACTTTAAGAGCTCTTGCTTTATCAGAAAGAACCCAATCAATTACTTTTGCAGCTGCATCAGCATTTTTAGATGCAGCATTAATGGACATTGTTCCACCTGTTGCAAGTTGGTAATTAGGAGCACTTCCTGCCTGTGAATTCAGAATTGGTAAAGGATTCCAATCCCAATCATCAGAAGATTCTCCAAAATTCGTTGCCGTTACATTGAAACCCCAAGTTCCAATCATAAGCATTGCAGAACCTCTAGTAGCAAACTCGTTATTAAAATCATCCCAATCTAGAGAATAATATGTCTCTAAATTGCCAGACCAATAACCTTCATCTACCATGTGTTTTCTTAAAAGCTCAATTGCTTCTACAAACTCTGGATCAGTCCACTTCTTTTCACCAATTAATGCTTTGTAGACATTATCTGGTCCTGCATAAGTGTTGAAATAGTTACCTACTAAATGCTCATGAGTTGGCTGCCATCCAGCAGAACCATACGCGTAAACATTCATTCCTTTAGCTTTGATTTTAGCAGCTAAAGATTCAACTTCTTCTAAAGTATTTGGAGTACTCCATCCATTTTCTTCAAACAAAGTTTTATTATAAAAATAAATCATTGTTTCATAGTTTTTTGGAATTGAATATAATTCACCATCAAATACTCCTGAGTTGTAAGCCCAACCTAGAAGTTTATCTTGCCAACCATATTGATCTGCATACTCTTGCATAGATTTAACAAGACCTGCATCTTGGTAAATTTTAATATAAGAAGCTCCGGGTGTATCAAACATGTCCGGTCCACTTCCAGATAAAAGAGCTGGTCTTATAGTATCATTAATGTCTTCTTTGAATACACATTCTAATTCTACTTCATCTTGTTCAGCATTAAAAGCATCACACATCATTTCTTGAACTGTAGGGTCAGTATCTGCACTACTTTCCATCCACCAAACTACTTTAGTGGCAGCAAATGTTGAAGTTGCGAAAAAAGCTGTAAGAATAAAAGTTAAAAAAATATTTAAAATTTTATTCATCATTTCCTCCATTTAATATAAAAATTATACTACAAATAGGAATCCTGTAAATCTATTTATGCAACATTTTGATCCAAAAAATACAAGAAAAACCTAAATTGTGACAAATAATTTGTCTAAAGCATAAATATCATCTGATCCCTGATTAAACTTAAAAAATAGTT
>CABXSY010000023.1 GCA_902514875.1 uncultured Alphaproteobacteria bacterium | reverse complement strand
AACACTCATCTAACTGTTTGACTGTTCTTGCTCCAATTAATGCAGACGTCATAGTTCGGTGACGCAAGACCCACGATAGAGCCATTTGAGGTAAAGATTGACCTCTTTTTTTTGCTATTTTTGTCAATTCTTTAATCTTTATTAAGTAACTTTTTGTAATCATTTTTTTATCAAGAGATGAATTATCTGAAATCCGTGACACTTTTGGTATAGATTTCAAATATTTTCCAGATAACATACCCTGTGCTAATGGAGAAAAAGCAATGCATCCAATACCTAATTTTTTAAGTGTATTTAGAAGATCTTTTTCAATCCACCTATTCAACATTGAGTAAGATGGCTGATGTATTAAACAATTAATTCCTCTTTGTTTTAAAAGTTTATTAATTATTATTGTTTGTTTAGAACTATATGAAGAAATTCCCACGTACAGTGCTTTTCCTTGATTAACAGCTTGTGCCAATGCATCGGCAGTTTCTTCTAATGGAGTTAAGGGATCAAAACGATGAGAATAAAAAATGTCAACATATTCTAGCTTCATTCTTTTTAAGCTTTGATCAAGACTTGCGGTCAAATATTTTTTTGAACCCCATTCACCATAAGGTCCATCCCACATATGATAACCAGCTTTACTTGATATGATCATTTCATCTCTATATTTTTTAAAATCAGAATTCATAACTTTACCAAAATTTTCTTCTGCAGATCCAGCAGGTGGTCCGTAATTATTTGCGAGATCAAAATGTGTAATACCTCTGTCAAAAGCTTTAAAGAGCATCCTCTTTGCTTCTTTTGTCATAGATTTTTTTCCACCAAAATTATGCCAAAGACCTAAGGTAATAGGGGGTAGCAAAAGACCGCTTTTGCCAGATCTTCTATATTCTAATTTTTTATATCTTTTATTATTTGCTTTATAGGCCATTAATACTTTTTAAGTATATTTAGCTTTTACATCAAGTAATTATTTAAACTTAAATAATATTAAAACTTTTAATTAATTCTGATGTTTTTGTTTATTCCACATTAATGCGTATAATCCATCTTTATTTAGTAGGCTTGAATGATCTCCATCTTCAACAATATTTCCTTTATCTATAACAATTATTTTATCTGCATTTGACACAGTAGAGAGTCTATGAGCAATAATTAATGTAGTTTTACCTTGGGATATTTTGTTTAAATTTTTATTTATTTCCTTTTCAGTATTGGTATCTAAAGCTGATGTTGCTTCATCAAAAAAGAGAATTGATGGATTTTTTAAAACTGCTCTTGCGATAGCAACTCTTTGTTTTTCTCCTCCAGATAATTTAAGACCTCTCTCACCCACAATAGTATTGTATTTATCAGGAATACTTTCAATAAAATCATGAATACCAGCAATTTTTGCTGCATTTATTACATCTTCTTCACTTGAGTTTATTAAACCATAAGAAATATTATAAAAAATTGTATCATTAAATAAAACTGTATCCTGGGGGACGACACCTATCATTTTTCTTAATGAGTTTTGTTTGTATTTTTTTATATTTTTCTTATTAATTAATATTTCTCCACTATCTGGATCATAAAAACGAAACAATAATTTACTTATTGTTGATTTCCCTGCACCAGTTGGTCCAACTATCGCTAAAGATTTACCTTCTGGTATACTAAAGGATATATTTTTGATAATTGTTCTTTTATTTTCATATCCAAAAAAAATATTTTTAAAAATTATTTCTGCATTATTGTTTTTTAAATGTTCACTTCCACTATCATCAATATTATTTTTTTCTTTTAAAAGATTAAACATATTTTCCATATCAATTAACGATTGTCTTATTTCGCGATAAATAGTTCCTAGAAAATTTAATGGCTGATAGAGTTGAAGCATATAAGCATTGATAACTACAAAACCGCCAACAGTTATAGTTTTATTCTGAATTCCAAATACTGTTAAAACAAGCATAAGAGTTATTCCAATCATTATTACAAATGTTTGGCTAATATTTAAAAGAGATAAGGATGTTCTATTTTTGTTTGCTGCGTTTTCATATTTTTCTAGTGACTCATCTAATCTTTCAAACTCATGATATTCGTTATTAAAATATTTAACAATTTCAAAATTAAGAAGACTATCAATCATTTTAGTGCTTGCTGCATTATCTGCTGAATTCATATCTTTTCTAAATTGCAATCTCCATTGAGTAATTGTAAAAGTTAAAATAACGTAGATAGAAATAGTTATAAAAGTTATGATTGCGTATTCAAATCCATATAAAGTAAGTAAAATAATTATTACGAGAACTAGCTCAATAAATGTTGGTACAACATTAAATAACACGTAACGTAATAAAAAATCTATCCCTTTTGTTCCTCTATCTATAAATCTATTAAGACCCCCAGTCTGTCTTGAAAGATGAAAATCTAAAGACAAAAAATGTAAATGTTTGAAAACTTTTAGACTTACTCTTCTAATTGCATTTTGAGATACTTTAGAAAAAAGAGCATCTCTTATTTCATTAAAAGCAAATGACGCTATTCTTACAATCCCGTAAGAAATAATAATAGCAATAGGAACATATAATAATAAATTTATACCACTACTTAAATCATTAAGTGAATCAACAGCATTTCCAAGAATTAAAGGAGTATAAACACTAGCTACTTTTGCTAGTATCATACTCAATCCCGCTAAAACCACTCTTATTCTTAGATCTTTTCTGCCTTTGGGCCATAAATAAGGGAGTAATAATTTTGATGTACTAAAGAAAGTAGAATCTTTTTTCATATCATTTTTTTAAAATTAAAAAATTATCATTATTAAAATTGATTAAATAAGTCTTGTAAAATTTATACATAGTTCACATTAATCAATAATTAACAATGTTTGTAATATTTTAAAGTAAATGCTGCATTCTATATTTGATATTATTTATAATTTATAGCAAAAAAAGACGAGTTGAATAATGAGGAATCTATATTTACAAAATATTATTAATATTTTGTATAAATCAATATAAAATGAGTAAAATTAAAAATTTAAATAATATTAATTTATCATTTCATTTACAGCATCCTGGTAAAGGTAATGAGCCAGGTGATCCTAATGCAATTTTTTACTTAAATGGAGTTTATCATCTTCATTATATTTTAAGGCACAAGTGGAATGGTGTAAGGAAAAATTTACCAAGGAGAAGTTTTCCTTTTAATCACTCCCATTCTTTTATTCATTGCACTAGTAAAGACATGTTAAATTGGGAATGGCAAAAAACTAAATTACAACCAAGTTTTACAAAACATGGTATGTTTAGTGGAACTGGATTTATTACTTTAGATAAAAAACCTGCAATAATTTATCATGGAGAGAACACAAAAAATAATTTTGTTATAATTGCCAATAATAATAAATTATCTGATTGGAATAAACCATTACCCATTAATAAAAACAAATTTAAAATTAATTTCTGGGATCCAGATTGTTTTATAATAGACAATACTTATTATTCTATTTCTGGAGGAGTGAAACCAGATTTATTCAAATCCAATAACTTAATTGATTGGAAATATGTAGGAAAATTTATGTCAAAAGAGTTAGATGATGTAGTTAACGGGGAAGATATTTCTTGTCCAAATTTTTTTAAATTAAAAAATAAATGGGTACTTTTATGTATAAGTCATTCTCATGGTTGTCGTTACTATATTGGTGATTGGGATAAAAAAAAAGAACAGTTTATTCCACAATTACACGAAAGAATGAATTGGCCTGATATAGCAGATCCAATATTTGCACTTGAATCAAGAGATTTTTTTGCTCCAGAAACAGTTATAGCTAAGGATGGCAGGAGGGTAATGTGGTCATGGTTAAGAATTCAACAAATTAAAAATTCTAATATTTTATCAATACCAAGAGAGCTAAAGTCTTATAATAATAAAAAATTATCAATTACTCCATTAAAAGAGCTAGAAAAATTAAGATATGATAAAAAAATTTTAAATAAAATACAAATTAAAAATAATTCAAAAAACTCTAATGATATTATTACCAAAAGTATTGCTTCAATTAACTTTAATGCAATTGAGATTAAATTATTTATAAAGGCAGCTGAGATAAAAAATAAAAGATTCGGATTTCAATTATTTTCAAAAAATAAAGATATAGGATTTCCTATAATTTTTGAGCCTGAGTCAAAATCAATTTTAGTAGGATCCACAAAAGCATCACTTGATTTTCAATATTTATATAAAACAAAAAATATAGAAATAACTATTTTCATTGATCATTTTTTGATTGAAGTATTTATTAATAATATACAATCAGTTGTAGGAATATATGAAAAATTTGAAAACAAATATCAAATTAATGCTTACTCTTTTAATGGTTCTTTTATTATTGAAAAATTACTAATATGGAAATTAAAGAAAATTAATTCTGGATATAAAAAAGCTAAGAAAAATAAAATTTGGCAAGTAAAAGAAAAAATTTAAGGATCAATCAAATCCAAATTATTTTTAGTAATTTCATTAATTTCATTTAATATTGTCCCATTTATTGGATTTTCTAAAATATTAATTGGTTTCATAATATGTGACATATCCCTAACTCCTATGAGTATACTAGATAAAAAATTACGACTTAAAACCCATGATAAAGCTAAATCTATTAATGATAAGTTTGTTTCATTAGAAAGTTTTTCTAATTTATTCATCGTTTCAAAGAAAACATTATTAAAGTAAATGTCTTTATGGGAGGGCTTTATATCAAATCTTGTTTTTTTAGGTGAAACTCGACCATTTTTATACTTACCAGTTATAAAGCCTGCGCCTAAGGGACTATAAGATATAATATCTATATTTTCTAAATCACAGTAATTTATTAAATCTTTCTCAGCACCTCTATAAAGCACATTATACACCGTTTCCAATAATCCAAATTTTGAAAAGTTATTTATTTTTTGAATTTTTTTAGAAGATTTTAAGATGGATAAATCATAATTATTACATGCAACTCTTAAAATTTTTCCTTCTTTTTGAAATCGATCCATAACTTCTAAAATTTCATCTAAATTTGTATTTGGGTCATGAGTGACTCCGTAATAGTCGATATGATCAGTTTTCATTCTTATTAAGCTTTCGTGAACACATTTCTCTATTGTTTTTTTTGAAAGATCTCCATGTATTTTTGAAACTATTGTTATGTCTTTTCTATTCTTCTTAATTTTAAAAAATTTCCCTATTATTTTTTCAGATATTCCATCACTATAATAATAGGATGTATTAAAAAGATTTATTCCATTCTCAACTGCAACGTCAAGAAGTCTAATTGATTCATCTTCTGTTATTTCTCTGCCAAATGTAACACACCCAAGACCAACTTTACTTATTTTTTTATTTAATGATTTAAAATTAGAATATAGCAAATTATTTTTCTAACCAATGTTCAAAAAGAGGTTTAACTTCATCATTAATTTTAAAAAATGCATCTTTCTTTACTGATGGATAAAGACTTCCAAACTTATTTTTTTCTTCTATAATTTTTTTTCGATCAAATGAGTTTGGTCTAAAAACTTCTAAATTTAACCACCAAGGCGCATAACGAACAACAAGACTTGTTCTTCTTTTATTAGATTTATTCACATCACTTGCATGCCATAATCTGCTATCCATTACAAAAACACTACCTGCTTTTCCTTTAATATTTATTTGATCCTCATAATCACCATAATAAGGATCACCATCAAATGTTGGATTGGTATCTAAAAGATGACTTTTTGGTTTGACTAATGTACTTCCAGCTTCTTTGTCAAAATCTACAAACATAAATATGCAGGTAATATGAATTACTTTTTTAGGAAATGGCTTATTAATATTACCACCATTAAAAACACAGAAAGGCCAATCAGCATGCCAATCTCCTTTTTTATTATTCTGTTCATTAATTTGAGTTGAAGTAGATGAAATTCTATAATCTTCACCAAGAAAATGTAACATCAAATGTTTTATATATGGATGTATTAAATACTTATCAAAACTTTGGCAAAAATTAATTGTTGTGGCAAGATAAGTTACTCCATTATTATTTTTTCCAAACTTATCTGCAGACTCCTGAAGTTCTAAATTAAGTAATTTAACTTCATTTTGAGGTATAACATTTTCCAGAATTGTATATCCATTTTCTTCAAATTCGTGGATTTTTTTAATAATCATATTTGCTAATATTTTATATAATAATATATAATATTAATAAATGACTGACTTACAATGGTATGCCTATCTTGGAGGATTTGTAGCATTCGCAATTGGATGTTATCTATATTATCTTTCCAGAAATGAAAATTTAAACGATCAGCAAGTTAAAAATAGAAAAAGAGTAATGAATTTTTTTTTAATTATAGCATTAGCCTGTGTCGGTTATTCATGGTTATAAAAAATTATATTTAAAGGAGCTAAATATGTCAGTTGCAAGGATAACAACTATTAATTTTAAGTCTAAAGAAGATGCTGATGAATCAATTAAAGATTATTCAGCAAAAGCACCAGGTGAATTTCCTGAAGCAGAACAATTATTACAAATTCGTGCAAGCGAAACAACTGTTATGGCTATTTCTTTATATGCTAATAATGATGCAATGGAGCGAGCCTCAGCTGCTAGAGCTAAAAGAATGAGTAATAATGAAAAAACGTTTGATGTTGTTGATACTAAAACTGGTGAAATAACACTAAATCATAAAAATTAAATAGCAGAAATTTAATCTTGTAAAAAATAAAAATGGTTAATTTTTAATGAATAAATTATTTTTTATATTAATTTGTTTATTTTCATTTGAAGTATTAGCTAAAAAATTACCAGAAAAATTTTTAGATCCTGGTTATGTATTTAAGCCAGAAGAAAATATTAAATACCCATATAAAATTGGCTTATGGGGATCTATAGAAACACATGATAGGATACATCAAGAATCATATGCATTAAGATATGATAATTTTATTACTCTTAATAACGAATATTCTTTAAGATTTGAAAAAAGACAAGGCGACTGTGGTAAAGCTGATTGTGATCGTAAATCAAAAAAGTATATTGGAAGATCTGAAATCATATTCTCCAAAGAGCAATTGAATACAAATTGGTATAATTGGAATTTATATTTTGATACTTCGTCAGATATGCCTAAAAACAATGATTTTATTCATGTTGGGCAATTTAAAATGAATTTAGAACATGAACATAAGTCTAGATATCTTCTAACCGATAAAAAAATTGATAAATATAATGAAATATGTCCTGAGATGAATTTGTACTTTTCTATCAGATCAAATGGAATGTTAGTCACAAGACAAGGTGTAACAAGTTGTGAAAATGATTTTAATAAACTTGTAATTGATAAAGATAATTTGAAAGGTAAATGGCATAATATTATTTTAAATATAAATTGGACTGATCAAGATGATGGATTTATTAAATTATGGATTAATAATAAATTATTTTTAGATCATAGGGGTAAAACTATTAGTAAAATTATTAAAAAAAATTCTAATAATTATTATGCTCCTAAATTTAGAATTGGTTTATATGGGCAGGGTGAAATAGGTGATCAGGTATTACATTTAGATAATATTTATGCTGCAAAAGAATGTAAAAAAATAAAATTAAATATTAATTGTGAAGAAATAATATCACAGAGTAATGTGTATAAAATATCATCAATAAAAGCACTTAGCTCTGAACAAATGAAGATAAGGAAATATTATTTAAGTTTTATAGTAAAAAAAATATCCAAAAAATTTAACAAATCTGAAAATGAAATTGAAAAATGGATTGATATAACAACTGATCATTTACCATGGGTTGAAGAATTTGATAAAATCACCTCTAGAAAAGAAATGTCTAAACTGGAAAAATTCTTAATAGATGAGGCTACAAGAAAGTTTAAAAATTAATTAAATTTTCTTACATGCAGAACTAATTAATATCTTTGATATTGGCACCAGCAATACTTGGAAATAAAATTAATAATAATAAAAATTTAAATATACTCATACTCATTTTTTTATTCTAAAATCTTAGCACTAACTGAGGAGATTGTTTAGTTCTAATCAGTGTAAAACCAGCTAGAATATGTTAAAATAAATAAATGGTGGTACCATGGTGGTACCATGAATATTTATGGTTCAATCGTACTAGAAAAAAGTATTGAAAAACAAGCAGTGCCCGTAGCTCAGTAGGATAGAGCACCAGATTCCTAATCTGGGGGCCGCATGTTCGAATCATGCCGGGCACGCCAAATATGACTTATAAATTTACAAGAGCTATTATTAGAAAACCAAATAAGAGTATTCATAATGCATTAAGCTCTCAACACTTAAATCCAAGTTATGAAAAAATATTAAAAATACATAAGAATTATATTAATTGCATTGAAGAAGCAGGTTTAAAAATAATTTTATTAGATAGTTTAGAAGATTATCCGGATAGTATATTCGTGGAGGATCCAGCTCTTATATACAAAAATAATATTATTATTCTAAATCCAAGTGATTTAACAAGAAATGGTGAATCTAAAATAATTTGTACAGAAATAAATAAATATTTTGAAAATGTATTTATTGTCAAAAATGGAACGATTGAAGGTGGTGATATATTAAATATTAATAATCATTTTATTATAGGTTTATCAAATAGAACTAACAAATTAGGGGCAGAGAACTTATCTAATATACTAATCTCACTTGGTGCTACTGTAAAAGTATGTCCAACACCTAAAGATATCCTTCATTTTAAGTCTGAATGTAGTTTATTAGATGATGATGTTATTTTAGTAAGTAATCGGATGGCAAAATTAGACTATTTGAAATCTAATTATAAATTAATTAAATTACCAATTGGAGAGGAGGGTGCAGCAAACTCTCTTAGAATAAATGATAAATTATTGGTTCCAGATGGTTTTATTAAAGCTGAAGAAATATTATCCAATAAATACAATATTATTAAAATTAATGTTAAAGAAATTTCAAAAGTTGATGCTGGTTTAAGTTGCATGAGTTTAAGATGGTAAAAAATTTAATATATGTTCTGACTTTAAAAAAAATACCTCAATTATATTGGAGCTCATCTTATGAATTTAATTTAAAACCAAAAAAAATAACAATTTTTTATTTAGTTCTAGGTCTTATATTATTTGGTATAGGTGAGGCATTATTAGTAACTGCCAATATTGGTGTTTCTCCTTGGTTTGTACTTCATCAAGGGTTAGCTTTTAAGACAGAATATTCAATAGGCATAACTACGTTTATAGTTAGTGTAGTAGTTTTACTATTATGGTTTCCTCTTAAGCAAAAACCTGGGATTGGAACAATTTTAAATGCAATTTTGATTTCAGTAGTTTTAGATCTTTCATTATTAATTTTACCCTATCCAACAGATTTTTTTTATCAATTAATTCAAGTTATTATTGGTATATTAATAATTGGAATTGGAAGTGGTTTTTATTTAGCAGCTAATTTAGGACCAGGGCCTCGTGATGGTTTAATGACTGGATTAAATAAAAGGACAAATCAGTCTTTAGCTTTAATTAGAACTTTTCTAGAGCTTAGTGCAGTAGGAATAGGATTTTATTTAGGCGGTATAGTAGGAATAGGAACTTTAATTTATGCAATTGGAATTGGATTTTCTGTTTCAACAGGACTTTTTATTGTAGGTAAAATCTATAAATATGACTTTAGTAAGTGAAATTAATTACTTAATAATAATTTGTAATATTTTATTCATATTTATTGGAATACAAGTAGGGTATTCCAACAACTAAAATAATATAGAAAACCATAAAGCCAGTGATAAGAGGTAATACTTCTACAGCTGGAACTGTGCTAAAAGGGCCAATTACAAATCCATAAATCACAAAAAGAATATTTAAACCTACTAAATAATAACCACCACTTCTTTTCATACTGTACAACATGTAAATTGTGTAAGCGATTGCTAATTGAAAAACTATACTCACAATAAAATCTAAAGTGGAAAGTTGAACATTAAAATCTCCTACAGGTGGTTGAACACCTTGACCTGAAAAGTATCCATACGTAATTCTGTAACTAGTATCAATAAAGTCAAGAGAGATAAGGATTAACATAATCCAATATAGAGGTTTAAATAATCTTTCTTTCATATAAAATAATTACTATTCTTTTTTAATTGATTCTTGCAATGAGATATTATCTTCTGATGGTTTTGAATCTTTTTTAATAGATTGAATCTTATCAGATTTTTTAATATCACCGCTGATTTGACCACCTAGTTTAATTTGTAAGTTTTGATACTCGATGTCCCCAGAAGCGATGCCTTGCTCCTGAATTGTTAGAGTACCTGAAGCTTTTATTTCACCATCAAACTTTCCCCAGATGTCAGCATTATGTGTTTCAATATTACCTTTGCAATCTCCAGTAGCGCCTATAACTACATTATCAGTTTTCATAGTAATATCTGCTTCACCATCAATTTAAACTTCATCAGCTTGTTTAATTTCACCATTGATTGTTACACCGTGACCAATTACAACTTTTGCAGATCCCTTTGCGGGTCTAAAAACATCAGTTGTTGAATTTGTATTATAATCTTTTTTATCAAACATTTTTTCTCCCTTATGTTTTTTAACGCAGGTATTCTTCGACTGCAGGAGTTTTGTTAAAGCAGGTTTCTACAACTGCTATAGGTAGATTTTTAACATAAAAAAACAAAAAATTAAATATTAATATTATTTTTCAATACTATTTTTGATGATTTACAACGTCTACAAGTATAGCAATTACTAAATTTAATATTGTAATTGAACAGATTGAAATAAAACTGAAAAAATAAATCCAAGCCCACCAATAAATCGCCTGCATAGGCAACATTACATTCTCCCAACTAGATAAAGTTAAAACCTGGAAGAGGGTAATAAGAGAAATACCTAGATCAGCCCATCTTTCTGGATCATCTTCACCAAATAAAATTGATCCCATTGTTGCATAAATATAGAGTATAATGAATAGAAGTAGACTGACAAAAAATACTCTTTTTATAGAAGCAAGAATAGCTTCGATAATTTTTTTTAATTCAGGAATAACAGATATCAATCGTAACACTCTGAAAATACGAAGAAGACGTAAAACTAAAAAACTAGAATTATTAGGAATTGGAATTAGTGAAATTGCTACAATGATTGTATCAAATACATTCCAGCCATCTTTAAGGAAATTTTTCTTATCTTTTTCTCCTATAAAACGAATTAGAATTTCAATAACAAAGAAAACAGTAATTGCGTAATCAAGTAAATGAATAGTATTTAAGAATATAGGATCTAATTGATACGTCGTAGCTCCAATTAAAATAGCATTAAGTATTATGATTACAACAACAGAAAATTGAAAAATGCGGTTATCTTTTAATTTAGCAAAAAAATCTATCATAGTTATTTAAACAGTTTTTAAATTATCAATTTTTCTACCCATAACAAAAAACCACAAAGGTGGTATTAATGCCATAATTAGCATGATGGAATAGTTAGCAGGCATCTCTATTGCTTTTTCTTCTTGAGATAAAAGAGGATAGGGCTTTGAAGCACTTTGATGATGTTCTGCATGAAGACCTAAATTAAATGTAGACCAATTGGCAGATATATGACGACTATTCCAAGAATGTAGATCTGTAAATCTTTCGTACTTTCCATTTTCTTTTTTTCTTTCTAAACCATAATGCTGAATATAATTCACTAACTCCAATAAGATTATTGAGACAAAAGAATGAAAGATAACAAAAACTAAACCATTCTTACCTGCAATTAAATATGCGAATACTAAAAATAAAAATTCTAATACAAAATAATGAATCATTCTGTTTTGAAAATTAAAAGTATTTAATCTTTTTCTATCAAGAATATTTTTTTCAATGCTCCAAGATGAAATCACACTATTAATTACACAGCGAATAAAATAAAAATAAAAATTTTCTCCTCTTCTAGCTGTAGCTGGATCTTCTTTAGTGGCTACATTTAAATGATGACCATAAATATGTTCAATACGAAAATGACCATAACAACATAAAACTAGTAAAAAAATACCAATGCCTCGCATAAATTTATTTTTTCGATGAATGAGTTCATGTGCTGTTGTAATTCCAATAGAACCACCAGACATACCTACAGCCGCACCTAAAGCAGCAGCAGTTAATAAAGTGATACTTGAATCAGAAACAACAATTAAACCAAATATAATTAAAAATAAAATACAGGGAAGCACAATTAAAATAGAAAAATTGTGAAACACATTTTCTTTTAGCTCAACATCATCTTTACTTAAGTAAGGTAATACAAGGTCTATAATTGGAACTAATACAAAAACCCAAATAAAAGGTGAAATTGACCAAAACGGATTAATAATTAATCCTAAAGAACTAGCAAAAATCAAAATTAGTGGTGTTACAAGATAAAAGATCATTAAAATAATTATATATTATTTTTTTTTCTAAACTAATACCTAAATTACTGTAAGAAAATTTATATGAATAATAATATTAAAGGTCTCATCTTAATTATTGTGGGAATGTTATTCATAATAACCCAGGATGTTTTAATTAAATACACCATTCATGATGCTTCATTAATGCAAATACTCGTATTTAGGGGTGGAGTAGGATTTTCATTGTTATGCTTATATTTAATTTATACAAAACAACAAATTTTCTTTGGAACAGCGCACCCTTATATAGCTATTTTTAGAGGCTCTACTTTCTTCTTTGGATTTACCTTATTTTTTATTTCTTTAAGTCAAATTACTTTAGCAGAGGCAACAAGTTTGTTTTTTGTAAGTCCATTTTTTATTACTATTTATTCGTACTTTA
>CABXSY010000022.1 GCA_902514875.1 uncultured Alphaproteobacteria bacterium | reverse complement strand
GGCAAAAACTGCTCACCACCAGATGGAATAATATTTTCAGAAAAAAGATTATAAACTTGACTATTTCTATACTCTGGAAATATTTCTCTAAAATTTTTTCTAAATAAGTTAAGATTATTTTCATTCAGAATTAATTCATTAATAATATTAAACTCTAAATCACTATTTATTTCTTTTAATCTTTTTTGAGTAATTGGATCAAATTCAAAAATCGTCTCTATTTCTTCATCAAAAAAATCAATTCTTATTGGCTTAGATCTATCATTTGGAAAGATATCCAGAATAGATCCTCTTACAGAAAATTCTGATTTATCACGCACTAAAGAAGTTCTTTGGAAGCCTAAAAGGACAAGGTTATTAATAAGATCCTCAAATTTAAATTTTTGACTTTTTGAAATTCTAAAAAGTTGTGAATTAATAATTGATTTAGGGATTATTTTTTGAGTTATTGAATTAATTGTAGTGAGTATTATTCTTTTTGCTTTAGAAATTGATAAAATTTTAAGTGTTTTTAATCTTTCTATTTGAACTTCTTTCGAAGGAGAGACATTGTCATATGGAATTTGATCCCAAGATTTAAATAATAAAATTTCAACATCAGGTAATAACCATTTAATTTTTTGTTCAATAGATGATATTTCTCTCTCATCTTTTCCAATATATAAAATTGATTTATTAGAATTTTGATAGAACTGAGAAATGAAAAAGGGCTCAACATTGTGAATTGATGGACCGATTGTATTTTTATTCTTCATTAAGTATTTTATTAAATATTTCCTTAAATTCTAATGGGATAGCTACCTTAGAAGTGAGAAAATCATAAATCTCATTATCGGAAAATTGATTAAATATCGATTTAATATCCTCAAGATCTTTTTCAGTAAATTTATCTAACTGATTTATAAAATATCTTTTGTATAAAATATCTGTCTCTTTTGTTCCAGAGTAAAAAACCCTATATTTTATTGTTTTTTTAAGTGAATTGAATGACATAAAAATTGAATATAGAATATAGTTTATAATTTTATAAAAATCTATGCGACCAGAAAAATTAAACTACATATTATCTTCAATATCTTCTCTCAAAGGAGTTGGTCCAAAGTTAGAACAAATTATTAATAAATTAGGTATATATAAGAATATTCATTTTGTTTGGAATATACCAAATAATATTCTTGAAAGAAAATTCTATGAAAATATCCATGATGCTGAGATTAATTCTTTAGTAACATTAAATTTAAAAATAATTAAACATGAACCTTCAAGGTTTAAAAGGCAACCCTATAAAATTAAATGTATCTGTGGAGATACAAATATTGATTTAGTGTATTTTAATGCAAGACACCCTATGTTGAGACAAATGCTTCCAACAAATGAAAATAGATTAATATCTGGAAAATTAGAATATTTTAGAAACACATTTCAAATAACGCACCCTACTCATGTAAGTGCTTTAAACAATAATAAAATAATTAAAAGTAAAGAGGCAGTTTACAGTTTAACTAGTGGCCTCAATCAAAAAATAATGAACAAATTAACAGATCAAGTATTAAATAATTTACCAAATTTTAATGAATGGATAGAAACTTCAATATTGAATAAATATAAATTTAAAGGATGGAATGAAGTTGTTAAAAATCTTCATAGTCCAAGTGATGATAATATAAAAAGTAAAAATTTACTCAGAAGAAGACTAGCATTTGATGAATTGTTATCTCATCAATTAGCTATAGGCATTATGCGAAATTTTAATCAAAAGAAAAAAGGTTTAAAAATTACTAGTGAAAATAAAACATTAAATAAATTTTATAGTCATTTAGATTTTCAACTCACAAATTCACAAAATAATGTAATCAAAGAAATACTTCAGGACTTATCAAGTTCTAGTCAAATGATCAGATTGTTGCAGGGAGATGTCGGATCTGGAAAAACCATTGTAGCTTTAATATCAATGATAAAAGTATTTGAAAGCAATTTTCAATCAGCTTTAATGGTACCTACTACAATTCTCGCATTTCAGCATTATGAGAATATATTAAGTTTATTAAAAGATTCAAAAATAAAAGTTCTTGTTCTTACTGGAAAGGATAAAGGTAAGGAAAGAAAAGAAAAATTAGATGAAATTGCAAAGGGAAAAGCAGATATTATAATTGGGACACATGCTTTAATACAAGATACTGTAAAATTTAACAATTTAGGTTTAGCAGTTATTGATGAACAGCATAGATTTGGTGTTTATCAAAGAATGGTATTTAACCATAAAAATCATAAACCAAATATTTTAGTTATGAGTGCGACTCCCATTCCAAGAACATTAACTTTAGCAGCATATGGAGATATGAAAGAAAGTAAATTAATTGAAAAACCTTTAGGTCGTAAACCAATTATAACCAGCTCTTTGTCATTAAAAAAAGAAAATCAACTTATTGATAGAATAAAAGAAAAAATTATAAATTCATCGTCAAAATTTTACTGGGTATGCCCTCTAATAGAAGAATCTGAAGAGTTAGATCTAAAAGCCGCAGAGGAAAGATACAAAATTTTAAAAAAATATTTCAAAAATAAAGTTCTTTTAATGCATGGACGTTTAAGTGAGATAGAAAAAGAAGAAATAATGACAAAGTTTAAAAATGAGGATTATAAAATTTTAGTTTCAACAACTGTTATTGAAGTTGGTGTAGATATTCCTTCTGCAACAACAATTGTAATTGAGCATGCAGAAAGATTTGGTTTAGCTCAACTTCATCAATTGAGAGGTCGTGTTGGTAGAAATGACATTCAATCATATTGTATACTTTTACATAAAGATAATATTGGTGAAATTTCAAAAAAAAGAATTAATATAATGAAGCAAACAAATGATGGTTTTAAAATTGCTGAAGAGGATTTAAAAATAAGAGGTCCAGGAGAAATTTTAGGAAAAAAACAATCTGGCAGCCCATCTTTTTATGTCGCTGATCTTAGTTTTGATTACGATCTGTTAGAAGATGCTAAAATTATGGTAGAAGATATATTATCCAAAAATCCAAAATTAGAAAACATAGAAGGAGAAAATCTTCGAAACTTATTGTATCTACAAGAAAGAGATGCAGCAATTTTAACACTTACTGCTGGATAATAGTTATGGATATAGAAAAAGGTATTAGGTTTGAATGCCAGGGTTCTGGAAATTGTTGTGTTTCAAGAGGTACCTATGGTTTTGTTTATTTAAGTAAGAAAGATATTAAAAAATTATCAGATGGATTTAAAATAACAGAACAAAACTTTGTAAAAAACTATTGTCAAAAAACTGATGGTTTCATTCACTTAAAGGAACTAAAAAAAAATAATGGAAATTGCATATTTTTGAAAGATAACAAATGCACTGTTTATAAATCAAGACCTATACAATGTAGAACTTGGCCTTTTTGGCCTGAAAATATGAATACAAAAACTTGGAATAACGATATTGCTAAAAATTGCCCTGGTGTAGGTAAAGGTAAAGTAAAAACAAAGAAAGAAATTTTAAAGCAAGTACAAATTGATTATGAAAACGAATTAAATATTAGGAATAAAAATTAACCATCAGACTCAAATTCCATTTCTTTAAAATATCCAATGTATTTATTAGTCTTTTTTTTAAGCAATATCTTTATTGTTGTTCCTTCGAGAACCACTTCAAGAATGTTATCATTTTTTCTTAAAATATCACAATTTTTTTCAATACCGGATGCAATATTTTTAATTTTTGCTTTTTTCATTTTGGATGGTGAGCCCTGCAGGATTCGAACCTGCGACCCATTCCTTAAAAGGGAATTGCTCTACCAACTGAGCTAAGGGCCCATCAAATTTTATTCTATATAGTTCAAATATTGTAAGCGCAAGTGATTAACTAAGAGTTTTTTTTATTAAGTTGTTCTAAAGTATTTTTAGAAACAAAATTTGAAACATCTCCACCCAGTTTGTGGACTTCTTTAACAAAATTAGAAGAAATGAATGAATTTTTTTCAGAAGTCATAAGAAATATTGTCTCGATATCGGGATTAAGTTGATAGTTCATGCCTGTCATTTGAAATTCATACTCAAAATCTGATACTGCTCTTAAACCACGTATTATACATGTGGCATTTTGATCTTTAGCAAATGTTGTAAGTAATCCTGATAATTCAGTAACATTAATTTTTGAATTTAATTCATTTACAGAACTGATATCACTTTTAATAATATTAATTCTTTCTTGAACAATAAACAATGAATCTTTGTTAATATTATTAGCAACAGCTATTACTAAATTATCTACTATTCTTAATGATCTTTTAATTATGTCCATATGACCTGCAGTCATAGGATCAAAAGTGCCCGGATATATTCCAATTTTATTCATCATTTTCAAATTCTTGTATTCTAGAAACAGAGACAATTCTATCACTTTCAGGTATCTTAAAAATACTTACACCTTTGGTAGATCTTCCTGCTATTCTAATTTGATTTACATTAACTCTAATAATTTGACCTTTGTCACTAACAAGAATAATTTCATCATTGCCCTGAACAACAAAACAATCAACAACTTCTCCATTTTTTTCAGATGTCATTATGCCTGTTATACCTTTACCTCCTCTGTTTGAAATTCTATATTCATATGCGGATGATCTTTTCCCAAAACCCTTTGATGTAATAGCTAAAAGAAATTCCTCATTATTATTTAATTTTTCAAATCCATTTTTAAGTGATGAAGTTTCTTTTCTACTTTCAGATGCCGCCCTTAGATATTCTTGTCGAATGTTCATATCTATCACTGAGTGTTTTAAGATTGCTAAAGAAATAATAGTATTCCCCTTATCTAATTTTATACCCCTAACACCAGAAGAATTTAAACCAGAAAATAATCTTAATTTTTCAACTGGAAAACGTAAACATTTTCCATTTGATGAAGAAAGTAAAATATCATCATCTACAGTACAAAGCTTAACACCAATTAATTCATCTTTTTCATCAAGTTTAATAGATACTTTTCCTGAATCCCTCAATTCTCTTTTTCCACTCTTAGCAACATCAATTAATTTATTTTTTCTAACCATCCCATTTTTTGTTGCAAAAATAACATAGAGCTTATCCCATTGATTTTCATCGAGAGGCAATGGAAGAAAAGTAGAAATTTTTTCAGAATTTTTAAATGGCAATAAATTTACTATAGGCTTTCCTCTTGCCTTTAAACTAGCTTCAGGAACATCATGAGATTTTAGAGAATAAACTTTTCCTAATGAAGAAAAAACTAAAAGTTTAGTATGAGTATCCGCAAAGTGAATTTCTTTAACAAAATCTTCTTCTCTTGTTGACATTCCAGTCTTTCCTTTGCCTCCTCTATTTTGAGAACGATAATTAGATAGTAGTGATCTTTTTATGTATCCATTATTAGAAATAGTTAAAACTATATCTTCTTGTTGAATATATCTTAAATCATCTACATGCTCATATTCTTGATCAATAATCTCACTACGTCTTTCAGTTGCAAATTCTTTTTTTATTTCAATTAATTCATTTTCTATTTCCTTTAAAAGAATATCCCTTGAATTAAGAATAGATAGATGATTTTTAATTTCTAAAATTAAACTTTCTAAGTCTTTTTGTATATCTTCTCTTTCTAAAGCAGTTAATTTTTGCAATCTTAATTCTAAAATTGCTTTAGCCTGGGCATCAGAAAAATTGAAAGTATTACTTTTTAACTCTACAGTTTCATCTTCAACTAATTTAATAAAATTAATATTTTGTTTAGATACTTTCCATTTCTTTTCAATTAATTTTTCTTTTGCTTCTTTTGTATCTTTTGAACTTTTTATTAATTCTATAATTTCATCAATATGTTCGTTAGTAACAACTAATCCAACTAAAATATGAGCTTTTTCTCTAGCTTTATTAAGATCAAACAATGTTCTTTTTATTATTACTTCTTCTCTAAAACCTAAAAATGAAGATAAAATTTCTTTTAAATTCATTTGTTCCGGCTTACCTTTATTTAAAGCAAGCATATTAGAGTTGAATGTCGTTTGAATTAAAGTATGTTTATATAATTGATTGAGAATAATATTTGAATCTACATCTTTTTTTAATTCTATCACAACCCTAACACCGTTTCTATCTGACTCATCTCTTAAATCTGAAATTCCTTCAACAATTCCATTTTTTACAATCTCTGCAATTCTTTCTAATAATTTTGATTTATTAACCTGATAAGGTATTTCATGTAGAATAATTGCTTCTCTATCTTTTTTAAAATTTTCAATACCAGTCTTCGATCTGACTACGCACCCTCCTTTTCCAGTTTCAAAAGCTTCAGTTATGCCCTTTTTACCAATTATTTGACCACCTGTTGGAAAATCAGGACCAAAAATATATTTTTGAAGGTCTGAGATATTAGATTCTGGATTTTTAATAAGATACAAAGATGCATCTATTACTTCTCCTAAGTTATGTGGAGCAATATTAGTTGCCATTCCAACTGCAATTCCAGACGCACCATTAACTAAAAGATTTGGAAATTGTGATGGCAAAACTGAGGGTTCTTTTGTTGTGTCATCATAATTAGGCTTAAAAGAAACGGTATTTTTATCAATATCTTCGACTAGCTTCTCAGATACTTTAGCAAGTCGTGCTTCAGTGTATCTCATTGCTGCAGGAGGGTCTCCATCTAAAGATCCAAAATTACCTTGACCATCAACTAACTCTAATCGCATTGAAAAATCTTGCGCCATTCTAACCATAGAATTGTAAATAGCTGAGTCTCCGTGAGGATGATATTTACCCATTACATCACCTACTATTCTTGCTGATTTTTTATATGGTTTATTAAAATTGTACCCAGACTCACTCATAGAGTACAATATTCTTCTATGAACTGGCTTTAAGCCATCTCTACAGTCTGGAAGTGCCCTACTTACTATTACAGACATTGCATAATCCAGGTAGGATTTTTGCATTTCTTGCTCTAAACTTACTGAAGGTATATTTACAGGCTCTTGATTATCGTTATTTGATGTATCTATATCGTCAGTCACTAAAAAAATCCAAGTTTTCTAAGAAATATTAAGTTTTTTTTATACCAAAAAGCACAATTTAAACCAATATAAATAAATGATTAAATTATATTAAAAAAACTATATTTTTCAATAAGTAAATAGTAATATCTAATATAAATAATTAAAAAGGAATATCTTCATCTAAATCATCAGAATCACTTGATTGATTTCCAAAAGAATTGTCTTCAATTGGCTTAGATTGATCCATTTCTTGAGAATTATCAGATATCTGAGAATTGCTATTTCTGCTGTCTAAGAGAGTTAAATTACAATTATATCCCTGTAAGATGACCTCTGTAGTGTATCTATCATTTCCATCTTTATCTTGCCATTTCCTTGTTTGAAGCTCTCCTTCAACATAAATTTTGGATCCTTTTTTTACATATTTTTCTACGATATCAACTAATCCATCTCCAAAGACAACAATATTATGCCAAGATGTTTTTTCTTTTTGTTCTTGAGTATTTCTATCTTTCCATCTTTTTGATGTTGCAATAGAAAATGAAGCCATTTTTGCTCCAGATTGCATTGACCTAATCTCAGGATCTCTTCCCAAGTTTCCTAATAAAATTGTTTTATTAACACTACCAACCATAAGATTTCTATATATATCCATATAACATATTAAAGTTATTAGATAACACTAATATTCATGAATTTAGATAAAATTGTTATAAAAGGTGCAAGAGAGCACAATCTTAAAAATATAAACTTAGAAATTCCAAAGAATAAACTAGTAGTAATAACTGGTGTAAGTGGCTCAGGAAAATCGACATTAGCATTTGATACAATTTATTCTGAGGGACAAAGAAAATATGTTGAAAGTCTTTCTGCATATGCAAGGCAATTTCTTCAAATGATGAATAAGCCTGATGTAGATAGTATTGACGGTCTATCACCAGCTATTTCTATTGAACAAAAAACAACACAAAAAAATCCAAGAAGTACTGTAGGTACAGTCACAGAAATATACGATTACCTAAGAGTGCTGTATGCTAGAGTTGGAGTACCCTACTCTCCTAAAACAGGCAAGCCAATTAAATCACAATCAGTAAGTGAAATGACTGATCTTATAATTAAAAATAATATTGATAAGAGAATTTATATTTTATCTCCAATAGTTAGAGATAGAAAAGGTGAATATCGAAAAGAAATCGAAGATTTAAAAAAAAGAGGTTATCAACGGCTTAAAGTAGATAGTGTTGTCTATGACATTGATGAAGTGCCTTCACTTAAAAAAAATTTTAAACATAATATTGATGTTGTAATTGATCGACTTGTTGTAAAAAAAAATATCCAACAAAGACTGAGTGAAAGTATAGAAGTTGCGTTAACACTATCAGATGGTTTGTTATATTTAGAAAATCTTGATACAAATAAAATATCGATTTTCTCATCAAAATTTGCATGTCCTGTATCAGGATTTAGTATTGAAGAAATTGAACCTAGATTATTTAGTTTTAATGCCCCACAGGGTGCTTGCTCTGAATGTGATGGACTAGGAGTTGAAAAATATTTTGATGAATACAAGATTGTACCTGATGAAACTAGATCAATTTCTGATGGGGCTATTAAACCTTGGGAAACAAAAGTATTTGGTTACCAAAAAAAATATTTTGTTGAAACAATAGATAAAATTTTAAAGCAATTTAAAGTAAAGAAAAATGTTCCATGGAGTGAAATTCCAAAAAAGGTTAAAAATATAATTCTTTATGGAGATGAGAATAGTGAACTAAATTTTTTATATGATTTTGAGGGAATAATTAACTTTATTGATAGAAAATATGAGGAAACTGAGAGATGGTGGCTTCAATATGAATTAGAAAAATATTTATCAGAAAGAGACTGTGAAGTTTGCAATGGTTACCGTCTTAACGAGAAAGCTTTAGCTGTAAGAATTGATGAAAATCATATTGGTAATATTACTAAAAAATCAATAAGCGAGTGTTTACAATGGTTTTCATTACTTGAGAGTAAACTTGATAAAAATAATAAAAAAATTGCTGAGGGAGTAATTAAAGAAATTAAAGATCGATTAGTTTTTTTAAATAGAGTTGGTTTGGATTATTTGTCATTAGCAAGAGCTAGTAAAACTTTGTCTGGGGGTGAAAGTCAAAGAATTAGATTGGCAAGTCAAATTGGTTCAGGCTTAACAGGAGTCTTATATGTTTTGGATGAGCCATCTATTGGATTACATCAAAAAGATAATCAGCAACTAATTGAAACTTTATTTAGATTAAGAGATTTAGGAAATACAGTTATTGTTGTTGAACATGATGAGGATGCAATTAGACAATCTGATCATATAATTGATATTGGTGTTAAGGCGGGAGTTAATGGAGGTCACATAATTGCTGAAGGAGGACTTAAAAAAATACTAAAAAATAATAAAAGTTTAACAGCCAAATATTTGAATAAATCACTAGAAATTGAAGTTCCAAAAAATAGAAGAAAATTTAATAAAAACAAAGTTTTCAAACTTAATAAAATTAAAACAAATAATTTAAATAATCTTAACGTTACTTTGCCGCTAGGAAATTTTATTACTGTGACAGGTGTTTCTGGAAGTGGTAAATCTTCATTAATAATTGATACATTATATCAAAGGTTAGATGAATATTTTAATAAATCCTTAAACAAAGATGAAAGTCGTTTTAACTTTAAAGGCATTAATCATATCGATAAAGTAATTGATATAGATCAATCTCCTATTGGACGAACACCAAGATCAAATCCAGCAACATACACAGGTTGTTTTACTCCAATTAGAGATTGGTTTGCAAATTTAAATGAATCAAGTGCTAGAGGATATAAGCCAGGTCGTTTTTCTTTTAATGTTAAGGGTGGTAGATGTGAGTCATGTGAAGGAGACGGAGTAAAAAAAATAGAAATGCATTTTTTAGCCGATGTTTATGTTGAATGTGATATCTGTAAAGGAAAACGATACAATAGAGAAACTTTAGAAGTAAAATACAAGGATAAATCTATTTCTGATGTTTTAGAAATGACTGTTGAGGAAGGTTATAAATTTTTTGATAAAATTCCTGCAATAAAACAAAAATTACAAACTTTAATGGAAGTTGGATTAGATTATATAAAAATTGGTCAATCAGCTACTACTTTGTCAGGTGGTGAAGCTCAAAGAATAAAATTATCAAAAGAATTATCAAAAAGATCAACAGGAAAAACACTATATATTCTGGATGAACCAACAACTGGTCTTCATTTTGATGATGTTAAAAAATTACTTAAAATTCTTCATACACTTGTTGATGAAGGTAATACTGTAATAGTTATTGAGCATAATCTTGATGTAATTAAAACAGCTGATCATATAATTGATCTTGGACCTCTAGGAGGTGTAAAGGGCGGTCAAATTGTTGGAACTGGTACCCCCGAAGATATTGCAAATAATAAAAAAAGCTTTACAGGTGAATTTTTAAAGAAAATTTTATAAATCAAAGGAAATAAAATGATAAATCTAGAGTTACCAGATCTACCCTACAGTAAAGATGCTCTAATGCCGTATATGTCGGCAGAAACTTTAGAGTTGCATCATGATAAGCATCATATGGCTTACATTACTAATGGAAATAAGTTTATTAAAGAACAAAATATAGCAGACGATAACGTTAATGATATAGTTATCAACTCTTATCAAAAAAATGCTTCAGTATTTAATAATGTTTCACAACATATAAATCATGTTCATTTTTGGGAAGTGATGAAAAATAATCCAGATGGAAATATTCCCTCTGATCTCGAAAATAAGATAGTTTCAGATATTGGTTCAGTTGAAAAAATGAAAGAGGATTTTATAAATGCTGGTATTGGTCAATTTGGATCAGGTTGGTGTTGGTTAGTTCTAAATAATGGAAAATTAGAGATTACTAAAACATCAAATGGAGAAAATCCAATCATTCATGGTCACACTCCACTACTTGGATGTGATGTTTGGGAGCACTCATATTATGTTGATTATAGAAATAGAAGACCTGATTATTTAAAAGCTTTTATTAATAATTTAGTTAATTGGGAAAAAGTTACAGAAAACTTAAATAACGCTTAATCATCTTCATCTTGCGGTCTAAACTTAAAAATTAATAAAGTTGGGACCGCAATAAAAACAGATGAATAAGTGCCAATTATTACACCTATAATCATTGTTAAAGCAAAAGGTCTAATTACCTCTCCTCCAAAAATAAACAAAGAAACTAATGCAAGAAGTGTAGTTAAACTGGTCATTATAGTTCTGGATAGAGTATTATTAACTGATAAGTTAAATAGATCAACTAACTCAAGCTTTTTATATTTTCTTAAATTTTCACGAACCCTATCAAATATTACAACTGTATCGTTAATAGAATATCCAGCAATTGTCAGTATTGCTGCTATTGTTGCGAGAGAAAATTCAACGCTTAAAATAGAAAGCAAACCCAGAGTAAATAATACATCATGAGTCAAGGCAACAACTGCACCAAAGCCAAATTGCCATTCAAAACGCAACCAAATGTAAATTAAAATAGCAATTAATGCAAAAGAGACAGCCTGAAATCCTCTAAACAAAAGCTCAGAACTTATTGTGGGGCCAACAAATTCAGATCTTCTAAATTCAACAACTTTGTCTTGAATTAAATTTTTAACAGAATTAACTGTTTCAATACTTTCTTGATTACTTTTATTTTGAAGTCTTATTAAAATAATATTCTCATTACCAAATTCTTGTAAAGATACATCACTGTAAGAAGAAGATAAAATTTCTCTTAATTCACCAATTGAAGTATTTTTTGTACTGACTTCAATTAATGTACCTCCTTTGAAATCAATACCTAGATTTAAACCCTTGAAACTTAATAAACCAATTGAAATAAATATTGCTAAAATAGATAAAATTAAAAAATTTCTTCTTAAACCTAAAAAATTAATATTAGGCTCAACAGGAATAATTTTATTTAAACCAAACATTATAATTTTATTTCCTTTTTATTTGCAAATGATAAGTACATATATACTAAAAAATTTGTTAGCATTAAAGCAGTGAACATTGAGGCTATCACACCTAAAGATAATGTAATGGAAAAACCTCTTATTGGACCAGATCCAAATGCAAAAAGTAACACAGCAGCAATTAGAGTAGTAATATTGGCATCAAGTATAGTTGACATTGCTCTATCAAAACCATTTTTTACAATCTGAAAAACTTTTGTTTGTTTTAAACTCTCTTCTTTAATTCTTTCAAAAATTAAAACATTTGCATCTACTGCCATTCCAATTGTTAATACAATTCCAGCTATACCAGGCAATGTTAATGTTGCACCAATTGTTCCTAATAATGAAATAATTATAAATAAATTTACTATTAATGAAACATTAGCGAGAGCACCAAAAGTACCATAAATGAGCATCATAAATACACATACTAAAACCATTCCTATGATAGCAGCTATTTGACCAGCAGCTATTGAGTCAGCACCTAAACCAGCGCCCACTGATCTTTCTTCAACTATTTCTAAAGGTGCTGGCAATGCACCAGCTCTTAATAATACAGCTAAATCAGATGCTTCTTGGGCATTGAAATTTCCAGTTATAATACCTGAGCCTCCAGTAATAGCACTGTTAATTCTTGGGGCTGTAATAACAACACCATCTAATACAACAGCGAGATTTTTACCAATATTGTTTGTTGTAACTTTACCAAATTTTTGCGCACCTTCTGTATCAAAACGGAATGAAACTGCATGACCCTCTGTTTGATCAAATGAACCTTTGGCATCAACTAAATTTTCTCCACCTACAACTGCTCTTTTATCTAATAAATATTTTGTATTTTCATCATACATATCTGGAACAATAATTTTTCCAAAAGGAGCTAAGTTGTTTTGAAGAGCAGATACATTATCATTATCAACAATGTGAAAAGTTAGTTTGGCTGTTTTACCTAATAAATCTTTAATTCTTTCTGGGTCTTTTACACCTGGTAATTGTAAAAGTATTCTCTTTTTACCAGATCTTTGGATTAAAGGTTCTTTAGTTCCAGATTCATCAATTCTTTTTCTAACAATTTCAAGCGATTGCTTAATTGCTGAGTCTTGAATAATTTTTCTATATTCATCATTTAACTTTATACTGAGTTTATTATTATTAATTTGTAAAGTAACTCCTCTGTACATTTGAAAAAAACTATCTCTAATATCTTTTATCTTCTCTTTATT
>CABXSY010000021.1 GCA_902514875.1 uncultured Alphaproteobacteria bacterium | reverse complement strand
AAAGTCTCCAGAAGAACAGTTATGAAAGGAGCTCTTGCAGCAGGTGCGGTAATGTCTGCCACATCAATTCCTTCACAGTTGTTCGCAGGTCAATATGATATTCCTGAACCATTAAAACCACTACCAACAACTGGTGGTAATATGCGATGGATTGACAGTGGAGATATGAAAGGTGTTTTTTGGAAAAAAATATTTCCAGAATATGCTGCTTCTAGAGGTATAACTATTGAATACGATGGCTTACCATGGAAAGAAATAAATAAAATTGTTCCTTTAGCAGTAAGAAATGGAACTGTTCATGATGTATTTCAAATTCCTTTGAACATGGATCCAGGTGTAGCTGTTGCGGAAGGTTGGGTTCAACCTTGGGATGACTATATTGAAAACATTGACGAATGGTTAGCTGGATTTCCTAGTGGTGTTTATTTACCAGGTGTTAATCAGTTTGATGGTAAAACTTATGGTGTATGTTTAACAGCAAATAAAAGAACAGGTACCTGTCTTTTATACAGCAGTAAATACATGAGTGAAGCTGGTTATGATCCTCAGGCAGGAAGAATGACATACTCTGAAATTAGAGATGCTGCTAAAAAAATTACAACTAATGGTAAAGGTCAATACTATGGCTGGATCATTGGTGGTAACCAAGTAAATCGTTGGGAAGATGTAGTTCATACTTTTGGACAAGTTGCGGGAGCTCATAGTGGAAGAGGCGGATTTACAAATAGACATATCAGTTTTAAAACTGGTAAATTTGTAATCGCTTCTGATCAATACATGGAAGCTGTTGAACTTTTATTACAACTAAAATCTGATGGAAGTGCATTCCCAGGTGTTATGAGTATGAATGCTCCTCAAGCAAGAGCTCTTATGCCTCAAGGTGCTGCAGGAATGATTTTCCAAGGACCTTGGTGTATTGGAACATGGGCTAAAGATGCTCCAAACTGGGAGTATGGTATAGCAAGTGAGCCTGTTCCTGATGGAAAGAAAGCAGAGCCTCTTTATATTGCTGAGGGTGGATCAAACACTTTATGGTTAAGTAAAGATAGTAAAATGGGACCTTTTGCAGGTGACTTAGTTAGATTTATGGGAACTGAGCAGGGTCAAATTTACTGGGCACAAACTGTTGGTGCAGCAGATCCTGCGATAAGCCCAGCAGCTGTTGCAAAGGCTGGTCTAACTGGACCTTCTGCGCAAGCTCTTAAAATGTTCAACGAAAATCTTCTTGTTGGACCTAACCCAATTGTTAGAAATAAAGATGTTGGTATTGTTGCTGCAAAATCAAGAATGCCAGACCCATCTTTAGCTCTAGTTATTCAAGGCCTTTATACTGGTCAACTTAAAGGTGTCGAAGCACAGCTTAAAGATTGTAATCAGAGATATGAAGATGCACTTGATAAAGCAGTTGAGGAAGCAAGAGCAGACGGTGCTAATGTAACTCGTGATGATTGGGTATTTCCAAATTGGGATACTAGCTCTAATTACGGTGCAGCGAAGTACGCTGAATTATAAAAAAAATAATTTAAAGGCGAATTTTTAATTCGCCTTTTTCTATTATGAATAAAAAATCATTAACTCAACAAATGTATGAAGCCAGATGGTGCTACTTATTTGTTTTACCATGTTCAATTCTCACAGGTATGTTTGTCTTGTACCCTATAGGAATGTCATGGTATTTTTCATTGTTGGACTGGAGTGGTTTTACAAAAGATGCAAAATTTATTGGACTCCAAAATTATGCTGAAGCGATAAATGATCCATTTTTTTGGAATGCTTTTTATCGTTCTTTTATTTTTATGTTTGGTACCGTTCCAGTAAAAATAATTTTAGGATTTATCATCGCTGTATTTTTAAATAATCAAGTTTTAAAGCTTTCACCTTTTTTCAGGACTATAATTTTTATGCCAGTAGTTACAGCAATTGCAATTATTGGTATTGTTATGACATTTATTTTTAGTCCATTTAATGGACCTGCTAATAAATTTTTAATGGCAACAAATTTAACTTCCGGACCAATTGATTTTCTTGGTAACCCAGATACAGTACTACCAACAGTTATGGGTGTATATGTTTGGAAGTGGCTTGGCATTACCATGATGTATTGGTTGGCAGCTTTACAAACAGTACCACAAGATGTTTATGATGCTGCAAAAATTGATGGTGCACAAGGTTATAGATTGTGGATTCATATAATTTTACCAATAGTATTACCTTTTGCGATAGTAATAATTTTAGTTGAAGCTGTTAGTGCTTTAAATGTTTTTCCATTAATTGAAACAATGACTGCTGGAGGGCCTTTCTTTAGTAGTGAAGTGATGGAAGTTTATATTTTTAGAACTGCCTTTGTCACAGATGCTGGGACGATGCCAAGGCTTGGATATGCATGTGCTGCTGGTGTTTTTTGGGGTGTTGCTGTTTTATTTATTACAGCACTTCAAGGATTTTGGATGAGGAGAACTCGAAGAATATGAGCAAATATTTAAATTTTATCGCTGAAAAAAACCAACTAAGATATTTAACAATTACTGTATTTTTTCTTATTTTTTCTTTCTTCTGGATATACCCACTTTTATGGGTTCTTTCTGCTTCCCTAAAAACAGATTTCGAAATTTGGGGTGGCCTAGGCTTAATACCAGATAAACTTATATGGGAAAATTTTGAAAGAGCTTGGTTTGGAGCCAATATGGGAAGGTATTTTTTTAATACTCTTATAATCACTATCGTTTCAGTAGTTATAGTAGTCATCACAACAGGAATGTTTGGTTATGTAATTGGAAGATATTCTTTTCCTGGAAAAAAAATACTTATTGGAATTTTAATTGCCACAATTTTTATTCCTCAAGGTTACACGATAATTCCAGTTTTTGATTTATTAACAGATTTAAAAGTTTCTAAAAATTTGATTGGCTTAACAATTGCAACTGCTGGTCATACACCAGTAATATATATTTTATTATTTGCTGGATATTTTTCAAGAATACCTGTTGAACTTGAAGAAGCTGCAAAAATGGATGGTGCAGGATTCATCAGAACTTTTATTATGATTATGCTACCATTAACTAAACCAGTTGTAGCAACAGTTTCTATTTTACAAGTCTTACATGCATGGAATGATTTTTTATTACCTGTAGTTATTACTCTTGGTAATCCTGATATTAGAACATTATCGGTTGGGGTTTACGCATTTAAAGGAGAATATTTTGTAGATTGGTCTGGAATGGCAGCAGCTTCTGTAATAACTATATTGCCTATAATTATATTATTTTTATTTATGCAAAAATATTTTGTAGAAGGTGTGCAAGGAGCGGTAAAAGGTTAAATGGGTAAAAAACCAAATATTTTATTAATTACTTCTGATCAACAACATCACGATACAATTGGAAAGTTTAATTCTAAAATTCAAACACCTAGTTTGGATAGACTTTGCAATGAAGGAATGAACTTTACTAGAGCTTATTGTCCATCGCCTGTATGCACTCCTTCAAGAGCAAGTATCATTACAGGACAATATCCTTCTTCTCATGGTGCATGGACAATTGGTGTTAAGTTAGAGGAAACAGTTGAAACTATTGGAGAGCTTTTATACAAAAATGGATATTCAACAGGCTTAATTGGTAAAGCTCATTTTCAACCCCTGACTTCAGTTCCAGGTCAAGAATCAATTGAAGGACAACCGACTCTTAGAGATTTAGAATTCTGGAAAAACTTCAAAGGACCTTGGTATGGTTTTGAACATATAGAACTTGCTCGTAATCATGCAGATGAAAGTCATGTTGGTCAACACTATGCTATTTGGATGGAACAAAATGGTTTAAGTGACTGGAAAGAATATTTCCAACCAGTTCCTGGAGAAACATCAAAATATGCCCCGGCAATTGCTCGCGAATATGACTACTGGGCAAGACCTGATAGAGTTTGGCAGCTGGATGAAAAACATCATTATACAAATTGGACTGCAGAAAGATCAATTGAATTTTTAGATCAACAAAAAGATGACAAACCATTTTTTCTTTGGACAAGTTTTCAAGATCCTCATCCTCCATATGTATTAAGTGATCCATGGGCATCTATGTATAATCCAAGTGATATGTCACCAGGAACTTTAAAAGAAGGAGAGCACGATTTAAATCCACCACATTTTGGTAAAACACAAACAACTAATCCTGATTTTGATAATTGGCATTCACCATTTAATGCCCATGGATGTATGAGTCATTTATATCCTATGGAAGAATTAAAAAAAGATATGGCAATTTATTATGGCATGATTAGTTTTATGGATAAGAATATTGGAAAAATAATTAATAAGTTAGATCAAATTGGTGAGCTTGATAATACAATAATTATTTTTACTACTGATCACGGACACTTTATTGGACAACATGGTTTAATTGCAAAGGGACCTTTTCATTATGAGGATATGCTCCGCTTACCCTTTATTGTTAGATGGCCTGGTAAAGTACCTCAAAATACTTCATCATCATCTTTGTTAAGTTTAGTTGATCTTGCTCCAACATTTTTAAAGGTTGCAGGAATTGATATTCCAACTCAAATGCAAGGTGTTGATCAAACTGATGTGTTTTATGGTAACGAGGAAAGTATACGTTCTCACATATTTGTTGAAAATAGACATAATCCAAAAATGCCACATTTAAAAACTTACATTAATGATAATTATAAAATTTCCATTTATAGAGAGGCTAACTACGGAGAGCTTTTTGATCTAGAAAATGATCCAAATGAATATAATAATTTATGGGACAATACGAACGCACAAACATTAAAAAAAGAATTATTATTTAAATTTGCGCAAGCAACACTAAAAGATGAAACATCAAAAATGAAAAGAGTTTCCGGCGCCTAAAAATGAAAGGACTAACATGAGAATTTTATATGTAGATATTGACTCTTTAAGACCCGATCACCTGGGGTGTTATGGTTATCATAGAAATACATCTCCAACAATTGATTCTATTGCTAAAGAAGGAGTTAAATTTACAAATTTTTATTCAACTGATACTCCATGCTTACCAAGTAGAACCGCTTTTTTTGGTGGAAACTTTGGCTACAAAACAGGTGTAGTTAATCATGGTGGAGAGTTCTCTGATATTGCTCCTCGAAAAAATATTTGGGATAGAGAATTTAAAGGAGGTCTAAGAGGTGAGTATGCATTTACTTCACTTGGAAAAGTTTTACGAGATGCAGGTTATTATACAGCTAGCATAAGTCCATTTCCAGAAAGACATACAGCTTATCAAGTTTGGTTTGGTTTTACAGAAACGTATGACACAGGAAAAGGTGGATTAGAAAATGCTGATGAAGTTTATCCTGTTATAAAAAAATGGTTAGAGAATAATGGAGAAAAGGATAATTGGTTTTTACATGTTAACATGTGGGATCCGCATACACCTTATGATACACCAAAAGAATTTGGCAATCCTTTTAAAAACGATCCTATAGAAGATTGGGTTACAGAAGAATTGATCAAAAAACAAAGAGATAGTTTTGGACCACACAGTGCAAGAGAAGTTCCAGGATTCGATGATGATCTTAGAGGTAAGTACACAATGGGCGTTGGGGAAATAAAAAATATTGCTGATGCTAAAGAACAATTTGATGCTTATGACACAGGAATTAATTATGCAGATTTATATTTAAGCAAAGTTATTGAAGACTTAAAAAAAATGAATCTTTGGGATGATACTGCTATTATTATATCTGCAGATCACGGAGAAAATCAAGGTGAGTTAAATGTTTGGGGTGATCATCAAACAGCAGATCATATTACTAATAGAGTTCCATTAATTATTAGATGGCCAGGAATCACTGACTCAAATAAAGGCAATACAGTAGAAAAAAAATTTTATAATTTAGATTTAACTTCAACAATCTCTCAAATAGTATCTTCAACTCAACCAGATAGATGGGATGGAATAAATTTCAGTGATAATCTCAAAGATAATAATTCTAAAAATGGAAGAGATTATTTAGTCATAAGTCATGGTGCGTGGAGTTGTCAAAGATCTGTGCGCTGGGGTAATTGGTTACTCATTAGAACTTATGATACTGGTTTGAAAGATTTTCCAAGATATATGCTATTTGATATTGATAAAGATCCACACGAATTGAATAATTTAGCTGATCAACATAAGGATTTAGTAGCTCACGGTATGTTTTTAATTGATGAGTGGATTGAAGAAAATATGTATGATGCTGATAGAGGAGATCCTCTTCAAGGTGTAATTAGAGAAGGTGGTCCTCATCATGCAAATATATATTCAAAAGTTTGGACTTCATATGTTGAGCGTCTTGAAAAAACAGATAGAAAAAAACACGCTGATAATCTTAAAAAGTACAAGGGAAAACCTTTTAATAAATAAATATGAATAATAAAGCATATGACTTTATTATTTTAGGTGCTGGTTCAGCTGGTTGTGTTTTAGCAAATAGACTATCAGAGGATGGAAAAAATTCAGTTCTAATAATTGAGGCTGGTCCAATGGATTTTAGTTTTTTAAAACCTATTGAGTCACTTTTAATCCATATGCCGGCTGGAGTTTATCATGCTTATAAAAATCCAAATATTAATTGGAATTATACAAGTGCTATTGAGTCTAACTGCGATAATCGAAACATAGAGCTGCCTCGTGGTAAAGTTATTGGAGGCTCTTCCTCAATAAATTCTATGGTTTATATGAGAGGCCATCCACTTGATTATGACAATTGGTCAGACAAATATAATTTAAAGAATTGGTCATTTGATAAATGTTTACCATATTTTAAAAAATGTGAATCTTCCGATCGTGGTGAGAGTGAATGGCGTGGAGGCAATGGTCCTTTAGGTGTTACTAAAGGTACACTTAACAACCCTCTTTTTGATGCGATGTTTGAAGCTGGCCAACAATCTGGACAAGGAACATCAGAAGATTTAAATGGTTATAAACCGGAAGGTGTTGCAAGATTAGATAGCACTACTAAAAATGGAAAAAGATGTAGTGCAGCTACAGCTCATTTACGACCAGCTATTAAAAGAAATAATGTTGAATTAAAAACAAATGCTTTTATTCAAAAGCTAATAATGAATAAAAATGATGTGGTAGGTGTTGAGTTTGAACAAAATAGTGAATTAAAGAAAGTTTATACAAATAATTCTATCATATTGAGTTGTGGTGCAATTAAATCACCTCATTTACTTATGTTATCAGGAATAGGTCCAGCTGATCATTTAAAGTCAAAAGATATAGATCCATTACTTAATTTAACTGGTGTTGGTAAAAATTTACAAGATCACCTTTTGGTTGCAGCAGGCTTTGAATGTAAAAAAGATGTTACTATTCATAAAATGACTAGAGCAGATAAAAAACTATGGGAAGGTCTCAAATGGATTTTAACTGGAAAGGGAATAGTGGCGTCAAATATTTGGGAAATGGGAGGTCTAATTTTTGGAAATGAAAATAGAAAATATCCCAATCTTCAATATCATTTTGCTCCAGCTTATAATGAATACTTTGGAAGAGAAATAAAATTATCCCAAGGGTTTTTGCTTCAGTGTGATCAATTAAGGCCAAAAAGCAGAGGGTCAATTTTATTAAATACAAAAAATCCAAAAGATAAACCTATTTCTCAATTTAATTATTTATCAGAAAAAGATGATTTAATTGAATTAAGAGAGGCTTATAAAAAAATGATAGAGTTAATCTCTCAACCTGCATTTGATGAATTTAGAGGCAAAAGAATTACTCCTTCTCCTGATATAAAAGATGATGAAGAAATTAATACATGGATAAAAAAAACTTCAACGACAGATTATCACCCATCTGGTACGTGCAAGATGGGCAATGATTCAAATTCAGTTGTTGATGAAAATCTTAAAGTTCATGGAATGAACAATTTATTTGTAGTTGATGCTTCCATAATGCCTAACATAGTTAGTGGAAATCTCAATGCGCCTACACAAATGATAGCTGAAAAATTTTCTGATGTTTTATTGAAAAAAAAACCTCTAGAACCATTACAGGCGAACTATCATTTTAGATAAAATTAATTTTTATTTATTTTATCAGATATTAAAATTTTTCTTTGCATCTCTCTGAGAACAGGTTTTTCAATTAGCTTTCCATCTATTACTACTAACCCTGTATTTGATGAGTTAAATTGATCAACAATTTTTTTTGCGTGATCTATCTCTTCTTTTGAGGGTGTAAAAACTTTATTCAAAATATCAATTTGTTTTGGGTGGATAGAACCCTTGCCACTAAAACCTAAATTTTTTGCTAACTCTGCCTCTTTTTTCATTCCCTCCATGTTTTCCAAATCTAAATAGGGAACATCTAAAACATCAACTCCAATACTTGCTGCTGCGTGTACTAGTTTTGATCTAGCATAGATAAGATTTTCCCAGCTATTTTCACATCGAAGCTCTGCTGCCATATCTACTCCTCCAAAATATAAGGCTACTATTCTTTTACTAGCATGAGCAATGTCATATATACTTTCAAGTGCATCATTTGTTTCCATTATAACGTGAAGATCGGTGTCCAAATTAGAATCCGTTAAAAGATCATCAATAAAGGTAATTTCATCTGGAGTTTTTACTTTTGGCAGCATTATTGCTCTAATATTTATTTTACTAGAAATAAAGGACTCTAAATCTAAAAGACCAAATTGTGTTCTTTGACAATTAACTCTTACAACTAATTCTACATCACTTTTAACTTCAAGAGTTTTGAGTGCATCAAGGGTGTTTTTCCTAGCTTCATCTTTATCTTTTATTGCTATACCATCTTCTAATTCTATACAGACCATATCTGCACCAGACTCAATAGCTTTTGGAAACATATCTGGTTTAAGACCTGGGGTAAAAATAAAACTCCGCCTTACTCTTAATTTCTTTTGATCCATATTGGTTATTATAACTTTTAATCTACGATAATATTTTTTAATGTAAAACGATTATTCACATTTAACTTTTAATTTATAAAAAAACTAGGTAAACATAACCAAAATGAATTCCAAATCTAAACCAAACATCATTGTATTTTTTACTGATCAACAACGTTGGGATACATCTAGTTTACACGGCAATCCATTATCTTTAATGGAAAACTTTGATCACTACGCTGTTGAAGGTACACACCTTTTTAATTCATTTACTTGCCAACCAGTTTGTGGTCCAGCAAGAGCTTCATTACAATCAGGAATGTATGCAACGAAAACCGGATGTTTTAAAAATAAAATACCCTTAAAAAAAAATATTAAAACTCTAGCAAAATACTTATCAAAAGAAGGATATTCTACTGGATACATTGGAAAATGGCACCTTGGTTCTTCAGAACCAGTTAAAAAAGAGGATAGAGGTGGTTATGATTATTGGTTAGGATCAAATCTATTAGAATTTACATCTGATGCTTATCAAACATATGTTTATGATGGACAAAATAAAAAAGTTTTTCTCCCTGGGTATAGAGTTGATGCAATAACTGATGCAGCAATAAATTTTATAAAACTTAATCAAAAAAAACCATTCTTTCTTTTTGTTTCACTTATTGAACCACACCATCAAAATAATACAGACGATTATCCACCACCTATCGGATACCGAGAAAAATATACAGGTAAGTGGTCACCACCAGATCTTACATCTTTGGTAGGATCTTCTCCTCGACATTTAGGTGGTTATTACGGAATGGTTAAGAGAATAGACGAGGCATATGGAAGAATGATTGATGTTATTAAAAGCTTAAAATTATTTGATGATAGTGCAATTATTTTTACATCTGATCACGGAAATAATTTTAAAACAAGAAATAGAGAATATAAACGTTCTTGTCATGAAAGCTCAATACGAGTACCTACATCTCTGATTGGAAATGTGTTTCAACAAGGTGGACGTATAAAAGAACTAACCAACATATTAGATATTCATGCAACAATTTTAGATTTAGCAAAAGTTAAAAATACTTCTCATTGCGACGGTAGATCAGTATTACCTTTAGTAAATAAAACTTCCACAAAATGGGATAACGAAATTTTTATTCAAATAAGTGAGAGTCAATTAGCTAGAAGTCTGAGAACAGATAAATGGAAATATTGTATTGCTGATCAAGATTCTAATGGAAATGATAAACCTTCATCTAATCAATACACGGAAACAAATTTATATGATCTTGATGCTGATCCGTATGAATTAAATAATCTAATTGGTATTAGTACTTATGATGAAATAACAACCTCATTAAGGAAAAAGATTAAAAACAAAATTAAAAAAGTTGAAAATATTACATCCAAAATTACAAAAGCTAAAAATATAAATAATCCTGGTCAAATGGGATTAAACCCGGATTCTTTTCATCGATTAAAGAAAAAACTTTAATAATTACTTATTTCATATTAATCTATTTCTATGAAAACAGTTTTCCTTTTATTTGATTCATTAAATAAAAGAATGCTAAATTCTTATGGTGGCAAATATATAGAAACACCAAATTTTAATCGATTAGCAGAAAAATCAATTCAATTTAACAATCATTATATTGGCAGTATGCCATGTATGCCGGCAAGAAGAGACATGCATTCAGGACGATTAAGTTTTTTGCATCGCGCATGGGGACCACTAGAACCATTTGATAATTCTTTTCCTGAAATTTTACGACTTAATAATACATATACCCATCTAGTAACTGATCATTATCATTATTTTGAAGATGGTGGTGCAACGTATCATAATAGATTTAATTCATGGGATTTTATCAGAGGACAAGAAAGTGATCCATGGAAAGCGATGGTACAACCGCCGCTTGAAAAATTAAGAGAAAAATATCATCAATCTCAATTAAATTTAACTAATAGAGAGACAGGATACTATCATTATGCAATCAACAGTGAGTTTATTAAAGAAGAAAAAGATTTTCCTTCAGTTAAATGCTTTGAATCCGGTTTAGATTTTATCAATATTAACAAAGACGCTGATAATTGGTTTCTTCAACTAGAAACTTTTGACCCTCATGAACCTTTTTTTGCTCCAGAGAGATTTAGAGAAAAACTAAAAACAAATTATACAGGTCCAAGATTAGATTGGCCTCAATACGATAGAGTGAAAGAAACGGATGATGAGGTTGAAGAGTTAAAAGCCAATTACATTGCTTTAGTTGGACTATGTGATTATTTACTTGGTACCGTTTTAGATTATTTTGATGAAAATAACTTATGGAATGACACCGCATTAATTTTAACGACGGACCATGGTTTTATGTTAGGTGAACATGATTGGTGGGCAAAAAACAGAATGCCTTTATACAATGAGATTGCAAATATACCCTTTTATTTTTATCACCCTGAATTCAAACAATATTCGGGAGAGCAAAGAAATGTTGTAACACAAAATATTGATCTCATGCCAACATTCATGACAATGCATGGTCACAATCTTCCTAAAGAAGTTAAAGGCAAATCACTATTAAACTTTTTAGATAAAGATAGTGAAAATGAACATTGTGCTTTGTATGGATATTGGGGTGGGGGTATAAATATTTCTGATGGAAACTATTCATATTTTCATTTCCCAGAAAATTTTGATCAATACGATAGAAGTAGATTTCAATATACATTGATGCCAACCAATATGAGGCAATTTTTTTCACACGAAGAATTACAAACTGCTACAATGCATGAGCCATTTAACTTTACTAAAAATATACCTGTAATGAAGGTAAATAGAATTCTTAGAAAATCAGATCCACATAAATCATTGGAAGATACTAAATCCGCTCTTTATAATTTGAAGGAAGATCCTGGGCAACTACATCCTATTAATAATGATGATTTAATAAATAAATATAAAAATCTTTTACTGAATGAAATTAAAACATATGATCCACCAAAAGAATTATTAAAAAATTATTTTAAAGAAAATTAAATGCCCAAAAGACAAAAAGTTTTAGTTCTTTATTTAAAGTTTCCAAGTTTAGAAGCTGAAGTTATTTCATGGGCTACTTTTGATGGTACTGGTCAAAAACTCCATATGACAGGTGATAGCGACGAGCCTCCTTATCCCACGGGCCTTGACGCCTTATTAGATGGGTGGAGATTATTTCAATCAAGTCAAGCTATACCAGAGCATCCAGGAGAAGAATTTAGGACTTCATATTTAAAACATGAATTTTTTTTTGAAAAAATAGAAGAGGGAGATTTTTAAAATGGTACAATTATTATCAACCGAGCAAATGGCAGAGTTCGCTAATAGTGGATGCTTATTTTTTGATGGATTAATAGATAATCAAACTAATAAAGAATTTTTAAACGATATTGGATATACTGATATTGAAAATGTTGATAATATGCAAAAGTATTTTCAAAATATTAAAGCCTCCAGCAGCATTCCTAGAATTCCTGCAGGAACATCACTTAAGAATGCTTACCCACACAAATCTCCATTACAAAAAATATTCAAAAATGAAGTTGTAGCAGGAGCAATTAATAGTTTAGTTGGATCTGAGGCAGTAGTTGATCATCAATTTCTTCATCTAACATTCCCAACAAAATACTTTAAAAAAACTAATCAAAGACAGATGTCTCAGGTTAATCATCAAGACAGCACAATCGATCCAAGAATTACATTTGATATTCAGTTATTCTATTTTCCAACTGATGTTACAAAAGAAATGGGTGGAACAAGATATCACCCTGGTACACATCTCAGAATTGTAAACGAAATGGGAATTGCTAAATATCAAAATATTAAAGGACAGAAAAATATAGTTTGTAAGGCAGGGACGATAGGGATCTTTCATAATGGCTTGTGGCATGGTGCAGGTGTTAATTTTTCAGATGAGATTAGGTACATGTTCAAAGTTAGACTGCAACCAACAGAAAAACAGGAACTATTATGGGATCCTGAAAAAAAATATAAACCACTTCCTAATAAAGCATTATATTGGACAGATGAAAATCAAGAAAAAACAGTCAATGATATTTTAATGCAATCATATCCTTGGCAAGAGGCAGATACAAATCGGTTAGACAAAATTAATACAATTAAGTTCTGGAGAATGCTCACTGGTCATAAAAATTTAGATATTGATTATTGGCTTACCAGAATTGAGAATGAATTATATTAGTTAAAATCTCTTTCATCACTTTTTAAGGGAACAACATCACAAGTTTCTTGATACCATGATAACATTTTATCTTTTAGTTTCTTAAGCTCTGATGAGTATTGCTTATCATCAATAACATTATGAATTTCTCCAGGATCTTCAATTAAATTATAGAGCTCATCTTTCTCATAGGCTCTTTTTATATATTTAAATTTTTTATTTCTGCACATTGTAGCCTTAGTATGCATTAAAATTTCATCTTCTTTACCTTGTAAACTCACTCTAGGATAATAAAGACCATGAGGTAGTTGTAGGCTTTGGTTTTCGCTGGCTTGTCTTTCTAATCTAAGTCTACCACCTTCTGTAAATACTTCTTCTCTATGATTATTAACCTTTTGATCTATAAAATTTTTAATACTCTTTCCGAAATGCCAATATGATGGTTCTATATTACTATAGTCATATATTGTACCAGCCACATCAATCAATTCAACCATTGTGTCACTCACACCATTCAGTGTATTCTCACTTTTAGGCGGTTTAATTATTAGAGGAACATTAGTCAGACAATCTTGAAAAGTATTTTGAGTTTTTTCAACAAGATTATAATCTCCAGTGAAATCACCATGATCTGAAAGGAAAATAATTAAGGTATCATCATACAAATTATTTTTTTTAAGTTGATTTACTAAAAGACCAAATTGGTAATCAACTCTTGCACACATACCAAGATAAACAGCTCGTAATTCATTCCAACGATCATCGGTCCAATTTTGCATTTGTTGACCATCCATTATTCCTTTTAAAAGACTTGGTTTGTCCTCCCATGTTTTATACTGATATCTTTCAGGAATTATATTTCTATCAATCGAAGAGAACCATGGATCTTCAACGCAGTAAGGTGGATGCGGATATCCAAGTGGTAAAAATAAACAGAATGGTTTTTCTTTTTTATAATCTTCAATAAAATCTAATGCCCCATAAACCATGGACCAATCATCATCAAAATAAATATCTTTATCTTTTTTATCTAATTTTCCTTTAAAGAAACTATAATAATTATCTCCGTCTTTAGGCCCCCTCCATGATAAATCTCCACCATGAGTCCCTGGTTGTTGAGCGTAGTCCCATTTTTTAAAATCTTTATCTGTTGGTTCAAAATAAATATCGCAATGATTACGATAACCTTCTTGACCTGCTATCAGATCATTTTTTCCACCCCACCAAATAAAATAATCTTTATTTTTTAATTCTGATAATATGCTCGAATCACCTTGATCAGTATGTAGCATGTAATGCATCGTTCTATGACCGTGAACATGTGGGTACCAACCAGTCATAAATGAACAGCGACTTGGAGTACAAACTGTCGCTTGGCAAAAAGCATTCTTAAATGCAACTGCGTCTTTTTTTATTATACTATCTAAATTAGGTGTTTGAGCACCAGGAT
>CABXSY010000020.1 GCA_902514875.1 uncultured Alphaproteobacteria bacterium | reverse complement strand
TCATCGCTTGTTAATCTTAAACTTAATTGTGTTTTATATTCAGTACCTTCTCTTTTACCATTTAGAACACCAGCTAAGCTTCTTTCAGTTGAGTTACAACCAGGTCCATTTTCTTCACATCTAACTGCCATTCCCATAAGACCTGGAGTTCCCTTAGATATAAATTTTAATTTGTTTCCAGAGCAGCTTGGGTTAGCTGTACGATGAACCCACTCGTTCCAAGGAAAATCTTGAATATGTCCATTTTCACAAACGGCCACAATGGGTACTTGAATCATTTCTTTTGAATAAAATGTATTTTTAGATTTATTTCTTATCTTTTTAGTGCAGTCGTCACAAATTACCTGCCCTCTTTTTGCTAAACTTACTTTATTCATTTTTCTACAAAAAGAGCAAAAATGCCATCTAGGAAATCTTAAAAAAGGAATTGATATATTTGTATTTGGATCATTATTGCTGTTACCAAAATTTGCATAACTAGTTCTAAAATCAGGTGGAAGTCTAAAGTGATTTACGCCTAGTTGTTTTTCAAGTCTCCATTCATTTTTAATGACAAATTCTTCTAAATCATCATCTGAAATTGTTTCACCACCCTGCTTTTTATACCAATGGTCTAAGCCAGCTGTAATTATGCCCTCTCCATCTTTTGCAACATATAATGCGCCGACACCAAAAGGTGTAATTAATTGCCCTCTTCGAATTGGACTATCACCCATTTATATTTTCCTCATTTGTAGCTCTATAAAGATTAGTTATACTAGCATTACATTCCATATCTACTTGTCTCATAGAGTTTGGTGTTGGCCAAGATGCGTCTTTTTGATCAGGACTTACATAAGTTCCTGCAGGATACATTAATCCTATATCCGTTTCTGTTGTTCCTCTAGAAGTATATCTATCATGATCCCATCTTTTCCATTCTTCTGAGCATTTCTTAATTAACCTTTCAAAAGATACTAGTTCATCATTATCAATTTCTTTAATTCTATCACGAATAATTTCTGTAAAATTATTTACTAAATCTGTTGGGAATTCTCTTGGTCTTTCTGAAATATCTATATCACCAAGGCATCTTACATACGCAACTAGAATCCCATGAAGAGCTCTTTCTAGTACAGGTCTTGCAAACGGTGTTACACTCATAGGCTCTACTTGAGCATATAATCTCTGATGATATGAAGTAAATTTTTCAAAATGTGATTTATCTCTAGGTCTTCTAAATCCATATAAAGTGCATACTAGACCTGGTCTTTCAATCCAGTTTCGTCCTATTCTTCCTGAAACCTGAATATAAGATGAAGTAGTTTTTGGTTGTCCTAATATTGTGAGAAGTGATAATCTATCAATGTCTATTCCCACTTCAATGATATTTGATGCTAAACATATATCTACTGGATATGTTTTATCTTTATCTGATGTACTTATTTTTGTTTCAAGTTTATCAATAGCAAGAGGAATTTCTTCACTTTTTACTCGGCTAGTTAATTCAAGAATATTATCAATCTTACTAAATTTTTTTGGATCATCATTGTATCTTCTTATTAATCTATCAATTTGATCAATTATATCTACTTGTATCAACGTAGTTGTGTTTCCAAGCTCTCTTAAACTTCCAAAAAAACTCATCAAAGTAAACCATGGATCAGCTTCTTCTAAATCAAGTTTTCTCGCTGAGTATAGCAACCTAGAGTAAATTCTTACTTGCGCAGTTTGAATGGATGAATAATTTGTAGTTAATAAACCAAGATATTTTTTTGGTTTTAAATATTTCCCTTTTTCATCAAGGGCATATTTTGAAAAAAAACTATCTTCAACTTCTAAACCTAAAGGTGGAAATAAATTTATTTTTTCTCTATTGTAAAGGTCTTTAATTTGCCTTTTGTAACTTCGAATAGTAGCGGTAGAACAAATTATCTTTGGTTTAATTTTTTTCCCATTTATTATTTGGGTACATAGTTCCTCAACAACAACTTCATATAGTCCGTACATTGATCCTAAAGGACCAGTAATTAAATGAAGCTCATCTTGTAAAATTATCGATGGCGGTGATGAGACTCTCTCTCCATTTTCATTTAATCCAAAAATTTTTTTTGATTCTTTTTCCCATGTTAATTGTGCGAATTTATCTACAGTAGCAATTAGTATCGTAGGTCTTTTTTCATATATATCTTCATCTACTACATAAATTGGTAAAGGTTTATTAAAATCACAACCATCGGCTTTGCATCTAAATATAACTTTATTACCTTCACTTTGAAGACCTATACACTTTGGTGCTCTACTTTCTCGTGTTTTTGTTTTACCTATATGTGCTGAACACCACGGGCATTTAGTAAGTAAAAATTTATAACTATCATCTGAACTTCCTCTTAGTAATTTGTTAAATAGTTGCAATGCGCCAGGAAAACTTGAAGAACCATCCATTTTATTAGGAGTAGAAGCACTTCCAACCCATACACCGATTGAAAATTCAGTATTACCAAGCTCTGATTGAAAATTTTCCCTGATTTTTTCCATAGCACAAATTAAACTAGATGCTCTTGTAAATTGTTGAGCAGTCAGTAATCTGAGTGTGTATCGCATAATAACGTTTACACCTGCATCATTTGGATTAATCAATCTTTTATAAAAAGAAGTAAATGCAGATAATCCTAAATATGCTTCAGTTTTACCACCACCGGTTGGAAAAAATATTAGCTCAACTTCTTCTCGTTGAAAATCATCATATAAAACAGAAGATTTAATACTTGATAAAATGAATGCTAACTGAAACGGTCTCCATTTACCTTTTGATTTATGGTCTTTGCTTAAATCAGGTGCTTCAAACTTATCTGGAAAAAACCATCTAGAATTATTCTTATCCCATTGAGGTTCGCGTTTCTTTTTTTTAGTAACCTGACTTTCCCAACTACTTCTTAATTGTTGAGTTAAAATTGACTCATTCATCCACTTAAATGCTTTTTCAGCATTTGTATCGTTTTCAAGAAATGTTATGCCCTCTTTCATTTTTAATAGACATTCTTCACATTTTTTAAGATTTGAAGCGCCAGCATCATGAAAGTTAGTTTCAAGTTTATTTAAAATCTTTTTTTTGTTTTCGATCCATTTTTCATAAGAAGAAGACAATTCTTTTAACATTTCAATCGAATTACCTTCTGCTAATCCAGCTAGAACGTTCATTGGAATTTCAAAAGTATCACCATTCTCTTTCTGAATAACAGGAGTAATGTTAGGAGAATCATAAATAGGTAAAAATTTCGCTTCTACTTCATTAGCTATATCATCGTTTTCTTTTACCCAAGTAGCGGAGCAGCCATGGCCAATAGCGTAGGTTTGATTTTTTCTATAAATTAAATCTAATACTTTCTCTTCATCATCTTCATTAGAAAATTTCTCTTCTATTTCGCCTTTAGGATATGGATGAAAACTAGATAATTTATCATTTTGATTATTTAAAATCTTTACTACAAAACCAGCTTGATAAAGACAATTTGAATCTATTTTACCTGAATTGTTTGTTTTATTTATTATACATGCAGATATAATTTTTTTATTTTCTTTTGTTGTTCTTATTCTTAATAAAAAATCTAAAGTTAAATTAGTTGAGTTTATTTCTATTTTATTAGGTTTTAAAGTTGCATCATTTTGTGATAATATATCTTCAGAGTTAAACTCTGCTCTAAATAACAAATCTTTTCTTATCCACCATCCATTACTTTGTTTTGTATTTTCTACATAAATATCTTTTTCTTTATAAATACCACATGGAGTTGATGGATTAGTAATTACTATTTTTGAGTCTTTTGGAATTTCACAATGAAAACTAATTCCAAATGAAGTTTGAAATGGAATATTTGATCCTGATAAATCAAATTCATTATCTGATATTTCGCCTGGTGTAGCACTTTTTGATTTATTGGTTTGAATTCCTATTATAGCTTTCATACCTTTAGTGCTAATAACTTTTTCTTCATCAATGTTTTCTATTGGAACATTCTCGAGAGGTAATTCTTCTTCGTTTAAATCTTGGCTCTCATTATTTTCAAAAGGATATATTACCCCAGCACCATATTTTTGCTTAGGCGATTCACTAACAAGTATTTCTTGATTATTTATATTATCATAATGAGGTAAAAATCTTTTATTTTTATCTTGGTCGTCAAAATTAATTTTTTTATCTGTATCAACCCCAATACCTATTGGTTCTTTAATTATTTCTGGACCAAATACTTCACTTACAAGTGAATTAATCATTGAATTTCTTGAATCAGAATAATCTTTCATATTTGTCCTAAATTAATTTTTAATTTTTCATTCATTAATACTATTACTTTATCAGTTGATCTAGTCAAACCAGTATGGAGAAGAAACTTTTGATCTTGAGTATCTAAGTTATCTAGATCAGTAATAATTACGATATTATTTTCTAAACCTTTAAATCTTCTAATTGTTGTCCAATAGATGTATGATTCTTTTTCTAGATTTCCCTTTTGAATATTCATTGATTTTAAGTTTTTTAATTTTTTAAAGTCATAATCTTTATTATAACTTTTCAATTTTAAAAAATAATCACCATAAAGTTTTTTATCTGAATTATATTTTTGATCTTGAAATATTTCTATTTCTTTTTGATTTATTCCGAAACTCCATTCAGAGTAATCCTTTGAGATATAATTTATATATTTAAAACATGAATCTTCATATTTTTTCATTGATAAAAGAACAATTTCTGAAAATTGAAAATTTTCCTTTACTAAATTATCAATAATATTATCAATTTTTACTAATTGATCAAAATCATCTTTATAATTCTGGATTTTAGGACGAGTGTTCTTATCGCTTCTTAAATATTTTACATAAGGATTAAAGCCACAGAGATTTGCTGAAAAATCTAATACATCTGGAAAGTTTCTACAATTTTCATTTAGCTCAAATATAGTTGAGGGATAATCTTCGGTAAAATTATCAATAGACATTTTTTCTTTGTCAAAATTTTGTACATCTTGATAATAAAAATCTCCAAATAGATAATAGGAAATATTTTTGAGTCCTTTCTCAAAAAATAAATCTAAAATTTCGATATCTTCTCTTTTTAGTAAATCTTGAAATTCATCAATTATTAAATTATCACAACTTCTTTCTAGAAAAGAAGCAACTTCATTATTTAATAATTTCTCAAATACTTTTGTTTTTAAAAATTTAATTGGAGTATCTATTTCGTTTACTATTTTTGCATATAAAGAATTAGCAGTATAAAAATAAATAATTTTTTCTTGCCCTTCGCACCCTACACTTTCATTAATTTCTTTTTCAATTTTTTTTAAATAATTACCAAAATACGTGTTAAAACATATAAAAAGTGTTTTTTTGCCCTGCAACGCATTACGTTTTGCCATTTCTATGGCTAACATTGTTTTTCCAGTTCCGGCAGGACCTTCTATTATACATTTTTTATTTCTATTTAATTGTCTCAGTATATTTGCTTGGTTTTCATTAAAAACTTTATTTAATTCAATATTATTTTTTTCTATTCGTTTTTTTGGTTCTTGATAAATTTCAATTTTTTTTCTTAAATTTTTAAGTAATGTAACTTGATTATATGTGGGAGTCTTCTCAGTAAAATAATTTCCTGCAGGTGTATTTTTCAAAGTAGAATAAATTACATTTTCAAAAAGTTCTAAATATTCATTATCTTTTGCTTTATCAAGCTCAGAGCTATTAATGTATTCCCATCTATTCCACGCTATATTTTGTTCAGTTTTAAAATCTATTTCGGTAAAAACAACTGTATGCCAAAATAAAACTTTTTTTAGAACTGGATATTCTTCATGAAAAAATTCTTTTAAACTTCGCGAATTATCTTCTGCTTGTTTGAAAGGACCTCTTTTTTCATAGTCCTTTGAGCCTATTTTCCAAGGTTTAGCTAATTTAGGATCAAATAAAAGTGTTTTACATGCTTTTACCTCTACGGTTAAAACTCCAACTTTGGGCATAATTATTACATAATCTATTTCTCCCATAAATTGAGAAACATGTTTATGAACACCTTGTGAATGAAAAACAACCCAGTTTCTTCTTGCACTTAGTTCTTTAAATTTTTTGTATAATTCAAATTCTCCTGGACTATCAAAATCATTCCCGATCAGATTATCAGGATAAAACTCAATCATTCATAACCTCACTTGCTTTGATAGGAGTATCAGTTTGTGACCTCCATTGAAGTTTATCTTGGTTTGAAATTTTTAAGACTCTATAAACACTAATACTAGCATTTGTATCTGGAAGTCTAAATTCTTGAAAGCCTCTTTGTTCTAAAAATGATAAATCACTTTCTTTAATTAATTTTAGTATTTTTTTTCTTACAATACTTCCTGCAGAAATATGTTTTGAGTTAATTTCTGACATAACATCTATATATTTATTAATGTTTTTTTCATCAGATTTATGATTAAAATCAAAAATTACCTCTAGCAGTATTCTAAATTCATTTTTATCTTTTGGTTTAATAGCGTCTTCCCTCATCCAACCACGATATTTAGATCTACTTAAGTTTATGCCTTTTTGTTTTAATATGGATAAGGCATTTGGTTTATTTTTATCAAATTCAATAAGTTTATTTTTCCATTCATCCTGAAGATCTCTATACCATTCGGCATTCTCACCCATAAGTTTATTGGCTTCTTCATAAGTTAATACTTTATCTGCACCAGTCTTTAGAAGAATATAATCTCCAGGTAAAATTTCTTTTACTTCTTTTGGCATAATAGAAACTTCTGAAGAAAAATCTATGACTTCTTGTGTTGTATCCACGCCAATATGATTCCTAAGAAAACTTATATAACCGCCAGCCAGATGAGTTAATCTTGCATTTAATTGTTCTTCAGAAGTTCCACCAAATTTTTTATCCATATTTTTTTGGATATATTCTATCTCAATTTCGTTTGATATGTCTTCTGGTGAATCTTCAACATATTTTGCTAAATTTATTTTTTCAGTTTCATACTTAATAGATGTAATATTTCTATTCCATAATGGATGAGAAAATGAAAGAGGTTCAATTTGTTTTCCACCTATAAAATCATAACATATACCTACTAAATTTTTAGATTTTATAGATGTATATAAATAATGATCGTACCAAGAATGATGTCCTAAAAAAATTACTACATCATAGTTTCTATTTGATTTTCTATATTCACTCTCTTTTAAAATTTTTAAATATTTATTATCTTTAAAAATTCCAGATATATAATCATATGATGATTGTGATTTTAAAATAATTGCACAATTTTTTTGATAAAATTTATTTAATACTTCCTCTAATTTTTCACTAAATGGATTTACATCGCTTAGACTCAATTCTTTATACAATTCTATAAGGTTGTTTGCATGAACTTTGTATTCTGGAAAAACATCATCACAATCCCTTATTTGTTCTCTTAATTGAGCAAAATCATTTAAACCTTCTAAATTAGCTTGATGACTAAATGGCAAAGGAGAAACAGCGCAACGATATCTGTATCGAAGTATTGTACGCATAAAATTGACCCAGTATGAGTCATTTCTTAAATCACCTAATCTATTTCTAAATCTAAAAGTAGATACATAAAATTCATTAAATTTTTTGTTACTTATATTTATTTTTTCGTATTTAGTTTTTGCTTCTGTGTACAACTCATGAATTATTTCTAAATCTTGAAGATTTTCATTATTAATATTTTTATTTAAGTCAAAATATTCCATATTAATTGTTCCTAAAAATCATTGAAGGATAGTTTAAATTAAGTTCTTTTAATGATGAAAAATTTTCTAGATCAATCGTTTCTCTTTCAGCAAATTTCCTTTGAAAAGTCTCAAATGAATTTACAAAATTTGTCTCATTTGGAGATAAAACAATTATTGAATTAAAGTTTTGATGTTCAGAATTATCAAATTTTATAAATGAATTCGATCCCCAATAAAATTTAAATTTTACGTCCTTAAGCTCTTCCTGGTCTGCTATCTTTAATGGTGATGCAAGTGTTGAAAAAAAACTTTCACCCTGATTAACATAATCTTTAATTCTAATAACATCATTGAAGTTTGTTCCACCTATTTCAAAATTTTTTATTTCTTTTTCTATTGTAGTTTTTTGTGCAATAATATGAATTTTAGATGTTAGAGATGACTTCAGAATATCTATTTCATTAGTATCTAAAATTTTCTTCTCTAATCCGTTGAAAGTATTCTTTATTTTTTTCCCTATCTTAAAGTTATCTTCCTGAATCATTTCTTCGCTTAATACCTCAATGCTTTCTATAGCTTTTTTTTCAGGTATTAGTTGAAAAGCATTCTTAATTTTAATTCGTGCAAATTTTTGATTATTGCCTAAAATATCTCTATCAACAACCTCAATAAATAGACCTTGAGTTGTTTCACCATTGATATCTCTAAATTTAATTTCTGCTCCTTCATTGATTTCATCTAAATTTGTGACTGTTGAATTCAATGAAGCTAAAACATTTAAATAATTTTTTACAAGACCTAGTAAAATAGCTGGGCATGAAAAATGTAACGTTGGTAAACAAATACAAAAAACAAAATTTTTGTCATGGTATTTTGCTAGTTCACCTCCTATGGATGCAAGATCCATGAACCATTTAGGAAGAGTTGAATTTAAATTATTCATATGTTTAATTTATACAATAGTTTAAGTTACATGTTATTGATGTCACTATTTTCATGAGCTTTTTTTGTTAATTGTCTTAATAAATTCTTTAATATAATCGTTATTTGCAGTAGAAAAATCCTTGTCTATTTTGCTCTCATTATCTTGTTTTTTTGATTTCAAATTAGCTAGTTGTTCAAAATTTTGAGTAGTTGTAGTTTGGTATTTTTCATCTTTACTGATAATGGTCATAAATCTCCTTTTTTTACAAAGTAGACGTTAATTAACGAAAAATATTTCATTAAAAGATTAATTAATTTTATAGTTCGTTCTGGTATCTAGACTGTTTAAAAACCTGTTAACGGCGTTATTTATGCTTTTTTTCTCATAATCCAGGATTTCCTGCGTAAATATTACTTCATCAACAAAAGAATCTATAAGCATCCTTAAGCATCCTACTAAATCTATATTATCTTTTTGAATTCTCGCTAAAGCTCTTCCTATACAATAGATTTTTGTTACTTCATTTGCTTTATTATCTTTTGTAAAAATTAATTTTATTTCATTAAAAATTTCTTTTTCCAACTCAGATACTTCATTATATTCTTGATCACTTAATTGGTTTTCTTGAACCATTTATACTCTCTCCTATTATAAAAATTATTATTATGATTTTTAAAGATTATTAATGTCATCTTTGTGATTGACGAATTTTATTAATATTAATTTATCCATCGAACATCTCCAATAATGTCTGGGCCTATATTAATATCTATAATTTTTTCATCCGTTTTTATTATATTTGCTCTCATTTAATTTCCTTTCAGTATTCTAAAAGCGCTAATTATTTATTTAATTAGCGCTATTAAGTTTATCGTTAGAAGCAATTTGTATAAGTATAATCACCAATAGTTGTTGTAGTGCAGCTCATACCATTGCTAAAATTTTCATAATAATAATCGCCCAATTGGAACCCAGTTGAACTAAAACCCCATGCAAATGCACTTGTTATGCTTGATAGGTATAAAGCTCCAGTGATGGTTAATATTTTTATTACGTTTTTCATAATTATCCTTTCGTTTATGATTACAATTTAAGGATTTATGAAAATTAAATAATAGGGAAAAAGTAAGTTAAATTCTCTAGTTAGGTAATATTCCCAATTTTTGATTTGAGTTTCATTATAGATTCTTCAGCGCTTTTTATTGCTTTTTTAATTTCATTTTTTTCAGCTTGTGTAAGAACACCATCTTCTATACCGTCAACAACACTGTTTGTTAAAGAACCTATTTCTTTCATTACCTGGCCTACATAATAATTGATTTCTTGAGTTGTGGTATTTTGTGTTTCTGTAAAATAACTATCAATCATCGCTTCATGCGCTTTTAACATTGATGGTACTTTCCCTTTTTTTATATTGGCTATATCTATTGCTAAAGAGTACTTGTGATGAATATCGTAGGACCCTCCTTCAGCGCATTTATAAAAATGTTTCTTATTTTTTTTTACACCAGCATATTTTTCTGTAGATTCAATAACTTCATTATCATTAAGATCTTTCAAGGATGCTTTAATACCATCTTGTAGTGAGTATAAACTTTTCTTCATTTATCCAAAAATTATTTTCATTGAGCCTAAAGCACTAGGGTTCTTATTAATATTTGAGTACATAATAAAGATTATCGCTAGTAAATAAATAATGGGTCCTAGTATGCGAATATATTTTTGTGAATTAAGTAAGCTTAATTTTTGGTCTTCTACTAAATTTACATAATAAATACTGAGAATAGTGGGGACAGAGGCAAAAAAATATGAGGAAAGTATTATTTGATCCATTGCTGTTAAATAAGGAAGCTTAGGAATATTTTCATCAATTACAAAGTTATAAGCAATTAAAGTTAATAAACAAACTATGGATACAGTTAATCTTGACTCTATATGCTCTGGCTTTAACCAAAAAACAGACCAGCATACAATTAATATTAAAATTATTGGAGCAATAACTTTATAAACATAATAGGAAGAATTACGCTCAATAGTAAAATATGTTTTGATACCATCATAAACATAGTCATATTTATCATAATATTTAATAGCCTCATATTCTGCGTAGTTTCCATTAATATTCCATTCAAGAACTTTTGATTTCAGTTTGTCATCTAATGGTAACGTTACGTATGCATCATAATCTATAAGTTGTGATGATATGCTATGTTTAGTATCAGCATAGACAAATTCAATTTCATGGGAATCAAATGGAAAAGCCCTTAAATCAAATTCTGTTGTAAAAGTTGCTATCCCTTGATCTTTTATATTAAGATACAATTCTTCATAACCATCTCCATATATATCGTAATTAAAGGAGATACTTAATTCTCTATTTTCTAAATCATTTTTTACAATATTTATAAATTCTAATTCTGGATGCCAGAGAAATAAATCTTCTGCATAAAAGTCATCCATTGTTAACTCACACCACCAACCTGCGACAAATGTATTTTCATTAAATTCGTCTCCAATTTCTTTCTTTTTCTTATTAATAAGCTCTTCTACTGTTCCAATTTCTTTTTCATATGATGGTTTTAGTAAATCAATTAATCTATTATCCAGCCACCAATATTCAAAATCATAATTAACCGTGTATTCAGTATTTTTTATATCAATGTTTTTAAAAGAATTAATTCGGAATATAGGAGTTACTTCTGAAACCTGATCAAACATTGACTTTTCCAGAGTAAAATTTAACTCTTTATTTATTCCTTCTTCTAAGCGCTTAATTTTGAAATTAATATTTTCATTATCTGCGAATACTTTATTAAATTCTTCGTCTGATAATTCACTTACATTTAAATCATTTAATGAAATAATTTTATCATTACTGATTATTTTATTATAGGAATTTGAGTAATAATTAGTGTTAAATATACTAATGTGATTATCTTTATCTCTTTTATAAACCCATCGATCTTTTTCAATATCAAACGATTGATCAAAAATTAATCCAAACATTGGTTCTTCTTGTTCAAAAATTGGGTTAGCGTATAATTCATATTCATTATTATAAATTCTTATATTTTCATAAAATGAACTACAAACATTGCTATTTGCATTTAAATTAAAAGAAAAGATGCATAGAAAAAATATTAAAATTTTATGATAAGAATTAATATTAATCATTCCAAACTTTTTTTACAGTTGCCTGTTTTTTTCTTAAGTTTCTGAATAAGAAAAATAAAACAATAATTTGAGAGATAACAATCAATTCAAAATATCCATAGTTATAAAGAAAATGTAAAATAATTGCGACAGACAAACCTATTATTAAAAAAATTATATTTTTATTATAGAAATAATAATAAGAAAAAGAAAAGCCAATAATAGCTCCACAAGAAGCATGCATAGGAGCAGTTAGAAAAGCTCTAATCCAAGCAATGTTTTGCCAAGTCGTCCCAAATTCTTCTGCACTATAAACATAATCAAAGTTTTCAGCCATAGCAAAGCCTAAAGCGGCTGTAGCACCATAAACCAGTCCATCCATAGGTTCATCAAAATCATCTAATCGAGAACAATATAAAAGTATAATCAAAAATTTTAGAATTTCTTCAACAAAAGGTCCAACGAAAAAAGTATCAATTTCATTATAATAATTACTATAGTAAAAATTTTCATAAATAATTTGCATTACATACACATTTGCAAAACCAGCAGGTATCGTGATGAGAATACCGAGAATAAATGTTATAATAATAATTTTTCTTGGCTCAGGGAATCTATCTAAAGTAACGAAAAAATATACTAAAACAATTGAAGGAATTACTGTTGCTAAAAATTGATGCATTATATTCTTATACCATTATTCACCCAAAGGTTAAGAGAGTTATTTCAAAGAAATTTTATCTATTTTTAATATATAGTAATAATGGAACTAAAAATATAAAACCAAATAATAGAAATATTTTTATAACTAACTCCACCGACCAAGGGGCATTCATATATTCATCAATGCAGATATCTTGTGCAGTTCCTTGATCGCTATAAACAAAATTATTATCCACGCTTTTACAATGTTTCAAAGCATTTTCAAATATTGGTGTACTTGGGCTTTTATGAACAAAAAACAATGAGTTAAGAGCTATAATAGATACTACAACAGGTGTAATTAAGAAATAAAACAAGAAATTATTAATCATACAAATGAAAATAACTTAATTTAAATGACCAAGTAGATGTTACAAGACAGAGAAAAAACATAACATACAAAACTTCTTTTTGAAATTCTGGTGCTTCTTTTTTCTTAAAATGTAAATAATAAAGCCAGAATGCTATAATTATAGAAATAAATAAGAATAATCCGCTTTGTAGATATTCAAATTCTATATTGATACTAAAAGATAAAGCTAAAACGATAAAATAAGATGTTAAAAATAATATAACTCTTGATAAGGACTCCATTAATTTATCCTGCAATTTTGTAAGTTATTAGTTTCTAGAATAAAATCATACAATTGATTGGTCCAAGCATATAAATTTACCTCGTCACAGGTTGTAAAATTTGCTTTGAAATCAATTAATCCAACAATATTATTTTTGTAATCTCTTATAGCAGAATACCAAAACGCTCCTCCTCCAACAAAATAGTTTTTGGAATACCTAGCTACGTAATAACCATCATGAAATTCTAATATTCCATCATAAAGATATAAAAAATCTTTTGTATTAGTATCAAAGACAATATTTTTTGTATGTGTTGACTCGAATAATTCAATATGGATTTTATTATCAAGAGTTTCTATGAAATTCGCTTTATGGCCATACGAATTATATAAATCATAAATGTACCAATAATTATCCCCTACAAATAAAATTGAATCTTCATCAAGATTACATCTTTCACCGCAAACTACTCTATTAAAATTTGTAATGTAGGATTTATAATAACTTAAATCATGAGAAACTTTAATTCTGGGATCACTGAGAAAATTTACAGGGTAATTAGTAATTTTATTCTGAAATTGTTCGCGTAAACATTCTAAATCAAGATTAGCACCATTATATATACCAAGTAAGTAATCTGGATCTTTTTCTTTATGAAAAAAATAACTATCAATTTTACCTTTGGAGCATTTATTTAAATCATGCTCAATCATCATTAAGTCAATCTCTCTTGGTAGTTCGTAATGAGCTAATAAAGGTGTGGCACTTAAGAGGAGTTTTAAAATGATTAATTTTATAGTTTTATAATGAATATTTTTTTTACTCAGTGCCACAAAAATATTTGTATTTATTAATTTAGGCAAATTCGGGTTCTAAATATGTTTAGATTAAGATTTGTTCTTAATATTACCTTAATCATTTCTCATTTTTATCAAAATTTATTTTTATAGAAGTTTTAGTGGCACCAGTTATCAAAAGAATTATAATTTTTCTATTCTCCCTCCTTATTATTGTTCTCCTTCTAGCTGGTGCTGCTAAAGGTGATCAATTATTAAGTTCCAAAGAATTTATTAAGAAAGAACTTCCCCTTGATCAGGGAAATGACAAACTTATTATTACAGAAGCACAAGAATATCCCAAAAGAACTTTTTATTTTGATCCTTTAGTTGTTTTTGATGAACAAGATGAGGTGAGTTTATGTGGGTATGAGCTTACTACAGTTGATTTTACGGGGACTAGGATTGTTGTAAGCCTTTACGCAGCCCTTTTTGACGATGCACCAGAAATTATCAATTATGTACGGTTAGAAACATTACAATTAACGCCTTTTGATAAAGAATTATCCTTTAGTGATATGAAAAAATTAGAACTTTATCCCTACACAATGGAAATTATAAAAAATAATACATTATTTGAGTCACTTGAACGAAATAATTCCAAAGCAAATGCTATTATTCATGAGTCATCCAATAATTATCTTTCAAATAAAGGTAAAATCTTAAAAGAATTTTATATGGGTGGATACGACTTACACGTAGAGTTTATCAAAGGATACCCTATTCACATTCCTATTCCTCAAAATATTAAATTTTTAAATGCTAAAATTGATCTCATTGATCATTGTCTTATTGAAATAAGAAAGAATGAGAAAAAAAATAAGATGCCTAAAGAAGACTTTTTAAAAGAAGCATCGCATTACCTATAAACCTCTTGTCGGTGATATGTATATATTCCCTGCATGCTTTAATACATACTAAGGAGATTGTTAGGGACTCTCCTATATAATTAGCGTATAGGTCAAATGGGTGAGTGGTAAGGCCTATCGCTTACCCTTTTTCTAATTAGTTTGAGGTTCAACTGTTATTAATTTTTTACTAATCCATGAGTTGATTCCACTTTGTGCATTGTAAATAATAGTATTAAATTTCTCATCTATCATATTAGCGACTACCTTAGATCTTTTTCCTGATCTACAAATTAAAATTATTGGATCAGTTACATTTATTTCTATTTGTAATTTTTTGTACCATTCATCAAAATTATAATTCCCCTCTTCATCAAAAAAAGTTAGTAAAATACTATTTGGAATAACGCCGGTTTGATCCCACTCTGAATTTCTTCTTACATCTACAATTGGGATATTAACATTTGATAACTTTATTATTTCTTGATCATTGACATCTATAACTTCAGCAAATGCAAATTTAACAATCAATAATCCAATTATAATCTTTATATAAAATCTAATATTCATTAATTTTCTCACAATGAGTTTGGTAGTTATTTAAAAGAATTAGTCGTGTTCTCCACCAGGATCATTTTTTGGCAGTTTAACTTTATAGGGATTTCCATTTTTATCTCTATAAATAACACTACCTCTTGCTCTATTTGCTGAATGGTAACCTTCCTTAAATTTATAGACATTCTCGGATATTTTAAAAGTAGCAATAGTAACTGCAATGGCTGCAATTAAAAGAAAATGTGCAGCGAAAGTTACTCCCATTACATACCATGATCCTACATAAAGACTGAATGCGATACACCACATCCAAGCTAATATTTGCAATACCATGTGTCTTACTTGCAGGTCGGGAATATGTTTTAATGGGTTAAAGTCATGACTCATAACACTATCCCAGCATTCGACTATAAATTGTCTCATGATAATTAAATAGGTCTTTATTTAAATTAATAAATGCCTTGTTAAATTTTATTAATATTTGAACCGTACTCAAAAATTCATTATGTTATGTTTGGAGATTAAAATTGTAATATGTCTAACCCCTTTATTTTAATAGCTAGAATACGAGTAAAAGAAGGTAAGGTTAAAGAATATCTCAAAATAGCAAAAGAAGCTGATGACGCTGTTAATGCATCAGAACCAGATATGCTGATCCATACTTTTGATCAAGATCCAACAGATCCATTAGAATTTACCTGGAGTGAAGTCTACCGTACCAGTGAAGCGATGGTTAATCATATTAATAACCCTCCTGTTGTAGCTTATGTAGAAAAGCATCAAGAAATAGCAGATAAATTTGAAATAGAAGTTTACGGTAATATTACCGATGAAACAATTAAAGCCATTGAAGCTCTCAATGTCCCCTTCAGACACTTTAAAACAACTGAAGTTGGTTATATTAGAAAAGAAAAATTTATTTAGATTTAATAGTTTTTTTATTTTAAATTATTATTTGAATATTAAATATTTATAATTTTGGAGGATATATGAAAAAAGGTTATTGGGTTGGACAGGTTAAAGAAATTAAAAATGAAGAAATATGGGGACAATATTTAGAGAAATTTATGAATATTGTTGCAGAGGAAGCAGAAAAGAAATCAGGGAATTTTGTATTTACTGCTGGAAGTGAACCAAAGCACTATGTTCAAAAGAATTTTGATTTATTATTTTCTGCAGTTGTTGAATTTAATAGCGTACAAGACGCAATTGATGGTTACAATGATCCTCGATATCAAGAAGCATTAGCACTTTTAGGTGATAATAAAGAAGATGTTGTTGTAAGAAATTTAGTAATTATTGAAGCACCTTAAATAGTTATATTTAATTAATTAAAGGCTACTCTGTTTAATCAAAAAAATAAAAAAGGACGTATTATGAAAATTATTATGAATGTTAAATTAAAAGAAGGCTATGAAAAATGGAAAAATCTTTTTCTTAGTGTCGATACGCATAGAGAAAAATATGGAATAAAAGTTTTAGCATATGGGCATCCTAAAGGTGATGAAACGAAAATTTATCAAGTTTTAGAGATTGAATCGATGGAAAAAATGCAAGAAGCTATGCAAGATCCAGAATTAGCAAAACTGAGAACAGATGCAGGTGTTGATTTGGACTCTCAAGAATTAGTATTCTTAGAAGAATAATTATTTTAACTCTATCTATAATTACTTATTTGAGGGCATAATATTTCCTAATACGAAAGAAATTTGCCCTCTTCTACATAATCGTTATAAGACAGTTAAAACAATATTTTAAAAAAAAAGGATAACAATATGGCTAAAGGAATGGATAAAAAAAAAGATACTAAAGGAAAACCTAAGAAAAGTATCAAAGAGAAAAAAGCTGCTAAAAAAGAAAAGAAGAAGAATAAATAAAATAGTCTAAGTTATCATAAGAGGTTAGATACATTGGCTCTAGATATTGGTGATATCCTCACCTTGAATATAGGTGATATTGCTAATGGAGGGCACTTTGTTGCAAAGCACGATAATCAAATTGTCTTTGTTCGTCATGCTATTACGGGAGAAATAGCTAAAGTCAAAATTACTGCAATTAATTCAACATTTGCATTTGGTGATGCGATAGAAATAATAAAATCATCAAAAAATAGAGTTCCCTCTCCTTGTAAATATTCTCATCCTGAGGGATGTGGTGGTTGTGATTTTCAATATATTAATTACAGCGTTCAATCAGATTTAAAGAAACAAGTTCTTCAAGATCAATTTAAGCGAATTGCCAAGATCGATATCTCTCCTGATATAATAATTCCTAACCCCTCTGATGGACTTCAT
>CABXSY010000019.1 GCA_902514875.1 uncultured Alphaproteobacteria bacterium | reverse complement strand
CTATTACATAACGGAAATGTATATGATGTTCTAGAATCTACACATAGAGAATGTTTTGATCTTGTATGGATATTTTTTCCTGATCCATGGCCAAAAAAAAGACATGCAAAGCGTAGATTGATAACTAGTGATTTTTTAATAAAACTTCATAATACTTTAAAAGAGAATAGCGAGATACATATAGCTACAGATTCAACAACATATGTAAGATTTATTTTAAACTCAATTTATAATTGTAAGGATTATTTTATCTGGATGAATCAATCTGAAATGAATCTACACATAAAAGATTATTTCAATATTGAGACAAAATATTATAAAAAAGCAATTAATTCTCAAAGAAAACCATCTTTATTCATTTTAAGAAAATTATAGGCTTGAAATTCTGCAAAATATTAATATACGCAGTATTATTAAGGTGGGTCATCCCACCTTTTTTTTATAAATATGGCTAAAAAAAAATATAATGTAATAAGAGAAGAGATGCTTCAAGTTGCATCTAATGTAGCGCAAGAAAAGAATATTGATCAAGATTCAGTTTTTTCTGCAATGGAACAAGCATTAGAAAAAGCTGCAAGAGTAAAATATGGCCAAGAGATTGATATAAGAATATCTATTGATAGAAGCACAGGGAATATTAAACTTAATTCTTATTTGGAGGTTGTTGTAGATATTGAAGAAGAGTTTCAATCCAGGCAAATTCTTTTAGAAGATGCAAAAAAAATAAATCCAGATATCGGTTTAGGAGAGTACATTACTAAAGAACTGCCACCTATTGAATTAGGAAGAGTTGCAGCTCAAAATGCTAAAGGAGTAATAATTCAAAAAGTAAGAGAAGCTGATAAATCTAATCAATATGAAGAATATAAAGATAAGGTTGGTGAAATAGCAGTTGGTATAGTTAAAAGAACTGAATTTGGAAATTTAATAATAGATTTAGGCAAGAGTGAAGCCATAATTAAAAGAGAAGAACTTATTCCAAGAGAAACATTTAAGAATGGAGATAGGGTTAGAGCTTATATTTACGAAGTAAAGAACGATGTAAAAGGTTACCAAGTTTTTTTATCAAGAACGCATCCTCAATTTTTATCAAAATTATTTTTTCAAGAAGTGCCAGAAATATACGAAGGGGTTATTACAGTTAAAAGTGTTGCAAGAGATCCTGGTTCAAGAGCTAAGATTAGTGTTTTTACAGAAGACTCAACTATAGATCCAGTAGGAGCTTGTGTTGGTATGAGAGGGTCAAGAGTACAAGCTGTTGTAAATGAATTACAAGGAGAGAAAATAGATATTGTTACATGGTCTGATAATCAAGCTACTTTTTTAGCCAATGCTCTTGCTCCTGCAGAAGTTAGTAAGATTTTCTTGTATGAAGAAAAAAACAAAGTTGAAGTTGTAATACCTGACGATCAATTAAGTTTGGCAATTGGAAGAAAAGGTCAAAATGTAAAATTAGCTTCTAACTTAACTAGTTTAGAAATAGATATCTTAACTGAAGATGAAGAATCGGAAAGAAGGCAAAAAGAATTTAAAGAAAAAAGTATTTTATTGGCTGAGACACTTGATGTTGAAGACGTTATTGCTCAACTACTTGTTACTGATGGTTATACAACTGTTGAGTCTATAGCTACTGAAACGTTAGATAATTTAGAAAAAATAGAAGGTTTTGATACTACTTTAGCTCAGGAAATAATTGATAGATCTACAAATTTTGTTAAGGAAAAAGCAGAGTCGGACAAAAAACTTATAGATGAAAATATTAGTGATGAAAAATTAAAAAATTTGAATGGTATGAATAACAGTATTTTAGCAAAATTAGCTAAATCAAATATTCTCAATGTTAATGATTTTGCTGATTTAGCTACATTCGAACTTATAGACAAAGAAGAAGGTATCTTAAGAGAGTTAGATCTTGAAGAAGAAATAGCTAACAATATGATAATGGAAGCAAGAAGTTTCTGGTCTGAAGAACAAAATAAGGATTAAAATTGGATAAAGATAAAGGTAATAAAAAAAAGCCATTAAAACTATCTTCATCAGGAAGACTTCAAATAAGAAAAAATCTTGGTCCAGCAGGCGATAAAGCAAGAACTAGTGGTAGTAAAAAAACAATACAAATTGTTTTTAAAAATAAAAATAATCAACAGAAAAGTTCATCTACAACTCAATCTAATTTCAGAGGATCATCTAGCCTAAGAACACCTAGACCAGGAATTAATTCATCACCACAACCAAACTTCTCCTCACCTAATAAAACTAGAAACTTTGATAATAAAAATAAAAAAACTGTAGATAAAAAAACCCAACAAAAAAAATCAACTCTTAGACCGCTTGAAGATGATTTTAGTAAATCTGATGCTAAAAAAATACTAGAACAAGAAGAGCAAGAATTTGATAAATTTCCCAGTTTAGCTAAAATAAAAAGAGCGAGAGAAAAAGAAAGACTAAAATCAGCAACTGACGAAGATGACGCTAAAATCTCTAGAGAAGTTTCTATTCCTGATTTTATTACTGTTCAAGATTTAGCCAACAGAATGGCTGAGAAAACAGCAGACGTAGTTAAAGTCCTAATGAAAATGGGTGTCATGGCAAATGCTACTCAATCATTGGAGTCTGATACAGCTCAACTAGTTGCAGAAGAATTAGGCCATAAAGCAACTGTGGTTAAAGATGACGATGTATTAAATGATATTAAAGATTTTGAAGACAATGAAGATAGTCTTATTAAAAGAGCTCCCGTAGTAACAATCATGGGCCATGTTGATCATGGTAAAACTTCTTTACTGGATGCATTTAGAAAAAGTAATGTAGTATCTGGTGAAGCCGGTGGTATCACTCAACATATTGGTGCTTATCAAATCAATAATAATAATAAAAAAATTACATTTATTGATACTCCAGGTCATGCCGCCTTCTCAAATATGCGAGCCAGGGGATCTAAGACAACTGATATAGTTATACTTGTTGTGGCAGCTGATGACGGAATTAAACCTCAAACAATTGAATCTATTGCTCATGCAAAATCTGCTGAGGTTCCAATAATAGTTGCTATTAACAAAATTGATCTTCCAGGAGCAGATTCTGATAAAGTTAGAAATGAATTACTCAGCCATGAGGTAATTGTTGAAAAACTAAGTGGTGAAGTCTTAGATATTGAAGTGTCAGCAACTAAAGGAACAAATTTAGATAAGTTAGAAGAAGCGATTCATTTACAAGCAGACCTTCTTAATCTCAAAGCTAATCCTGATAGAAAAGCTAGAGGATCTGTAATTGAATCTAAACTAGAAAAAGGCAGAGGTTCAGTTGCTACTATATTAGTACAAAAAGGAACACTAAAAGTAAGTGATATTTTTGTATCAGGATCTGAGTGGGGGAAAGTTAAAGCTTTAATTGATGATAAAGGTAAAAATATAATTCAAGCTGAACCATCAGTACCAGTTGAAGTTCTAGGATTTGACTCTAATCCATTAGCCGGTGATGATTTTATTGTAGTAGAAAACGAGGGTATTGCCCGTAAAATTGCAGAATTTAGATCTAGTAAATTACAAATCAAAAAAAATACAGTGGCTAAATCTAATGTTGAAGAGATGTTTGCACAGATTAATAAAGGTGAAGCAACAAGTCTTCCAGTAGTAATTAAAACTGATGTTCAAGGCTCTGCAGAAGCAATTGAAAATTCAATAACTAAACTTTCAACTGATGAGGTTAAAGTCAACGTTATTTATAAAGGCGTTGGTGCAATTACTGAGAGTGATGTTACTTTAGCTGGTTCAGGTAAAGGTTTTATTGTTGGTTTTAATGTTAGGGCACTACCTCACGCAAGAGATATAGCAAAAAGGGATGGTGTGGATATTAAATATTATTCAATTATTTACGAGCTTATTGATGATGTAAAAAATCTTTTAACTGGTTTATTAAAACCTGATATTTCAGAAAACATTACAGGTAATGTAGAGATTAGAGAGGTATTTAATATTTCTAAAGTTGGAAATATTGCAGGTTGTATGGTTAAGGACGGACTTATTTCTAGAAAATCACAGATTAGGATTTTAAGAGACAACATAGTCATTCATAAAGGACAAATTAGTAGTCTTAAAAGATTCAAAGAAGAAGTATCTGAGGTCAAGTCAGGTTTTGAGTGTGGTGTAATGCTAGATAACTATAGTGATATAAAAGTAGGTGATATTATTGAAACATTTGAAGAAGTTTCTACAAGTAGAAAGTTATAATGTTTTTTTACAATGGATACTCAGAGGCAAATTAGATTTGGTGAACTGATAAGATCATTACTAAGTGATTGTTTGCTAAAAGAAGATTTTTTTGACGAAAATATTAATTCTACATCTATTACAATATCATTTGTTAGAATGTCTAAAGATTTAAAGATTGCCAATGTATATTTTATGCCACTAGGTGGTAAAGATAAAACACATATTTTAGAAGTTTTAAAAGATAGAAAATATATTTTCCAAAAATTTTTATCAAAGGCAAAAATTAATTCAAAATTCACACCTAAACTCTCCTTTTATTTAGATGATACATTTGATGAAGCAGAAAAAATTGAAAATCTTTTATTAAACAAAAATGTTTTAAGAGACATTAAGTAATGATTCCAAAACAAGGTTGGATAAACTTATATAAACCTAAAAATATTACTTCTTTTAAAGCTATCAATTTTATAAAAAAAAAATTTTTACTTAAAAAAATTGGTCATGCAGGCACTTTAGATCCCATGGCTGAAGGTGTATTACCTATTGCTATTGGAAAAGCAACAAAGCTAATTTCATATATTAATATTATGAAAAAAGAATATGAGTTCACTATAACTTGGGGAAGCCAAACAACAACAGATGACTCCCAAGGCAAAATTATATTTGAGTCAAATTATTTTCCCACAAAAACAGAAATAGTAAAAAAAATTAATAGTTACTTGGGATATATTAATCAGATACCACCAAAAGTTTCTGCAGTTAAAATCAATGGTCAAAGAGCTTATAAATTATTTAGAGAAAACGAAAAATTTACGATTGAGCCAAAAAAAGTTTTTATTGAAAAATTAAATATCACTGAACATAATACACACAAAACATCTTTTAAAATTTTATGCGGAAAAGGTTTTTATGTTAGAAGTTTTGCACGTGATTTTGCATTAGACCTAAAAACATATGGTCATATTTCTTCATTAAAAAGGTCAAAAGTAGGCAAATTTACTGAAAAAACATCGATTTTACTGGACGATCTTCTTAAAATAGGACAAAGGCACAATGAAATTAATTGTATTTCCCCGTCAATCTCTATGCTGGACGACATCTTGGCTTATGAAATTGAAGAACAAATGGATATTGATAATTTATCTTTTGGGAGATCAATTAAGATTGATGAAAAAAAAATTTTTAATTCTTCATCAATCAATTTAGGTAAAAAAAATATTTTTTTATTTAAAAATGGAGACATAGTCTCAATAGGCAAATTAGATGGTAATTTGTTTAAACCAAATAAAATATTAATATAGGAGAACCGATGTCGATAACTAAAGAAAATAAAAAAAATCTTATTAATGAATTTTCTAAAAATGATAAAGACACTGGATCAACAGGTGTTCAGATAGCAGTTTTAACAGAAAGAATAAAAAACTTAACTGAACATTTTAAATCACATAACAAAGACAATCATTCCAAAAGAGGTTTGGTTGCTTTGGTCAATAAAAGAAAAAAATTATTAAATTACTTATTTAAAAGAAATAAGTCTGAATACTCAGAGTTAATTAAAAAGCTAAATATTAGAGGATAATAAAAGAGGAAGAATAGAAATTATGTTTGATGTAAAAAATGTAGAAATTGAATGGGCAGGTAGAAAACTTAAACTAGAAACTGGAAAAATAGCAAGACAAGCTGATGCAACGGTATTAGCCACTTATGGTGGAACTACAGTTATGGCAAATGTAGTGGCGGCAAAAGAAGCAAAACCAGATATTGATTTTTTTCCACTAACAGTAAACTATCAGGAAAAATATTACTCAGTAGGTAAAATTCCAGGTGGTTTTTTTAAAAGAGAAGCTAGACCTACTGAAAAAGAAACTTTAGTTTGTCGTCTAATTGATAGACCTGTTAGACCATTATTTCACAAAGATTTCAAAAATGAAACTCAAGTTACATGTACAGTTTTATCACATGATCAAGAAAATGACTCAGATGTAGTAGCGCTAGTTGCTGCAAGTGCAGCATTGACATTATCTGGATTACCATTTTTAGGGCCATTAGGTGCAATAAAAATTGGTTTTATTGATGATGAGTTTGTTATTAACCCAACAAAAAGTCAATTAGCTAATACAAAACTAGAGTTAGTGTTAGCAGGAACAAAAGAGGGTGTCTTAATGATTGAGTCTGAAGCACATGAGCTCTCAGAAAAACAGATGTTAGATGCCGTTGTTCTTGGCCAAGATAGTTACAAAGCAGTAATTGATGCAATTATAGCTCTAGCAAAAAAAGCAGCAAAAGATCCATGGGAATTAAAAGAAAAAGAAGATGAGATTAAAAATCTACCAACAAATATTAGTAGTGAGTTTGGTAATGATTTTATAGAAGCATATAAAATAATAGAAAAACAAAAGAGATCAAATCAGTTATCTTCTATTAGAAATTCAATTTCTGAAAAATATACATCTGAAACACTATCAGCAGTAATAATAGCTGATGCTATCAAAAATGTTGAGAAAGATATTGTTAGAGGTGAGCTAATCAATACTGGTAAAAGAATTGATGGAAGAGATACAAAAACTGTTCGACCAATTGTATGTGAAACAGGTATTCTAGAACGTACACATGGATCAGCATTATTCACCAGAGGAGAAACGCAAGCAATTGTTGTATCAACTTTAGGTACTGGTCAAGATGAGCAAAGAATTGATGCTATTGATGGAGAATATACTGAAAATTTTATGCTTCATTATAATTTTCCACCATACTCAGTTGGAGAAGTTGGTAGAGTAGGCTCAACTAGCAGAAGAGAAATTGGTCATGGAAAACTAGCATGGAGAGCAATACATCCAATGTTACCTTCAAACGAAAAATTCCCATACACTTATAGAGTTGTCTCTGAGATTACAGAATCAAACGGATCCAGCTCAATGGCAACTGTTTGTGGCACATCTATGTCTTTAATGGATGCAGGTGTACCATTAGAAAGACCAGTAGCTGGAATTGCGATGGGGTTAATTAAAGAAGATGATAAGTATGTAATTTTGTCAGATATCTTAGGTGATGAAGATCATTTGGGAGATATGGATTTTAAAGTAGCTGGAACTTCAGAAGGCATTACATCTCTTCAAATGGATATTAAGATAACAAGCATAACGCCTGAAATAATGAAAGAAGCTTTAGCTCAAGCTAAAGATGGACGTTTTCATATATTAGGCGAAATGGCTAAGGCAATTGATAAACCAAAAAAATCAATTTCACAATACGCACCAACAATAACTAATCTTCAAATAAACAAAGATAAAATTAGAGAGGTTATAGGTAAGGGAGGAGCAGTTATTAGAGAAATATCAGAAACAACTGGAGCTAAAATTGAAATTAATGATGAAGGTTTAGTGAGTATTGCAGCTGTAGATCAAAAATCTGGAAATGATGCATTAGAATGGATCAAAGGTATTGTTGAAGAGCCAGAGATTGGAAAAATTTATGATGGTAAAGTTATAAAGATAATGGACTTTGGAGCTTTTGTTAATTTCATGGGGTCTACAGATGGACTTGTTCATATTAGTCAATTAAAAAATGAAAGAGTAGAGAAAGTTGAAGATGTTATTAGTGAAGGAGATATGGTTAAAGTAAAAGTACTGGATATCGATTCAAGAGGAAAAATAAAACTTTCTATGAAAGCAGTTGACGCAGAAGAAAACGCTTAAATTACCTAAATTAATTGGACACAGAGGTGTAAAAGATCTGTGTCCAGAAAATACTTTAGAATCTATTGCTATGGCATTAGAATTAGGGCTAACTTTTATAGAAATCGATGTAAAGATTTCCAAAGACAAACTCCCAATCTTACTACATGACGATACATTAGATAGAACAACTAATGGAAGTGGACTTGTAATTGATTATGATTATGAGAATATAAAAAAACTAGATGCGGGAAAATTTTTTTATAAAAAAAATACAAATATATTTGTTCCAAAGTTAGAAGATACTCTAAATCTTTGTATTAATAATAATGGTAATTTAAATATTGAATTAAAACCAAATAAAAATTTTGAAAAAGAAAATACTCTTCAAATTTACGAGCTTACAAAAAATATTCATCAAATAGATATTTTTTTCTCATCATTTGATATGATTTCTATTTTAGAAATTTCAAAACTTTACCCTCAATCTTTTCGAAGTTTTCTATTAGATGATTTTAAAGAATATAATATTGATGATTTAATAAATTTATCAATTAATAATGATTTAAAAATTTGTGGTTTAAATATAGATCTTGTATCAACTGATATTATTAAAAAAATTAAAGAATCTAATATGTTAATTACAGTTTATTCAGATAAAAATATAAATTTATCTAACGCTAATGAGATTTTCTCCTTGGGTGTAGACAGTATTTTTATTGATAATCCAAGAGATTTGTTGGGAAAATTTTAAAGTTTACTTGGCATTCCAATAATATTGTAGCCACAATCAACATAATGTACTTCACCAGTAACTGCAGAAGATAAATCACTAACAAAGTATAAAGCAGATTTACCAATTTCATCTAGTTGTGCATTTCGTTTCAATGCTGAATGTTGTTCTGTAAATTTAAACACCTCTCGAGCATTATTTATTGCTGCACCTGCAATTGTTCTCATAGGTCCTGCAGATATTGCATTAACACGAATATTTTTTGTGCCTAAATCCACACTTAAATATTTTACACTTGTTTCTAAAGCAGCTTTTGCAATTCCCATTAAATTGTAATTTGGTATCACTTTATTTGAGCCGTAAAAAGTAAGGGTGAGAATACTCCCCCCATCATTCATTATAGGCTCAAAACTTCTTGCAAGACTAGTTAACGAAAAACATGATATTTCTAAACAATTAACAAAATTATCCTTGGTAGTATCAACGTATCTGCCATTTAACTCTGACTTATCTGCAAATGCAACAGCATGAATTATAAAATCAATTGTGCCCCATTCTTTTTTTATAATTTCTACAGACTTGTTTATTGAGTCATCATTATTAAAATCACATTCTATTAATATTTTTGAATTAATTTCTTCAGAAAGTGGTTTCACTCTCTTCAATAATATTTTATTTTGATAACAAATGGCTATTTCAGCACCATTCTCAGCTAGTTGTTTTGCTATCCCCCATGCAATTGAATGATTATTTGCAATACCAAATACTAAGCCTTTTTTATTTTTAAGCATGATATTTTGAAAATACTAATGTTGCATTTGTACCGCCAAAACCAAAACTATTCGACATAACTTGCTCAATTTCAACGTCATTTTCCGTTTTTAGAAGAATATTACAATTTTTGGCACTATCATCGAGATTCTCAATATTAGCAGAACCACTAATAAAATTATTTTTCATCATTAATAAACTATAAATTGCTTCATGCACACCAGTTGCTCCTAAAGAATGACCAGTCAAAGATTTTGTTGAGCTCATTTTAGGAATATTTGAACCAAAAACATTTTTGATTGCTTCCAATTCTTTTACATCTCCTATTGGAGTGCTTGTTCCATGTGTATTTATATAATCAATTTTACCATCAATATTTTTTAATGCTTGCTTCATGCATCTTTCTGCTCCTTCTCCAGAAGGCTGTACCATATCGTATCCATCTGAGGTTGCTCCATATCCTGTTATTTCACCATATATTTTAGCACCTCTAGCTTTTGCATGCTCTAATTCTTCAAGTACTAAAGTTCCACCCCCACCAGCAATTACAAATCCATCTCTATCTGCATCATATGCCCTTGAAGATTTGTTTGGAGTAGAATTATATTTTGATGACAATGCACCCATTGCATCAAATAAAATTGATAAAGTCCAATGGAGCTCTTCACCTCCTCCAGCAAAAACAATGTTTTGTTTTCCCATCTGAATTAGTTCGTACGCATTACCAATACAATGTGAACTTGTAGAACATGCTGAAGTAATTGAATAGTTAACTCCTTTAATTTTAAAAGGAGTCGCAAGAGTTGCAGAATTTGTACTAGACATTGCTCTTGGCACCATAAATGGTCCAATTTTTTTTGAGCCCGAACTCTTCCCAATTTCAGAAGACTTAAATAGATTTTGTGTAGATGGACCACCTGAACCAACAATTATACCAGTCATTTCATTTGAAATATCACTATCCTCCAGCCCTGAGTCGTCTATAGCATCCTTCATCGCAATATAGTTGTAGGCAGCTCCATCACCCATAAACCTTAGTAATCTTCTGTCAATTTCGTTACTAATATCTATATTTGGTTTACCGTGTACAAGACTTCTAAAAGAAAACTCCTCATACTCTTCTGCACTTGTTATCCCAGATTTCAAATATTTAAGACTGTCTGTAACATCTGATTGATTATTACCAATACACGATACTATACCTAAACCTGTTACTACTACTCTATTCATAACTTATTTCTCAGGTGAAAATAAACCGACTTTCATATCTTTAGCTTCATAAATTGTTTCACCATCAGCTTTTAAAACACCATCTCCAACTCCTAAAATCAATTTTCTTAGTATAAGTCTTTTAAGAGATATATGATAAGTTACTTTTTTGACTTTTTTTAATACCTGACCGGTAAACTTAACTTCACCAACTCCTAAAGCTCTACCCTTTCCTGGTTGACCAAGCCATCCTAAATAAAAACCGAGTAATTGCCACATAGCATCCAAACCTAAACAACCTGGCATTACTGGATCATCTTTAAAATGACATTCAAAAAACCATAAGTCTTCTTTAATATCTAATTCCGCAATAACCTCACCTTTAGCAAATAATCCTCCATTCTCATTTATTGAAGTAATTCTGTCAAACATTAACATAGGAGGCATTGGAAGTTGTGCATTTCCTTTTCCAAAAAGCACACCTTTTGCACAATCAATTAATTGATCGTAGGTAAATGAATTTTGTTTCATAATTTTAATTAAACTTTTTTTATATATTTATCAATTAACTTAAAATGATTTTAAATGACAATCATGTTTACTTTTAATAACAATATTATCAATGCTTAATTTTTTTCCATCAGAAATTGTCATTATATTAGTTTCATCCTTTAAATTTAAATAGAAATTAATTATTTTTTGAGCAGAAATCAAACCTGCTAATCCCGCAGAAATGCCTGAAATACCTACTACATCACATCTAGGAAGATCAACATCATCTTTGTTAGGAAAGATACAATTTAAACATAGGTGATTATTTTTATTTGAATTATTGAAAAGAATTATTTGTAAGTCGTGTCTTAATGCAGAGGAATATAAAAAATTGATTGAGTTTTTAAGACAATATTCATTTAATAATTTAGAACTTACCCAATCATCAGTTGCATCAACAATTATAGAACACTCTTTTAAAGAATTTAAATTTAAAGAATTAATATTTTCATCAATAGTATGAATTTTACATTCAGTATTGATTAATTGTAATTTATTTCTTGCTACATCAACCTTTTTTCTTCCAATATCATTTGAATTAAATAAAATTTGTCTATTAAGATTACTTTTTTCAACAATGTCTCCATCTACTATTAACAATTCTTTTATTCCAGAATTGACTAAATATTGACTTAAAGGACATCCTACACCTCCCATACCCACAATACCAATTTTTATATTTGATAATTTTTTTAGGTTTTCTTCAGAAAATTCTTTTAAAATAAATAATCTGCTAAAAATTTCATATTCTTCTTCAGAGTAATTATTCATAATTCTATATAGAATTATAAATTTGTTTTATAATTTGCTTTGCACAATTTACTTTTGTCATTTTTTTAAATTTTTTTATCTGGTTTTTTGTAATTATTGATATCCGATTATAATCTGAACCAAAAACTTTATTTTTACTATCGATTTTATTGTAAACTATCATATCACATTTTTTATCAACTAATTTTTTTTTGGCATTATCAATGCTCCCCGTTTCTGCTGCAAATCCAACTAAAAATTTAGGCCTTTGAGTTTTGCTTTTTCCAATTTTTTCTAAAATATCAATATTCTTATAAAGACTAATATTTAATTTTTTATTTTTTTTAATCTTGGACTTATTGATATTTTTATTTTTGAAATCAGATACTGCAGCAGTAAAAATTCCTATATCAATTTTAGAAATTTTTCTAATTTTTTGATACATTTCGTTTGCTGATTTTATTTGAATAAATTTCAGATTTGGTGGGGGATCTAAATTTGTTGGTCCAGATATCAAGGTTACATTCGCTCCATATAAAACTAATTGTGAAGCAATCTCATAGCCTTGTTTTCCAGAAGATTGATTTGAAATAAACCTAACTGGATCAATCATTTCAATTGTTGGTCCTGCAGTTACCAGGCATTTTTTATTTTTTAATAAATTAATATTTTCTAGTCTGTTTAAAATTCTATTTACTATATTTTTTGAGTTATCAATTCTGCCTAAACCAAATTCTCCACATTTTAGATTTCCAACTTTAGGGCCAATAAACTCATGACCGCTATCTTTTAATAATCTCACATTTTTTTGATTAATTTTATTATGCCACATAAAACTATTCATTGCGGGGACAAACAAAATTTTTTTATTTGAAGCAAGCAACGTATTAGAAGCTAAATTATCTCCATATCCATTAGCAAATTTTGCAATAGAATTAGCTGTTGCTGGACACATAACTATTATATCATTATCTCTTGATAAATTAATATGAAGCATCTTATTTTTTTTCTCATCTTCATCAGTAAATATTCTATTTTTAAGTAATTTTTTTATATCTGATATTTTTGCATATTTCTTAGCTTCTTTAGTTAGAATGCAGCTAATTTTAACTTCATTAATATTTAGCAAAGTAATGATTTCTTTACATTTGGATGCAGCAATAGAGCCAGTGATTATTAATAAAATTTTATTCATTACAATTTATAAGCAGTGTGAATGGCTACAATTCCATTAAATAGATTAATAGTTTCGACTTTAGTAAATCCGCAATCACCTAGATTTTTGCTAAGTTCTTCTTGTGATGGAAACAAATCAATACTTTCACTCAAATATTTATAAGCATTTTTATCTCTAGCAACTATTTCTCCTAACAGAGGTAAAATCTTTGATTTATAAATTTTATATGAACTTGATACCAAAGATGATTTAGGTGTACTAAATTCTAGACAACAATATTTACCACCAGGTTTAAGAACTCTGTAAGCCTCTTTTATAGATAATAAATATTCTGTTACATTTCTTAAGCAGAAAGAAATAGTATATTTATCAAAATAATTATTTTCAAAATTTAACTTTTCAGCATTACCAATAAAATATTTTATATTTTTTTCTTTTCTTAATCTTTTTCTTCCTTCTAATAACATTTCTTCATTTAGATCTAAAAGATAAAGACTAGTTGGTATATTTTCTTTTAAAATTTCGCTAGCAATATCACCAGAGCCAGAACCGACATCCAAGATAATTTCATTTTCTTTTAGATCCACAATCTCTACAAATCTTTTTTTCCATAATCGATGCATACCTAAACTCATTAAGTCATTCATTATATCGTAGCTTGGAGCTACGCTTGAAAATACATTCTGAACAAGTTTAGTCTTTTGTTTTGAATTTACTTTTGTATAACCAAAATTATAATCTTTTTTCATTATGCCAGAATTACCTGAAGTTGAAACTACAGTTAAAGGACTTAGTGTAATATTGAATCAAAAAATATCCAATGTCAAAATTCATACATCAAAACTTCGTTTTAAAATACCTAATAATATAGTTAATATACTACGTAACTCCAAGATATCCAACCTAAGACGTATAGCAAAGTTTATTATAATAGATTTAGATACAGATTATTCTCTAGTAATACATCTAGGAATGTCAGGAAGATTAAAAACTGTCGATAAAGGCTACAAAAGAATAAAACATGATCATTTTATACTGTACTTTTTAAGTAAAAGAATACTTGTTTATCATGATCCAAGGAAATTCGGATTTATAGATATAGTACAAACAATAGATCTACAAAAACAAAAGTATATATTGAGTTTGGGTGTAGATGCATTGAGTCCAGATCTTACCGCTCAAATTATATTTAAAAAAATTTCAAAATCTGAGGTCCCAATAAAGCAGATTTTACTCAATCAAAAATTAATTGCTGGTATAGGTAATATATATGCATCGGAAATTCTATTTGACTCTAAAATCTCACCACTTACTTTAGGTAAAGATTTAAAAATTAGTCTCATTATGAAACTAATTAAATCTACTAGAAAAATTTTAAAGAAAGCAATTAAATATGGTGGTTCTAGTATAAGAGATTATAGGTCTACTGATGGTACATTAGGAAATTTTCAGTCTAATTTTAAAGTTTATAATAAAGAAGGAAAAAAAATAGGGCATGACAAGGTTAAAAAGATAGTTCAGTATGGAAGATCTACATTTTACTGCCCAAAAATTCAAAATAATAAGTAATTCTTCAATAAATATTAATTGACTTAATTTATTTTGAATTTATAGCACCCCTATGGCTAACCATGCTTCTGCAAAAAAAAGATCTAGACAGAACAAAACTAGAAATACTGTTAATTCTCAATACTTATCTAAATTTAGAACTGCTCTAAATAAATTTAAATCATCAGTTGAAGCAAAAAAGGAGGACGAAATTCAAAAATCCTTTAGTAATGTCAATTCAATAATGGCTAGAGCTTCAAAAAGAGGTATATTTAAAAAAGAATACATATCCAGAAAGTTATCCTCTTTATCAAAACAAATTTCAAAAAAATAAATTTTTTTTTATTTTTTTCACTTTTCTTCTTGCTAAAAATACTTAAAGGGTGTTGATTAAGTAAATTAATTTGGTGATTAAATTTTACGACTTTAGATTTTTTGCGTAGAACTTAATAAGTTATAAAATCGTCTTGTTGGGGGAAAATGGATAATACACCTACTATTTTTGACGAAAGTAAATGGTTATCCTTTAAAAAAAATCTAAAGAAAAATGTTGGTGATTCTGCATTCAATAACTGGTTGAAGCATTTAAATTTCGTCTCTTTGGATAAGAATACAATTACATTTTCAGTTCCAACAAAATTTTTAAGAGATTGGATAGTAAATAATTATTCAGATAAAATAAAATCAGAAGCAAAAAATTATATTGAAAAAGTTGATGTAATTAAATTTGTTGTTAAGCCTTCAGGTGGAAGAATAGTTCCAGGCACTACAAGAACTATTAAAAGCAATGATAATCATTGGAAATCTACTATGGATCTTAGATCTAACCAATCTTCAACCTATCCTAATGAATTTGGTGCTCCTCTAGATCCAAGATTCACATTTGAAAATTTTGTTGTTGGAAAGCCTAATGAACTTGCATTTGCAGCATCTCAAAGGGTATCAGAAGCAAATAAAATTACTTTTAATCCACTATTCTTATGTGGAGGTGTTGGTTTAGGAAAAACTCATCTTATGCATGCGATAGGTTGGAAGATAAAACAGCAACAACCTGAAAGAAAAGTAATTTATCTTTCTGCTGAAAAATTTATGTATCAATTTGTAAGAGCATTAAGATATAAAGATACTTCAGCATTTAAAGAGCAATTTAGATCAATAGATGTGCTTATGATTGATGATGTTCAATTTATAAGTGGGAAAGATAATACTCAAGAAGAATTCTTTCACACTTTTAATGCTCTAATTGAACAAAATAAACAAATAGTTATTTCTGCTGATAAAACACCAACTGATCTCGATGGTGTACAAGAAAGATTAAAATCAAGACTAGGGTGTGGATTAGTGGCAGATATTCACCCTACAACTTATGAACTAAGGTTAGGTATCTTAATTGAAAAAGCACATAAAAGAGGTGTTGAAATTCCACCAAAAGTTTTAGAGTTTTTGTCACATAGAATTATATCAAATGTTAGAGAAATGGAAGGTGCTTTAAATAGACTAGTAGCACATGCTACACTGGTTGGAACCGCAATCACAGTTGAGACTGCACAACTAGTTCTTCAAGATTTATTAAAATCTTCAAATAAAAAAATTACTATTGAAGAAATTCAAAAGAAAGTTGCGGAACATTTTAATATTAGAATAACCGATATGCATTCTCCAAGAAGATCTAGATCAGTTGCAAGACCCAGACAAATAGCAATGTATTTAGCTAAATCAATAACATCAAGATCTTTGCCTGAAATCGGAAGGAAATTCGGTGGCAGGGATCACACAACAGTAATGCATGCTGTTAAAAAAATTGAGGAACTTAAACTATCCGATGTAAATTTTAATGAAGATTTGGAATTACTAAAAAGACTTATAGATTCTTAATTCTTTTTATCATATGTTTAAGTATGAAATTTAAAATATCTCGTTCAACTTTTTTTAAATCTCTCTCACATATTCAAGGAATAGTTGATAAGAAAAACTCTCTTCCTATTTTATCAAATATTTTAATCGAGGCCAAAAATAATCAATTAATTTTATCTTCAACTGACATGGATATTTCAATAATTGAAAAAATTAATTGTACTGTCTCTGAAGATGGTGCCACTACAATCAATGCTCAAATATTATATGATATCGTAAGAAAAATTGAAGATAAAGCATCGATAGAAATAATATCAAACAATGGTAAACTACTTACTTTGAGGGCAGACGGTTCAAGATTTTCTTTAGCATCACTACCCAAAGAAGATTATCCAATTATAGAACAAGAAAATACTGGCATAAATTTAAAAATAAATTCAAAAATTTTATTCAAATTAATAGATAAAACTAAGTTTGCTATCTCAAATGAAGAAACAAGATATTTTTTAAATGGATTGTATTTTAGTGTTAATAATGAAGATAAAAAAAGTATTGTTACATTAGTAGGAACAGATGGACATCGATTAGCTAAGTTTAGCCATTATATTGATGACAATGTTGAACAAATCTCAGGAGTTATAATCCCAAAGAAAACAATTTACGAATTATCAAAATTATTATCAGAAATTGATCAAGATATTGAAATATCTTTCAGTTCAAATAAAATAATTTTTTTTATACATGATATAATATTTATTTCTAAATTAATTGATGGAAGTTTTCCTGATTACAAAAGAGTAATTCCAAATAATAATACCAATATTTTAAATATAAGTAGGGAAAAATTATTATCTGCAGTTGATAGGGTGAGTACAATTGCAAATGAAAAATCACCAGTAATTAAATTCAAATTACTTGAAAATATTTTGAACCTAAATACTATTAATAATGAAAGTAGCACTGCATCCGAGGATTTAAAAATTAATTATACTGGAGATGAGATTGAAATAGGATTTAACTCAAAATATATCATGGATATTGTTAATAATTTAGAAGATAATGAAATTTCTATTAATTTAAAAGATAATACATCTCCAATAACTGCTCAAGAAAATTCAAATGCTAATCTGGTTTATGTATTAATGCCAATGAGAGTATAAAATTTGGTAAAAATAAATAATATTCATTTTAATAATTTTAGAAATTTTACTAATTACAAAATATCATTTGATCAAAAATTAAATATTTTGTTTGGTGAAAATGGTTGTGGCAAAACT
>CABXSY010000018.1 GCA_902514875.1 uncultured Alphaproteobacteria bacterium | reverse complement strand
ACGGACTTGCATTTGATGACGCAAGGGCAATATGTTTTTCATCAGAAAAATCTGATCAAGTCTCATTAAATGAAAATGGCATTGAGGAAGTTAATAAATGGCTAGGTATGGAAGTGCCAGAAGTATATTCACAAGGACTCTCTGAGTTTGTAATGGCTGCTGGAGTAAAACTACTTCACGAATTTAAACCTGATATTATGTATTTATCTACGACAGATTTTATTCAACACAAATATGCTCCAGGTGAAGAAATGGCCAACACATTTTATGCTATGTTTGATAAATATATTGGTGAATTAAATACTAATAATAATTCAATAATAATAACAGCAGATCATGGCATGCAACCCAAATCAAAATCAGATGGAACACCAAATGCCATTTACTTACAGGACATTCTCGATGAGAAACTTGGAAAAAATGAATCAAAGGTAATTTTACCTATTACAGATCCATATGTCGTACATCATGGAGCTCTAGGTTCTTTTGCAACAATATATTTGTCTGATAAATCGAAGGTAAATCATGCAATTTCAGAAATAAAAAAATTTGATGACATCGAAATTGTATTAACAAATGATGTTGCATGTGAAAAATATCAATTACCTCAGGATAGAATGGGAGATATAATATGTATGAGCTCTAAACACATGACAATAGGCTCATCAGAAACAGCTCATGATTTTACAAACCTAAAAGAACCTCTCCGCTCACATGGCGGTTTACACGAAAGAGAAGTCCCATTTATTTCTAATAAAAAAATTACATCACTAGAAAGCACTGATAAGTTAAATAACTATGATGCTTTTTATTATGCATTAGAAGGAGCTACTTCATGAATAAAACTATTATTCATCAACCTATGAGAATAGCAGGAAAAAAAATTGAAACTGAAAAAACTATCAATGTTCATTATCCATACACAAATGAAGTAATAGGGACAGTACCAGCTGGCACCGCACAGCATGCAAAAGATGCTATAAACATTGCAGCTAATTATAAACCAAACTTAACACGTTATGAACGACAACAAATTCTTCAAAAAACTGCAGAAGAATTAGTGCGTAGGAAAGAAGAAATATCAGATATTATTACACTTGAGCTTGGCATATCAAAACAAGACTCCTTGTACGAGGTTGGAAGAGCGTTTGATGTTTTTTCCTTAACTGCTCAATTATGTATTTTAGATGATGGGGAAATATTTTCTTGTGATTTAACTCCTCATGGTAAAGCTAGAAAAATTTTTACAACAAGAGAGCCATTAAATGTAATTTCTGCCATTACACCTTTTAACCATCCTTTAAATATGGTTGCTCATAAAATTGCTCCATCAATAGCTACAAATAACTGTACGGTTTGCAAACAAACAGAATTAACACCTATGACCGTAATGATTCTTGCTGATATTTTATATGAAGCAGGTCTACCTCCAGAAATGTTTTCTGTAGTCACTGGATGGCCTCAAGATATTGGACTAGAAATGATTCAAAATCCAAATATTGATTTAATTACATTTACTGGCAGCGTAGGTGTTGGAAAGTATATTGCTGAGCAAGCAGGTTATAAAAGAACAGTTCTTGAATTAGGAGGAAATGATCCTTTGATTGTTTTAGATGATCTTGATGATGATGATTTAAAAAAAGCGGCAGACTTAGCTGTGACTGGTGCAACAAAAAATTCAGGACAACGTTGTACTGCAGTAAAAAGGATTTTGTGTCAGAACAAAGCTGCTGACAAATTTGTTGAAATGGTTTTAGAAAGAGCTAAAAAAATTAAGTTTGGTGACCCAATGAATTTGAAGACAGACCTTGGTACAGTAGTAAATGCTGAAGCTGCTGAACTATTTGATAAGAGAGTATCAAAGGCAGAAGAAAATGGTGCAAAAATTTTATATCATCCTGGAAGAAATGGCGCTTTGTTACCTCCAATAGTGGTAGACAACGTTGATCCCAAAAGTGAATTAGTTTTAGAAGAAACATTTGGCCCAGTTATCCCAATAATTCGTGTTCCAGATGATGATGATGAAGTAATGAAAATATCTAACTCAACAGCATTTGGATTATCATCCGGTGTATGTACAAACAACTTCATGAGAGCAAAAAAATATATCCAAGGTTTAAATGTTGGTACTGTAAATATTTGGGAGGTTCCAGGTTACAGAATTGAGATGTCTCCTTTTGGTGGAATTAAAGATTCTGGTTTGGGATACAAAGAGGGGGTTATTGAAGCTATGAAAAGTTTCACAAATGTTAAAACCTTTTCACTACCTTGGTAAAATCTAGTTTTAAAAACTTTCTAATTATGTGTAAAAGTAATAATATTTAATACTAATGAAAAAAAATTTTAGATTTTATGACAATAGACAGAAATATTTATTGTTTGTTACCACTACAAATGAAAAGAATCAGATAGCTGATGCAGTTAACCCATATGTAAATAAAATTAAACCTCAAAAACCAGGTATAAAAATTTTTGATGCCGGTATGGGAGATGGCTCACTGCTTATGAATGTTATGCGTCAATGTCATGTGTCTAATCCAAATATTCCTCTATTAGTTTCTACAAAAGAAATTAGCATTGAAGATGTGCGCCTTGGTTTAGAAAAATTACCTGATAGATTTGTTGAGCATAAAAATACCGTTTTTGTTATTTCAAACTTACACTATGCAGAGGCTGCTAATCTTAAATCTAATAATTTACAAAAACAAAAAAAAATTAATTGGCATGTAGTAAAATTAAAAGGTGATACTTCTATTGAATTTTCTCAACAATTAAGAAAACAGAATGAATTTTTAGAAAAAAAATGGAATATAGAAATAAATAAGAAAACTGGGAATCCTACATATAAAGAACCATCTGTTATGGTTATCTACAGAGAAGATCAAGAGTTTAATGTTAATGAACTTATTCCAACCAAAAATAATTCAGAGAATAAGTTTGATTTAATTATTGCATCTCAACCTTATCGTTCAAGAATAACAGCAGAAAAAAAAGTAAGGTATGTTATTGAGCCAATGATCAAAGCTCTAAAATCGAAGGGCAAATTACTTACAATTCATGCATCAGGCAAAGATCCTGCAAATGATATCATTAAAAAAATTTGGCCAAAAGAAGACCCTTTTCCTTCTTTAGGAAATAGCATTATTCCTTATTTAAAGAAAAATTTAGATAAACAAATTTTACAAAAACTTTCATTTAAAGATAAAAAAAATATCAAATGTAAATTAAGAGCACTACCAAATGAAATAAGCGGAAGTATTGCTACTTCATTAGTATTTTCAGCATGGAATGCTGCTATTTATGTTAATCAAATGGATGATGACAAAGTAATGAAGGCTGAAAAGAAAAGTAATTATGAAAAAGTAGTTCAAAATATTATTGCAAAAAATAAAGGCCTTTATTTTAACAACGAAATATTTGTAATTGAAAAAAAATAATTTTTATTCAAACCAATTAACTTCAGTTTTTAAAAAATCTTCTGTATGAATAATCAAAGCGTCTGATCGAACTATAGCAACATTATAATTTGCATCAGTGTTTGCAGATCCTAAACGATATTCATTTGCAAAGTTAGGCACTAAGGGTGACCAAGTGCTTCTTGGAGAAGAAAAAGTAACACCACAATAAGAACCAGAGCTTGTAATATGTTGATGGCCAAAAAAAATATGTTTTATTATCTTATTATTTTCAGTTAAAATTTCTTGAAACTCTTTTTTTTGTTGTAATCCAATTCCATCACTCTCTTCTTTCACTAATGCCAGTGGATTATGATGCATAAAGATATACGTATCTGTATTAGTCTTACTTAAAATATTATTTAACCACTCTTGCCTTTCTTCACAGTAATGTCCTTGGTGAGTATTAATCAGATTAGTATCAATAAAAATTAAACGTTTATTATCTATATCCTTAAAGTACTGAATAAATCCATTTGGATCAGTTTCAATATCTGGAAAGTTAAGTTTAAACTCTTCTCTGTTATCATGATTGCCTATAATTAGTTTTGGGTTTAAATTTTCTGGTAAGTCTGCCTCATTGATTACTTGTATAAATAACTGATAAGAAACCTTATCTCCCAAGTCTGTAATATCACCAGTGATCGCAAATACATCTGCATCACCATGATTATTTTTTATATGACTTAATGCTTTTTTAAATTTACTGACAGGATCTATACCATGAATTTTATCTGTATAAATATGGGGGTCTGAAAGGTGAATAATTTTCATTATTTAATATAAATTTATGATTAGATCGCAGTTTTAAAATAAATATATTTATTAAATTCTTCTTTTAAGTCGATGCTAACTCTTGCATGTACTTTACCTTGTTTGCCTTGAAAGGATTGTTTTTCTGTAACTGGAAACACCCCTTCATGCCAAATATTTGGATGTATATACAAACCTTTTGATCCGTCACAGTAAAATGCTTTGAAATGTTCTGGTTCAATGTCGTCTGTCGGTAAGGCTAAGGGACAAATAAATGGTTTATTTTCTGTAGGAAAGAAAAGCTGACCTCCATCAGGATGATAATTTGCATGCCATAGAAATATTTTTGTTGGATCTAAATATTTATCTTTTTGTAATTCTTGATCGGGGTTATTGGCATAACCCAGTATATATTTCCCATCCACTTCATAATCACTTTTATGTTGAACAGCATTATTTTGTCCATAAAGCACGTCACCTTGCCACCATGTATCAAAAGAACCTTCGGTAGTCCCACCTTCATTACCAGTTCCCTCTTCTATTTCGCGCCATCCTTGTTTTGGCCAAGTAACAATTTCAATTTCACTTTTTTCAAAACTATCAATTAAATATCCATATCCTTTAAGATTCTCATTCGTTGCTTTTACTAACGGTATTTCAATTTCTTTCGTCATTCTTTTATTAGTTTAATGTTATTTCCAGTTCAGTAACGACTTCTTTTACAGCTCTTATTGTATCCCTCATGTCTTGTTCATCTAAATTTCCAATACACCCAATTCTAAAAGTTTCTGCGACTGTTAATTTTCCAGGATAAATTAAAAAATTTTTTTCACTAAGAGCATTATAAAATTTCTCAAAGTTAAATTTAGGATCATTAGGTTGTTTAAACGTAATGATGATTGGTGCTTGTAAATTATCTGGAAGCAATTGTTCAAATCCTAACTCTTTCATTCCATTACATATAATTTCACAATTTTTTTTATATTTTTTACCTCTTTCCTCTACACCGCCTTGTTCTTTATGCTCTTGAATAGCTTGATTGAATGCAGCCAATACATGTGTTGGTGGTGTAAATCGCCATTGTTTATTTTTTTCCATCGCTTGCCATTGATCATACAAGTCTAGACTTAGTGAGTGACTATTACCTTTTGCATTTTCAATAACTTCATTTTTAACAAGAATAAAACCAACTCCTGGTACACCTTCTAAGCATTTGTTTGATGAAGCGGCTACAGCATCAAAAGTAATTGTTTTTGAACTTAAGGGTAATGCCCCAAAAGCACTCATTGCATCGATGAATAACGATAAATTTTTCATCTCAACTAATTTTGCAATTTCTCCAATAGGATTTAAAATACCCGATGTTGTTTCACAATATACAGCAAAGACGTGTGTTAAATCATTGCTATCTATTAACTCTTCAATTTTATTGATGTCATGTACTTCATGTTCAGCAACTTCATATTCAATAAAATCTCTACCTAAATAAGTGCACATCTTTTTCATTCTTTGTCCGTATGCACCATTGATAAGAATTAAAATTTTAGAATCTTTTTGTGTAAGAGAGCTCACCATCGACTCTACAGCAAAAGTTCCACTGCCCTGCATTGGAACACACTGATATTTATTTTCACCGTCTATCAATTTAACAAGGGAATCTCTAATTGATGCATTGAGATCAATAAATTTTGTATCTCTCGAACCCCAATCATGAAGCATAGCTTCTTTTGTTGACATCGACGTCGTGAGAGGACCAGGGGTTAATAATTTTTTATCCATTAAATATTTACTTAATAAATATTATTATAAATTTGATCAATCTTATTAAAGTTGGAATTGAATTTATTTTCTAATAAGTTAATTATAAATGAGAATGGAAGAAAATATTGTAGATTATCTCTTAGATCTTTTGAAAACAAAAGGCGCTGATATTCAATATGGTAATGAGGATGTGACACAGCTTGAGCACGCCCTTCAATGTGCCGAATTGGCAGAAAAGCATAAATTACCAGGACCAACAATTGCTGCAGCATTATTGCATGATGTTGGCCATCTTATCTATGAGGACGGCGACCCAATTCATGAAGGGAAAGATGGACATCATGAAAATTTAGGTGCTGATTTTTTAAAAAAATATTTTGGCGAGGATGTTATTTTACCAATTAGAGCACATGTTGACTCAAAAAGATATTTATCAAGTGTTGAAGAGGGTTATTACGATAGTCTATCAGAAGCATCGAAACTTTCGTTAAAAGTTCAAGGTGGTCCTTTCTCAAAAGAAGAAGCAGATGCGTTTATAAGCAAACCTTTTATGGATGAAGCAGTAGAGCTTAGAAGATTTGATGATTTAGCAAAAATTCTAGATAAAAAAACTCCCGATGTTGAACATTTTCGTCCATATTTAGAAAAAGCAAGACAGTCTTTTTTAGCTAAACAAGCGTAAATGCAATTTAGCAATTATGATTTTATAGATTCAAAGTCATTTGCAGGCAAAATTATATTAACTTCTTTTCCGGGTCTTAATTCCAATGGTTTGTTTGAAGAAAAAATTTTAGCAAACGAATTAGATATATTTAAAGATAATAATTGTAGCTCCATTACTTCTTTTGTTGAAGATAGCGAATTTGAAAAATTGTGTGATAAAACTTTATTTGTCAAAAGTATTTATGAACATAAGTTACATTGGTATCATTTACCCATCTATGACATGGGAGCGCCAGATAAAGATTTTAAATATAAATGGGAAATAACAAAAGTTTTATTAAAGAATGAATTGATAGATGGAAAAAATATAGTTTTACATTGCCGTGGCGGTAAAGGAAGAGCTGGCACTATAGCTGCTATTTTACTTGTTGAATTTAATTATGAAAAACAAGAAGCTATTGATCTAGTGCGATCAAGAAGAAAAGGGGCTATTGAATCTAAAATCCAAGAAGATTTTATTTTTTCTTATCGAGCAATTAATTAAAAAGAGACCGTTAAATTAAAAATATTTTCTAGAATAAACAAAACAATTAAAGAAATTAAAGCTGCAATTATAGGTAGTGTCATCCAACCCAAAGAAATTCTTCCTGCAATTGACCATTGAACTTCTTTTCCTCCTTTTAAAAGACCAATTCCAATTACTCCGCCAACAACAGCTTGGGAACTAGATACTGGAACCAAAGGTATAGGAGGTAGATTAATAGATTGTAAAAAAGCACTTATACCCTGGGATGCAAATAAAAATAAAACAATAGAATGCGATATAACAACAATAAACGCTGCCACAGGTGTCATCTTTAGAAGATCATTACCAACAGTAAACATAACTCTTTTCGAGTAAGTAAAAACACCAACGGCTATCGCTAAACCACCTAGAAGAAATAATTGTTCTTTAGAAGTAAAGATAAATAAATTTCCAATAGTGACATCAGTGAATGGTGATATAGGTACGAAGACACCCATTACATTGGCAATATTGTTTGCACCTAAACTATAAGCACCAAAAGCTCCTGCTAAAAGTAGAGCTGTTCTTGTATAGGCATCAAGTCTGAGAATATGTAACTTTCTATTGAGTATAACTCTTTTTGTAAAAGTAAATAAACCCATTGCAATAATTCCTGCAATGATGGGGCAAAGTATCCATGTTCCTAAAATAGTAAATAAAACTTGAAGATTAGTTGAAGATCCCGTGTATAAATTCCAACCAACAATTGCTCCAACAATCGCTTGCGTTGTAGAAACAGGTAAACCAACTTTAGTCATTAAATAAACAGATATTCCTGCAGCCACACATGCTGCAAAGGCACCAGGCAATGCATTAATAGCACCTAGCTTACCTAAAGTTTCTGTTGTTCCTGCTCCACTAATAATTGCACCTAGAATAACAAAGACACTACAAATAATTGCTGCACTTGTGAAACTAACCATTCGTGTTCCAACAGCGGTTCCAAAAACATTTGCTGCATCATTGGCACCAAGAGACCAACCTAAAAAAAGACCACCAAATAAAAAAATTAGAATTGTAATTTCCATTGAAAATTAAACGGAGCGTTTAATAGCGTAAATTTGAATTTCGTCAGCTATATCTTCTGCTTGATCACAAATACGGTCAATCTTTTCTACAAAATATCGAAGATGCATTTTTTGATCTAGAGCTAATTCGGAATCAAAAATTCTTCTTGCAAGTGCACTAAATTTTATATCTGATTCTTTTTCGTAAAAAGTTACTTTATGGGCATTATCTCTGACAGATTTAATATCTCTAAAAAATGATCGGACAGTCAAACAAAGTGACTCAACACAATTTACAACGGTCTCTGTTAACTCAATAAGATCTTCATGAAATTCTTTTGGAAAATTAGGTTTTTGAATAGAGAAGTGATAGCAATTTCCTTGGTACATTCCAATTAATTCATCAATGTGTTCTAAAAGTCGTAACACATCACTTCTTGCATCTGGGATTAGTGTTTCTTCATAAAGAGTATGCTCAACATCTTTCGTAATTTTGTCGGCCTTACTTTCCATTTCTTTTACTTTTTCAACCATTTCCTCAAATTTACCATTGGCAGAATGATTTAGATAAGTTGGAACTATCGATTTAAATACCAAGCCTACTTCAGAGACAATATCGATAAATTCATCAATTTCTCTCTCAAGCTTTTTGGTTTCACCAAATAATGATGCACTTTTTAATCCAAACATGGCGAGCTTATAGAACTTTTCAAAAAAAAATAAAGAAATGTTAAAAATTCGTTACAATTTGATTAATATCTATATCTTTAAGTTACATATATTTATGAAAATTTTCAGAATTTAGGAGTTTTATGACAGATACATCAATTAATACAATTAAGTGGTTTAGCACCTTTTTAATCTTGTCTGGAATACTTCTGACTAATTTAAATGCATATCCATATAATATTATTATACACGGAACAGGTGCAGTTGGTTGGTCAGTGGTTGGTTATATGACAAGAGATAAAGCGTTATTAACAAACTTTGGATTACAATTACCTCTTTTTCTTTTTGGGTACGTCTATTTATTTGTTTAAAAAAGTTATTAATTTTTAGAATCAATTTGTGAATCTAAAAATTCATTTGCACAATCTTCCCACGTAAATTTCATAGCAAATTCACGACAATCATTTCTATTCACTTTAAGAGCTTTTTCCACTGAATTACCTAGTCTGTCATCAAGTGTATTTATTTTAGAATCTTTTAGAATATCTTTCGGTCCAGTAACAGGAAATGCAGCAATTGGTGTTCCGCAAGCAAGAGCCTCAAATATTACATTTCCTAAAGTATCCGTTTTAGATGGGAAAACAAATACATCAGCATTCGCATAATATTCTGCAAGTTCTTTACCTCTTTTCAACCCAACAAAATTTACGTCAGGATACTTATTTATATATTTTTGTAATTCAGGACCATCACCTACAACTGTTTTAATATAATTTCCTTTTAGTTTTAAAAATTCTTCAATATTTTTTTCAATAGCAACTCTTCCAACATAAGTCAGTTGAATGTCATTATCTTTTCTATTTCTTTTATTTGGATTGAATAATTCAGTATCAACTCCTCTATTCCATACTTTTAAATTTTTGAAATTATACCGCTCTAATTCTTCGACCATGGAAAGCGATGGGACAAGTACATTTACAGAATTATCATGAAGTCTTTTTAATATTGAATATGTTAAACTTTTAGGAATATAAGCTCTCTGTTTAATATAATCAGGAAAGCGGGTGTGAAAAGAAGAAGTATATCGTAATTTATTTTTAAGACAGTACTTACGACCAGCAAAACCTACTGGACCTTCAGTCATTATATGAACAATATCTGGATTAAATTCTTTAAAAAATTTTTCTGTAACTTTTTTAGTATTGAAAGAAATTTTAATTTCTTTGTACCAAGGATAACTAAAATTATTAAACATCTCAGGATGTAATATTTTAATTTCAAAACCTTTTTTTTCTAGGAGAGGTATAACGCTTTGAAATGTCGTAACTACGCCATTTACCTGAGGAACCCACGCATCACTAATTAACGCGATTTTTTTAGGCTGCATCCTCTTTTATTTTTCGTCTTTCTTCTAAAGAAATTAATTTTAATTTTTCTCTTTCTTCGGGCCAATTAAGAATTGATAAATTTCCAACTTCATCTTCAACGAGCGCTGTACAACTTTCAATCCAGTCACCATCATTACAGTAGAGAACACCATTTAATTCTTTTATTTCTGGTCTATGTATATGCCCACATACAACAACATCAGCATTTTCTCTTCTAGCTCTGTCAGATACAGCAAACTCAAAATTACTAATAAAGTTCGTTGCATGTTTTGTTTTCTTTTTTAAATATTGAGACAGTGACCAGTAAGATAAGCCCATTTTTCTTCGAATAAAATTAAATACATTATTTAACTTTAGTAAATATTCATAAAGCGCTGATCCAACTTTCGCTAACCATCTTGCATTAATGATCACAGCATCAAATTCATCTCCGTGTGTAATAAGTACTTTCCTTCCATCAGCTAATTGATGCGTATCTTCGTTTTTGATTGAAATTTCTCCAAAGGAAAAATTTGTAAAATCTTTTAATACTTCATCATGATTCCCTGGGATAAGCACTACCCTAGTTCCATTTTTCGCTTTCTTTAAAACTTTTTGAACCACATCATTATGTTCTTGTGGCCAATACATTTTCTTACGCATGCGCCATCCATCTACAATGTCGCCTACTAAAAATAAATATTCTGAATCTGTTTCTTCTAAGAATTCTAAAAGCATTTTGCTTTTACAACCACTGGTTCCTAGATGGGTATCTGAAAGCCAAATTGTGCGGTAAAATTTTTTATTATTTTCAAATTTCATTAATTAAAGAATTGCTCTTATACATAAAAGTATTATTTTATAATACAATTTATTATTATATGTGTGTATTGTATAAAAATAACAGTATGACGCAGAAAATTTGGTTTAAAAAAAAATCACCCCTTCACGGTTCTGGATTATTTGCAAAAACTAATATTAAAAAAGGCCAGAAAGTAATCCAATATATTGGTGATAAAGTTACTAAAAGAGAGGGTGACAAAAGAGCAGATAAACAAATCCGTAAAGCAAAAAAAGATAAAAATAATGGCATGGTCTATGTTTTTGAACTAAACAAGCGATACGATATCGACGGTGATGTTGATTATAATTTTGCAAAATTTATTAATCACTCATGTAATCCTAATTGTGAAGTAGACATCATAGATAATGAAATTTGGATTTCTTCTATTAAACGAATAAAAAAAGGAGACGAACTTTTCTATAACTACGGCTATCCTTTTGATACTGATTTTGTGGATCACATTTGTAAGTGTGGTTCTCGAAATTGTGTCGGTTATATTTTAAGTGATAATGATTGGCCTAAATTAAAAAAAGAACTCAAAAAGAAAAAAGGTAAACTTTAAAAACCGTTTGGTATCAAAACATAATGAATTGATAAAACAATTCCAACAGATACTGTTAATCCAAAAATCATTTTTAGAAAATCTTTTCCAATTAATGGAAAGACATAACGAAGTTTGTAATCTTTGTTCATTGTAGAAATCGCAAGTTCTCTTCCACATAATAAACCAACAAAGACCCATGTAGTTGACATTGGAATATCATTGTATTGCTTAAAGTAGAGTAGAATGACTGCATAAACAAAATCAATTATAGTAGCTGATCGAGTATAACGTGTTCCAGTTTTTGAATAGACAACTCGTTGAATACGTCCGCCTCTATCCCAAAAGATATAAAATAAGAGAACACTTAATAGAGCAATGATTCCTATTAATAAACTGAATGGAAGTTCACGAGGAAGGAAGACAGCTATATTCGCAATATCATGACTTAACCATGTGTACCAAAGAAAACCAGTTGTACACCATTGAGCTATTACCCATGGTCTTCTGTGTTTATCTTGAACTTTATCAAATTTTTCATTGATAAAATAACTTACACCAATCCAAACCATATATGCTATCATTGCTGCTAATCCGTAACCAATTACAGACTTCATCAGAACTTTTTCTAATACGACTGTTGATGCAAAAGCAGACAAAACTAAGAAAGTAGTAGATACAGGAATTCCACCCCTTGTAAGAAGCACTAAAATTAATGGAGCAGCAGCGTGGTACCACTGAATAGTTTGATAAGGAATTTTATTTAAACGTCCAAAAGTAATATCACCATCGTTAATCGTCCATCCATATATAAGTGTAAATGCTAGTACAGCAGAGCCAGCAGTAGCTAACCAGTACCATTTAAAGCGTTGGTTTGAAGCTATAAATGTTCCAAGAGTTTGAACAGAGTCATTGGCAATAACAGAATATGCTGCAAGTCCAAAACCTATTATAGTATAAATTAAGGTTAACTCCATTTTCAAATCATATATTTATTTAAAATTAGATTCGAAAGATAATTTAATTGATTTGATAAAAAAATAATACTTATGTAACAAATCTGTAACATAAATGAAAAGGATTATATAAGAACTGTAAGATCTGCAGGTTATAGCTTTGGGCATAATTAGGCCCTAAAATTCATTTATACAAATCACCATTCAAACTATAAAACTATCCTATGAAGAGTCTTTTTAGATCATTCTTTACTGTCAGCTTCTATACATTTTTAAGTCGAGTATTAGGTTTTATCCGTGACATATTAATAGCGAGATATCTTGGATCGACAGTCATTGCTGATGCATTCTTCGTAGCATTTCGTATTCCTAATTTCTTTCGCCGTGTCCTAGCAGAAGGAGCATACAGTGCTGCATTAATCCCTGTTTTCTCAGGTGTTGTACTCAATCCAAAAGATGAACGCGAGGCTTCTGATTTTGTTGAAAATACAACCTCAATGTTACTATTTGCTACGATCGTTTTAACGATCATTTTCTTCTTTGGGATGCCTTATATCATTCAAGTTTTAGCACCAGGTTTTACCAAAAATAAAGAAGCCTATGAACTTGCTGTGCATTTTGGAAAAATAATTTTCCCTTATATTATTTTTATATCCTTAGCTGCTCATTTTGCTTCAATAAATAATGTTCATGAACGTTTCGCTGCTGGTGCATTTGCTCCTGCCATTTTGAATATAAGTTTTATTCTGTCATTATTCTTTTTAACACCTTTTGTAACTACTGCAGGTCACGCATTATCGTACGGTGTATTAATAGGAGGAGTTTTACAATTTCTATATTTATACAGATCAGTTTTAAATTTTTATCGACCACGTATTATCCTTCCAGTTTTAAATGAAAAGTTAAAAAAGTTTTTCAAATTATTTTTACCCGGTGTTGTCGGTTCAGGTGTTATTCAATTAAATATTGTCATTGGAACTATCATCGCTTCCTTTTTACCGGTTGGAGCTATTAGTCATATTTATTACGCAGATCGTCTTAACCAATTACCACTTGCGATTTTTGGAATAGCACTTGGCATAGTTCTTCTACCAAGTTTATCCAAAGCAATTAAACAATCAGATCAAGAAACAACAAATAATATTCAAAATAGGTCAATTGAATTTTCGTTATTGATTTCTTTACCATCAGCCATAGGATTATTTATTTTAGCAGAACCCATTATCCAAATTTTATTTGAACGAGGTGCCTTTGTAGCAGAAGATACTTTTTATACTGCTAAAGTATTAAGTTACTTTGCCTTAGGCCTACCTGCTTACATTATAATTAAAGTTTTGGTTTCCTGTTTCTTTGCAAGAGAAGATACTAAAACACCACTCTATATATCTATTGTCAGTGTGATTAGTAACGTTGTGTTATCTCTACTTTTAATTGGATCAATGAGAGAAATGGGAATTGCTATTGCAACAGCAATTAGTGCATGGGTAAATGCATTACTACTGTACCTCTTTTTAGCTATTAGGACTCATATGAAATTCGATGATCTATTAGTAAGGAATTCCATCAAAATTTTACTAAGTTCATTTCTATTATTTGTAGGAATATACTTACTAAATGGACTATTCTTTACGAATATTAGTGGCAATTCGGGGTTATTGAATTCAACACTTTTACTTCTGATGATCTTTTTAGCTATAATTATTTATTTTGGATTAGTAATTATGTTAAAAGTCCTATCGGTAAATCAGTTAAGAGAATATTTAAAAAAATAATATGGAAAAACCAACAAAAAGAATTTTATCCGGTGTCCAACCATCTGGCGATCTTCATTTAGGAAATTATCTTGGCGCAATAAAAAATTTTGTTAATCTTCAAAAAGAATATGAATGTTTTTTTTGTGTTGTCGATTTACATGCGATAACCGTTTGGCAAGATCCAAAAGTTTTAGCAAATAAAACACGAGAAGTAACAGCTGCCTTTATTGCATCAGGGATTGATCCAAATCAAAATAATATTTTTGTTCAATCACAAGTACCTCAACACGCACAGCTTGGATGGCTGTTCAATTGTGTTGCTCGAATGGGATGGTTAAACCGGATGACACAATTTAAAGATAAGGCCGGTAAAAATAGTGAGAATGTATCTGTTGGTTTATTTTCTTATCCAACACTGATGGCAGCAGATATATTAATTTATTTAGCAACACACGTTCCTGTAGGCGATGATCAAAAACAACATTTAGAATTAACAAGAGATATCGCACAAAAATTTAATAATGATTTTAAGACAGATTTTTTTCCCATTCCTCAACCATTAATTTTAGGAGAGGCTACAAGAGTGATGAGCCTCCGCGATGGGTCAAAAAAAATGAGTAAATCAGACCCATCTGATTATTCGAGAATCATGTTAACTGATACAGCGGAAAATATTATACAAAAAATTAAAAAAGCCAAAACAGATCCTGAGCCATTACCCCAAGATAAAACTGGTTTAGAAAAAAGACCAGAAGCTGAAAACCTAATCTCGATATTTGCTTCTTTACAAGACACATCTATTGAAAGTGTTATTAAAGACTATGCAGGAAAAGAATTCTCCACCTTTAAAAAAGATTTGGCAGATTTATCCGTATCTAAATTAGAGCCCATTACGAGTGAAATGAATAAACTTATGAGTGATGTTTCTTACATCGATTCTATTTTAAATCAGGGCAAAGAGAACGCTATAGCGGTAGCAGAACCTGTTTTGAAAAAAACTAAAGAAATTATTGGTTTTTTATCCTAAAAATTCCCCAAATTTTAAATTTTTTTTTAGAAAATTCATACTAAAGACATATTAATAACTATATATAGTGCATATGTTTATACAAACTGAACAAACTCCCAATCCACAAACACTAAAATTTTTACCAGGAAAAGTTGTTATGGATGATGGAACGGCCTTTTTTCAAAATGTAGGTGAAGCAACTGACTCACCATTCGCAAAACGCTTATTTGATGTCGATGGAGTTGAAGGAGTGTTTTTTGGCAGCGATTTTATTACTATTACAAAAAATCAATCTTTAGATTGGCAAGTTATGAAGCCGTTAATCTTAGGTTCAATAATGGATCATTATAATTCTGGAGATACAACAATTAATATTAGTAAAAAAGGTGAAGATAAATCATTAGAGATTGATGGAAACGATACCGATATTGTAAAACAAATTAAAGAATTATTGGATACACGAGTAAGACCTGCTGTTGCAATGGACGGTGGTGATATCATTTACGATAGTTTTAAGGATGGTGTCGTATATCTCCAAATGCAAGGCGCATGTTCTGGATGTCCAAGTTCAACTGCTACTTTAAAAATGGGTATTGAAAATATGTTAAAGCACTATGTTCCAGAAGTTCAAGAAGTAAGGCCTATTGATGGATAGACTGTTTAATTTTTTTTGCTTCCCTTTATTACTAATTGGATTAATTTTTATAAGTTATGGCTTTGTTGGGTATGTAGAAAATAACAATGTTGATACTCAGAACAACATTCAATCTGCAAATCAAATAAACAAATTATATTCTGAAAAAGAAATTACACTAACTGAAAAAGAAATTACTCTTAAAGGCCCTCCTATTGCAGAAATAGTGAACGAAAAATTAATTGTAAAAATAAGAATAAAGCCTATCAATCCTATAATTACATCAAAGATTGAAGAGCAGAACAATCCTAGTATACAGTTAACACTATCAGATAAAGATTTTGATTACCTTGATTCAAATAAAAAAGAATTCGTAAAAACTGTTTTACCAATAATTATTAATGAAAATCAAAATATTTTAATGATTAGAAGTTTCGTTAATGAGCTTAAAGGTAAGTTAGAAACTTTTAGAACTCTCAATAATAATGAAATAAGAAAACTTAATGATATTGCTCAAAAGTATAATATTAAGTATCAAAATAAACACAAATTAGATTTAGTTGATGAAATACTTTCAAATGTTGATGTAATACCTAATTCAATAGTATTAGCTCAAGCAGCAATTGAAAGCGGATGGGGTAAGTCTAGATTTGCAAAAGAATACAACGCACTTTTTGGGGAATACACTTATGATGACTCGGAAGGTGTTATCCCACTTGAAAGAGAGAATGGCGATACTCATTTAATTAAAGCATTTAGTTCATATAATAACAGTGTAGAATCATACTTTAATAATATTAACTCTCATTATGCGTATGAAGATTTTCGTGATATCCGAAATATAATGAGAAAACGAAATAATTTTTCCAATGTTAACTTACTTGTTAATAAATTAAGTACTTACGCAGAAGATGAAAATTATATTAAAACAATAAGACAAGTTATTAAAACTAATAACTTTGGTATTTTTGATCAAAAAACTATTTCTTATTAATTAAAAATAAAATTGGTGACCAAACCATCTCCAATTTCCTTCACCATCTTTAACAGTACAATTCATTCTAGATCTTCCAGGTGACAATTCTCGTGAAAGTCTTATTTCAATTCTTTCATTAAATTTATAAATTTCTCTATCAACCTGTCCTTTGCTATCAAATATAAAACAATCTAAAGATTGAACTTTTTTATCATCCAGAAGAGAGAAACCTATGAATGGCGGGTTTTGTTTAATAGTTGGGTTTTGAGGTATAAAGTCATAAACTCCTAATCCTTTAGAAGCAGCAGCAAACTTTACTCTTTCTATTTCACCATATCTCTCATTTAATGAAAATCTGGGTAGATAATACATGTTAGATGTTTCATTAATTATTCCAGAATGTTGTCCAAAAGCAACTTTAAATTTAAATTCTTTTACTAATGCAATTATTTCATCTGTTGTCTCACCATAAGGAAAAGCAAATAAAGTAGGTATTTCACCAAGTTCTTTTAAGAAAATTTTATTAGATGTTTCAATTTCATTTCTTACTTCTTCAATACTTATATCTGGCATGTGAGTATGTGTATGAGAGTGTGCACCAATTACTACACCTTCTTCTTTAAGTTTTCTTATTTGATCCCAGTTAATATATTTTTTATTATTTGAAATTGTTCCTGTTGTCACAAATAAGGTAACAGGAATATTTTTTTCTTTAAATAAAGGCCACCCAACTTCTAAAAAAGACTTATCAGCATCATCTACACTTATGCCAATAGTATTTGCTGGAAGATCACCATCATTAATAATTGTATCAATAATAAAATCTAATGATTTAATTGTATATTCTTCTTTAGTTAATTCTTCAATATGACTATTAAGTTGGTCAATAGTTACACTTGTTGAGGGATATTTAGAAACTCCAAATTTATGATACATAAATACCGTTGCTGAGTTTTTTACTTCACTAGCAAAAGCTCCACTTACTAATAAAAAAATTAAAGTAATACTTTTTAAAAATAGCAATAGAATGTAGTTATGTAATTTCATATGTTATTATTTTTAGATATTATATCATCAATACCAGAGTTTTGTGTAATTGATGACAACAAAATAATATTACAACAGAAAATTACTCAATCTGAAACAGATAAGTTGAGTGATAATATAATACAATCCTATATAGAAATAGATAAACGATTAAATTTAACTAAAAATCTCAAAAAAATATCTACAACAATTGGTCCTGGATCTTATACAAGTTTAAGGGTTGGTTCAGCATTTATATCTGGTCTTATGATTTCTCATAATATTCCTTATTACCCACTAACTATTGAGGATATCTTAAACTTGAACGCAATAAAACATTCTAAAAAAAAATTGGGAGTTTTTATAACCTCTTCTAATAATCAGAAATTTTTCTGTTATAAAACTAAGGATAACAACATAGAATACTATAAAATTGAAAATAATAAATATTCAATTCCAAAAAATATTGATTTGATTCTTTTTAATAAAGGTAAAATTAATGAAAACAATG
>CABXSY010000017.1 GCA_902514875.1 uncultured Alphaproteobacteria bacterium | reverse complement strand
GCGGATAATATTATTCCAAAAGCCGCGCCAATAACAACGTAACTTGAAAATTTAAATGCGCCAACAATAACTAAAAATTCTCCAATAAAACCACTAGTTCCAGGCAATCCAACAGATCCCAGCATAAAAATCATGAATACTGTTGCATAAAGTGGCATTCTTTGAACTAATCCTCCGTAAAACTCAATTTCTCTAGTATGCATTCGATCATAAATAACACCAACACATAAAAATAAAGCTGCTGAAACTAGTCCATGACTAATCATTTGCATCATTGCTCCTTCTAAGCCTTGTTGATTCACTAAGAAAATTCCAATTGTTACAATTCCCATATGAGCAACAGATGAATATGCAATTAGTTTTTTAATATCAGTTTGTGCTAGTGCTACTAAGGAAGTGTATACTATGGCAATTATACTTAATGTCATAATTAAAGGAATAAAAAACTCTGTTGCTTCTGGAAGCATGCCTAAAGAGAAACGGATAAAACCATATCCACCCATTTTTAAAAGTACCCCGGCTAAAATAACAGATCCAGCTGTTGGAGCTTCAACATGGGCATCGGGCAACCATGTATGAAACGGCCACATAGGAATTTTAACTGCAAAGGACGCAAAGAAGGCGAGCCATAGAAACAATTGAGTATTATAGGAAAAATAATTACCTTGTAAGAATTCAATACTCATTGAACTTGTATTTCTGTACATCACAATAATAGCAATCAACATGAGTACTGACCCCAAAAGAGTGTAGAGAAAGAATTTAAAAGAAGCATAGATTCTTCTATTACCTCCCCATATACCTATGATTAGATACATTGGTATTAATACTGCTTCAAAAAAAATATAAAATAAAAGTATGTCTATAGAAGCAAACATTCCAATCATTACAGTCTCTAAAAATAAAAAAGAAAGCATGTATTCCTTGACTCTTTTTTTAATATTATTCCAACTAGCTAAAATACAAAGTGGGGTCAAAAATGTGCTTAGTAAAATCATAAAAAGTGAGATACCGTCAACTCCAACATGGTAGAAGAAATTAAAATCATCAAACCATCTAAATTTTTCTTCATATTGATAAGACGGATTGGAATAATCAAATTGTAACCAGAGTATTAAACTTAAAATAAATGTTCCTAACGTTGCTAGTAAAGCAGCCCATTTAATATTAATTGATGTTAATTCATCTTCTTTAATAAAAAGAATAATTAAAGCACCAACTAAAGGTAAAAAAATTATTACTGATACTAATGGCCAGTCAATCATTTAGTAATATAAAAACCATGTTAAAATTATTACTAAGCCTCCAAGCATAGCAAAAGCATAATGAAACAAATAACCTGATTGAAACAAACTTACATAAGATGAAGATTTTGAAATAATCCAGGAGATCCCATTTGGTCCTAAACCATCAATAGTTTTTTCATCTCCTTTTTTCCAGAAAAAGTTTGCCAATTTGAAAAAAGTTAAAACAAATACTTTATGATATAGCTCATCCACATACCATTTATTTTTAGAAAGAGAATATAAAGGATCTAAGTTATAGGAAAGATTTTTTGCTCTGTTTAAATTATTTGAATATATCAACACGCAGACAAGAATTCCAATTGCAACAGCCGATTTTGATATTAATGATTGCGTAAGAGGAAGGTATTTATGAGAGCTTTCTGTTAATAATATTGCATTATCCCAAAATTCTTTTTTGTAATATCCAATAAAATAATCAGCAAAGAATATTCCAGAAAAAATAGAACCAATTGCAAGAATAAATAATGGAACTGTCATTACTAAAGGTGACTCATGGGCGTGATCATATGTTTTATTATTTGATCTATTTTCACCATGAAATGTTAGGAATAATAATCTCCATGAATAAAAAGCAGTAAGTAAAGCAGTTAAAATACCTACTAGATATGCAAAATATGCTACTCCATTTGAAGTATAGAAAGCATTTTCTAAAATACTTTCTTTTGAATAGTAACCAGATAGATATGGGAAACCAATAATTGCAAGAGATCCAATCCACATCATTGTAGCAGTAAAAGGTATTTTTTTGAAAAGTCCTCCCATTTTTCTCATATCCTGTTCATGATGCATTGCGTGAATTACAGAACCTGCAGAAAGAAATAGAAGAGCTTTAAAAAAGGCATGGGTTGTTAAGTGAAATATTGATGCATTATAAGCTCCTACACCTGCTGCAAAAAACATATATCCTAATTGACTGCATGTTGAATATGCAATGACTCTTTTAATATCATTTTGCGTTAAGGCTATAGAGGCAGCAAAAATAGCTGTGGCCGCACCAATAAAAGTAATGAATAAATTGGTAAATGTAGCAAATTCATAAAGAGGACTCATTCTTGCAACTAAGAATACACCAGCTGTTACCATTGTTGCAGCATGTATTAGTGCAGATACAGGAGTAGGTCCCTCCATAGCATCTGGCAACCAGGTGTGTAAACCTAATTGGGCAGATTTACCCATTGCGCCTATGAATAAAAGAAAACATAAAAAATCTAAAGTTGGAAAACTGAATGAAAGAAATTGAATTTGATGATCACTAAATTGATCCACTTGTAAAAATATACTGTCGAAACTTATCGTGCCAAAAATATAAAAAATTCCAGCAATGCCTATTGCGTATCCAAAATCTCCAACTCTGTTTACAACAAATGCTTTTATAGCAGCTTTATTTGCTGAATCTTTATGATGCCAAAAACCAATTAATAAATATGAGGCTAGCCCAACACCTTCCCAACCAAAAAACATTTGCAGCAAGTTATTACTTGATACAAGAACAAGCATAAAAAAAGTAAATAAACTTAGATAGCCCATAAATCTTATTTTTGATGGATCATCTGCCATATAGCCTATTGAATATAAATGAACACAGGCAGAAACAGTTGTAACCACAATGAACATCACAGCAGTTAAAGTGTCTAATCTAATTGACCAATCAACAATAAAGTTTCCAGAACTTATCCAGTTAAGGATAAAGATTATTTCAGTTTCCTTATTATTAATAAACTGAATGAATATTATCCAAGAAAATAAAGTACAAAGAAAAAGGATTGAAGTTGTTGATATTTGATAAACCCTATAGTTAAACTGTTTACCTATTAAAAAACAAAAAAGAAAACCAAGTAGAGGTAAAAATATAATTGAGATTGCCATCTACTACCCCTTAAGCTGATTAATTTTATTTACTTCTATTGATCCTAAATTTCTAAAAAATACTACAAGTATGGCGAGGCCAATTGCTGCTTCAGCTGCTGCAACGGTAAGTGTAAGCATTGCGAAGATTTGCCCTGAAATATCATTAATATATGCTGAGAAAGCAATAAAATTAATATTTACTGACAACAAGATGAGTTCTATAGACATTAAAATTATAATTAAATTTTTCTTATTTAAAAATATCCCTAAAACACCTAAGGTAAAAATAATCGCTCCAAGAAAAAGATAGTGTTCAAGAGTAATCATTAACTAAATTCCTTCGCCTATTTTTACTTTTTTCTTTTCTATAGCTGTTGATGCATCAACTGTATTTTGTGAATCAATATTTTGCCTTTTAACGCCACCTTTATCCCTTAATGTAAGTGTAATAGAGCCAATCATTGCAACTAATAAAATTATCCCACATATTTGAAATAAATAAAAATATTCAGTGTAGAGTATTTGCCCAATCATTTTTGTATTCTCCACTTCATTAACTATAGGTTGTAGTGGAGTTTGATTGTTATAAATATTAGAAGATCTATCTGTTAGAAAAAGAATACCTAATTCCACAACTAGAACTATACCCAGCAAAGCACCAAATGGTAAATATTGTAAAAATCCCTCTCTTAATTTTACAAAGTTTATGTCGAGCATCATAACAACAAAAAGAAAGAGCACTGCAACAGCGCCCACATAAACAACTACAAGAATCATTGCTAGAAATTCAGCACCAAGTAAAACAAAAAGTCCTGATGCATTAACAAAACTTAAAATTAAAAACAAAACAGAGTGAACGGGATTTTTAGCACTTATAACCATCAAAGCGGAAAGAACAGCAACCGATGAAAAAAGGTAAAATGTCAAAGAATAAATTACCATCCTTATCTGTAATTTCTGTCTAGATGAATATTTTGAGCAATTTCTTGCTCCCACCTATCTCCATTCTCTAAAAGTTTTTCTTTATTGTAAACTAATTCTTCTCTAGTTTCAGTTGCAAATTCAAAGTTTGGACCTTCAACTATCGCATCAACAGGACATGACTCTTGGCATAGACCACAATAAATACACTTGGTCATATCAATGTCATATCTTGTAGTTCTCCTACTTCCATCCTCTCTTGGCTCAGCTTCAATTGTAATTGCTTGAGCCGGACATACTGCTTCACAAAGCTTGCATGCGATACATCTCTCTTCTCCACTTGGATATCTTCTTAAGGCATGCTCACCTCTAAAACGCGGACTTAGTGGACCTTTTTCATGAGGATAATTAATAGTAACTTTAGATTTAAACATATATTTAAAAGTTAAATAAAAGCCTTGGAGTAACTCAAACAATGTGAATGATTTAATTAATTTATACATACTAATTTGGTAATAAATCGAAATATACTAAGAAACCAGAAGTTACTACAACCCAAAATAGTGAAAAAGGAAGAAAAACCTTCCATCCCAATCTCATTAGTTGATCATATCTATATCTAGGCAATGTACCCCTTACCCAGATAAATAAAAAAAGTATAAATATAACTTTTACAGTAAACCATATAACTCCAGGAATAGCGTTTAAAGGATATATATCAAAGGGAGGCAGCCAGCCACCTAAAAAAAGAATAACTGTCATTGATGACATCAAGATCATACTAGCATACTCGCCTAAAAAAAATAAAACAAACGAGGCCGATGAATATTCAGTAAAAAAGCCTGCAACGAGCGTTGATTCATCTTCTGGAAGATCAAAAGGCAATCTATTAGTTTCTGCTAGAGCAGATATAAAAAAGATAACAAACATAGGCAATAACGGAATCGCAAACCAAACTGTTTGCTGAGCTAAAACTATTTTTGATAAATTCAATGACCCAACACATAATAGAACTGTAATTATTACAAGACCTATGGATACCTCATATGATACCATTTGTGCTGCGGATCTCAATGCACCTAAAAAAGGGTATTGTGAGTTACTTGCCCACCCAGCCATTATGACTCCATATACACCTAGAGATGAGACAGCAAATAAATACATAATTCCTACGTTAATATCAGAAACAACCCATCCTGGAGCGAAAGGAATTACTGCCCAACCTGCTAAACTTAAAACCATAGTTATAATTGGTGCAATTATGAAAACAATTTTATTTGAACCACTAGGTATAATATTCTCTTTAGTTAATAATTTTAAAGCATCGGCAAAACTTTGAAGAATCCCAAAAGGACCGACAATATTAGGCCCTCTTCTTAGTTGAATTAGTGCCAAAACTTTTCTTTCAGCATATACTAAAAATGCAACAGATATCAAAACAGGCACAACAACTGCTAGGATTTGAGCAACTATAATTGATCCAGGGACTAATAACTCATTAAAAAAATCCATTACGCTGCTTTATTCAAAATATCCTTAGTACACAAAGCCATAGTCTCAGAAGATCTAGAAATAGAATCATTCATATAGAAATTATTAATGTTATATTGAATTTTAATATCATCAATTTTATTTACTTTTGCAAATGTAATATTTTTATTTGGTTTTAATTCATTTATAGATGTAAATTGATTAAAATTTTTAGTAATTTCATCTCTTAACTCACTTAAGTTATTAAATTTTAATTGATGATTAATTAAATTACTCAAAACTCTAAATATTTTCCATTCCTCCTTAGCTTCACCAAGAGGATTATGACACTTATTAGTTTGTATAACCCTACCTTCTATATTCATATAAGTAGAAGTCTTTTCAGTGTAAGCGGGTGTTGGGAGAATAACATCTGCTACTGATGCTGATTGATCACCATGATGACCAAGATAAACAACATAAGCATTTTTTAGTATAGATAAATCGACTTCATCTAAACCCATTAAAAATACAACTGGTTTATTATTATCAATATGTTTTTTTAACTGTAAATTATAATTATTATCAAAATATTTATTGTAAAAATTTAGCTCTAAAGCACCTACCCTAGAAATATCTTGATATAAAATATTTAGAGGGTTTATGTCTTTATTTTTTTGTATTTTTTTTGCAAGTGCAGCAGAAGTTTCTAATATTTTTTTACCATCAGCAGTATTAATTGCAGAAGTTCCAATTATTATTAGTGGGTTTTTTGCATTATTTAAAACCTTATTAAAATCAGTATTACCATCAGAAAGTTTATTTAAATAATTTAGAGAGTCAGATAAATGATTATAACGATAGGTTTGGTTTACTTTAGGACCAATGACTCCGATTTGACAATTATTTTCAAGAAATGCTTTTCGAATTCTAGCATTTAAAACTGCTGCTTCCCATCTGGGATTAGTACCTATTAATAAAATAGCATCAGAATTTTCAATTTCTTGGATAGTTGAGTTGAATTTAAAACTTTCATTTGAATTTTCAATAAACTGGGCATTATCAAATCTACAGTCATAGTAGAAAGATTTTAAAGACTCACTAAATTTCTTAGCAGCAAATAAAGTCTCAGCATCAGTAAATTTTCCTGATAAAAATACAGAATTTTGCTTACCCGTTTTTATAATTTGGTCATGGATCAATGAGAATGCGTGATCCCAATTAGACTTTTGAAGTTTACCATTTAATTTCGTATAGACACTATCAAGTCTTTGTCTTGAAAGCCCATCAATTGCAAATCTAGACTTATCACTTATCCATTCTTCGTTTATTTCTTCATTTATTCTGGGAAGTGCTCTTAATACTTTTTTTCCTCTAGTATCTATTCTGATACTTGACCCAATACCATCAAATACATCATAAGTTTCTGTCTTTGTAAGCTCCCATGGTCTTGATTTAAATGCATAAGGTTTACTTGTTAATGCTCCAACTGGACATAGATCTATTACGTTTCCTGATAGTTCAGATTCAATTGTTTTTTCAAGATAAGTTGTGATTTCAGCATTTTCTCCCCTACCTAATAAACCTATATCATCCACACCAGCAACCTCAGTTGAAAATCTTACACATCTTGTACAATGTATACATCTTGTCATTATAGTTTTAACAAGTGGACCCATATTTTTATTTTGAACTGCTCTTTTATTTTCTTCATATCTTGTTTTGTCAAAACCATAATACATGGCCTGATCCTGAAGGTCACATTCACCACCTTGATCACAAATTGGACAATCCAGAGGATGGTTTATCAAAAGAAATTCCATAACTCCTTTTCTAGCTTTTTTAACCATTTCAGAGTCTGTTTTAATCACCATTCCATCACCAGCTGGCATAGCACATGATGCGACTGGTTTTGGAGGACCCTTCTCCATTTCTACTAGGCACATTCTACAGTTACCAGCAATTGATAATTTTTCATGATAGCAAAATCTTGGGATTTCAGCACCAGCTAATTCACATGCTTGCATTACAGTCATACCATTTTCGAACTCAATTTTTTTGTTATCAATAGTAATACTTGGCATTATGCAACTTTTCCTAAACGGTATTCTTTAATTCTTTTTTCAACTTCAGGTCTAAAATGCCTAAATAACCCCTGGATAGGCCAGGCAGCAGCATCTCCAAGAGCACAAATAGTGTGTCCTTCTACTTGTTTTGTAACATCTAAAAGCTTGTCAATATCTTCTTGGTGAGCATTGCCGTGAATCATTTTTTCCATCATTCTATACATCCAACCAGTACCTTCTCTGCAGGGTGTACATTGACCGCAACTTTCATGTTTATAAAAATGAGAAAGTCTAGCAATGGCCTCAACTATATCTGTTGATTTATTCATGACTATAACTGCTGCTGTTCCAAGACCACTTTTAACTTCCTTTAGACTATCAAAGTCCATCTTTACTGAATCACATATTGATTTAGGTAATAGTGGAGTACTTGAGCCTCCTGGAATTACTGCTAACAAATTTTCCCAGCCACCAACAACCCCACCCGCATGTTTTTCAATTAAATCTTTGAGAGGTATGCCCATTTCTTCTTCTACGTTACACGGATTATTTACATGACCAGAAATACTAAAAATTTTTGAACCAGTATTATTTACGCTACCTAATGATGAAAACCATTTTGCACCTCTTCTTAAAATTGTAGGTGATACTGCGATTGTTTCAACATTTGTAACCGTAGTTGGGCAGCCATATAGGCCTGCATTAGCTGGAAATGGAGGTTTTAATCTTGGCTGACCTTTTTTACCTTCTAAACTTTCTAACAAAGCTGTTTCTTCACCACAAATATATGCTCCTGCACCTCTATGAAGAAAAATATCAAAATCCCAACCTGTACCACATGCGTTTTTTCCAATTAAATTATTAGCATATGCTTCATCAATTGCTTTTTGGAGGTTAGATGATTCAGAATAATATTCACCCCTGATATAGATATAACAAGTATGAGCATGCATAGCAAAGCTAGCTACTAAACAACCTTCAAGTAAAAGATGTGGGTCATTTCTCATTATCTCACGGTCTTTACATGTTCCAGGTTCTGACTCATCTGCATTGACAACTAAATAATGTTCTTTACCAGAGTCTTTTGGCATAAATGACCATTTTAAACCTGCTGGAAAACCAGCTCCGCCTCTTCCTCTTAATTGACTATTTTTAATTTCCTCAACAATTTTTTCGCTACCCATTGCAATAAGTTCTTTAGTATTTGACCAAATACCTCTTTTTATTGCACCTCCTAGTTTCCAGTCCTCAAAGCCATATAAATTTTTAAAGATTTTATCTTTTTCTTTAAGCATCTAATTTTCTTTCTGGTTGTGATGATTTTCTACCAATTTGTGAACCTGCTTTTATTGATTTATTAGTTTTTAAATCTTGAAGTAACTTTTTAAAACTTTTTTCATCGAGATCTTCATAATAGTCATCATTAATCTGTACCATAGGAGCATTACAACATGCACCTAAACATTCAACTTCAACAACTGTAAATTTTTTATCATCACTCGTCTCACCAATATTAGTCTCACAAACTTCTTGTGCTACTCTGGAGAGTTTATCACTACCTCTGAGCCAACAAGGTGTAGTTCTACAAATTTGAACAAAATTTTTTCCAATAGGCTCTAAATTAAACATGGAATAAAAAGTAGCTACTTCCAGCACTCTTATGTAAGACATACTAAGAGTTTCAGCTACTTTTTCCAATGAGTTTTTACTCAACCATCCTCTATTTTGTCTTTGTGCTAAATCAAGCAGAGGTATAACTGCGCTTTGAATACGGTTTGATGGATATTTTTTTATTATTTCAGAAATTTTTTTAAAATTTTCTGAAGACCATTCAAAATTGTCATTAATTTTTTTATAAACTTTATTATTTGTACCGGGATGATGCATTATCTATCTATTTCTCCAAAAACTATATCTAAGCTACCTAATATAGCAGCTATATCAGCCATTAAATGTCCTTTAGATAAATTATCTAATGTTTGTAAATGAGCAAATCCTGGTGCTCTAATTTTACACCTATATGGCTTACTAGATCCATCAGATACAAGATAAACTCCAAATTCACCCTTAGGAGCTTCTACTGCAGTATAAACTTGGCCAGCTGGAACACGGTAGCCTTCAGTAAAAAGTTTGAAATGATGAATCAATGCTTCCATTGATTTTTTCATTTGATTTCTCTTTGGGGGAGTAATTTTATTATCTTCAACAGATACAGGGCCTGACTTAATTTGATTCAAACATTGATTAATAATATTTATACTTTGTCTCATTTCCTCTATTCGAACTAAATATCGATCAAAACAGTCTCCTTTTTTTCCAACAGGAACCTGAAAATCAACTTGATCATATGCATCATAAGGTTGTGACCTTCTTAAATCCCATGCAACACCTGCACTTCTTAAAACAGGACCCGAACAGCCCCATTCTATGGCTTCAGATTTTGAAATTATTCCTATGTCAACTGATCTTTGTCGTAATATTCTGTTATTAGTTAGCAAGCTTTCAAGATCGTCAATAAATTTTGGGAGAGTTTTAAAATGTTCAAATAATTTTTCTTCCATACCTTCAGGCATATCTTGATGCACACCTCCAGGTCTAAAATAAGCTGCATGAAATCTTGCGCCAGATACTGCCTCATGAAATTCTAAAAGTTTTTCTCTTTCTTCAAAGCACCATAAAAACGGAGTAACTGCACCAATATCAGCAGCGTAGGCTGGTATATTTAATAAATGATTAAGTATTCTTGTAATTTCAGCAAAAATTACTCGAATAAATTTAGCTCTTTGAGGGACATCTATTCCTAAGAGATTTTCAGTTGCTAATGCAAAAGCATGTTCCTGGCACATTGGTGATACATAATCAAGTCTGTCAAAATAAGGAACAGCCTGAAGATAAGTTTTATATTCAATTAATTTTTCTGTTCCTCTATGAAGTAATCCGATGTGTGGCTCTGCTCTTTGAACTACTTCTCCTTCAAGATCAACTACTAATCGTAAAACACCGTGAGCAGCTGGATGTTGGGGTCCAAAATTAATTGTTGTTGTATTTAGCTCTACTTCTTTCATTTAATTTTCATCATTAGATTTTTCATCACCAAAAAGTTTGTTCTCCATCCCTTCCCAAGGAGATTCACTATCAAAATTTCTAAATTCTTGAGTCAACTTAACTGGCTCATATATAACTTTTTTTTCTAGATCATCATAGCGAACTTCTGTATGCCCTGTTAAAGGGAAATCTTTACGTAAAGGAAAACCTTCAAAATTATAATCTGTCATTATTCTCCTTAAATCAGGGTGATTAACAAATTCTATTCCAAATAAATCGTAACATTCTCTTTCATACCAATCTGCAGATTTATGTATGTTAGTAATAGACTCTATATTTTCATTTTCTTTAATGAAAGTTTTAAGAATTATTTTTTTATTCTTTGTCAGACTTTGTAAAATATAAACCAAATCAAATCTAAACTCTCTTGATGGATAATCAACAGCAGTAATGTCTAATAACTGATTAAAGTTAAGATCAGCATTATCTTTCAACTGGTTAAATATTTTTAACATATTGGTTTTATCAAATTCTATTTCTAACAAATTATTATTTTCTATAACATTATTTATACCAGTTATTTTATTGAGAATTTTAAGCATATAAAATTATCTTTTAAATTTATTTTCTCTTCTTATTTTTTTTTGTAACTGAAGAATACCGTAGACTAGAGCCTCTGCTGTTGGGGGGCATCCTGGTACATAAACATCAACAGGGACAATTCGATCACATCCTCTAACTACTGAATATGAATAATGATAATATCCCCCGCCATTTGCACAAGAACCCATAGATATAACCCATCGAGGTTCTGGCATTTGATCATAAACCTTTCTTAAAGCTGGAGCCATTTTATTTGTTAGTGTGCCAGCAACAATCATTACATCAGATTGTCTTGGGCTACCTCTTGGTATTACCCCATATCGATCAAGATCATATCTTGCCATGTAAGAATGTATCATTTCTACTCCACAACATGCCAAACCAAAAGTCATTGGCCATAAAGAACCAGTTCTTGCCCAAGTAAGAATTTTATCGTAGCTAGCAACTAAAAAACCTTTAGAGGATAATTCTGTGTTTAGAGTATCATCAACATATTTTTTAGCTTCATCTACTCCCATTCTAGTGCCCCTTTTTTCCATTCATAAATAAAACCAATAGTTAAAACAGTCAGGAAAATCATCATTGACCAAAAACCAAATAATCCAATTTTGCCAAGTGTTATTGCCCATGGAAATAAGAAGGCAACTTCCAAATCAAAGATAATAAATAAGATCGCTACTAAATAAAACCTTACATCAAATCTTCCGCGAGCATCATCAAAAGCTTCAAACCCACACTCATAAGCCGATAATTTTTCTTTATCAGGTTGCGAGTCACCAACTACAAAAGATAGTAATGTCATGCCAATAGCTAATGCGAATGCAATAAATATAAATATCAAAATGGGTAAATATTCAAATAGAAACTCGGACACTATAATCTCACAATTAAATTAGTAATGTATTTAACGATTTATTCAACAATAACAATGTGTCTCATTGCGACTTTAGTACACAAAAAAACACTGAATTAAATGGCGCGAGAGACGGGATTCGAACCCGCGGCCTCTGCCGTGACAGGGCAGCGTTCTAACCAGCTGAACTACTCCCGCGCATGGTGGGTGTTGAGAGACTTGAACTCCCGACCCTCTCGGTGTAAACGAGATGCTCTACCAACTGAGCTAAACACCCAAATAAAAACGGCTGTTAAATTTATTTAACAGCCGGTGCAAGAAAAAAAAATAATTAATTGTTTACTGAATCTTTTAAAGCTTTTCCTACAGTAAATTTAGGCCTTTTAGATGCTGGTATTTGAATTGATTCACCTGTTCTAGGATTTCTACCAGTAGTTGCTTTTCTATGGCTCACACTAAAATTACCAAATCCTACTATACTAACCTTTTCATCTCTTTTTAGAGCATTAGTTATTGCATCTAGAAAGCTTTCAATTGCTCTAGTTGCGTCAGATTTTGATAGTCCAGCAGAAGAAGCTACAGATGCGATAAGATCATTTTTATTCACTTTTAATCTCCTTTAATAAATTTATACAATAATTATCTGTTTTCCTAACAAGTCAACATTATTATAAAAATTTTCCCAGAAATAAGGGAATTTATCAATTAAATGGCTTAATATCTAGAATATTTAATCTAAAATTTTAATGGGTACTAGTAGTGTTTTGATTATTTTTTAATTGAGATTCGGTTAAATTTAATGGAATTACCGATTTAGTCAAAGTATGTTCAAGAATTGTAAATGCATCATAAACAGGAATTATTTTGATACCTCTAATAACTTCTTTATCAAATTCAGATACTTCTCTAAAATTTTCTTGAGGTATTAAAACTTTTTTTATGCCTGCTCTGCTGGCAGCATATATTTTTTCTTTTAGACCTCCAATTGGAAGAACTCGACCCCTAAGTGTAATTTCTCCAGTCATTGCAACATCTTTTCTAATTTTGTTATTAGTTAAGGAAGATACTAAAGAATTAAAAATAGCTATACCTGCACTTGGGCCATCTTTTGGTGTAGCTCCCTCAGGAACATGTATATGAATGTCATAGTTTTCAAAGTCTTTTGGATTTATTCCTAAGCTTAGGGATTTTGACTTAACATAAGAAGTAGCAGCCTGGATTGACTCCCTCATGACTTCACCTAACTTACCTGTAATAGTTAACTTTCCTTTACCTATAGATAAAATTACCTCAACTGATAGTATTTCTCCACCAACCTCTGTCCAGGCCAACCCATTAGTGACACCTACCAAATTCTTTTTTTCAATTTCACTAGATCTGAATTTAGCTATACCTAAAAGCTCATTTAAGGATTTATCATTTAATTTAATTTTTTGTAATCTGGTGGTTTCTAATTTCTTTACAGTTTTTCTGCAAACCTTGGAAATTTCTTTTTCAAGATTTCTTACACCAGCTTCTTTAGTATAGTTTCTAATTATTAAGTTTAGGACTTTAGAGTTAAATGAAATCTCTGATTTTTTTAGTCCATGATTTTTTATTTGTTTAGGGACTAAGTATTTTTTTGCAATTTGATTTTTTTCTTTTTCTGTATATCCTGGTATTCTGATTACTTCCATTCTATCAAGAAGTGCAGGTGGTATATTAAGTGTATTTGCTGTGCATACAAACATTACGTCAGAAAGATCGTAGTCAAGTTCTAAGTAGTGATCATTAAACTTACTATTTTGTTCAGGATCAAGAACTTCTAGAAGTGCGGAAGATGGATCCCCTCTCCAATCAGCACCGAGTTTGTCGATTTCATCTAATAAAATTAGTGGATTAGAAGATTTTGATTTTTTCATTGCTTGAATAAATCTACCGGGCATAGATCCAATATAAGTTTTTCTATGACCTCTAATTTCAGCCTCATCTCTTACGCCCCCCAGTGACATTCTTACAAAGCTTCTGCCAGTAGAATTTGCAATAGATTTGCCAAGTGATGTTTTACCAACGCCGGGTGGTCCAACTAAACATAAAATAGGCCCCTTGAGTTTATTAGTTCTTTTTTGAACAGCCAAGTATTCAAGTATTCTCTCTTTTACTTTTTCTAAGCCATAGTGATCATTTTCTAAAATTGTTGATGCTTTATTTATATTTTGAGAAATTTGATCAGGGTTATTCCAAGGTATTGACATAACCCAATCTAAATAGTTTCTAATTACAGTTGCTTCTGCTGACATAGGGCTCATATTTTTTAACTTTTTAATTTCTGAAGTACATTTATCTTTAGCTTCATTGGATAAATTATATTGATTTAATTTTTTTTCGAGCTCAGCAATTTCATCCAGGTCTTCATTTTCACCCAACTCCTTTTGGATTGCTTTCATTTGTTCATTTAAATAGTATTCTTTCTGTGTTTTCTCCATTTGTCTTTTTACACGACCCTTTATTTTTTTTTCAACTTGGAAAGAATCAATTTCTGATACTAAATAACCATATATTTTATTAAGCCTTTCTTCCGTATTTATAATTTCTAAAATTTCTTGTTTTTGAGATAAAGAGATTGAGATGTTTGATACTATTATATCAACAATTTTATCGGGATCATTCAATGTTTTAACATTATTAATTACATCTAATGAAACTTTCTTATTAATTTTTTGAAACTCGACAAACTGCTCAATAATGAGTTTCTGTAAAGCTTTTATGTTTGAATTTTTTTTGATCTTATGATTAATTTCAGAAATAGACGCGGTTAAGAATTCTTTATTGAAGTTTATTTTTTTGACTTTTGCTCTTTGCAAACCCTCAACTAAAACCTTAAGTGTCCCATCTGGAAGTTTTAATAGTTGTATAATTTTGGCCACTGTTCCAAATGAATATAAGTTATCTATATTAGGATTATCAACCTTTGAATTTTTCTGAGAAAGTAAAAAAATTTTTTTGTCACCTGTCATTACATGATTCAGTGCTTTTAATGATTGCTCTCTCCCAACAAATAGAGGAGCTACCATATTTGGAAATACTACAATATCTCTAAGCGGAAGGACAGGTATTAGATTTTTTGCCATATATTATAAATGCCTATAAATTAATTAAATTCAAGAGTTGTTAGACATTAATTTTTGATTATTTTCTTTATTTGAATAAATTAAAATTGGATCAGATTTTTTTGTAATTACATCTTTATTAATAACTACTTTATATACGTCTTTTTGATCTGGAATTTTATACATAAGATCCATTAATGAATCTTCAATAATAGATCTTAAACCTCTAGCACCTGTATTTTGAGAAACTGCTAACTTTGCTATTTCTTTTAGAGCATCTTCTTTGATTTCTAATTTAACTCCATCCATTTTCATAAGAGATTCAAATTGTTTTACAATAGCATTTTTGGGCTGAGTCATTATTTTAATAAGCATATCTTCGTCTAATTCACTTAAGGTGGTGATAACTGGGAGTCTACCAATAAATTCTGGTATCATTCCAAATTTTAATAAATCTTGGTTCTCTAGTTTTTTTAGTGATAAACCAATTGTTTTTGTAGGTTCTAAATCTAGTTTAGAATTAAAACCAATAGCAGTTCCTTTTAAACGATAATTGATGATTTCTTCTAAACCTGAAAAAGCTCCTCCGCATATGAAAAGTATATTGGATGTATCCACTTGTAAAAATTCTTGTTGGGGGTGTTTCCTGCCTCCTTGTGGTGGAACACTAGCTACAGTTCCTTCCATGATTTTAAGTAAAGCTTGTTGTACGCCTTCTCCTGAAACATCTCTTGTTATAGAAGGATTATCACTTTTTCTTCCAATTTTATCAATTTCGTCAATATAAACAATTCCTTTTTGTGCGCGTTCAACATTGTAATCAGATGCTTGTAATAATTTAAGAATTATATTTTCTACATCCTCACCTACATATCCTGCTTCCGTTAGACTAGTTGCATCAGCGACTGTAAAAGGAACATCTAAAATTTTTGCTAAAGTTTGAGCTAATAATGTTTTACCAGTACCAGTAGGTCCAACTAAAAGAATATTAGATTTGGAGATTTCAATATTATCGTTTTCTAAATTAGATGATAATCTTTTGTAGTGATTATAAACAGCTACAGAGAGTATTTTCTTTGAATCTTTCTGACCTATTACGTAATCATTTAAAAATTTATTAATTTCTGAGGGCTTCGGTATATCTTTTTTAATTTTGAATTTATTATTTTTGTTATCCTCTTTAATTATGTCCATGCATAATTCTACACATTCATCACAAACAAAGACTGTGGGGCCAGCTATTAACTTTTTAACTTCTTTCTGATTTTTACCACAAAAAGAACAAAACAATGAATCTTTGTCATTTTTTTTATTCATTATTTTCTAACCTTTACAACTTTATCAATTAAACCGAATTTAATTGCTTCATCAGCAGAGAAATACTTGTCTCTTTCCATAATACTTGAAATTTCCGATAGTTTCTTTCCTGTATGTTTTGCGTAAATTTCATTTAATTTCAATTTTGTTTTTTTTATTTCATTAGTTTGAATTTCAATATCTGTAACCTGCCCTTGCATACCACCACTAGGCTGATGAACCATAATTCTTGAATTTGGAAGAGAAAATCTCATTCCTTTTTCACCGGCAGTCAAAAGAAGGGATCCTGCTGAGGCTGCTTGACCGATACAAATAGTCATAATTTTCGAAGAAACATATTGCATAGTATCGTAAATTGCTAATCCTGACCAAACAATACCTCCGGGAGAATTAATATAAAAAGAAATTTCTTTTTTTGGATTTTCAGACTCTAAAAATAATATTTGTGCACATATTAAGCTTGCAACGTTGTCATCAATAGGTCCTGTCAGAAATATTATTCTTTCTTTTAACAATCTTGAGTAGATATCATAAGATCTCTCACCTCTTGATGATTGCTCAACAACCATTGGAATTAAGTTATTTGTTATATTATCTATTGGATCTTTCATTTTTTTGTATCTTTAATATCAAATGTTTTAACTTCAAGTTTTTTATATTTATCTTCATTTAATTTTATAACATTTGTTTTCGATTTGGAAATAATTGAATCGATTACTTTTTGCTCGATAAGAGGTGCTCGAATTGTATCCAATGATGATGGATTTTTTTCAAAATATTCCATAATTTGCTTTTCTTGACCAGGATATTGCCTAGTATATTCTAATATCCCTTTGTTAATTTCCTCTTCAGATATAACAATTTTTTCTTCTGAGGCGATATGTTGCATTAATAAACCAAGCTTAACCCTTCTTTCTGAAATTTTTTTATACCTTTCTTTAAGATCATTATCTTTTAAAAGCTTATCATCCTCATCTAAATTACCTTCTTTTTTAGCTTGCTCTAAACGATTCCATATTTGATTAAAATCATCTTCTAATACTCCATCGGGTAATTCAAATTTATAACTTTTATCTAAAAGATCCATCAATTCTTTTTTTTCTATTTGTTTTATGCCTTGCTCATATTGAGTTTTGATATTACTTACTAAGAAATCTTTAAGATCTTTTTCTGTTTTAAAACCATTTTTATCCAAAAACTCTTTTGTAAGTTCAAATTTAATTTTTTCTTCTATTGATATTACTTCAAAATTAAAGGTTGTTTTATTAAATTTATCATCTTTTAGAATTTTAGATAAATTTAATTCTAGATCAAATTTATCACCAACTTTTACTTTTTTAGAAATCAGTTTCTTGTTTAAGTTTGGAAGTATGCCATCATCAAACTCCAAATCAATAGGAAAATTTTTTTGAGATTTTAAATATTCCGGAAGTTCTTCTTGTGTAGATTCAAAATTAACAATAACTTTGTCAGTATTTTTAACATGTCGAGAACTTTCAATTTTTTTAAAGTTTTTTTGTGAAGCAATAAAACTCTTAAACTGACTTTCCTCTGCTTTTTTGTCTAATTCAATTTCATATTTATTTATTTTAAGATCTTTAAAATCTTTGAGTTTAATTTCAGGTTTTAAATCAAATTTTAAACTTATAGTTATGGGTTTATTTTTTTCATAGTTGCTAAGTTCAACCTTTGGAGCTCTAAAAAGTGAAAATTTTTTTTCTTCAATTAATTTTTTTGTATTTATATCTATTACTTTTTGAATAACTTCATTTAAAACATTGTCTTCATATTTTTTTTTGACGATATTTAAAGGTGCTTTACCCTTTCTAAAACCGGGCATGTTTACTGTTGGTAGTATTTCAATTATTTTTTTATCTACTTCAGAATCAATTTCTTCATGTGGGATTACCAATGAGTATTCTTTATAAAGTTTTGTAGATTTTAATTCTTTTGTATTCATAATTAATCAAACCTAGTGGTAGGCCGGAAAGGACTTGAACCTTCACACCTCGCGGCACTAGAACCTAAATCTAGCGTGTCTACCAATTCCACCACCGGCCCTATTATTATTAGCCTTTTATGTACAATAAATTAAAAAACAATAGAGAAAATTAACTAAATAGAAATTGGGGCGAACGATGGGATTCGAACCCACGGCATCAGGCACCACAAGCCTGCGCTCTAACCAACTGAGCTACGCTCGCCATATAGCTTAATTAAAAGTTTAATTTTTAATTTAAATCGCTATATCAAAAATATGGAAGTTTCAAAAAGAATATTTAATCTTGAAACAGAAACTGCATTCTCTATTCTTGCAAAAGCTAACAATCTAGCAGCCAAAGGTAAAGATATTATTAATTTAGGAATAGGACAGCCTGATTTTCCCACACCAATAAATATTCAGGAAGCTGCTATTAAAGCAATCAAAGATGGTTATCACGGTTATACTCCATCAAATGGAATATCTGAATTACGAGAAGCAATTTCAGAACTAGTATTCAATAAATACAATGCAAATGTTAAACCAGAAAATGTTTTAATAACTCCAGGAGGTAAACCAGTAATTTTCATTTCAGCATTATTATTAGGTAGTGAAGATAGAGAAATAATTTTTCCTGACCCTGGTTTTCCAATTTATAGATCCATGATTAAATATAGTGGTGCAAAAGCTGTCCCATTAAAGCTTTCAGAAAAAGATAACTTCGAAATTAATACTGAACAATTAAAAGAATTAATTTCTGATAAAACAAGTTTGATAATCATAAATAATCCAAACAATCCAACAGGATCATATATGAATAAGAAAAAAATTACTGATCTTGTTAATTTATTAGAGCAGTATCCAAATGTCTCCATTTTAAGTGATGAAATTTATAGTAATATTATTTTTAATAATGAACAAATGCCGTCATTATTAAAATACAAAAGTATAAGGGATAGATTGATAGTTCTTGAAGGATGGAGTAAAACATATTGCATGACTGGATGGAGATTAGGATGGAGTATATGGCCAGATAATTTAATTGAACATGCGAACAAAATATGTGTCAATTACAATTCCTGCGCTACGTCAATTTCGCAATATGCTGGATTAGAAGCAATAAAAGGTCCACAGGAAGAAATTACAAAAATTGTTAGTGAATTTCAAAAAAGAAAAGAATACATTTTCAATGAATTAAATAAATTAGATAAAATATCATGTTTTGAACCTGGAGGTGCGTTCTATGCATTTCCCAATATTTCAAAAACTGGATTAAGTGGAAAAAAGTTTTCAGACTTAGCGCTTGAAGAAAAAGGTGTTGCTTTAGTTCCAGGTTCAAGTTTTGGAGATAATGCAAATGAATTTGTTAGAATAAGTTTTGCTAATTCTCTAGAAAACATTAAAAAGGCAATTAATAGATTATCAACAATATGAAAAAAATAGAAGCAATTATTAAACCTTTTAAACTTTCTCATGTTAAAGAAGCTCTTCACGAAATTGGAATTTCTGGAATGACATTAATAGATGTGAAAGGTTTTGGTAGACAAAGGGGTTCAACGGGCGGAATGGACGCTAGTGATGGTTATGACGATGAATTTTTAGCAAAAATGAAACTTGAGGTAATAGTTGAAGACAGCCAAGTAGATGCAGTTATTGAAACGATAAAATCTAGTGCATATTCTGGAAAAATTGGGGACGGAAAAATTTTTGTATCTAATATTGAACAAGTAATAAGAATAAGGACTGGCGAAAAAGACAGTGATGCTGTCTAATTCCTCTTTACTTTTATTTAAAAGCAAGTAATTACAATACAATCGTTCAACTCATTTTGAGTCGGAAGTAGGCATTGTGCCGAAGGAACGCATGCAAAAGTTATAAATCGTTCAACTTACTAATTTATTGGTAGGTCGGAAGTAAGCATACAAGCTGAAGGAACGCGCATAAAAAGCAGATTTCATAACTAGAGCATGATTTAACCGGGTAACGCTGGATGGCATACCCTTTTGTTGAAGTAAGGAGATAGATATGAAATTAAAAAGCTCAACTCCAAAAGATTTAATGTCCGAAATTAAAGATATGGATATTAAAATGGCGGATATACGGTTTACAGATATACCAGGAACAACACAGCATTTCACAATACCAATTAAATTTTTAGATGAAGATACTTTTTCTGATGGGCTTGGTTTTGATGGATCATCAGTAAGAGGTTTTCAAGAAATACAAGACAGTGACATGATTGTTATTCCAGATGCAAGTACTGCTTACATAGACCCTTTTTTTTCTGAAAAAACAATAGCAATTCATTGTAATATTAAAGATCCAGTAACTCTTGTAGATTACTCTAGAGACCCAAGAAATATTGCTAAAAAAGCTGAAGCATATTTAAAGTCATCAGGAATAGGCGATACTGCATTTTTTGGTCCTGAAGCAGAATTTTTTGTCTTCAATAATGTTCAATTTGATTCAGGTTCAAACTTTGCATTCCATGAAGTTGACTCAGTTGAAGGCACTTGGAATAGTGGTGCTGATGAAAATCCAAACTTAGGTCATAAACCAAGACATAAAGAAGGTTACTTTCCTCTACCTCCAGTAGATACACTTCAAGATGTAAGAACTGAAATGGTAATGACAATGCAAGACATTGGTCTTACCGTTGAAGCACATCACCATGAAGTTGCAACAGGTGGACAGTGTGAAATTGATTTAGAATTTTCACCACTTTTGAAGATGGCTGATGATATGATGAAATATAAGTACGTAGTTAAAAATGTTGCTAGACAACATGGAATGACTGCTACATTTATGCCTAAACCTTTATTCGAAGATAATGGATCAGGTATGCACGTTCATCAAAGTGTTTGGAAAGACGGTGACACGTTAATGTATAAAGAAGGCAACTACGCTAATCTAAGTGATTTAGCGCTTAACTATATTGGAGGAATACTTAAACATGCTCCAGCTCTATTAGCTTTTTGTGCCCCAACTACTAACTCTTATAAAAGATTGGTACCAGGTTTTGAAGCTCCAGTGAACATTGTTTACTCTCAAAGAAATAGAACTGCGTCAGTTAGAATTCCTGCTTATTCTCAAAGCCCTAAAGCAAAAAGAATGGAATTTAGATGTCCAGATCCTACAGCAAATCCTTACTTAGCATTTTCAGCAATGTTAATGGCAGGATTAGATGGTATAAAAAATAAAATTAATCCTGGAGATCCAACTGATATCAATCTTTACGCTGCAAGTGATGAAGTTTTATCAAAGATACAATCAACTCCTGGATCATTAGCTGAATCACTTAATGCTCTTGAAAAAGATCATGCATTTTTATTAGAAGGTGATGTATTTACTAAAGATGTGATAGAGACTTACATTAGCTACAAAAGAGAAAATGAGGTTGATCCAGTTAATATAAGACCTCACCCTCATGAGTTTAAACTTTATTACGACGCATAATATTTTTTATTAATCTTTAAAAAAAACCGCCTTATGGCGGTTTTTTTATGTTTTTAGCACAACACTTTTGATAAGAAATATGTATGGCAAAAAAATCAACTTATAATGCTAAAGATATTGAGGTACTTGAGGGCCTTGAACCTGTTCGCAAAAGACCAGGAATGTACATTGGAAGTACTAACCAAGATGGACTTCATCATTTAGTTAATGAAGTATTAGATAACAGCATAGATGAAGTTTTAGCAGGTCATGCAACAGATATAAGTTTTGAATATAAAACAGATGGTACAATCAAAATTAAAGATAATGGAAGGGGTATTCCAATTGATTTTCATCCTAAATATAAAAATAAAAGAGCGCTTGAAGTAGTTTTAACAACACTTCATGCAGGTGGTAAATTTAATAGCAATGCTTACAAAACGTCTGGTGGATTACACGGGGTTGGGATCTCTGTTGTTAACGCATTGAGTTCTTTATTACAAGTTCAAGTCTTTAAAGATGGAAAGGTCTATCGACAGGATTATTCAAAAGGTAAAGTCAAAACAAAAATTAAAATTGAAAAATGTAACAAAAAGTTGAAAGGCACAGAAATTTCTTTTGTTCCAGACGAAAGTATATTTGAAGAAACACAATTTGTTCCAAAAAAATTATATAATTTTATAAATATGAAAGCAGTTTTAGTCGGAGGTACAACTATCAACTTTAAAATTGATAAAGAATTAATAAAAGATAATACACCGAATAACAAAAGTTTTTTTTACAAAAAAGGAATTGAGGATTATTTCCAATTAGAGTACTCAAAAAACTCTAAATTATTTGATAAAAATTTTTTATTAAAGTCCATAATCAAAGATAATGAAAATTTTGAAACATTAATATCATTTAATACAAATGAAACTTCAAGTTTAAAATCTTACTGTAACACGATTGAGACACCAGATGGAGGTTCACACGAAAATGGTATTCGAAATGGAATTTTGAAAGCTATAAAACTTTATGGCCAAAAAAATCAATTTTCAAAAATAAATAATATCAATCACAATGATATTTTTGATTATTGTAATGTTATTATTTCTATCTTTATTAATGATCCAAGCTTTGAAGGACAAACTAAAAAAAGAATAATAATGCCAAATTTACAAAAAGAAATTGAAACAAAGACACAACAAGAGTTTTTATTATGGTTAAATGCTAATAAAAAAAATTCAAAAATACTTTTAGATAATTTAATTGAAAGAGCACTTCAGAGAACTGATTTATCAAAAATTAAAGAGTTAGATAGAAAAAGTATTAAAGAAAGAAATCGTCTTCCAGGCAAGTTGGTAGATTGCTCAAGTAAATCAATAAAAGATTCCGAGATATTCATTGTTGAAGGTGATAGTGCTGGAGGTTCTGCAAAACAAGCTAGAAATAGAGAATTTCAAGCAATACTTCCTTTAAGAGGAAAAATACTAAATGTTTATAATGTTGGGTTATCTAAAATTGCTGATAATAATGAAATACAAAACCTTATTCAATCTTTAGGGTGTGGGATCGGAAAAAATTTTGAAATTTCAAAACTTCGATATGAGAAAATAATACTAATGACTGATGCTGATGTGGATGGCTCACATATTGCAACTCTACTTATCACTTTTTTTTATAAATATATGAAAAGTTTAATTGATGAAAATAAACTCTATCTAGCAATGCCTCCTCTATTTAAAATTTATAATAAAAATAAATCTTTTTATGCATATGATGAAAAAGAGAAGAATAAATTAATTGAAAAAGAATTTAAGTCTGACAATTATAATATTACAAGATTTAAAGGATTGGGTGAAATGCCTGCTGATCAATTAAAAGAGACAACAATGGATCAAAGTAAAAGAAATCTAATTTTAATTAACTCAGAAAAAGCAAAAAAAGATTTAAAAATTACAGAAAATTTATTTGAAACCTTAATGGGAAAACAAGCAGAGTTACGTTTTAAATTTATACAAAACAATGCCAACTTCATTAAAAATTTAGATGTCTAATATATGAATAAATACTTCTTAGTGATTGATCAAGGAACAACAAGTTCAAGAATTGTACTGTATAATAAAAAATTTGAAATATTTGATATTGTCCAAAAAGAATTTAAACAATATTTTCCAAAAGAAGGATGGGTAGAACATAATGCAACAGAAATTTGGGAAGATGTTAGAAATTTAATTTCAAAAATATTAAAAAAAAATAAGTTAATTGCAAAAAATATAATTTCAATTGGAATTACCAATCAACGAGAAACAACAGTTTTATGGAATAAAAAAACCGGGAAACCAATTTATAGAGCAATAGTCTGGCAAGATAGAAGAACAGCTAATCTTTGTGAAAAGTTAAAAAGAAAAGGGATTGATAAAAAAATTCAACAAATAACTGGTCTAGAGCTTGATCCTTATTTTTCTGCAACTAAAATTAAATGGATTATTGATAACGTTAAGGAAGTAAATAAGAATTTAAAGAATAATAATTTACTTTTTGGAACAATAGACACCTGGCTGTTATGGAATTTAACCAAAGGAAAATCTCACCTAACAGATATATCAAATGCTTCAAGAACCATGATTTTTGATTCTCAAAAAGAGAAATGGTCTGACAAAATTTTAAAAATATTTAATATTCCAAAAAATATCTTACCAGCTGTAGTTGAAAATACATATGATTTTGGCTCTACTAAATTATTTGGTGATAAAATACCTATTGGAGGTATGGCCGGAGATCAACAGTCAGCAACAATTGGACAGGCTTGTTTTCAAAAAGGGCAATCAAAAAGTACGTATGGTACAGGCTGTTTTCTTCTTATGAATATTGGAGAAAAATTTAAATTATCTAAGAATAGATTGTTAACAACTGTTGCTTTTAAAATAAATGGTAAAAAAATGTTCTGCTATGAAGGAAGCATTTTTGTAGCAGGCTCTGCCATACAATGGCTTCGAGATAATCTAAAAATTATAAAAGACTCTAGTGAAACTGATAAAATGTATAAAAAAGCAAATAAAGATGAAAATTTATTTTTTGTTCCAGCCTTAACAGGGCTTGGCGCACCATATTGGAACCCTAATGCGAGAGGATCATTTTTTGGTATCACTAGAAATACATCTAAAGAAGATTTCATCAAAGCAACTTTGGATAGCCTATCTTACCAAACCTATGAATTAATTGAATGTATGGAAAAAGATTCTAAGACAAAGATTAGTGAGATACGAGTTGATGGAGGTATGGTTAAAAATAATAGCTTTCTACAAAGTTTAGCAAATATTTCTCAAATTAAAATTATTAGACCAAGTAATGTTGAGACTACTTCACTTGGTGCAGCATATCTTGCAGCAATTCAATCTGGATATTTAAAAAATACAAGCCAAATTAGCAATCTTTGGAAAAAAGATAAAGCAGTAAAAGCAAATATTAGCAAATCCATTTCAATATCTAGAATTAGTAAGTGGAAATCAATTATTAATGTAGTTAATAATTTTTATTAAGATTTAACCAATTTGAAATTTCTAAAGAATGGATGTCTTTATCAAGTATATCATCATATATTTGTAATTCTTTTTTTTCAAGATTATCAGAATTTTGCAAAATCGTCTTTTCGTTTTCAAATTCTGATAAATTTTCATATACTTTTTGTTCCAACAAAATATCTCTTCTCATCTCCATCAGTCCAGCCATCCATTTTGGATTAAATTCTGGATGATATTGTACTGCCCAAACACTTGATTCGTTTGCTTCAAAGCTTATAGATTGAAATTTACTGATCTTATTTGAAGCTAGAACTTTGGTTTCTTTTGGAAGATTTTCTGCTTCATCATAATGCCAACATAGTGCATTAAATGATTTTTTTTTATTCTTATACATAGGGTGAACTTCACCATCTTGATTTAATGTAATATTTTTGGCTAAAACTGCTTCAAGACCATTGGGATTTTTTCTCACTTTACCTCCTGCGGCAGTAACTAAAACCTGAAGCCCCCAACAACTTCCAAATATTTTATTTTTTCTTTTAAATAATTCTTTAGCTAGCTCTATTTGATTTGTTATAGACTTTGTCTCATTATATATATTTAGCAAACTTCCCGTCCAAGCAACCGCTTCGAAGTCATCAAGACTTATACCTAAAGGAAGATAATTATTATAAACTGCAGGATGAATTGTTGTAATATTGATAGTTGAATTAGAATATTTTTTTAAAATTTTTTCATATACTTGAAATTGAGTATCCATACCCAAATTTGTATATCGATCGGAAGCTTCTTTTTCATTTCCATCAACTAATAATATGTTCATATTTATCTTTATTTTTCATCTATCATGAAATATGTAAAACTTCATGAAAATTAAACTTGGTATTGCGCCTATTGCATGGAGCAATGATGATATGCCGGAACTTGGAGGTGACACTCCTATTGAAAAATGTTTAGAAGATGCAAGCACATCTGGATTTTCAGGTATTGAATTAGGTGGAAAATTTCCGAGAAATCCTGGAATAACAAAATATCTTTTAGAAAAATTTAATTTAAAAATGCCAGGTGGTTGGTATGGCGCAATGCTTAGAGAAAGAAGTGTAAAAGAAGAATGGATAGCACTCCAAGATCATTTAAATTTATTAAAGTTAATTCATGCGGATGTTTTTGTTTTTGCTGATGTATCTGGATCAATCCAAGGCGATCAATCAAAAGCTCTTAGTAAAAGACCAATACTTGAAAAAGATGAATGGGATAGCTATTGCAAAAAAATCAGTGAATTATCTAATATGCTGATGGATGAAGGAATACCAATGTCGTATCATGAGCATATGGGAACTATTATACAGTCCGAGGAAGATGTAGATCGATTTATGAATATGACAAATCAAAATACATTTTTGCTTTACGATAGTGGACACTTAATGTTTGCCGAAGCAAATTACGAAAGAGTATTAAAAAATTATATTTCTCGAATTAACCATGTTCATTGTAAAGATATTAGAAAAGATGTTTTTTTAAAATCTATTAAAGATGACTTAAGTTTTAGAGAGTCTTTTTTAGATGGTGTTTTCACTGTTCCTGGAGATGGATGCATCGATTATGAACCATTAATTAAAATATTATTTGAAGAAAAGTATCAAAAATGGCTTATAATTGAAGCTGAACAGGATCCTAAAAAAGCTAACCCACTTGAATATGCTAAAATTGGATATAATTACCTTTCATCTACATTAAAAAAAAATGGTTACACGCTTTGAAATTATACTCATAGTACTATCGTTGATTACGCCTACTATTTTGATGGGTCATAAAGTAACTTTAGAAGATAAATCTCTTGAAGAGATCGTTAATAATAGAATGGCTTTAATGCAAAAAGTTAAAAGCACGTCATCTCAAATATTTAGATTGTTAAAAACTAATGATTATGAAGCAATTCTTGAATTAAACGAAACTTTGTTACACGCAGCATCGGATTTTAAAGATCACTATCCCGAAGGAAGTCAGCACAAAGGAGCTAGTGAAGAAATATGGAATGATAGAGAAACTTTTAATGAATTAAACGATAAGTTTGTTAGTGATATTGAAATGATTTCACTTAGTGCTGAACTAGAAGATAGTGAAATGTTAAATGATGCTTTTAAAGTAATGTCAGCAAATTGTGGGGCATGTCACAAAAAGTTCAGAAATTAATTATTTAATCTTAAGTGTGGATTATATTTCCATTCTAAATATTTAACGAATTGTACCATTAAAAAATTTAAAAATAGATAAAGTATACCTGCAGCAATAAATGCTTCTACTGGTGCAAATGTTTTAGCCATTATCTTTCTAGCGATACCTGTCATTTCCATGTAGGTTGTAAGACTAACTAAAGAGGTTGCTTTAACCATTAGTATTAATTCATTACCGTAAGATGGTAAAACTTTTCGTATAGCTATAGGTAGTATAATTTTTCTTAAAAGTAAAAATTTTCCAAATCCTAGTGATAAACCAGATTCAACCTGACTTTTCTCAATTGATTGAATGCCGCCACGAAAAATTTCTGCTCCATACGCAACAGTATTAATTGTTAGTGCTATTACCCCGCACCAAAAAGGTTCTTTTAATGCATACCACAAAAAACTTTCTCGAATAAATTTTACAGAACCTAAACCGAAATAAATTAAATATATTTGAACAAGTAAAGGGGTTCCTCTAATGACAAAAATATAACTAGCAATTGTTCTTGAAAATAATGTAATTTTAGAAACTCTTCCTAAAGCAAATAATAATGCTAAAACAAAACCAAGTGGTAGTGAAATTAATAATAATAAAATTGTATTATCTAAGCCAGATAGGACCAAAAAGAAATTTTTATAAATCAGAGAATTTTGAATACTATTTAAAAATTCAATCATGTAGAAAATCCTTTTGAATAATTTACTTCTAGCGTTTTAAAAACTCTGCCAGAGATTGTTGTTAAACATAAATACAATATTGCAGCTGTTATTAAGAAAGTTAAAGGTGAATGCTCAACGTTAGAAGATATTCTAGATTGACGCATAATTTCAACAAGACCAGTTACAGAAATGAGGGAAGTATCTTTAAGAGTTATTTGCCATACATTCCCTATTCCCGGTAAAGCATGTCTTATAACTTGAGGCGAAATAACTTTAAAAAAAATACTAAATTTATTCATACCCAATGCTCTAGCAGCTTCTATTTGACCCTTAGGTATAGCCAAATAAGAAGCTCTTAAAACTTCACTGGAATATGTTGCTGATATTACTGCAATGGCAATTGTCGCAATTGTGAGTGCGTTTAGTTCTATATATTTATTATATCCAAATACTTTAGCTACACTCATAACAACAGCATTGCCGCCAAAGAAAATTAGATAAATAACTAATAATTCAGGAACACCTCTTATTACTGTTGTATAAAAATTTGCAATAAATCTTGTTATTCTGTTTTGTATTATCTTTGCCCAAACTGTAATAATTGCTAAAAAAAGACCTAACCCCATTGATAAAATGCTTACTAGTAGAGTCATGAGTGTTGCTATAAGAAATTCATCGCCCCACCCTGCATCGCCAAATACAAGCTTATCAAATTTAAACATATAAAAGTAAATAAGTAATGATGAAAAATATACTTGTCTACCTTCTAATATATGAAATTTTAAATCAGAACTTTTTCTATTTCTTCAATCACTCTAGAGACAGGTATTTTATTGATATTTTTTGAGTTAAAATCACTTGAAGATATAGAAAATAGATTTGGATTTTCAGGAGTAAATTTTGTAGAATCTTTTGGACCAAAGAGTTTAATTAATGGGCAATATCCAGTGGACAACATATGACTAACACCGCTATCATTCGAAATGGCTAGTTGTAAAAATTTGGTTGTAGCCATAATAATTTCTATATTATTAAATCCAGTAATATGATCCTCAATAAATATTGAGTCAGGATAAAGATTTTTTAATTTTTCTTTTAAATATAATTCGTCAGGTCCAATAAAAAAAACTATGGTCTTATTATTTCTTTTAAAATAATTACATAATTCGATGTATTTATCTAAAGGCCAAATCTTATTTTTTTCA
>CABXSY010000016.1 GCA_902514875.1 uncultured Alphaproteobacteria bacterium | reverse complement strand
ATATATGTGGAATAATTTTATCTCCGGTTAATGCAAAAGTTCTTCTTTCATTTATTGATTTAAATATTGAGTTTCTATTTTTTGATTTAACTAAAACTCCAAATCTTCCATGTCCGTAACTTCCTGGGGAAGCACTATGATGATCAGTATTAGCGATAAATCCTAGTTTAATCTTTTTCTCTAATGCATATTTAATTGTATTTTTATAATTTCTAGGTCCCATTGAATGTAGAAAAGGATATTCTGCTTGGTCGTTTTCTGAACAGCCATGCATTGAATATAGTTCGACAACTGGTGAAACATTTTCTTCAAAAATGTCCCAGTTAACTCCTCGTCGTCCTTTTTTATAGGATAAGTGATGTGGCATAAAAATATAGTTTTTAAATTTTCTTTCTTTAAATTCCTTTTTTAAAATATTAATTTGATCAACTAAAAGTTCATGTTTTTTTATATCCTTAAATACAATTGTTTGATCACCATATTTATTTGAATGTACTTCATATCCTGGATATATAATAATTCCTTTTTCTTTTTTCATTGTTTCTAAAATTTTATGCCAATTTTTTTTTAGTTTTTTAAAACCAACTTTATGAAAATCAATTATATGTCTTATAGAAGGATCTTTAGTATTCATATCAGGCCAACCGGCATGACCTGTAATAGAAACAAAATCCAAAGATAATTTTGAAAATGCAATTGCCCTTTCTAAACTTCCATGAGCATAAGAGATATTACAATGATTATGTAAATCACCAAAAAGAATTAATTCATTATTTTTTGATTTTGTTTTCAATTAACTTTCCTTTTTTTGCAATTGATTTATTGATCATATCTATTATTTTTAAAGATTTAATACCGTTTTCTGCTGAAACTTCTGATTTCCCTTTTTTTAAATAACTTATATAACTTTTTAGTAATCTTATATCTGCACCAAAATGTGATGTTTGATGATAATTATCTTTTGCATCAATACGTTTAAATTTTTTTCCATTATCATATGTTAACTCAATTATACCAGTAGATCTGATAAGTTTTAATTTGCCTTTTATGCCAACAACTTCAAGTGTTTCTTGATCTTCAGAGGCTGGACCAAAACAGGAAAAATTTATATTTCCAATAACCTCATTTTCAAAATTAATATTACAAGAAAAATGAGAAAGAATATCACTTCCCTCAGCCCACACACAATGATCGTCTATTTGTCTTTTATCATTTAGAGATGAATAATTATTTTTGAATTTTTTTAAGTTTTCTCTCGAATCACCTAATTCATCATATCTTCGATAGTTACATTTTTCATAACAATCTTTACATCTTATATTTTTATTCTTTTTTGAAGTAAAATGTGAATGTCTACCTCCAAAACTTGAAAGAGATACAACTTCTGAATTTGCAAACCATCTTAAAACATCAACATGATGAGAGCATTTATCATTTATGCCACCACCTGAGTACTTATTGTATCTGTGCCAAGTTTGAAAATATCTTGTATAGGGAACGACAGAATTAAGTTTAACTAGATATACGTCTCCAATTAATTTTTTATTATATATTAAATCCCAAGCTTTAATCCATGAAGCTTCATACCTTCTAGTAAATGACATTAAAAATTGAAATTTATTTTTTTTTTCAAGTTCCACTATTTCTTTAGCATGTTTTAAACTTACAGATATTGGCTTATCTAAAATAGATTTAATATTTTTTTCTGCTGCAAGTTTAGCATGTTTGTAATGTTGGTCTGTATGAGAGGTAATTATTAAACCATCCAATTCTTCATTATTCACTAAACTCTTTGCATTTTTATAAATATTTATTTTATTATCATTAATCTCTTTTTTTACTTTGTTGCTTTTTTCTTCAATTAAATCACACAGAGCGACTATCTTTAATTGTTTTTTGAAATATTTATTAATAAGAAAAGAAAGGCTTGCGCCCCTTATTCCAATACCAATTATACCAACTTTCAATGACATCATTTTTTATAAACTCAAAAAAAAAATGAATAAATAAAAAAGTAGAAAAAAATTATGTATTTGGTACTTCTTTTTGAATAAAATAATTATTATCTTTATGTTGTTTGATTATGGCAGGAATTATTTCTTTATAAGCATCAAACAAGCTAGTGTTAGCTTTAGGTAGCTGATCTTTTATTAAATTACTTAGTTTTGGTAAATTATAAGAGGGTACAGACGGGAACATATGATGTTCAACATGATATTCCATATGCCAATACAAAAAGCTAAATATAGGATTAATTCGTACTGATCTTGTTGTATATCTATGATCCTTTACATCTTCTGGAAGTCCTAAATGCTGCGTCATATTAAATATATTAATGATGTTACCCCAGTATCTTGGGAAGAAAATTAATAGTGCCGGAAGAGGATTCATTAGATAGAAAGATAAGGCAAAAGATGAAATCCATAATAAAACATGTATTCTAGAAATGAGTCGGCATTTTGCTATTTCATTTTGAGGGATACAATCTCTCATAACAGGTGTCGTGACTCCTAATGCATGTTTTATGATTTCGTACTTAAATGAATGTTTAAAATATATTAACTCGTAGAATGGGATAAAGCTAAATAGAAAACTTTTTAAACTTGGATATTGATGAAATAAAGCTGCTTCGAAATCATGAGGATCACTCACTGAGGACGTATTACTATGATGTCTGAAATGACTCCATGTCCACCTTGTAGGCTCAAAGTCAGTCATGAAAGAACCAATTTGGTAAAAAATTTCATTTAAATACTTCGACTTAAACGCCGTTCTATGACCGCACTCATGCCAAATTGGATTACTAGAGTAAAAAAGAACACCATAAAGCCATAGCCACAAAACTGCCCACCAAGTACCCCATGTTGTTACTGACATGTAACCAAAGAAAAATAAAAGTAAGAAATATATAGTTACGTGTTGTAAACCTTTTAAATCACTTTTTTTTGATAATTGTTTTAGATCTTTTTTACTTATTTCAGCCCTAAACCAATTATTATCAACATTATCAAGTTTTTCTACCATGTCTGATTATACTATTAATATGAGAATATTTTAATACAAAAATTAGCTATTTTTTGTCACAATGAAGAAATTAAATGAAAAATAAAATTTCTGGATTTAATATCAAATTTCCAAATCTATTGATTTTTTTTTCTTTTTAGATACGATATTAAAAAAATCATTATGAAAATAGATAAAACACATTTTGAACTAAACGGATATCTCGTTTTACCAAACATTGTTCCTAAGTCGACTTTAATTAAACTTAATAAAAATGCAGATCAAATGATAAAGGATTTTAAAAAAAGAATTAATAGAGAGCAATCAAATAATAATAGAAAAAAATTTGGCGATATTAGTCAAAATGGAAAAATTTTTTTTGCTAATCAATGTGAATACTATTCTCATATAAACGCTTACACTAAAGGTAAATTTATGAAAAAAATTGTCTCAAAACTTTTAGGTAATAAAATTTATTTGTTTAATGAACAGTTAGTAAATAAAAATCCTAATACTCCTAGTTCATTTAGTTGGCATCAAGATTCAGGTTATATCCATTTCAAACATAAACCATATATATCTGTTTGGCTTGCTCTGACAGATACTACAGAAAAAAATGGAGCATTAAGTATTATCCCAATAAACTTAAAAAAAATTAATAATGCCAAGACACATATATGGCAAAACAAATCAAAAGATTTAGGAATCAAAGTTAATGAGAAAAAAGCTGTTCAACTTTGTGTAAGTGCTGGAACATTAGTAATTTTTTCAAGTCTAACACCACATTCTTCTGGAGCAAATATTACTAAAAAAAATCGTAAAGCTTATTTATCTCAATATTCATCTGAGCATATTATTGATCCTTTTAATGGAATTCAAAGAGGTAGAGCATATTTAATTTAGTATAATTATAATTTAAAAGCTTTATTATTTATAGAAATTATAAATTTAGTTTTTTGAATTTGTAAAAAAGTTAATTAATATCAATCCAATGACCTAATTCACTACTTTCATAACATTTATCAAGTATATTTTGAATTTCAGCACCTCGACTAAAATCAGGTTCGTGGTTCTTATTATTTTTAATTGATTTTATAAATTTTTCAAAATTAGTCAAAGAAGGTTCACATTTAATTTTTTCCCATCTAAGTTTATCTTCTTTACCTGATAACTCTCTTTGTATATCTTGAGTAAACATAAACTCATTACCTTCATTTATAGCATCATCAAATTCAATTTTTACTGCTCCCTTGTCCCCAAATATTCTTAACTCTAATCTATTTTTATAACCTGTAGCAAATCTTGTTGCATTAACAGTGCCAATAGCACCATTTTCAAATTCAACCATAGAAATAAAAGTGTCATTAGCATCTAATACATAATCTCTAATTTTTTCACCCTTAGATTTAAACGTTTTTAAATGAGCATTTAATTTTTTTATTTTACCAATTGGAAATGAAGCAAAATCAAATATATGAACACCAATGTCACCAAGAGTACCCTTACTTCCATGCTTTGTGGATAATCGCCATAGCCATTTATCTTCTTCTTTCCAATTACCCCAGTAATTTGAAGTTAACCATGATTGATAATAATTGGCATCCATGTGGAATACATTTCCAATTTTTCCAGATTTGACCATTTTACATAATTCTTGGTAGCCTGATGAATTACGGTAACTAAAATTAACCATATTTATCAGATTTTTTCCTTTAAGTGCCTCACACATTAATTTTGCATCATTGAAATTTTCAGCTAGTGGCTTTTCACAAAAAATATGTTTATTTTTTTTAATTGCCTTAATTGATATTTCTTTATGAAACGCATCTGGTGTTGTATTTGATACAGCATCTATATCTTCATTTTCTAGAAGTTCATCAACGTTATTGTATCTATTTTTAATACCAAATTTATTACAAAACTCATTCAGTCTATCATTATTAACATCGCATGCTGCAATCAAATCTGAGTTCTTATCACTTTTAAAAGCGGATGCATGCCATTCGGCAATACCACCTGTTCCCACTATAGCGACTTTAATCATTTTTTATAAGTATGATCAGTCTGAGGTCCTTTAATTTCAATGGGTTCTACTGGTTCTTTTCTTTCCATATTATTAATTCCTCTTCCAAAGTAATCAATCCACTTACCAGATGTTGTTTCTGGGCTTACCCAATGAACTGCATTTTTAATTACTCTTTGTACATCTTTGTTATGATAAACAGGATATGCTTCGTGACCTGGTCTAAAATAAAAAATTTTACCATTTCCTCTTTTGTAGCATAAACCAGATCGGAATACTTCACCACCTTCAAACCAACTTACAAATACAGTTTCATCAGGGGGCGGAACTTGAAATGGCTCACCATACATTTCAGTCATTTCTATTTCAAAATATTCACCTAGACCATCCGCAATTGGATGACCTGGATTACAAACCCAAATTCTTTCTTTTTCTCCTCTTTCTGCCCAACGAAGATTAGCAGTTGTTCCCATCATTCTTTTAAATATTTTAGAATGATGACCCGAATGCAAAACTAGAAGCCCCATTCCTTCTAATACACGTTGCTGAATTCTATCTACTATTTTATCTTCAACCAATTTATGTGCTTTATGACCCCACCAAATTAATACATCCGTTTTTTCTAATAACTCTTCTGATAAGCCATGATCTTTTTCTTCAAGTGTAGCAGTGGATATACTAAGTTCTTTATCTTTTGATAAAAATTCTTTTATACATTCATGTATACCCTTTGGGTATATAGATTTAACTTGATCATTTTCTTTTTCATGAAGAAATTCATTCCAAATTACTAAATTTATCATTATCTAACTCTTTCTCCGTGTAACCGATGTCCTAGTAATGCGAGCAATATGATTAACCCATTAAAGAATTGCCTCCACTCACCACTCCAACCAATAGCAATAATTCCAATTTCCATATACGCAATAATTCCAACACCAAAAACTGCTCCTATAATAGTACCTAATCCTCCCCAATAAGGAGTACCTCCAACAAAAACAGCTGCTAAAGCAAGCAATAAATAACCAAATCCTTGAGTAGGAAAAAATGTATAAGTAATCATCGTTGTAAAAATTCCACCAATAGCAGCGCCAACACCTACAAACATAAAAGCTTTAATCTTAACTGCATTTACATTAATACCCATCTGTTCGGCGCTAACAGAATTATCTCCTACATGCTGAATATGAATACCAAAAACATGTTTATTAAAAAAATAGTAACAAAAAATTACAAATATTGCTGCCCAAAAAATTTGCATTGGGAAGCCATAAAAATTTCCAACTAAAAGAGGGTAGATCCAGTGGTTCTCTACTTCCATAATCGTAATTGATCTGCTGTTTGATAATAAGAGAATTACACCTCTCAGTAAAAATAATACTCCAAGTGACGCGACAAGAGAGGAAAGTCTAAATACAACAATTAATGTTCCGACAAGAGCACCTATAGCTGCTCCGGTAAAAACACCAAGAACTAAACAAATAGCTGGATCGACTCCATTTTTAACGAGTAAAGCAAAAACGTAAGCTGCTACAGCGTAAGTAGAAGCAAAAGAAAGATCTATTTCACCAGATGCAACCAAAAAAACTAATGGTATAGTTAAAAATATCAAAGTTGGCATCATTACAAATACTGATTGATGAAGGTTTGGTCTTATCCAAGCTTCTGGCGCTCCTATTAAAAAAATTACCATTAAAAGTACAAAGTATCCAATGCTTCCTAGTGCTCTTCCATTTCTGTGAAAGTAATTACTTAAATATGAATTATTGTTGCTCATTAGTGTGTTCCTATTGTATCTCTCATTATTTTCATGAGTTCTTCTGGAGTAGATATGTCATTCTTATTTATTTGATGAACGACTTCTCCTCTATCTAAAATTACAAATCTATCTGATATGTCGTATACATGATAAATATTATGACCAATAAATAGAACTGATCTATTTGATTTTTTTACATTTAAAACAAAATCAAAAACTTTCTGTGTTTCATTAAGAGATAAGTTATTTGTTGGTTCATCAAGAACAATTAATTCTGCTTTATTATATATTGCTCTTGCAATTGCTACCCCTTGTCTTTCACCTCCGGATAAATTTCCAACTGGGGATTCAGCATTTATTAATTTTGACGTAAAACCTATTTCTCTTATTAATCTATTTGCTTCAAAAATTTGTTCTTTTTCTTTAATAAAACCAAATGGATATCGAAGTTCCTTCCCCATAAAAATATTTTTAACTATTGATTGTTGTGGAGTTAAAGCTCTATCCTGAAAAACAGTTTCTATACCAGATTCTCTAGCCTTGAGCGCATTCCAAGTATTTATTTTTTCCCCTCTTATAAGAATATCACCTTCATCAGGACTATATACCCCTACTAGTGTTTTAATTAATGTTGATTTGCCTGCGCCATTATCACCAATTAAACCTACCACTTCACCCTTGGTTACTTTTAATGATGCTTTGTTTAGAGCAGTAATACCGCCAAATCTTTTTGTAACATTATTTAGCTCAATGATATTTTCCATAAATTTTTGAATGCTAACCCATTAAAATGGGTTAGCAATATATTTTCCTATCTTAGGCCTGCATCAGCAAGAGCTTTAACAGCTTGATAGTTATTTGTATCAACAAATCCTGCACCAGTATCTTGGTTTATTGCACCAGTACCAAGTACAGCTGTTTGACAAAGTGATAACACTGGAAGATACCCTTGAAGGAAAGGTTGTTGATCTGATGTTAGATGAACATATCCTTTTTCAAAAGCCGACATAATTTGTGGACTAGTATCAAATCCAATTTGAAGTAACTCACCAGGCCCATAACCAGCAGCTTTTGCAATACCTTCTGCAACATTCATTACATCACTTCCAGAGTGAACAATTACTTTTGTTTCAGGATTAGCATTTAATGCTGCAGAGAAAACTGGGATAGTCATATTAGGATCTGAAGCATAAGCTGGTTGTCCATCAAGAACAGTAACTGTCATTCCGTGTTCTTCAAATATGATTCTTGCGCCATCTTCTCTTTGAGCTCTAGCATAATCTCCAATAGGAACCATAACTATAGCGTGATCTCCAGCTTTGAAACCAAATTGTCTAATTGCTTCTCTTGCAAGAGCTTTTCCTTGAGTTGCCAAATTTGCTCCTACGTATCCACCACCAAATTTTGCTCTTACACCTGATGGATCAACGTTTTGATAAGTCATTAGTATGCCTTTTTCAGCAGCTTGTTTTGCTAAAGGCATTAGAGCTTCATCTCCCGGATGCCCCATCATTGCAATAGCATCTACTCCAAGTCCAACTGATTCTCTAAGTTGACGGACCATTTTTTCAAAATCCCACTCTGAGTATATAATTTCAGCATCTGCACCTGTGTCTCTGATAGCATTCATAGCTCCTGCTGCAACTATTCCAGCAAAACCACCAGCTTCAGGTCCGCCAGCATAGAAATGCATTTTTACGTCTGAGCACCATTTATCACCGAGATCTTGTCCAGTAGGAGCTGCATATGCATGCATAGAAACTGGAAGAATAAATACTGTGATAAGAAATAATTTAATAAATTTCATAATTCCTCCCATGAATTAATTTATTTAAAAGTATTGTACAAATAATGTTAAGATAATATTTACGAATGTCAACTAGTAGAGTCTTTTACTAATCCTTTTGGTTTGACCGTGACTATAAACCCCATCTACACCACCATCTCTTCCATAGCCTGATCTTTTATAACCACCACCTGGAAGATTATTTCCATCAACAAACCAATCGTTTTGCCAAATTATTCCAGCCTGAATTCTATCGGCAGTCCATTTTGCTTTTTGATCATCTGAAGTAAATACTCCAGAAGCAAGACCGTATTTTGTTGAATTTGCTATACTTATTGCTTCTTCTTCATCTTCAAAATCAAATATTGATGTAACTGGACCAAATATTTCTTCTTGAGCAATTGTTGCATCAACTTTTACATTATCAAAGATAGTTGGTTGGTAAAAATTACCATCATCCCTCTCAGCTTTATCTCCCCCTATTGTTAATGTGGCACCAGATTGTATACCAGATTTTACATAATTTGAGACTCTTTGCATTTGAACAGTTGATATTAAAGGTGTTACATCCGTTCCTTCCTCATCACCTGCTCCTATTTTTAATTTTTGCGTTTTTGCAACTAGCTTTGTCATGTACTCATCTTTAATTTTAGGATGAACAATCACTCTAGACATGGCAACACATATTTGTCCTGCATTTGGTTTAAAAATTCCCTTCACTGTGCTATCAACAGCTTTGTCTATATCAGCATCTGGATAAATTATTGCTGCAGATTTTCCACCTAATTCAAAATGAGTGGGAACAATTCTGTCTGCAGTCTCTTTTAGTATCTCTGAAGCAACTTCAGGTGATCCAGTAAATACAATGTAATCACTTCCAGGATGTTGAACTAATTTTCGACCAGTTGTTTCTCCATAACCATGGACAATATTTATAATTCCTTTTGGAACACCGACATCTTCAAAAATTCGACCATAAAAATTAGAAGATATTGGGCAAAGTTCAGGGGGTTTTATTACAATTGTATTTCCAACTATCCAGTTTTGAGCGACCATTCCTGAGAATATGGAGACAGGATAATTCCATGGAACTATTTGAAGTGCAACTCCAAACGGTTCTAAAACAACATAGTTTAAAGTATCACTACCAGATGGAATTAATTTATTTTCTATTTTATCTGTTAATCCTGCATAAAAATCAAACGTGTCCGCAGCACCTTTAAATTCATCTACACATTGTTTTATAGTTTTTCCATTTTCTTGACTCAGAAGTTTTCCACCTTCATCTTTTCGCTCTCTTAATTTTTGAGCAATAGATCTCATCATATTTGATTTATCTTTTGAATCCATATCGACTAAAATTCTTTTATCGAATGCATTTTTTGCCGCTTCAAAAGCTAAATTAATTTCTTGATCTAATGCTTCATCAATATTTCCTACAATTTTTTGATTTGCAGGATTGAGAACAGGAATATTTTTCTTTGATACTGAATCAATAAATTTACCGTCTATAAAATTTCTAAGCTCCATATTATTAAGTAATTAAAGCTAAAGTATATTATGTGTCAAGAACAGTTTAGTTATTTGGAACTTGAACTGGAATAAAATAATTAGGATTTTTAGACTTCTTTATGACCGCAGGTATAATTTCTTTATAAGCTTGATATAAAGTTTGCGGTTTTGGCATTTGGTCTTTTATAACTTCATATAATTTTGGAAGATTGTATGATGGTATCATAGGAAACATATGGTGTTCAATATGGTATTCCATTTTCCAATAGATAAAGCTAAAGATTGGATTAAGTCTAACTGATCTTGTTGATAGTCGATGATCCTTTGCGTTTTCTTTTAAGCCCATGTGTTGTGTCACACCCCAGACACCATTAATTCCAAAGAACTTTGGTATTAAAAATAAAAATATTGGAAGAAATGTAGTAAGGTAAAATGAGGCAACTATTATTGTAATCCATAGTAAGACAAAAATTCTAGAGGTATTTATACAATCATTAATTTTATCTTCTGGAATACAATCTCTCATTACGTTTGTTTGAATACCTAATGCATGTTTTATAATTTCTACATAAAGAGATTTATGAATTGTAAAAAGGCCGATTCCAGGAATAAAATTTAAAACAAAACTTAAGAATGTATATTTAGCAAAAATACTCCCATCAACTTCGTAGTCATGAGGGTCGACTGAAGCAGTATAGCTATGATGAAGAGAGTGGCTCCACTTCCATCGAACAGGTTCAAAATTATTCATAAAACTAGCAATGTTATAGAAAAATTTATTTAACTTTCTATTTTTGAATGCAGTTCCATGACCACACTCATGCCATATGGCATCAGCTCCACCCCAAATCGTACAATAAGCTAAGTATACAGGTAAAAACCATAAGCTATGCCATGTATAAATAGATAACAAACCTAGAGCTACTAATGACAGGGAATATATAATTATATGTTTCCAACCCTCAAAATCTGATCTTTTTGATAGATTTTTAAGTGTTTTTCTATCTATATTAGCCCTAAACCATTCCTCGGAAATGTTATTTATTCCTGTTTGAATTTTTTTTGTGCCAGTCATATTTAGCTTATAAATAATAAAAATTTAAATTTTTTCCAGTAAAAACCTCTTATTTATTTTATAACAAATGCTAAATATTTAGGTTATTGAGACGGAAATTTTAATAAATTCTGCAATATGATGAATCTTACAATCGTTGGTACCGGTTACGTTGGTTTGGTAACAGGAGTTTGCTTTGCCGAATTTGGATATTCTGTAACATGTATCGACAAAGATACGGTGCGTCTCGAGGAACTTAAATCAGGTAAGTGTCCATTTTTTGAACCTGGAATGGATAAGCTTTTAGATAAGCACGTTAATAAAACAAAATTATTAACTTTTACTTCAAACATAAAAAATAATTCAGAAAGTACGGATATTTTTTTTATAACTGTTGGAACTCCTTCAAGAAGATTAGAAGATGAAGCTGATTTAAATTTTGTATGGCAAGTTGCAGATGAAATTTCAGAAAGTATAAAAAAATATTGTTTAGTTGTAACTAAGTCCACAGTACCAGTTGGAACAACAAGGGAAGTAAAAAAAATTATATCAAATAAAGTTGATCAAAAATTTTTTGATGTAGTTTCTAATCCAGAATTCTTACGAGAAGGATCTGCCATTGATGATTTTATTAGACCAGATAGAGTTGTAATAGGAACAGATAATAAAAAATCTGAAAATATAATGAGAGAACTTTATAGGCCTTTATTTCTGAAAGAAACTCCAATTGTGGCTACATCAATAGAAACCTCAGAAATAATTAAATATGCATCCAATAGTTTTCTAGCAACTAAAATTGCATTTATTAATGAGGTTGCTGACTTATGTGAAGTGGTAGGAGCTGATGTTCAGCAAGTAGCACATGCAATGGGCATAGATAAGCGTATTGGTTCTAAATTTTTAAATGCAGGACCTGGATTTGGCGGTTCATGTTTTCCAAAAGATGTTAAAGCTTTCGCTTCAACAGCTAAAAAGAAAAATATTGATTTATCCATAATTAATGCTGTGAACAAATCTAATGAAGATCGTATAATTAAAATTTCTAATAAAATTAGTTCAAAAATAAAAAATAATTCTACAATAACTTTTCTTGGATTAAGTTTTAAACCTAATACAGATGATGTAAGAGATTCTACATCAATGAAAATTGCATCATTACTTTTCGAACAAGGATTTAAAATACAATGTTATGATCCTGAGGCAATGGGTAATGCTAAAAAAGAAAATTCTAATCTTGTTTTATGTGATTCTGCATATGAAGCTTGTGAGGGATCGTCTGCAATCATTATTGGAACAGAGTGGAACGAATTCAGAGCTTTAAATCTTGAGAAAATATCTAAATTATTAAAAGATAAAATAATTTTCGATTTAAGAAACATTTATATTCCAAAAGATTTAAAAGAAATGGGTTATGACTACTATGGAACAGGTAAATAAATTGAAAATCGAAAATTTTGATAAAGAAGTTTTAAGAGAGTATGATATCCGAGGTGTGGTTGGTAATAATATTAGTCAAAACACTGCGTATACTATTGGAAGAACATTTGCCTACACGGTAATTAATCGATTAAAATCTAACATAATTGCTACAGGTTATGATGGAAGATTAACTTCACCAGATTTACATACAGCACTATGTGAAGGTTTAAAAGATTCAGGTGCTAAAGTAATTAATATTGGCATGGGGCCTACGCCTATGACTTACTTTGCTCACTACCATCTCAATGCAGACGCAGCAATAATGGTTACAGGCTCTCATAATCCTTCAGAATATAATGGTTTTAAAATGGTTTTAAATAAACATTCTTTCTATGCCGAAGACATTAAAAGCCTTCAAAAATTAATTGATCAAAATGATTTAAAATTAATCGAAGGTGAGATCATTAATCAAGATATTAAAAAAGATTATAACGAAAGATTATTACAAAATATTAATCTCAATAAAAAAATAAAAATTGCTTGGGATATTGGTAATGGTGCGATGGGAGTTGTCATTAAGGAAGTTACTAACAATTTAAATAATTCTGAAAATATATTAATTAATGAAAAAGTTGATGGAAATTTCCCTAATCATCATCCAGATCCAACTGTTCCAAAAAATATGGAGCAATTAATAAAGTCAGTCAAAGATAACAAATGTGACATAGGTCTGGCTTTTGATGGAGATGGAGATCGTTTAGGTGTTGTAGACAACTTAGGCAATTTAGTTTGGGCGGATCAGTACATGTTATTACTATGCACTGAAATTGCTAACTTATATGATAACCCAAAAATAATTATGGATGTTAAATGTAGTAAAGTTTTTTTTGATGAAGCAAAAAAACTTAATTGTGATCCTATTATGTCTAAAACTGGTCACTCTCCAATAAAAGAAAAAATGAAAGAATTAAAATCCCCTTTATCAGGAGAAATGAGCGGTCATGTATGTTATGCAGATGATTTTTATGGTTACGATGATGCTATGTATGTAGCATTACGACTACTTAGAATACTATGTAATCAAGAAAAATCCTTGAATGAGTTAATTAATGTATATCCAAAAACTTATTCAACTCCTGAAACAAGGTTTGATGTAGATGAAACAAAAAAATTTTTAATTATTGAAGAAATAAAAGAAAGAATAAAAAATACAGAAGGTAAAATAATAGATATTGACGGTATAAGAGTTGAAAATGATGATGGGTGGTTTCTAATGAGAGCTAGTAATACCCAAAACCAACTAACTTGTAGAGCAGAGTCTACTTCTCAAGAAGGCCTTAAGTCTTTGATTGCAATTATCGAAAATCAGTTATCTTTAAGCGGGTTAAATTATAAGTTTACAGTCTAACAAAACAATCACGATTATATTTTTTCAGTCTTTTACATGCTGTATATGCTTCTTTTTTAGAAAAATTTTCAAATCTAGATTCATAAAGTTGTTTACCGCTAACTTTTATCAGCACAACATTTGAAATTTTATCTTTAGTAGAAACTGGATATTTACTCTTAATTAATTTGATTTGTTTTTCTGCATTATTTCTATACTTAAATGTTCCAACAACAATGGAGTAAGCATTTTTTTTCTTTTCAATTTTTTGGTTTGCAGTCTCGTCTTTTTTAACTATTTTTTTACTACTTTTTGTCTTAATATTTAATTCAGCAAATTCTTTATCCATTATTATTTTTAAAGATTTGTTTCGTTGGCTTCCTGTATCACCTCCAAAAATAATTCCTATTAATCTCTTATCATCTCTCACAGCTGAAAAAGCTAACTGAAAACCAGATGCTTTTATATATCCAGTTTTAATTCCATCAGCACCATCGTAGCTTAACATTAATTTATTATGCGTTTTGTAAGTCTTACCCTTATAAGTAAATTTTTTTTTACTAAACAATTTATACTCTTCTGGAAAATTTGAAATTAGTGCATGTGAAAGTTTTGCTATATCTCTTGCCGTTGTTAATTGCGCTCTATTGGGAAGACCTGACGCATTTTTAAATGTTGTATTATTCATGTCTAAATTTTTTGCATAGCTTGTCATAAGTTTAGCGAACTCTTTTTCACTGCCTGATATATTTTCAGAAACTACAGTTGCTACATCATTTGCTGATTTAATTATAAGTGCATTAATTGCATCTCTAACTTTTATATTTGATCCAGCTTCTAAATAAAGTTTGCTTGGTGATCTTGAAGCGGCAATATTTGATACGCTCAATTTACTGTCATAACTAAGCTTTCCTTTTTTAATATAATCAAACACTATGTAGAGAGTCATAATTTTTGTTAAGGATGCAGGATAATTCCTCGTATCTGCATTAACTTCGAATAATACCTCTTCCGTATCAAAATCAATAACAATTGCTGCTTTTTTAGCAAAAATATTTGATGAAAAACCTAATATTAAAAAGCTATTTAAAATAATGATTAATAATAAATTTTTTTTCATTTTTTATTGATTAACATAAGATTTTCGATGCTTTCAAACAGAAAAATACTTTAAAATATTTTAAAACATATTATTTAATAAATATGGCTAATGAAGATCAAAATAATAACAATAATAAGGACGATTTTCAAAGAGGCCTCTTATTAGATACAAAGCCTAAGACAAAAAAACCATCAATGTATAATGTTTTGCTCCTAAATGATGATTATACACCAATGGAATTTGTTGTTATGGTGTTAGAAAAAATATTTAATAAAAAACAAGAGGAAGCTACACAAATCATGCTACATGTTCACAAAAATGGTATCGGTGTTTGTGGAACATTTACTTATGAAGTGGCTGAGTCTAAATGTAAATCAGTAATGGATATGGCAAAAAAAAATGAACATCCTTTACAATGCACAACGGAAAAAAGTTAATGCTGTCACAAAATTTAGAAAAAACATTAAGAGAAGCATATCAACTAGCGACTACTTATAAGCATGAGTATGTAACTCTAGAGCATTTATTATTTTCTCTTTTGGATGACCAAGATGCAATTAGTGTTCTTAAGGCGTGCGCAGTAGATATTTTAAATTTAAAAGAAAGTGTTGAGAAATTTATTATTAATGATTTAGAAAATCTTAAAGAGAACTTTACTGGAGAGCCAAAATTAACAAATGGTTTTCAAAGAGTTTTACAAAGAGCTGCTATTCACGTGCAATCGAGTGGGAGAGAGAGTGTTACAGGAGCTAACATGATTGTAGCTTTATTTTCTGAGAAAGAAAGCCATGCAGTGTATTTTCTTCATCAACAAAATATGAGCAGATTAGATGCTGTTCAATATATTTCACATGGTATTTCTAAAAGTAATGAAAGTTTTGAAAATGAAGAATTTGTAGATAGTCAAACAAATGACAATAATGAACAACAAAAACCAAAAAGTTCTTTAGGTCAGTTTTGTATTAACTTAAATGAAAAATCAAAAGATGGTAAAATTGATAAGCTAATCGGGAGAAGCAAAGAACTAGATAGAACAATTCAAATTTTATGCAGAAGACAAAAAAATAATCCTTTATTTGTTGGAGACCCTGGTGTTGGGAAAACAGCAATTGCTGAAGGACTGGCAAAAAGAATTACTGAAAAAAAAGTACCTAAAATTATGGAGGACGCAATTATATATTCACTGGATATGGGTGCTCTACTTGCAGGAACAAGATACAGAGGTGATTTTGAAGAGAGATTGAAAGCAGTTCTTAAAGAATTAGAAAAAAAAGACAAAGCTGTTTTATTTATAGATGAAATCCATACTGTTATTGGTGCAGGAGCTACCAGTGGAGGATCAATGGATGCCAGTAACTTATTAAAACCCTCTCTAGGCAATGGGACTCTTAAATGCATTGGGTCAACTACTTATAAGGAGTTTAAAAACTATTTTGAAAAAGATAGAGCTTTGGTCAGAAGATTCCAAAAAATTGATGTTAAAGAACCATCAAAAGATGAGACAATCAAAATTCTTGAAGGTTTAAAAACTTACTATGAAGAACATCATAATATTAAATATTCACCTGAAGCAATTATTAGCGCTGTTGAATTATCAAATAAATATATAGGTGATAGGAAACTTCCTGATAAAGCCATTGATGTCATTGACGAAGCAGGTGCATCACAATATTTATTGCCTGAAGAGAAAAGAAAGAAAATTATTCTATCAAAAGATATAGAAGCAGTTGTTGCCTTAATGGCAAGAATTCCAACAAAATCTGTTAATCAAAGTGATAAGAATAGTTTAAAAAATTTAGAAAGAGATTTGAAAAATTTCGTATTTGGTCAAGACAAAGCTATTGAGGAACTTTCATCTTCTATAAAGTTAGCAAGAGCAGGGCTTAGAGAAGATGGTAAACCAATAGGCTCCTATTTATTTTCTGGACCTACTGGAGTTGGAAAGACTGAGGTAGCTAAACAACTAAGTAATACACTTGGTATTAAACTTCTTAGATTTGATATGTCAGAATATATGGAGCGTCATACCGTTAGTAGACTTATTGGAGCTCCTCCAGGTTATGTTGGTTTCGATCAAGGGGGATTATTAACAGATGGTGTAGATCAAAATCCTCATTGTGTACTGCTTTTAGATGAAATTGAAAAAGCTCATTTTGATTTATTCAATATATTACTTCAAGTAATGGATTATGGAAAACTAACTGATCATAATGGCAAGACTATAGATTTTAGAAATGTTATACTAATTATGACAACAAACGCTGGTGCAATTGATGTATCTAAAAACAAAATAGGATTTAATGCAAAAAGATCTAACGATGATAGTAGTGATGCAATTAATAGAATTTTTTCACCAGAATTTAGAAATCGAATTGATTCAATAATTCATTTTAATCATTTATCTAAAAATATAGTACTTTCTATCGTAGATAAGTTCATCATAGAAATTGAGGCTCAACTTGAAGATAAAGGTGTTTCATTATCAATTAATAAGGAAGCAAAAGAATTATTAGCCGAAGAAGGTTATGATGAAGTTTATGGTGCAAGAGAATTGGGAAGAGTAATACAAGAAAAAGTCAAAAAACCTATGGCTGAAGAACTAATTTTTGGAAAATTATCTAAGGGTGGTCATGTAGAAATAACATGCAAGGATAAAAAAATTAGCTTTGAATTCTCAAATAAGCAAGAAGTTAAAAAAGAACTTGCTTAATTTTTGAACGGGAGAAAATCATCTAATCTTTCTTTCTGACTATCAATTAACTGACTTTCATTATCAAGAAAATTTTGAATTGCCTTGCTGAATTCTTGATCTTTAATCCAATGCGCACTCCATGTTTTAGTTGGAACATATCCTCTCTGTAACTTATGCTCACCTTGAGCACCAGCCTCAACTGTTTTAATGTTATTTCTAATGGCATATTCTATTGCTTGATAGTAACAAAGCTCAAAATGTAAAAAGGGAACTTCATATTTTGACCCCCATAAACGTCCATACAAATGAGTTTTACTTATAAAATTAATTGCAGAGGCAACCATTTTGTCTTCTTGGAAGGCCATTATAAGTAAAATGTTATTTTTGAAATTATCTAATATTTCAAAGAAAAATTCTTTAGTTAAATACGTAGATCCCCATTTTCTTCCAGTAGTATCTAAGTAACAATCGTAAAAAAAACTTATGTGTTCTTCTTTAATATCATCTCCATTAAGTAATTTTACTTGTAAATTATTTTTTTCAATACATTGTCTTTCCCGTCTAATTATTTTTCTTTTTCTAGAAGATAGGTCATTTAAAAAATCTTCAAATTTTTTATATTCATTATTATGCCAATGGAACTGTATCCCTGATCTAATCATAATATTTTCAACATCATTCCAATTAGAAGCATCATTAACAAAATTAAAATGCAGGGAAGAAACATTTATTTTTTTAGCTTCTTCTATAATATTCTTAATTACTTGAACTTGTTTATTCTTTTTATCTTTAACTGACTTATTTAAAACAACTCTATCACCAGTAACAGGTGTAAACGGTATTGCAGATTGAAGTTTGGGATAATAATTTATTCCATATCGATGATAAGCATCAGCCCAAGAATGATCAAAGATATATTCTCCAAACGAATGGTTCTTTATGTAAAGAGGACATAATGAAATAATTTTATCATTTTCTTTTTCTATATAATGATATGGTTGCCAACCTGTTTTGGTATTTGCGCTTTTACTCTCTTCTAATGCGTGAAGAAATTCATATTGCAAGAATGGATGATCATTTCCAACACATTCATTCCAATCTGATTTTTTAATATCATTAATAGAAGAGCAAAAAAAATATTTACTCATATTAAGTTTATTATTTGATTTTAATGATGGCGTCTATTTCAACAGAAATATTCAGAGGCAGTGCATTTGAACCAACTGCAAATCTTGAGTGTCTTCCTTTGTCACCAAAAATATTGACTAATAAATCTGATGCTCCATTTATGATCTTTGGTTGATCGGTAAAGTTATCATTGCAATTTACAAAACCTCCAAGTTTTAAAAAAGAATCTAGCCTGTCCCAATCACCATCAATCGATGTTTTAAGAGCTGCAATAATATTAATGCAACATGTTTCAGCAGCTTTTATTCCTTCTTCTTCAGAAATATCTACACCAACTTTTCCACTATAAAGAATTTTACCATCAATAACGGGCCCTTGACCAGATACATAAACGGTATTATCTGCAACCTTGAAGGGTACGTAATTTGCAATTGGTGTTGGCATATCTGGAATTTTTAGATCTAATTTCTTGATATTTTCTTCAAAGATGTGCATTACGTATATATAAAACAATTTGGGTGAAGGTAAAGAAAACAAATATGAATAAACTTAAAAAACTATTTATTTTCATCTTCATATTCTCAATATCCTTAAAAGGGGGGGTTTCAATGGCTGATGAAAAGAAAGATACTATTCATATGACACTTAAAGATGGTGTTGTTGTAATAGAGACAAAACCAAACGTAGCACCAAAACATGTAAAACAAATCAAACAACTTATTGAAGAAGGACAATATGATGGAGTTGTTTTTCATAGAGTTATAGATGGCTTTATGGCTCAAACCGGTGATGTAGAATTTGGTAATTCAAGTAATGATAATTTCAATTTATCAAGAGCAGGTACAGGTGGATCAAAACTTCCGGATATTGAGGCAGAATTTTCTTCCGAGAATCATGGAAGAGGGGCAGTATCAATGGCTAGAGCTCAAAATCCAAATAGTGCCAATAGTCAATTTTTCATTTGTTTTAATGATTGCTCTTTTTTAGATGGTCAATATACCGTTTGGGCTCAAGTTACTGAAGGTATGGAATATGTTGATAATATCACAAAAGGTGAGCCACCTGCTGATCCAGATAAAATAATTAAAATGGAGATTGTAAAATAATTAGATGTTTGTTGCTGACTTGCATAATGATCTTGTGCAAAGAGTTATCGAAGGTGAAGATGTTACAAAACTTACATCGCATGGGCATACGGACATACCAAGATTATTAAAATCTGAAATTGATTTAGAAATTTTAATTATTTGGGTTTCTAGCAATGCTAAAGAGCCAAATTTTTTTAAGAGAGCTGATAAAATGTATGATGAGATTGAAAGAATTTCATCACAGGAAGAAATTATCATTCCCAAAAAATTCTCAGACATTAATGAAGCAATAGATAAAAATAAGTTAATGCTTCCAATTTCAATGGAAGGTGGAGAAGGCTTAGAAAATGATATCAATAATTTATATCATTTTATTGAAAGGGGGCTTTTCTATTTTGGCCCAACCTGGAATCATTCTTTAGATTGGGTTTCATCAAATTATGATGAGACATACAATTTGTCAAAACTTAAAAGCCATGGCTTAAATGAATTTGGGAAAGAAGTTATTTCTATTTGCCAAGATAATAATGTTTTAGTCGATGTTTCTCATATTGGAGAGAAAAGTTTTTGGGATATTGCATCAATAAGTACCAAACCTTTTATTGCCTCACATTCAAGCGTGTATAATTTGTGTCCACATTTTCGTAATTTAAAAGATGATCAAATTGAAGCTATCAAAAAATCAAAAGGATTAATTGGTTTAAATCCATATCCTTTTTTTATTGATAAATCTTTTAAAGAAAGAGAATCAAAAGAAAGGAATAAATATCTTGATGAATTAAATTCTATTGAAAGAAAATATTCCAACAAAATTTCTCAATGGATAGCAAAACAACATTTTCTTCAAAAAAAATTGGCAGACATATGCCCAAGTATAGAAGTATTTGTTGATCATGTTGAATATGTAATTAATCAAATAGGTATTGATTATGTAGGTATAGGCAGTGACTATGATGGACTTGATTGTTTACCTCATTCATGGAATGATTGTTTAGATCATATGATAATTCAAGAGTCTTTAGAAAAAAGAGGTTATAAATATTTAGAGATTGAAAAAATTATGGGAAAAAATATTTTAAGAGTTTTAGAAGAAATCTACAATTAGCAAAATACCAATTAAAACCAAAATAAATCCTGATATTTTTTGTATTATACCTTGCCTTTTTTGGAAAAAATCATTCATTCCATAACTTGTCACAACAAGGGAAACAATAATGTACCAAATTCCATCAATAACGGAAGCAGTTACAACGAGAATTGAATGTGAATAAAAGGAGACATCAATTTTTACAAATTGAGAAAAGACAGCTGAAAACCATATAAGAATTTTGGGATTAAAAATCGCTATCAAAAATCCTTGCAGGAAAGAATTAATACTTTTTTGTTCCTTAATTTTATGTATTTCCTCATTGTTTTTAAATATAAATTGAAAACCTAAATATAATAAAAAAAGAATTCCAATTATTTGAATTAATTGAAATAATAATTCGTTTGCCGTTAAAATTATTGATAATCCAGTAACTGCAAATACAGCATACACACCCATTCCTAATCCATGACCAACAGCAGTCATAAAGCCAGCAAATCGATTAATTGTAATACTATTTCTTATAATTAACGCTAAACTTGGACCTGGTGACATTGCTCCTGCAACACAGACAGTAGCAAACTGAAGCCAAAATATAAAAGTCACTTAATTATTTGTTAGGGTTAAATATTTTTTTATTGTTTCTTCTAAGCCAAATTCAAAAGTATCACAGATGAGAGCATGGCCAATAGATACTTCTTTAACATTATTTATTTTATCTAAAAAAAACTTTAAATTTCCTAAATTTAAATCATGACCAGCATTTAATTCAATTTTTGGAAACTCTTTTTTTAGATAGCTTGTTACACCAATATAATCTTTAATTGCTTTTTCTTTATTTTCATTAAAGGTATGAGCATAATCAAAAGTATAAAGTTCTACTCTATCAGTTTGTATTACTTCTAAATTTTCCAGTGTTTTTATTGATGGATTAATAAATATTGAAACACGAATATCATTTTTTTTAAATTCACTAACTATGTCTGTTAATAAATTTTTGTTAATTTTACAGTCCCAACCAAAAGAAGAGGTCAATGCGCCAGGTGGATCTGGGACTAAAGTTACTTGATCTGGTTTAACTTCAATTACTTTTTTGACAAAAAAATCTGATGGATATCCCTCTACATTAAATTCCTTATTTTTAAATTTTGATAATAAATTTTTTAAGGGTTCAAGGTCAGAAAATTTTGCGTGTCTTTCATCAGGGCGCGGATGAACTGTAATTCCATCAGCACCGTAGTTTAAACATTTATTACTAATATCAATTAAGTTTGGTAAATCAGCACCTCTAGCATTTCTTACTAAAGCAAATTTATTAACATTAACACTTAATGCAGTCATTCTTAATAACTAAATAACTTTTCCATATGTTTTTATCATCCATTCATTAACTTTTGGATGATTGTAGATTTCTTCTCTCAATTTCTTTAAGTTTTCATAAGGTTCTAAAATATTAGTTGGTACACCATCTAAAAGTCCAGAGGTAAGCCAACCAAGCAATCTCCATATTGCCAAATCAGCAATAGAAATTTTGTTACCAACAAAAAAATTAGAGTCTTTATTTTTTGCAAGTAGATTTTCAAGAAATTGAAACCATTTTGGCAAATGTTTTGTTGCTAATATTTTTCTCGCCAATTCTAATCGTTCCTTTTCTTTATCTCTACCAGACAGAGTTACGAGATAGTTAATGTCTTGCGCTGTATCAATAATTTGATCAATTTGTGCTGCTTCAAAATCATTATCTTTTGGATACAAGCCTGATAATTTTCCACAATATCTAGCAATAGCACCTGTTTGGGCAATTATTTTACCATCAACATCTAATACGGGTAATTGTTTAAAAGGAGCAATTTGATTATTGGGTAATAATCCTGTTGCTTTTAAGTCATCAATTTCTTTTCCTTCTACACGATAATCATTAAAAGGAATATCTCCCATAAATAAAGCCAGTCTTGTTACTTCTGCTCTCCAAAAGGGGATCTTAAAATAGTATAATGTAATTTCCATATTGATTATTTATTTTTTTTACATGATACACAGATATGTTCAAAAAAAATATAGATAATTTAATCATTATTATTAATATTATTTTCTTCTCCTACTACGCTATTCAACTTTTAGTATTTACTGATGAATTTGCTTTAAACAACTTAGGTTTCTTTAATCATGCAGTTGCAGGATTATCTGAGATAATTGGTATAATTTTTTTATCTTTTGTAGTAGCACTGATAACTATTATTTTTAGAGGAATTTATAAACAATCATCTCTTATTTATTGTATTTTCGTATTACAGTTTTTAGTATCTATTAATTTTTGGAGATATGTCATAACAAACAGCCCAGGGGAAACTAACTTACAAACAATTAGTATAAATGCATTTTTATTTTCGATAATCACTCTTCTAAATTTACTATTGATAATAAATAATTTTAAAAAAATGTAATATTATTATATTAGAATAACTATAAACCTTTTTTTGTATGGATTTCAAAATACTAAGTGCCAAAATTAAAAATATCTTTGATAATAATAAGATTCCTTGCTTATCAGTAATAATAACAAATAAAGACAAAAATATTTTTGAACAATATCATGGTCATACACATTTAAAAAAAAAGACATCTTTTAATCAAAACTCAGTAGTAAGAATAGCATCAATGACGAAGCCAATTACCTCATTGTGTATTTTTCAACTAATTGAAAAAAACTTAATAAGTTTAGAAACCAACCTTGAGGATATAGATAGACGCTTCGCTGATGTAAAAATTATTGAAATTATTGATAACAATGTGCAGTATATAAAACCTAAATCAAAAATTAAGATTAAGCATTTGTTAACACACACTTCTGGATATGGTTATCAATTTCTTAATTCTGAAATTAAATATTTAGTTGATAATAAATTATTGCAAGATTTAAAAGATGATGGAGGAGACTTTCTTGATGCTCCTGTTTTATTTGAGCCAGGTACGAGATGGAATTATGGAATTGGCATTGATCTACTTGGACATGTAATTGAAAAATTATCTAATCAAAAATTAAATGATTATATGAAAGAAAACTTATTTGATAAAATTGGAATGAACAATACTACTTTTCATTTGGATGAAAATAAATTTGAAAATTTAGCTTATGTTTATGATTATTTAGACAATAAATTAATGCTTAATAAAGATATTACTTTCTATCAAGAGGAAAAAATTAATCGATTATTTCATGCTGGAGGAGGCGGTTTGTTTTCTAATGCACAAGATTATGCAAAATTTATGCGTATATTTTTGAGTGAAAAAAACGACATATTATCTCAAGAGTCTATCAATATGATGAAATCTAATCAAATAGGAGATCTAGAAGTAAAGAGGATGCCTTCAGTTGATCAAGAGTTTTCAGCTTCCTTAGATTACGATGATAACATTGAAAAAAAATTTGGATATGGTTTTATGATAAATAATAATAAAACTCTTGAAGGTAGGCCAATAGGAAGTATTTTCTGGACAGGAATCTTTAATAGTTTTTTTTGGATTGATTTTGAAAACAAAATAGGATGTGCAATATTTATGCAAATGTTACCATATTTGAATGAAGTATCTTTAAGAGCTTATTCTGAAATTGAGAAAAATATTTACGAAAACATTCAAAACTAGATATCTAACATTTATCATCAATCATTTCATTTTTTCTCATTGGCATTGAATCTATAAGATCAAACAAACCTAAAAATATTTTATCATCTTCCGTGTAATCTTTTATATTGCCATCATATCCAATTAGCCAGATACCATATTTATCTTTAATGAAATTTGGCACAATATAATGTTTATGTTTAAAATTTTTAAAAAAAATAATTTCTAAATTCCTATCATCAATCTGACATTTGTTATTTGAATTAAATTGTGTACCTTTAATAAATATTAGATCCTTCTCATTTTCGTAAGAGACAACCAGAACTCTTTTTTCCCAATTAAGGTCCGATATTTTTTTTGCCATTATTTCAAAATTTATAAACAATATTAATACTATATAAATATATTTCATCAATAATGGTGCCACAGGGCAGATTCGAACTGCCGGCTTACTCATTACCAATGAGTTACTCTACCCCTGAGTTACTGCGGCTTGGATACGTAATATATAAAAATTTAAAAAAATCACAATGTGCTTTTAGATAATTCATTTTTAGTAATAAGATAATAAAGAGCAATTCCATTAAAAGCCCATATAAATGATAGTAAATACATATTAAAAGTTAAACCCATAAATTCAGCTAGGTATCCTACAATTACTGGACCAAAAATAAAACCACCAAAACCTAGAGTTAATAAATTTGAAACTGTTAAGCTTATTGATTCATTTGATTCACTTATTGCCTGCCGAAGAACAATGGCTATAAAGTTAGCTGTTCCAAATCCAAAGATTATAATTCCAAATAAGATTACATATAGGTTCATAGTTAAAATGGATAAAAACAATAATGCACATGAGAAAATACTAAAATAACAACCAATAGTAATCTCTCCAAATTTATTAATTAATTTACTTGCGCTTATCCTTGCAATTATTTCTCCACCATTAAAAAACATTATGACTAATCCCCCTAAAAATAATGGAGCTCCCAAATCTTTAGTAAGCCAAACTGGTGACCAATCTATAATTATACCTAAGGTTGCAAAGTTCATCATGAGCAGAAATCCATAAATTAAAATATTATTTTGTGGTAATTTAAATTTTTCTACTTCTTGATTGCCTTCAGCATTTTTTTTCAAACCAAAAAAATAAAAAATAAATGTATACAAAAGAAAAACACTTCCTACAAATAAGAATGTAATTCTTGGATCTGGAATTAATTTAATAAAAAATGCTGCTCCAAGTGCACCAAATAAAGAACCTGCAGAGAAACAGGCTTGTCCAAGAGGTAATAATATTTTGTTTGTTTTCTGTTCTATTATGGCAAACTGAGAATTAATTATAGGAAAAATAAAACCAGCACCAATACCAATTGGTATAAAGAAGAGAGTAAAGTAAAAATAATTTGAAGCACTTGCAATAGCTAAAGGTAAATATGAAAAAATTATTATTCCTAGAATAATTGTGTTTGTTGTACCAATTTTTGGGACAATTATTCTAGCCCCTAATTGATTTGCAAATAAATTTGCAAAACCAAATGCACAAATTGACATACCAAGTTGAGCTTCAGAAATACCCAATCGATTAATATTCCAAGGAATATAAACAAAGTATATTCCAATCATAAACATTATTAGAAATGCACCTCCAAAACATGTAGCTATTTCTTTTCTAAAATTATTTTCCATATTAGTTTTTTGTTTAAATAATTAGCAGGAATAAAATTCCTGCTATTAAATACTGTATTATTGTTTTCGTTGCTATTCTTAATCCCAATTAGTTTCTAAAACTCTTGCTAAAGTCATGCCCCTTGCATCAGTTTCATCTAAAAACTCTTTGTGATTTGACCAATAGTTTTCACCATTTAGTTTATCTTGAGCAATACCGTATTCTTTCATGTTATTAAATCTAACTCCAAATCCATATGAGTCATTATTTTTACCATTCAATCTTCCAACAGATCCTCCGGTTGCACCACTTTCCATCCATGCTTTAATAAAAACCTCACCTTTAGATTGAATCAATTCTGCATCTTTGTGATAAAACATCCAATGTGCAAACACAGGTTTTATTCCTGGGTCAGGCGGCATATTGTGAAACATTGGTTCATAAAAATCATTTGTCTCCCATTTAGTATCTGAAAAATATGGCTCCATATCTTTTGCAAAACTTTCATCATTTGAGATTTTATCATCTACCTCTCCAAAATGAGCATAATTTTCATATCCAATATTTACAGTATATAAACCATTATCTCTTCCAAGATGGTTCATAATTGACGATCCTATTGCGCCATATTTTTTAAAGTATTCTGCAGCAGTATTATATGCTTTAATAGCATTCGCATTAGATATACTGTATGTCCAGCTTCCTACAATCATATTTCCTCCTTTGTTAATTGCAATAAGATGATTATTATGAGATTATTATATAGAGATTAAAAATATTTTTTTTTAACAATATTTTTGATGAATTTTTTTCAAATAAAGCTTAAAAAATAAAGAATTATTATGATTTTTTTATAAATTAAATTTAGAATGATTATAAAATAATATTTAATTTAAATTATATTTTATATGGATGTGAATAAAATTACACTTGGTTACTGGAGCACTAAAGGTTTAGGATCAACTTCAAGGCAAATAATCATTTACGCTGGCGTCCCCCTTATTTCTAAAATTTACAGATTAATTCCAAAATTTGATAATAATTCTCTAACTTATGATGGCAGTGAATGGCATGAAAAAGATAAAATTATTTTAAAGAAAAAAAATAGTTTAATCAATTTACCTTACTTACAATTTAATGAAGGAGGAAAAGAAAAAATAATTGCTCAATCTATTACTTGTTTATCTTTTCTTGGTAAGAAGTTTAACATGTTTGGAGAAAATTCTAAAGAAGAGTTAGAATGTAATCAATTACTTCAAGAAACTGTTGATTTGCGGAATATAATAACAAGATTTGCTTATACGCATTTTGAAAATGAAAAAGATGAATTAACTGAAGCTTCAACTGTTTTTAATCAAGCTTTTGAACATTCAAATGCTGGTAAGTTACAAAAATTTGAACACTGGCTCAGTTCAAAAAGTAATGAAGAAACTAAAATATTTTTAATAGGTAATAATATCTCTTCACCTGATTTTAATTTGTTTGATACGTTAGAACTTTATTATGAATTTTTAAAACATTATAAATTTGTAAAAAATATAAATATTGATAATTTTTTTGAACAATTAGGATTCCCATTAGTTTCTAATTTTTTTCTTAATTTTAAGAAGTTGCCTAAAATGCAAAAATATTTTAATTCAATATTATATCAATTTCCTTATACAAACAAATCAGCCAAATTTGGATCTGGCAAAAATGGAATTACGTGGGATCATAAAAAAGAAACAGACTCAACACCTAATGAGATTATTATTGATTGATAAAAAAAAAGTTGATAAAAATATATAATGGAAGAAATAAATTTTTGGTTTTCAATTGGCAGTACTTATACTTACCTAACAGTCAATAGGTTGCATGAAGTTGCAAAAAAAGAAAACATTAAATTTAATTGGCATCCCTTTAGTGTAAGAAAAATTATGATGGATATGGATAACATTCCATTCACTCCACCAGCAAAAAAAATAAAATCAGATTACATGTGGAGAGATATTGAAAGACGAGCAAAATTTTATGACTTTGAAGCTAAGGTACCAGCACCATATCCATTAAAAGAATTTGATTTAGCAAATCAAATTGCAATTCTTGGAATGAATGAAGGGTGGGGCGTTGATTATGTTTACAAAACATATCAAAGATGGTTTCAGCAAGGGAAAGAACCAGCTACACAGCCAAACTTAAACGAAATATTTAAAGAGCTTAACCTTGATCCAGAAGAAACAATAAAGAAAGCTAATGAGCAGGATATAAAAGATAAATATCTAAGCAACACTGAATATGCCTACAAAAAAGGAGTTTTTGGGAGTCCTTCATTTATATATCAGGGAAAAGAAGTATTTTGGGGAGATGATAGACTTGAAGATTGCATTAAATGGATTAGGTTACAAGGTAGGTAAATTAATATGAAGTTCCTAAATTTTATTTTTCCAAAAGGTCAATGGTCATTAACTAGAGTGGCAATACTATTTGTGATATTTATGATTCTTGATTTTATTGTTGTCTATTACAAAATTATATAAGACTTTAATTTGTGGCTAGTGATTTATTATTTTCTCTAAGAGATGTAGAAATCAAATTTGGCAAAAAAGTTATTTTTCAAGATTTAAATCTAAATTTACACAAGGGCGATATGATTGCACTTGTTGGTAAGAATGGTGTTGGCAAAACTACCTTAATGAAGACTATTACTGGCGATCAAGATTTAGATGCAGGAGAATTATGGAATTACCCAAATCTCAAAGTTGGATATTTCAATCAAAAATTTGAAAAATTAAATAACAAAACCATTGAAGAGAACTTTTCAGACTTACTTAATGAGCAAAATAAACATTTTGTTGATATATTTTGCAATAAACTAAATTTAGACAAATTTGCTAATGTTGAAGATCTTTCAGGAGGCCAAAAAAGAAAAGTTTATTTAATCAGATCTTTATTAAAAGACTCCGATGTTTTGTTATTGGATGAGCCAACCAATCACCTAGATTTACAATGCATCGAATGGCTAGAAAGTTATTTACGCAATTTAAATAAGACAATTATATGTGTCAGCCATGATAGAACTTTTCTCAGTAATTTTACGAATAAAGTTTTTTGGATAGATAGAGGAAAATTACGAGTAAGTCCTAGAGGATTTAAAGATTTTGATAAATGGTCTGAGGAGTTACTAGATCAAGAATATAGAGAATTAAGAAATAGAAAACAATTCGTCAACATTGAACTCGAGTGGGCAAGTAAAGGAGTAAAGGCGCGAGTTAAACGAAATGAAAAAAGATTAAAAAGAGCGAAAGAATTAAAAGCGCAATTAGAAAAAGATGAAGCTTCTTATAGAAATGCAATAAAATCTTTAAGACCTCAAGTTTCTAAAAAATCTACCGATCAATCAAAATTTATTGCTGAACTTCAAGATGTTTTTGTGAAATATACAAATCAAAGTGAATTTGTTTTTAAAAATCTATCTATTAAAATTTCTAAAAATGATCGTATTGGTCTTTTAGGCAATAATGGAAGTGGTAAATCAACTTTTCTTCGAACAATTCTCAATGAGATAAAAATTTCTAAAGGTAAAATCAAGCTGAAAAAAAATTTAGAATTTTCTTATTTTGATCAAATGCGTAATGATCTTAATGGCAGAAAATCTATTAAAGATATCTTAGTACCCTCTGGAGGAGATTATTTAAAAGTTCAAGGAAGAGATAGACATGTTTGTAGTTATGTGAAAGATTTTCAGTTTGATCCTAAAAATGTCAATTATACGATACAAACATTATCAGGAGGAGAGCAAAATAGGTTACTTTTAGCAAAAGTATTAGCTAATCCAAAGACTGGACTTATTTTAGATGAGCCAACAAATGATTTAGATTTAGAAACACTAGATCTATTAACTGAAATGTTATCCAATTATAATGGAACGTTACTAATAGTATCGCATGACCGAGATTTTTTAGATCAAACTGTAAACAAAATTTTACATTTCAAAGAGGATGGAAATGTATCATTATTTTTTGGTGGATACAGTGATTTTTTGAAATCAGAAAATCAACAAGTCGCTAAAAATAAAGAAACAAAAAAATCACATTCAGATAATAATAAAGCAAAGAGTTCTAAGCC
>CABXSY010000015.1 GCA_902514875.1 uncultured Alphaproteobacteria bacterium | reverse complement strand
AAAAATATTTTCAATAAATTTTTCATTGATTAAATAAAGTAAATAACCTTTTGATTGAGATGACAAATGATTAAATCTTAATTTTGCTTGTTCAATTCCGACACCCCATTCAATTGAATCAAAACACGTAAAATAAATTGGATACGATAAACAACCCGTTAAAATTAAATTTTTAAATAAATATAAAAGGGAAAAAAATATTAAAAATGAATAAAACAATTTATAATTAAAAATTGTTATAATTAAATATTTTATATTATGAATAAGAAACAAAAAAATTAAAGGAATAAAAATTATTGAATTTGTTCTTATTAAAATTGCAAAGTAAAATAATAATACAACACTTATAATTATATAATTTTGATATTTTATGTCCTCAATTAAATAATATTTAAGAATAAACAAACTAATAATTATGTAAATAAGATTGCCCTGAATTTCACTACCAAAATCTTTACTATTTGAATAAACTAAGCAAACAAAACAAAAACAAAAAAAAGAAAATAGTTTAATTATATTTTTATTAGATTTAAAAAAAATATCTTTTAGGGTTATTAAAAAAAAACTTAGAAATAATATTGATAAAATTGAAAGATACTTTGTGCCAAAGAATGGTAAATTATAGATAGCTAAAAGATCATACCAAATATGACCATAACCTAAATTATCATTTAAATTAGCAATTCCGAAGATAATTTTATAATCATTTACTAAATTTATATATGGTAAGTGATACCAGAAATAATCTGCATGATACTCAAATAATACCAATGATGGAATTATAATTATAAAGATAATTAAATATTCCCACTTAAAATATTTTTCTTTAAATATATTTTCAAAATATAAAAATATTATTCCTAAAAGTATTATTGTAAGATTAAAGATACTAATTAAAGGTATGAAGAAATGAAAAAGAATTGATATAAAGCAAAGAAAAAATAAACCAAAAATACCAGTTTCACCTAAAGAATTATCAATATTTCCAAGAAAAATTTTTTTAAATATAATTCCATATCCAAGTGAACTAAAATAAACTAAAATAAAAAAAAATAATGAAGAAAATATTTCTTGAAACATTTTTTATTTTTACCTTATTATTATAATTATATGAACAAATTCAAGGTATCAGTTATACTCCCTGTAATCAATGAAACATTTTCTTTACAAAAAACTGTTGAAATAATTATTGAAAATTCTAAAGAAGACATATCAGAAGTAATAATTGTAGTATCTAAAGAAAAAACTATTGATGATTCATTAAGATTAATCAATTATTTAGAAAATATTAAATATCCAAATTTGATCAAAACACATTATCAAACTCTCCCATTTATTGGCGGCGCTATTCAAAAAGGATTTGAAGTGAGCGAAGGTACACATATAATTATGATGGCTAGTGATTTAGAAACAGACCCAAATGATGTAAAAAATTTAATTAATTTATCGAAACTCAATCCATCCAGTATTATAACAGCCAATAGATGGATCAAAGGTGGCAGTTTTAAAAAATATAACATAATAAAATTTTATTTAAATTTTATGTTTCAATTAATGCTCAGATGTATATTTTTAACTAAATTAAGTGATATGACTTATGGATTTAGAATTTTTCCTTCAAATTTAATCAAAGAAATTAAATGGCAAGAACTTAAGCACCCTTTTTTACTAGAAACTATTTTAAAACCTTTGTTAATGAAAGTTAATATTATAGAAATACCTTCCAAATGGGCTGCAAGACTTGAGGGCACCTCCCAAAATAGTTTTATTGAAAATTTCAGATATATTAAAACCGCATTAAATATCAGACTCTTTTGGAAAAAAATATAGCATGCAAAACAAGTATATTATTACAACAACTATAAATGAACCTACAGAGGCAATTCATAAATTTGATAATATGCCTGATTGGAAACTCATTGTTGTTGGTGATAAAAAAACTCCATCAAACTATAACTTAACAAATGGTATTTATTTAAGTCCTGAGGATCAAGAAAATTATGATAAAGATCTTTCTGATGCAATAGGATGGAATTGTATTCAAAGAAGAAACTTTGGGTTGCTTAAAGCTCATCAATTAAATGCTGATATAATAGCAACAATAGACGATGACAATATACCTTTTGATAATTGGGGAAAGAATTTATTGGTGTCCAAAGATATTCATCTAGATTATTATGAAATAGATGAAATAGCTTTTGATCCTATATCTGTTACAAACCACAATAATTTATGGCATCGGGGATTTCCTTTACAGCTTCTAAGTAAAAGAAAATCAAAAAAAGTAAAAAAAAATATCTTCCCTGATATACAAGCTGATTTTTGGAATGGTGACCCTGACATTGATGCTGTTTGTAGAATGGAGCACGCCCCAGAATGTAAATTTGATAGTAGTTTTTTTCCATTCTCATCAAATAAGTTTTCACCATTTAATTCTCAAAATACATTTTTATCAAAAAAAGTTTTAAAGGATTATTTTCTTTTTCCTCATATAGGAAGGATGGATGATATTTGGGCTTCATATTATGTTGAATCCTTGGGGTTTAAAGTTGTATATAGTGAAGCTTCAGTTTATCAAGACAGAAACGAGCATGATTTGACAATAGATTTTAAAAAAGAGGTTATTGGATATGAAAATAATCTAAATCTTTTAAATCAGTTAAGCTTAAATCCAAATAATATTTTAAATTTTATTCCAGAAAGATCGAAAGACGCGTTTAGATTATATCAAAAACATTTTCTATGAAAAAAATACTTATAACTGGAGGAGCAGGTTTTGTTGGAAGATATTTTACTAAATATTTTTTAGATCAAAAATATGAAGTGCATGTAGTTGATAATATTGCACAATACACTGGAGCTAGAGAGCCGAACAACTGGCCTCTATTCATGCCACAAGATTATAAAAATTTTATTTTCCATAAACAAGATTGCAGAGATTGGTTCATTTCTAATTTTATAGATGATTTCGACTATGTTCTTCATCTAGCTGCTATGGTTGGTGGAAGGATGATGATAGAAAAAAACCCTATTGCTGTCAGTGACGATCTTTCAATTGACTCTCACTTTTGGCAATGGGCTGTAAAAACTAAACCAAAAAAAATTCTTACATTCAGTTCAAGTGCTTGTTATCCAGTAATATTTCAAAAAAAAGAAAACTATAAGTTGCTATCAGAAAAACTTGTTAGTTTCGATCAACCAATTGGAGTTCCTGATTTAACTTATGGATGGGCAAAATTAACATCTGAATATCTTGGAAAAATTGCTTATGAAAATTATGGTATTAAAAGTGTAGTCTACAGACCGTTCTCTGGTTATGGAAAAGATCAGGATCTTAGTTATCCATTTCCAAGTATATGTAAGAGAATACTGAATAAAAAAAATTCAAAAAAAATTCAAGTTTGGGGTACTGGTGATCAAATGAGAGATTTTATTCATATTGAAGATTGTATCAAGGGTGTGCTTTCCACGATGGATAAAATTGATGATGGATCACCTATAAATTTATCTACTGGCAAGCTTACAAGTTTTAAAGAATTTGTAAAAATTGGTTGTAACATTTTAGGTTTTGAAACAGAAGTTGTTGGGACTACAGATAAACCAGAGGGAGTATTTGCAAGAGGAGGTGATACAAAATTACAAAATGATTATGGTTTTGTTACAAAAATTAATTTTAAAAGTGGTATAGAAGAAGCATTAAAATTTTTTGAAAAAAATAACTAATTTATTTATTAGATTTCATGCACCAAAATTGATACATCCCAGCAAATATCCTTGGATTATTTTTTTCAAATCTTTCCCAATTATCAAGATTATATAAATCAATTTTATTACTATATATTTCTTTAAAATTTTCTTTAACTAATTTATCTTCAAATCCTAGAAAGATTAATCCTAATTTATCTAAATATTCTTTTATTTTACTTATTGTAAATCTATGTTCTTGAGCATGAAACAACAAATCTCTTACGCCACTAACTGTATAAAAATCTGGACTTGATTTAATATAATTCCAATGATTATCACTATTCTCAATTAAATCTTTTCTAAATTTAATGATATTTTTATAATTAGATTGAAGCTTGAGTTTATTAATTTTATTTTTAATTTCTTTTATATGTAGTCTCGCTTTTTCACTATATAATCCAATAAGCATCAAAGAATCATTATTCAAACAAGAGGTTAATATCTCCCATCCTTTAAATGGATTATCCATATGGTGAAGTACACCAACTGATTCAATTATATCAAACTTTCTATTTATTGATTCTAAATCCAGAATATCCCCTTGAATAAAATCAATATTATTAATTTTAAGTTCATTCGCCTTTCTTTTTGCATAAGATAAACTTTTAAAACTTAAATCAAGAGCAAGTATTCTAGATTTTTTATATTTTGAAGCAGTTGTGATGGCATGCTGACCAGTGCCACAACCGGCAATTAGAATCTCAGGACTTTCAGAGGTTGTTATTTTTTTTAAATCTAAATTTAAATCACTATCACTTATTACATCTTTAATTTCTCTAGGTTCAATACTTAATCCAAGATTTTCCCATCTAGGATATGGGTTTTCTTCATATTGTTTTTTTACCTTAATAGAAACCTGATTTTCTACTTTTGATATAGACTTTATTCTTTTAGATATTTGATTTTCAATTTCATTATGATTTAGATGTAATTCAAATATTTCTTTTAATTTATCTGAAAATTTAATTTTTTTTGACCAACTAAAATTAGTTAAAGGCCCATAACATGATAGGCACAATATATCTAAATCACTGATTTTTTTATTTTCTTTTAAATTATTTTTAATTCTTTCATCAATTTTTTTTATTTTTTCTATCTCATCTTTTGATTGGTCATATATGTATTCATTAAGAAAACATTGCATAGATAAAGAAATTAAAAAATTAATGTGATTTTTATCAATATTTGATTCGTATGTTCGGTTTAAAATTTCTTTTCTTATTTTGACAAAATTTTTTTCAATAAAATAGTCAGGAATAGGACAAACTTTCATAAATTGCATTAGAAGAGAATACTTCTGTAAATTTTGTAAAACATAATTAAAATCTTCATTAGTTATTTTATTTTTAATTAAAGATAAGTTATTCTTCAGATCTGTATTTAAAAATAAAGTATTTAAAACATTATGGGCAATAGAATTTGGCCTTACAATGATTTTTTCTTTTAAAAAATGTAAAAAATATTTATTAATATTTTTATACTCTACATCTAATATGTAAAACTGAAGTACTCCAGCTAAGTTGTAATATGCTACTTTATAATTTGAATTGATTTCTAAAGTTGATAAATAACATTCAATAGCACTCTTATTTAAACCTTTCTTTCTATATATATTTCCGAGATTATTATGAGCTTTAAAATAATTAATGTCTAGCTCTATGACCTTATTATAACTTTCTATTGCTTTCTCTGTTTCATCTAATTTGTTGTAAACATTAGCTAAGTTATAATGACCATCAGTATAATTAGGGTTTAGATTCACTACTTTGATAAATAAATTTTTTGCTAATTGATAATTTTTAAGTTCTGTATGTACTACGCCTTGTATATTTTGTAGAAGAATGGAATTAGGAAAATTATCTAATAATTCATTTGATAATTTCAAAAGTTCATCAAATTTTTTCTTATCAAATAATGATATTAATTCTTTTATTTTATTTTCTGAAGGCTCTATAGGACTCATTTAAACAACAGAAGAAATAAGTTTTTTAGTATATTCAGATTTAGGAGAATTAAATATATTAGTACTAATATTTTCTTCTACAATTAATCCCTCTTTTAATACAATTATTCTATCTGCTATTGCTTTTATAACTGTCATATCATGACTAATAAATATGTAGCTAAGCTGAAGTTGTTCTTGTAGTTTATTTAAAAGATTTATTATTTGATTCTGAATTGTTACATCTAAAGCTGATGTAGGTTCATCTAATATTAAAATTTTTGGCTCCAAAATAAGAGCTCTTGCAATTGCAATCCTCTGACGTTGACCTCCTGAAAACTCATGAGGGTATTTTTCAATTGTATTTTTATACTCTAATCCAACTTTATCTAATATATTTTTTATTTTTTCTTTTTTTTCATTTTTATTTATGTTTGGATAATGAATTAACAAGCCTTCAGAAATAATATCTTCTATATTCATTCTCGGACTTAATGATGAAAATGGATCTTGAAAGACAATCTGTATTTCCTTTCTTAAATTTAACACTTCTTTTTTATTTAATTGTCTAAGATCTTTATTATTTATTTTTATTTTTCCTTTTGATTCTATTAAATTTAAAATTGCTAAAATAAGAGATGTTTTTCCTGAACCTGATTCTCCAACTATACCAATGCTTTCACCAATTTTTAAATCAAAACTTACATTTTTAATTGCTTTTACATAGTCAACTGTTCTTTTTAGAAGACCTTTCTTAATTGGATACCATACATCTAAATCCTCAACTTTTAAGATTGAATCTGAATCAAAATTTTTATTAACTTTAATATTACTCTGATAATAAACTAACTCTTTTGTATATTCATTTTTTGGATTATTAAATATTTCATCATTTGAACCAAATTCAACAATTTTACCATTTTTCATTACGTAAATATAATCTGATAATTTTTTTACTACTGATAAATTATGGCTTATAAAAACTAAAGACATGCCAAGTCTTAATTGTATATTTTTTAACAGTTCTAAAATTTGTAATTGAATTGTAACATCTAATGCTGTTGTTGGCTCATCAGCAATAAGAACTTCTGGGTTATTAGCAATACTCATTGCGATCATAGCTCTTTGTCTCTGTCCACCTGATAATTCATAAGGATATATTTTTGGTCTTGATGCAATGTTACCTAAACCCACTTCTTTTAATAAATTTATAGTTTTTTTCTTAGCATCACTATTGCTGATAACATTGTGAGTTGTAATAATCTCCTCAATTTGTTTATTAATAGTGTGCAAAGGATTCAAGCTTGTCATGGGTTCTTGAAAAATTGTAGATATTTTATTTCCTCTTATTTTTTGGATTTCACTTTTGTTTAATTTTAACAAATTGACATTATTAAAAAAAATATTACCATTTTTTATTTCAGCACCATTAGGAAGCAGTTTTAAAATACTCAATGCTGATAAAGTCTTGCCTGAACCAGACTCACCCACGATAGCAGTAGTTTTTCCTTTTATAACATCTAGATTTATATTTTTTACTACTTCAATGTTTCTATTAAATTCAATTGTGAGATTTTTTATTGAAACTATCTTATCCATTTTAATTGAAGGTCTTTCTGGGATCTAAAGAGTCCCTAATTGCTTCACCAACAAAAACTAATAAGCCCAACATCAAGCCTAAGGTTAAAAAACTTGTAACTCCAAGCCATGGGGCTTGTAAATTATTCCTTCCTTGATTTACCATTTCACCTAAGGATGCTGACCCAGGTGGTAAGCCAAAACCTAAAAAATCAAGACCTGATAAAGCTGTTACTGATGCACTTAAACTGAATGGGAGAAAAGTTACAGTAGCAATAGTAGCATTTGGTAGCATATGCCTAATCATAATTCTTGAATTTGAAACACCTAAAGCTTTTGCAGCTCTTATATAGTCAAAATTTCTTGCTCTTAAGAATTCTGCTCTCACTACACCAACATATCCCATCCAGCTAAAAAGTAATAAGATAATCAAAAGCCACCAAAAATTTGGTTGAATCACACTAGCTAAAATTATTAAAACATACAAAGTCGGAATTGCTGACCAAACTTCCATAAATCTTTGAAAAAATAAATCTGTCTTTCCACCAAAATAACCTTGAATAGCCCCAGCTGATACTCCAATAATCATTGAAAAAAAAGTTAGAGTAAATCCAAACAAAACTGATATTCGGAATCCATATATTAATCTTGATAATACATCTCTTGCTTGATCATCTGTACCAAGCCAATTTTTATTTGAAGGTGGCGAAGGAGCAGGAGCAGATAAATCTCTTATTATAGTATTATATGAATAAGGAATTAGAGGCATAATCATCCATCCTTTTTCTTCAATTAAATTTTTTACATATGGATCTTTGTAATCAGCTTCAGTTTCAAAATCTCCACCAAATGTTGTTTCTGAGTAAAAAGAAAATACTGGATAATAAAAGTTTGAATCATATCTTACTAATAATGGTTTCTCATTTGCAATAAAATCAGCAAAGAGAGAAACAAAAAATAAAAAAGCAAATATCCAAAAAGAATAGTAACCTCTCCTATTGTTTTTAAAGTTATTTAATCGTCTTTGATTTAATTTAGATAATTTCTTCATTATCTTGATTCAAAATCTATTCTTGGATCGATGATTGAGTACATAAAGTCACCAATAATTCCCATTACTAAACCTAGTAATGAAAAAAAATACAGTGTTGCAAAAATTACGGGATAATCTCTAGTTAAAGCAGCTTCGTATCCTAGTAAACCTAATCCATCTAGGGAAAAGATAACTTCTATAAATAGTGAACTTGAAAAAAGAATTCCAATAAATGCTGATGGAAACCCAGCAATTACTATTAACATTGCATTTCTAAAAACATGACCATAAAGTACTTTTCTTTCAGTCAGACCTTTAGATCGAGCTGTAATTACATATTGTTGATTTACCTGATCAAGAAATGAATTTTTTGTTAAAAATGTTAAACCTGCAAATCCACTCACAAGCATAGCGGTTAATGGCAAAGCTAAATGCCAAAAGTAATCTATTATTTTTTGAAACAAAGTTAATTCATCAAAATTTTCAGAAAATAAACCGCGTAAGGGAAAAATATCATAAAATCTTCCACCTGCAAAAAATACAATTAATATTACAGCAAATAAAAAATTTGGAATTGCATAACCAATTGTTACTACAGAACTTGATACTATATCGAATTTTGATCCGTCGTTTATTGCTTTTCTTATACCAAGAGGTATGGATATTAAATAGACTAATAAAGTTGTCCATAAACCAAGTGATATTGAAACTGGCATTTTATCTAAAACAATAGAAGTAACCTTTTGATCTCTAAAAAAACTCTCACCAAAATCAAACGTTAGATAATCATTAAGCATTTTAATAAATCTTTCATGAGCTGGTTTGTCCATCCCATACATTTTTTCTATTTCTTTTATAATATCTGGATCGAGACCTTGTGCTCCCCTATATTTACTATCGTTAACTGATGTAGAATTATCTCGATTAAATCCTAAAGTTTCACCTTCGCCACCACCAGAAAATCGGGCTGTTGACTCAACAGCTGTCCCAGTCATTTGTGCAATCATTTGCTCTACTGGACCTCCAGGAACAATTTGAATTACTGCAAAATTTATAACCATTATCCCTAAAAGAGTCGGTATAATTAAAAGAAGCCGTTTTATTAAATAAGCACCCATGTTGTGCTATTTTATATTATTTCTAATAAACTTTAATAATTAGTTTGATGTTCTATTAGATTGGATTGTTTCAAATTTATTCTGGTTAATCCACCATGTATCAAAGCCTAGTGAATATTTTGGCTTTATTTTTGGTTGATCAAAAAAATCCCAATATAGAACTCTGTATGAGGAGATATGCCATTGTGGAATAACATAATAATTCCATAGAAGAACTCGATCTAAAGCTTTGGTTATTGTAATTAATTCTTCTCTATCACTAGCATTAATTAGACTTTCAATTAATCCATCTACAGCATAATTTTTTATACCAACAACATTTCTAGAGCCATCAGTATCTGCTGCATCAGAACCCCAAAAATTTCTTTGCTCGTTACCTGGAGATAAAGATTGACCAAAGGTTTGCACAACCATATCAAAATCAAATGTTTCCATTCTTTTTTGATATTGTGCACTATCAATCGTTCTTACTTCGGCAATTATTCCTAATTTTTCAAGATTATCTTTAAATGGGAAAACTATTCTCTCAAACGCTGGTGACCGTAGTAAAATTTCAAATTCAAAAGGTTCTTTTGTACTAGAATGTAGAAGCTTACCATCAACTAATTCCCATCCAGATTCTTCTAAGAGTTTTGAAGCTTCTTGCAGTTGCATCCTCATATAACCCGAACCATCTGTGACTGGATTAGTGTATTTTTCTGTAAATACTTCTTTTGGCAGTACATCAAAATATGGATTTAAATAGTTTAATTCTTCTTTTGAAGGTAGACCAGACGAAGCAAGTTCTGAATTTTCAAAAAAACTATCTGTTCTTTTATATGCATCAAAGAATAAATTTTTATTAGACCATTCAAAATCAAAAGCATAAGAAAGGGCCTTTCTTACTCTTCTATCTTTAAATTTATCTTTTCTTATATTAAATGCAAAACCTTGCATACCTTGTGGATTTTCATGGCTTATTAATTCTTTTTTAATTAGGCTTTCATTCACTGCGTTTATATCATACGCAGTTGCCCATTCTTTTGATGAATTCTCAGAAAAGAAATCAATCTCACCAGATTTAAAAGCTTCTCTTTCAATACCTCTGTCTTTGTAATAATCATATCTGATTGTGCCGAAGTTATCTTTACCAATTTTAATTGGTATTGATGCACCAAAACCCCAATAATTCTGATCTAGTTCGTAAGTAATTGATCTTCCACTATCAAATGATTTAATTTTATATGGACCACTTCCAATTGGTATTTCTTGAGATGTTTCTTCAAAGTTTTTATTTTCCCAATAATGTTTTGGCAGTACAGGTAATTGACCTACAATTAATACTAATTCTTTATTCGTGTTTGTTGTAAAATTAAATCTAACTTTATTTTCTTGTTCTTTAATTACTTCTTTTACATCTCCATAGTAGTATTTGTAAAATGGGTGACCTTTCTCCATTAGAGTATTAAATGTCCAAACAACATCGTCAGCTGTAATTTTTTTCCCATCGTGCCAATACGCTTCGTTTCTTAATGTAAATGAAACCCAAGATCTATCATCTGGCCATTCAATCGTTTCTGCCAATAAGCCGTATTCCGTAAATGCTTCATCACTTGATCCAGTTGTTAATGTTTCATACAATGCTCCAATTCCAGCTGCTGAGGTACCTTTTAAAATAAAGGGATTGAAGCTGTCATAGGTTCCAATGGCACTTCTTACTATTGATCCACCCTTAATTGAATTTGGATTAATGTATTCAACATTTTCAAAATTTTTTGAGTATTTTGGCTCACCATGCATTGCGATTGCATGTGAAATATTAGTATTTGCTTGTGCCTTTAATTGAAAAATTAGAGTAAACGTAAAGATCAACGTGAGTATTTTCATATTTGTAATATATGTCTATTTATTAAAAATTAAAATAAATTTTAGTTTATTAATTTAATTATTTCATCGTGAAGAGAGCTTGTACTGGAGGCAACTAAACTGCCATCTGAATCTAGCGATATATCTTGTCCAAACTTATCCGTAATTACACCATCAGCTCCTTCAATCACATTTACAAGAGCCATATAATCATGCACTTTTAATGTATCTTCTAAAACAATATCAATTAAACCTGAGGCTAACATCCCATACATATAACAATCACCACCAAGTCTATAGTATCTTGATTTTTCTTTGAGTAATTCTAACCCTTTTCTAATTTGAGGCTCGTCAAAATATAATCCAGATGTAAAAAGATAGGCATCTTTGATTTGTTTAATTGCACTAGTTTGAACATCTTTCCCATTACATTTTGTCTTTTGATTTTTTATTCCTAACCATCGTTCATTATGTGCTGGACAATTAATAATTCCTAAAACTGGTTTTTTATTATGAAGTAATGCAATTAAATTACCAAAATCTTTATGTCCAGCTATATAACTTCTTGTCCCATCTATAGGATCTAGTACCCATAAAAATTCAGAGTCTATTTTTTCATTTTCATACTCTTCACCTAAAATTCCATGATGAGGATATTCTTTTCTTATTTTCTCTCTTAATACTTGTTCTGTTTCTTTATCTGCTAAAGTTACAGGACTTTCATCATCTTTAATTTCTATTTCAATTTTGTTTCTAAAATAATGCATCGAAGTTTTAGATGCATCATCGGCTAAAGAGTTTGCAAATTTTGAAAACTCGTCTGTGTTTAAAATCATTACTTAAATTTATGGGAGTGGTGCTGGATTATCTGAGTGTTCTCTTAGGAAATAAACTAAGTCTGCTCTGTCTTTTACTTTTTTCAAACCTGCAAAGTTCATTTTTGTTCCTTTTATATATTTTTTTGGCTTATATAAAAATTCTGCCAATTCTTCATACCCCCATTCTCCACCGTATTCAGCTAAAGCTTTAGAGTATGCAAAACCTTCAACATTTGCTTTTGGTCTGTTAATGATATTCCATAAGTGAGGGCCAACTTTATTGGCACTACCCTTCTCATAATTATGGCATGTTGCACATTTCTTGAATAATTTTTCTCCATTATCAAGAGAAGCACTTGCTAGTAAAATAGAAATTGGTTCAATTACCTCTTCTTTTTTTTCTACTACTCCTACACCAGTAGAATCCTCTGGTACATCTATTTTATAAGCAGTTTCTTTTTTCTCATCATGATCAATATCAATGACTAAATCTCCAAAATGGCCGATAAGGGTAACAATTAAGACTGCTAATATAATAGATGCTAAAATTTTATTAACTTCAAGCCCAGACATGTATAAGTACATATACAGATTTTTTAGAAGAAAGAATATATTTGTCGTAAGTATGAAATTTAAATTCTCTTGCTTAATTGTCGCATAAATTATGAAAAATGTTGTAATTATACCTTCACGAATGGCTTCCACTAGACTGCCGGGCAAACCATTAATGGCTATAGATGGTATTCCAATGATACAACGAGTATGGCAACAAGCAATTGAGTCAAATATTGGAGAAGTGTTTGTTGCTTGTTCTGAAATTGAAGTTCATGATTTAATCGTAAGTAATGGTGGCAATGCCATTATGACAGATCCAAATCTTCCCTCTGGAACTGATAGAGTTCACTCCGCTTTTTTAAAGATAAAAAATAATAAAGACATTGATGTAATAATCAATCTACAAGGTGACATGCCTCTTATTAATCCAGAACATATTCTTAAAGTCATTGACCCATTAAAAAGAAATTTTACCATTGGAACACTTGCAACAAACTTAAATGATAATGAATTAAATAATCCCAATGTAACAAAAGTTGAAGTTGATTTTAAAAAAAATGAAACAGCGCAGGCATTAAGTTTTTATAGAGAAGTTACTATAGAAAATAAAAACTTATACCATCATGTTGGTATCTATAGTTATACTCCAGATTCAATAAATACATTTATCAATCTGCCTAAGTCAAAAAATGAAATAGATCTAAGCTTAGAACAAATGAGAGCTATGGATTCTAATATTCCAATTGGAGTTACATATGTTTCCGAAGTTCCAATGAGTGTAGATACAAAAGAGGATTTAATAAATATTGAAACTAATATAAGAGAGCACAATGATAAAAGCTGATAGTTTTTCATTTCAAGGTGTAAATGGTGCTTATAGTGAACAAGTTGGAAAAAATATTTTTCCAAACGCTACAAGTATACCGTGTGCAACTTTTGAAGATATGTTTGAACATGTTAGATCAGGAAAATCAGAAGCGGCAATGGTTCCAATAGAAAACTCTCTTGCAGGAAGAGTAGCGGATACTCAAAGATTGATACCCGACTCTGATTTAAAAATAACTTATGAATATTTTCATGAAGTTAATCATAACTTACTTGGAATTAGAGGTGCAAAAATCTCAGATATTAAAAGAATAAGAAGTCATGAACAGGGAATTGCCCAATGTCGAAACAAAATTTTAAAATTAGATAAGCAAATGATTGTTGAAGCTGATACAGCTGGATCTGCTAAGCTAATTTCAGAGTTAAATAATATTGAAGATGGAGCTATCGCATCTGAACTTGCTGCTAATATATATGATCTTGATATATTGGAAAAAAATTTTCAAGATAACCAAAATAACGTAACCCGATTTCTTGTTATGCAAAAAAATTTATTAGATATAAATTCAAATACAAAGGATATTCTTACAACATTAGTATTTACAGTTAGAAGTATTCCAGCGGTTTTATATAAATGTCTTGGTGGATTTGCTAGTAATGGTGTTAATATAACTAAGCTTGAGAGTTACATTCACCCACAGGGTTTTGATGTTGCACAATTTTATGTAGATTTTGAGGGACATCCTGAAAATACATCCGTAAAATTAGCATTAGAAGAGATGAAATTTTTTTGTAAGAAGATAGAAATCCTTGGAGTATATGAGAAATCTTCATTCAGGAAAAAATAGGTTTTTTTAAAAAGTCTATTTATATTTTATTTACATTAATGTTATATTGCTACAGGGAGGATTGAGGGCAAATAAATTGCTAATCCAGTCAGATCTGAAAAGAAGCAGCTGTAACAATCTTGTTTGGGTCTCAACTCCTTCCATTGATTATAATGACAAAAGAAAAAAAATATAAAGTTTTAGCTAGAAAATACAGACCTCAAAAATTTGAAGATTTAGTTGGTCAAGAATTATTAGTAAAAATTCTATCAAACGCTATAAATAATGATCGGCTAGCTCATGCTTACATTCTAACCGGTGTCAGAGGTGTTGGAAAAACCACAACTGCTAGACTTATAGCAATGAGTATTAATTGCAAAAATAGGGATAAAAAAAATTGTGAACCATGCGGAAATTGTGATTCATGCAAATCAACAACTTCAGACAGCAATCTTGATGTTATTGAGATTGATGCAGCATCGAATACTGGAGTTGATGACATTAGAGAAATAATTGACAATGTAAAATATAAACCCATTATTGGAGATTATAAAATATTTATAATTGATGAAGTTCATATGCTTTCAAAAAGTGCATTCAATGCGCTGCTTAAAACTTTAGAAGAACCCCCAGAACATGTTAAATTTATTTTTGCCACAACAGAAATTAAAAAAGTACCAATAACTGTTTTATCGAGGTGTCAGAGGTTTGATTTACATAGAATAGAGAATAAAATTTTATCAGATCATTTATTAAAAATTTCCAAACTAGAAAATATTGATATTGATTTAGACGCTATTTCGTTAATTGTTAGATCGGCAGATGGATCTGTAAGAGATGGTCTTAGTTTATTAGATCAAGCAATAACTAGTCCAAATGAAAAAGTTGACTCGCAAACTGTAATAAGCATGCTTGGATTAGCTGATAGAGAAAAAATATTTAACTTAGTTGAAATTATTTTAGAAGGAGATGCGCTTGGTGCAATTAACAAATATAAAGAATTGTATGAATTAGGAGCAGATATAGCAATGATATTTGATGAACTATTAAACGTAGCACATTTCCTTGTTCAAATAAAGATAGCATCAGATTTAAAAGATGACATTTATATTCCTGAGTTTGAAAGAAATAAAGGAGCTGAATTGTCATCAAAAATGACATTAAATAATCTGAATATTATATGGCAAATTTTATTCAAGGGTTATCAAGAATTACAAAATAGTTCTCATTTATACCAACATGGAGAAATGATTATTTTAAGAATAATTTATTTACATGATGGTCCAAGCCCAGAAGATTTAATTAAAAAAATGGACAGAGAAGTTGTTGAAAAAGAACCCTTAGAAAAAAATCTTGAACTACAAAATGAAGCTAATGAAAGTAACAAAGTTCTAAATTTTAATGAAAATAAAAAAGAAATTTTACCAAAAGAAAATGTAGACATAATGCATGTTCAAGACTTTAGACATTTTGTCGATATGTTTTTTAAAAATAGAGAAGGATTACTCCACACTAAGTTGTACAATGATGTGAAGTTAGTTTCTTTTAAAGAGGGAGAAGTTACTTTAAATACATCTAAAATTAATGACACTGCCTTCAATAGAACAGTTGCAAAATTAATCTCTAAATGGACAGGAAGAATATGGCAGATACATTCATCTACAAGTAATCTTGGAAAAAGTTTACATGATGAGGATATTATTAACCAGCAAAAAGAAATTGAAATAATGAAAAATCATCCAGAAGTAAAAAAAATATTAAAAGAATTTCCTGAAAGTAAAATTCACGCTATTACAGAACTAGGTGAAATAAATGATAATGATGCAGATATAAATCAAACAAAGATAATAAAGGAGAAATAATGGTTAATTTAGGTAATATGATGAAGCAAGCTCAACAGTTGCAAAAAAAAATGGCTGAAGCACAGAATAAATTAAATGATATTGAAGTTGAGGGTACTTCTGGAGGAGGCCTTATTAAAGTAACAGCTACAGCAAAAGGTATATTTAAAAGAATTTCAATTGATGATAGCTTGATCAAACAAGAGGAAAAAGAAATACTTGAAGATCTGATCATTGCTGCAATAAATGATGCTAAAGAAAAAGGAGAATCTGCAGCTCAAGAAGAAATGAAAAATCTTACAGGCGGTCTACCTTTACCTCCAGGAATGAAACTTCCTTTTTAAAAATGGAGATATCCCCAATAGATAAATTAATAAACGATATTTCAAAACTTCCAGGATTAGGAAGAAGGTCAGCTCAAAGAATTGCTCTTTTTTTATTAAAAAATAAAGATAAAAATTTATCTCCTTTAATTGAGAGTTTAAACTTATCTTATAATAAAATTATTGAGTGTTCAGAATGTGGAAATATAGACATGGTAAATCCATGCAATATTTGTGCAAATCCTAAAAGGGACAAAGCAACAATTTGTGTTGTTGAGGATATGTCAGATTTGTGGACATTAGAAAAAGTAGGATTTTATCGAGGTCTCTATAATGTTTTAGGCGGTTCATTATCAGCGATTCAAGGTATAGGAACTGATGAGTTGAAAATAGAACATTTACTAAACAGAATTGAAACAAATAATGTTAAAGAAATTATTCTTGCTTTAAGTACAACCATGGAAGGACAAACAACATCTTTTGTTATTGCAGATAAGTTAGAAAAATTTAAAGATTTAAATGTCACAAGACTTGCACAAGGAATCCCTATGGGTGGAGAAGTACACTACTTAGATGAAAACACATTAAATACAGCATTCCAATCTAGAAAAAAAATTACATAAATTAAAATGGATAAATTACTTTACGTTCCAAATCCACTATTACGCCAAAAAGCAGATAAAATTCAATCTGTTGGAATTAAGGAAAAAGAAATTGCAAAAAAAATGATGCAAATAATGTTAAAAGCACCAGGTGTAGGTTTAGCAGCAAATCAAATTGGAATTCTAAAACAAATTGTGACTATATTTTTTGTTGATCAAGAAACTAAAAAAGAAACCCAATATATATTATTTAACCCCAATATTATTTCTTACTCTCAAGAAAAAATTGTTATGGAAGAGGGTTGTTTATCACTGCCTGAACAATTTGCAGAAATTGAGAGACCTAAAAGTATAGTAGTTGAGTACTTAGATGAAAATAACAAGCAAATAAAAAAAGAAGTTAGTGGAGTGGAATCAAGAATTTTACAACATGAAATTGATCATCTCTCAGGAAAGTTATTTGTAGATTATCTTTCTTCATTAAAAAGGAATATAATGATCAAAAAAGTACAAAAATTTTTAAAAAACAGAAAATAATGAAAAATAAAAAAATAATTTTTATGGGTTCGCCTAAAATAGCCTCTGACTATCTTGAAGCTTTAATTAAAAGTAATTTCATAATTTCTGCAGTATTTTCACAACCTCCAAAAAAGAAATCTAGAGGAATGAAAATAATTGAATCCGAAGTCCATCAACTTGCAAGTAAGAACAAAATTGAGGTTTTTTATCCAAATACGTTTGATAAAGATACTATTGAAACAGTGAAAAAATTAAATCCTGATTTAATTATTGTCATGGCATATGGTAAAATATTGCCAAAAGATATTTTAGATTTACCACTATTTGGTTGTATCAATATCCATGTTTCTTTGTTGCCTAGATGGAGGGGTGCAGCTCCAATAGAACATTCTTTAATGAGTGGTGATAAAGAGACGGGTATATCAATAATACAACTAATTGAAAAATTAGATGCTGGACCAATTATTAAGCAAAAAAAAGTAGATATAGAAGATGATTGTAATAAAAATGAATTAAGTCAAAAATTAACAGAGGTTGGAATCAAATTATTAGTGGACACTATTCCTCTTATATTTGATAAAAAAATTTCTTATTCTGATCAGGATGATAATTATGCAACATATGCAAATAAAATTTCTTCACTAAACAGAAAAATTAATTTTAAAAAATCTGTAAATGAAGTTTTAAATCTTATAAGAGCACATTCACCTAAACCTGGTGCTTGGTTTACTATACAGAATGAAAGAATTAAAATCATTAAAGCAAGAAAATCAAACTCTAACGGTAATGCATCGACAATTCTTAACAAGACCTTTGATATTGGGTGCAGTGACGGAAGTATTGAACCACTAATTTTACAAAGAGAAGGCAAAAATGCTATTTCTAAAGATGATTTTCTTAGGGGATATAGTTTTAAGGTTAATGAAGTAATAAATGCCTAACTACAAAATAACATTAGAATATGATGGAACTAATTATGTTGGTTGGCAACGTCAAGAAAATGGCTCTTCTATTCAACAATTGGTTGAAGAGGCTATAGAAAAACTATCAAAACAAAAAATAACATTATTTGGAGCTGGTCGAACAGATGCAGGTGTTCATGCAAGAGGACAAGTAGCTAATTTTGAATTAGAGCAACATTTTGATACTGATACTATTAGAGATGGCATTAATCATTATTTAAGACCCCAACCCATATCTATTTTATATGCTGAAGAAGTAGATAAAGATTTTAATTCAAGATTTTCAGCAAAATTGAGATGGTATGAATACAAGATCTTAAATAGAAGATCACCAATTACGTTAGAGCAAAACAAAGTTTGGTGTGTACATAAAAAAATAGATACTAAAAAAATAATAAAACAATCACAACAATTTATAGGCAAATTTGATTTGTCTGCTTTTAGGTCAATAAATTGCCAATCGAAATCACCAATTAAATCTATTAATTCACTAGATATAAATTTTAATCATGATGAAATAAATTTTTTAATATCAGCTAAATCCTTTTTACATTCTCAAGTTAGAATCATGGTCGGTACACTGGTTGATATAGGACTTAGTAAAATAGAAAAATCTATTTCAGAAATTATTCAATCCAAAAAAAGAGAATATGCAGGAGTTACTGCACCACCTGAAGGATTATATTTATTGAAAATAGATTACTAATAAAAGCCAATTTCTGATAAACAAATATCTGCTTGAAAATCTTTAAACCCAGCAACTAGCCCTAATGTTTTGATATTCTGACCAACTAACTTTTTTGGTTGATAAGCATTTGATTTTTTAAATTCATTAAAGGGTGCTTTTATTACTGTCCACTCAGAATTAGTTTTAAAACTATATTTATAATATTGCCATGGAGCCATCGTCAGGGCGGTTCTTACATGAATTGAATATTCTTCATTATTACCAAACACTTTAAAATAAACACCCTCAAACTCTTCTGTTGATATTGAAGGTTTTAATTGATTTCTTATTTGAATAAAGCCACCGTTATTTTCAGTCGTTACATCTCCTGTCATATGATAACAATCAACATCATTAACTTTTGATATGATCGCTTTACCCTGGGATAATCCACCCATTACTCCGTCGGTAAAAAAAGCCCAATTTTGGCCTTGAGAACTTACACCAGGATTGCTGAGATTATCTAAAATCATTGCTTTACTTTCACTAGCATGAAGAAATGAACTTTTAGATAGAAAAATAGAAAAAACAATGAGTTTCAAAATATTTTTAAACATATTTAACATATAGTTTTTATAAAGTTTTTTTAAATTTATTTTTAAAAAACTGATTGATATTCATTAAATTACCAATATTTTACATAATATGGAAACTATGAAAACTCTTCTTTCAAGAAGATCAATATCAAAGTTAGCAGAGCCATACCCTTCTAAAGAAGAAATGGAAAATGTTTATCAGGCCGCTCTTAGAGCACCAGACCACTCATGGTTGAGACCTTGGAGATTTATAGAAGTTGTAGGTGATGGTAGAAAAAAATTAGGAAAAGCATTTATTGAATCTACAAAAAAAACTGAAGAGTTAGATGAAGAAAGAGAGAGTAAAATTGCAGCTTTGCCAATGAGATCTCCAATGATTATTGTCGTAATAGCAAAAATAAATCACGAAAAACCTAATGTTCCAAGGCTAGAGCAGATTCAATCCACAGCTGCTGCTGCACAAAATATTTTAATTGCTTTGCACGATTTAGGTTATGGAGTTTATTGGAGAACAGGAAAATATTCAACTGAGAGAAACGAACATATATCTTCTGAACTATCACTTGAGAAAGATGATGAAGTATTAGGTTATTTATATGTTGGCACACCTGAGGTCGAGGCTTCAAAAATACCTGAACTGGATAATAAGGACTTTGTAACTATCTGGGATTAATATTAATAACATTAACCTAATATCTATTTTTAACTATAAACTATGAACTAATTTTCTTACACGATACATATGTGTGTTAAATTTTTCCTTCGACATACCTGGTAGTACAGAATAAAATCTTATATATTTAGTTTTCATTCCACCTAAATTGAAAACAGCTTTTTTTATTCTTCTATAAGGGATATTATCGAAAATAGAAAAATTAAAATAACTAATCATTGGCCCACCATAAGTTATAGAAACAATTCCTAGTTTTCCTTTCATTGCTCCTGGAACAGTGTAACCATAATTTTTAAAGAATCTGCTATTAGGCATCATACTTTTATAGGAAAAAAACCATTTAGGATGCAAAACCCAATCTACCCAATTTTCTAAAATAGAATTTAATCTTAGGTTATTACATGAACCTATTAAAAACATTATATCACATTTTTCTAATCTGTTTCTGTAATCAATAACTAGCTTAGGAGGAGGATTTAAATTTGAATTATAGAAAGGTAAATATTCTTTTTCATCAAACAAATTTACTAAATCAATTGTATGACCCAGTTTTTCTGCTTCATTTACAAAAGTGTCTCTAATTTGTGAATTAAAAGAACCACTAATGTTATGATGCCCAAAGACAATAAATATTTTTTTCACTAAAGTATTTTTTTGAAACCTTCAAATTCTGGGTGTCCTATGTATAAATGTATATTATTTCCAGCATTTTTATGGGCTAATCGAAATTCTTCTGATTTAGTCCAATTAATAAAATCTTCTTCACTATTCCAAATACTATGTGATGCATAAAGAGTATATTCTTCAGTAGTTTTACCTTTTATTAAATTAAATTTTTTAAATCCAGGAACTTTTTCGAGATGAGTTTCTCTAGATTTCCATATTTCTTCAAAATCAACTTCTTTTCCAAGTATAATTTTAAATCTGTTCATAGCAATGTACATTTAATCTAAATATATCAAAAATCTAAACTTTAAAGACTGATTAAAAAAACCTTAAAACTATAAAGAAAATTAATAATTTTATAATTATTCTTAATTAAAATAATTTGATATAAATTTTTAAAACTTTAGAATAAAAAATAGTTCTAACAAAATATATATACTTTAAATGACATTAAATCATAAAAGCATCGAAGAAGCTTATAATCTTATAAATAAGAAAATAATCAAAACTCCACTTGTATCAAATGATTACATAAACAATTTATTGAATGCAGAAATATATTTTAAACTTGAAAATCTTCAGAGCACTGGATCTTTTAAGTTAAGAGGAGCAACCCATAAAATCTTAAAATCTTTAGATGATATTTCAGAAAATGGAGTAGTTGCTTACTCTTCAGGCAATCATGCACAAGCAGTTGCTTTTTCAGCTTCTCAAAATAATTTAAGTGCAAAAATAATAATGCCTAAAACTGCACCTCAAATTAAAATTGAAAATACAAAAAAATATGGAGCAGAGGTTATATTATATGACACTTACTTTCAGAGTAGAGAAGAGATAGGAAATGAAATTCAAAAGAAGGATAATAGAGCTCTAATTAAACCCTATGATGATGAAGATATAATTGCTGGTCAGGGAACTGCAGCTATCGAAATTGTAAATGATTTGAAAGAGCAATCAATTGAACCTGATCTGTATTTATGTTGTTGTGGAGGTGGAGGGCTTATTGCAGGAACATCAACATACTTAAAACATATTTACCCAAATATAAAATCATATTCTGTAGAGCCTGAAGAATTTGATGACACAAAAAGATCCTTAGAAGCTGGTAAGCTTATAGAAAATAAAAAAAATGCTAAATCTTTTTGTGACGCACTATTAGCACCTCAACCTGGCAATATAACCTTTCAAATTAATTCAAATAATCTTGAGGGAGGATTAAGTGTATCTGATGAAGAAGTAACAGAGACCATAATTTTACTAGCTGAACAACTTAAAATAGTTGTGGAGCCAGGAGGAGCAGTTGCAGCAGCAGCAGTATTAAATAATAAAATTGATGTTAAAAATAAAAAAATTATAGTTATGATTTCTGGTGGTAATATCGATCTAAGTTTATTTAACAAGTTATAATGAATCAATCAAATTTAAAAAAATTACAAAATCTATTAAAAGAAAAAGATATCGATATTTTTGTCATTAATAGAAGTGATGAATATTTAAATGAGTATATTTCCCCAAATGCAGAAAGATTAAATTTTATAACAAATTTTTCTGGTTCAGCAGGAAGAGCAATTATAACGTCAACAGACGCCTTCTTATATGTTGATGGACGATATACTTTTCAAGCGAATACTCAAATTAATGCCAAAGAGATTCACGCAAAACATTTAAATAGCTTTTGGACAGATTTAGAAAAAATTTTATTAGAAGAAGAATATAAAATTGCATTAGATCCAACTCTTCATTCAATTATAGAAATTCAAAAAGTGGAAAAAATGTTAGAGAATCCAACATCTCAACTCCAACTAATAGATAAAAATTTTGTTGATTTAATATGGGAAAATCAACCAAAAACTCAGTATACAGATATATTTGATCACCCAATAAGTTTTGCTGGTCAGGGAAGAAGTGAAAAATTAGATATTTTAAAAAAATTTTTAGATCAAAATGAAATTGATCATTACTTTGTTTCTGGGCTTGATAATATTGCTTGGCTATTAAATTTAAGAGCAGATGATATTAAATATACACCGCTGCTTTATTCTTATCTTCTAATTTCAAAAAATAATAAACACTCTTTGTATATTAAAGAGTCTGCAATGCCAGAAATACTAAAAAAAGAAATTCAAACACTAATAAATATTAACAATATTGAAAACATCAGATCTATTTTTAATAACATTAATTCATCTGAATCAATTGGTTTAGATTTTAATTCCACCACTTATTTTTTTTTAGATCTTTTAAGAAAACAAAAAATAAGTACTAAAAATTTAGCAAATCCATGTATTTTGTTAAAAGCTATCAAAAATAAAACTGAACTAGATGGAGCAAAAAAAGCACATATAAGAGATGGTGTTAGTATTACTAAATATATTTATTGGTTAAAAAATATAATGGAACCTAAATCAAATGATGAAATAAGTGTTGCACATCATTTAGAAAATCTTCGAAGAAAAAATGAATTATTTCATTCTCTATCTTTTGATACAATATCAGCAATTGATAAAAATGCAGCTCTTCCTCATTACCGTGTTACTAAAGAAGGAAAATCATCTTTCTCAGATAATAATATTTACCTTGTTGACTCAGGAGGGCAATATTTTGATGGAACAACCGATATAACAAGAACTATAATTTTAGGTGAAGCAACAACAGAGCAAAAAGATAGATTTACGAGAGTTCTTAAAGGTCATATTGCCTTATCAAATCATGTTTTTGAAAAGGGAACAAAAGGAACTGATATTGATTATCTAGCAAGAAAAAGTCTACAAGAAATTAATTTAGATTATGATCATGGGACAGGTCACGGTATAGGAAGTTTTTTGAGTGTCCATGAAGCTCCACAGCGTATTGCAAAAAAATCAATGTTTGAAAGCGTTGATTTGCTTCCAGGAATGATTTTATCCAATGAACCTGGATATTACAAAGAAAATGAATATGGGATAAGAACAGAAAATTTAATTATTATAAAAGAGAATATTGATAATAAACTATACTTTGAAAATATCTCGTGGTGCCCAATAGACTTAGATCTCATTGAAAGAAATACACTCGATAAAATTGAAAAGCAGTGGTTAAATAAGTATCATGAAGAGGTATATAATAAGCTTGAGTCTTACCTTGAAAATAATGAAAGACTTTGGCTTAAAAAGGCTACCTTTGAGATATAGCTAAAGCCGCCAATTACGCGGCTTTTTTATTGATTTCAAATTCAGTTCTTAAAAGATGTTTATCTAATTCAATTTTCCACTCATTACCGTATTCAGATTTAAAATATTTAACTAAATCCACATCTTTATTATAGTTTTTGTCACTTAGATCATCGTAAACTTTGTTAAAAAAATTAAAAACATTAATCATTATTATTCCTTTCTCTTGTAAATTACTAATTATTATATGCAATTAAAGTATAAATATATCAATTTTAATATGCATATAATGCATATGTAATTTTAAAAATATTTATTTTAAGAAAATTAAAGGTTAGATTTTTGGTCTAATTTTAATATTAAAATTTAGTCCATTAAGAAATTGGGAATTTATTTCGTTACCCATTGACTTTATATTTTAAATACGTTTGAATATTCTATTAAAATCATTTTTTGGAGGATAAAATGAAAAAAAAGATATCTAGGAGAAAGTTTATTAACCATACAAGCTCTGCTGCTCTTGCAGGTACTCTATTATCGCAAGTAGGTATGAAATACGCATTTGCTGCTAACACTAAACCAGTTAGTCTTTTGCTCGGTTCACATATGGAATATTTACAAGCTCTGGCTCCTGCTTATGCAGAAAAATATGGAGTTACACCAAATATAGAAACTGTCACAACACCAGATTTATCTGTAAAACTAAATTCAGCTTACATCGCTAGAAAAAGTGTAGGTGATGCTATATTTGTAACTGCTTCAGAAATTGCTGGTTTGGCAGACAAGGGTTGGTTGATGGATATGAGTGATTTTGTCAACGACACATTAAAACCAAACGGCGTTATGGAAAATAGTTTAACTGCTGCAACTTACAAAGGTAAAGTATACGCTGCGCCTATTACTATAGGTTGTCCAGTTCTACACTGGAATAAAAATTTACTTAAAAATGCTGGATTAGATACAGAAGCACCTAATAACTGGCACAGCACAAAAAATTCTTGGAACGAACTTATTCGTTTTGCAAAAGAAATTAATGACCCTGATAATGATATTTACGGTATTGTCGATGCTTGGGCAGGCACCCACAGTTTTTGGACTTTTGGTGCACTACTTCAAGCAAACGGAGGAAGTTTCTTAGATGGAAATCTTGATCCAATTATGAATAGTGATGCGGGTGTAGAAGCGTTACATATGATGGTTGATCTTTTACACAAAGATAAAATTATTGACCCAGCAACGCCTACATACACATGGGTATTTGATGCATCTCCAAGCTATATGGCAGGGAAAAGAGGATTTTTCTTAACATGGCCATTTATTAGTGGAATTGCAAATTTTACAGAAGACTCTGCAGTGCAAGGGATGAGTGGTATAGCACCACTTCCTGCATTAGAAACTTCTGCATCTGTTGATGGATCAGAATTTTTAGCAATACCTAAATATGCTGATAATCCTGAGGCAGGAATGCAATTTATTGAAATGGCTTTAAGTCCTGATAATCAAATATTGCAAGGTTCAACTTCGCCATGGGCACCATCTTTAGAACCTGCTCTAGATCATCCAGATGTTCTAAAAAATATATCAATGGCAGGTGTTATTAAAGACTCATATCTATATCCTGTAGATGCAGGTTTTTCTGCAGATAGAAATCAATGGGTTGAATTATTATCAAATGAAGTTTCATTAGCATTGACTCAAAAGAAAAGTGCTAAAGATGCTTTAAATGATGCTGTTAAGCAAATTAATGCGAGCAGATCATAATTAATAAAATACGCAAATTATGAAAGTTAATTTGGGTAATTATACATGGGAGGAAGTTAAGGACCTATCAGATAAAGATCCGGTGGTTCTTCTTCCTCTTGGTGCATTTGAGCAGCATGGAAAACATTTACCGCTCAAAGTAGATGAATTTATGGTTAACAATATTGCCAATGAGTCTGTAAAAAAATCTCACCAAAAGAACATTAATGCAGTTGTGGCTCCAGTTATTTGGTCAGGTTATTCACCACATCATATGGATTTTCCTGGCACGATTTCTATTAAAGATGAAACATTAACAAATGTTATATTGGATATAGTTGAGAGTTTAGTAAAAAATAAATTAGAAAGAATACTTATTTTGAATGGTCATGGAGGCAATATTGCTATTCTTAAAAATGTTGGACAAAAGTTAAAATACGATAAAAATATTTATATAGCTACAGCATCATATTGGGATTTTGCTATGAAAGAAATTAATGAGTGGAGAGATTCTGATCTTGGTGGAATAAATCATGCATGTGAAATGGAAACAGCACTTATGCTACATATGCAAGAGGAGATAGTTCAAAAAGATAAAATTGTCGACAACCCATTAAAAAGATCTTCGTATACTGGAGTTGATCTTTTATCAGGTGGTTCAGTTGGAGTAAGTGCAAGTTTTAAAGAGCTTTCAGATCATGGAGTTATTGGCTCACCAAGTCTAGCTTCGAAAAAGAAAGGTACTGAACTTTATGAGATAATAACAGATAAAGTTTCAGATTTTATTGAAGATTTTTCAAAATGGACAAAACCTTTAAATGGTAAAAATGAATAAAAAAGATTTAGCCTTATTTTGTTATCCCTGGGACGTAATTGATGAAGGCTATGATGCAGTTATTGATGCAGTAAAGAGAAGTGGACTTAATGCAATTTATATTACTGTAAATTATCACTCAGGAATGTTTTTTTTACCTCATAGTAAAAAAAGAAAAATATATTTTCCTGAACCTGGAGCTTTATACTTCAATCCAAGCAGTTGGCATAACAATCATAGTTTTCAATCGCCAATAAGTAATCTTACTGAGAATTGGAGTAAGTTTTGGGAAGAATTATCGAACCAATGTAAAAAAAATAATATCAAATTATGTGCATGGATGCTTGGTACTCATAATTCTGGAATTGGAAATAATTATCCCAATACATCTGTATATAATGCTTGGGGTGATCCAATCACACACTCTCTATGTCCCTTTAATTCGGACGTAGTTGATCATTTTGTCAATTTATCAAGAGATGTAGTAAATCTAGGTGTATTTGATAAAATTCTAATTGAATCTCTTGAATATCTTCCATTAAGACACGGGCATCACCATGAAGTAATTGGAGTAGATTTTTCAGCTGATATCGATTTTATTATGTCACTTAACTTTAGTAATAAATGTTTAGAGACTTTGAAGCAAAAAAATATTGATGGTGAAATGATTAGAAACTGGGTTAAAAAAACTACAGATGATTATTTTAATCAAAAAACAAATAAAGAAGTTATGAATTGGTCTGATTTTCAAAGTATTCTTGATGGTGAGTTTTGGAATTACTATTTGGCAAGAGAAGAAAGTATAACAAACATCAATACTTTGGTAGTCAATGAATTACGAAAAGATAAAAATTTAAAAATTGGTTTAGTTGACTTTGGCCCATTATATCCACTTGGCCCTAATAATCAGAGATGGCAAAATGGTGTAAATTTAAATTCTATATTACCCTTGATTGATGAAATTCATCCGACTTTTTATTTTGCAGATTTAGATCTTATAAAAGAAAAATATGATGTTTATAAAAAAGTATTAAATAACAAAATTGAAATGATACCTGCAATGAGAACAATCCTCCCGCAAGTTTCTAATCAATTAGATCTTAAGAACCAACTTCAAGTATTTAATAAAGATGCATCAGGATTTAGCTTCTATAATTACTCGTTTATGAATTATGAAAACTTAGACTGGATTAATCAAAGTCTGTCTGAAAATGGAGATATTTGAGAATGAATACTACTGTTGATATTTTAATAAATCCTGTAACTTTAAGATTTAGTTATCATAATAGCGAATTAATTTATATGTTTGCTTCACATCCAGAACAACAACTTGATGAAATGGAAAAGCTTATGGGTGTAACTACCGATGATGGACCAATTTTTGATACAAATGTTGGTTTTTTGCCAGTAGCTTCAACTACGCTAATTAGAGGTGAGAAAAATATTTTAGTTGATCCTGGTAATTATCATATCGGTTTCTATTCTATATTAAAGAGAGCACTGGCTTCAAAAAATTTAACATATGAAGATATTGATATAGTAGCTACAACTCATACACATGCAGATCATGCAGCTTCTATTGTTCATTTTAGAAATAAACCTTGGATTATTGGAAGCAAAGAATTTGATGATATGGTGGCAATTGAGGGGAAAGAAATTGTAGAAGCTAAAAAATCAATGATGGGAGAAATAATTGAAATTTTAGATAATAATGAGACAAAAATTATGGAAAATGTTTATGCAATAACAACTCCGGGACATACTAATGGCCATATATCTTTTATAGTTAAAAGTAATGATGAAACTATTTTAATTGCTGGTGATCAAACTATGACAAAGGAAGAGTATTGTGAAAGGAAATTCTCTAGATGGTATCCAGAAGCAAATTTAAAACAATTAAACGAATCACTAGATAAAGCACAAAGCTATAAACCAGATCTTGTAATTCCAGGACATGACAGATCTTTTAAACCAACCAAGTAATTCTCAATTTAAATTTTCAAGAGAAAAAATTCTTGCTTTCACATTAATACTCCCTTCTTTAATACTTGTTTTTATAACTTATTTATATCCAGCTATATTTACATTTGTAATAAGTTTTGCCGAATATGACATAATTCGCTTAAAAATAAAAAAATTTGTTCAATTTAAAAACTTTGAATTTTTAATAAGTAATTATCTTTTTACAAGCTCAGTCTTAAGAACCATTTACTTTGGATTTTTAATCTGCGTGTGCACAACAATACTTTCTTTCTTGATTGCACTTCTTTTAAATGAAAAATTTATTGGAAAAGCATTTTTAAGAGTCATGATTGTATTACCATGGGCAGTACCGTCTGTAGTTTCTGGTGTACTGTGGGGACAAATGTTTCATGCTGATACCGGGTTTTTAAATGCTTTATTATATCAATTAGGAGTCATATCAGGTTATAAAATTTGGCTAGCAGATCCATTAGTAGCACTTCATGTAATAGCTATTGCTGAAATTTGGAAAGCAATTCCTTTTATGACATTATTTTTTTTATCAGGACTGCAAAGTTTACCCTCGGAAGTTTTTGAGGCTGCTGCAGTTGATGGAGCAAATGTATTCCAAAGGTTCTCTAACATTTTATTTCCTTTAATGTTACCAATTGCGATACCACTTTTCTTGATACAATTTGTTTTAGCAATGAAATCATTTGATACAATTTTTGTCCTTACAAGGGGAGGTCCAGGAGGTGGAACAACAACATTAAATTATTTCATTTATCAAGAAGCATTTGAAACTTTTAATCTAGGTCGAGCTTCAGCAGCAGCCTATGTTTTACTAATAATTACTTTAGCTGTCGTATTAATTCCAACTATTTCAAGATTTTTAATAAAATTTTTTTGGGGTAATAAATGAAAAAAAATTTAATTCTAAAAAATTTTTTTATTTATTTTTCTGCTCTCATAGTATTTTTTGTAATGTTTTTTCCACTCTACGGTTTGATATTAACAAGCATACAGCCTGAAAATATCATTAGATCTAGAAATTTATCTTTTTTTCCAAAAGAAGTTATATTTACTCATTTTGCTGAGGTTTTGAAACCTAATCATATATCTAATATTTATGAAGGTATTAGAAATAGTCTAATAGTTTCATTCCTCACATCTTTTTTATGCATAATTTTAGCTTTTCCAGCAGCTTATTCACTTGCAAGATTAAATTTACCAGCAAAAAATATTATTCTTGGAACATTAATTTCGATATATTTTCTTCCAACAATACTTTTTGTAATTCCCCTATTTGTTATATTAGTTTCATATCAACTAGATGATACTATTTTTAGTCTAGTTGTTCCATATACTGCCTTTACATTACCTTTTGTGATTTGGATTTTAAAATCATTTATTGATAAACTACCTGTTGAGGTGGAAGAAGCAGCAAAAATTGATGGTTGTTCTACTCTACAACTTTTAATTCACATCATTTTTCCTTTATTGAGACCTGGTTTAATAGCAGCCTTTATATTTGCATTTATTTTATCCTGGGTTGAATTTTTAACACCTTTAATATTTACTAATAATTTGAAAATTTCTACAGTAGCTCTTGGATTGTTTAGGAGCACTATAGACATAAAAATTGGTCAACAAGCTGCAGCAGCAATAATTACTTTAATTCCAGTAACAATACTAATGATTTTTTTCCAACAATATATTACAAAAGTAGTATTATCGGGAAGTGATAAATAATGAGTAAATTAAAAATTGCAGTTATTGGAACTGGTTTAGTTGGCACATTTCATGCTGAGGCTTTTTTTAGAAATCCTAATTCGGATCTTGTCGCTGTTTGTGATGTAGATAAAGAAAAGGTTAACTCAGTTGCACAATCATTTAATTGTAAAGCTTATGAAGATTTTACAAAATTAATAAACACCGAAACATTAGATGCCATCAGTATTGCTACACCTGAACAAATCAGAATAGAGCCTGCTGTTATGTCAGTTAAAAAAGGTTTAAAAATTTTACTTGAAAAACCTCTTGGTAGAAATTTGGAAAAAATTAATGAGTTAGTTAATAAAATAAAAGATCATAACAAAATTATTTCTGTAAATTTTATTCTTCATGAAGATCCTCGATATAAATTAATGAAAGAAAAAGTTAAAAATGATGAAATTGGCAATATAGTATCTTGTTTTGCACGAAGAAGGGGTAACAGGTTTGGAATTGAAATTTATGCTCCATGGACTGACCTTTTATCCTCAACTTTAATTCATGATATTCAAATGACTATGTCCATTAATAAATCAAAGCCAGTAAGAGTTTTTGCAGAAGCAGTTATTAGAGAATGTAAGGAATATGACTCGCATGATGCTGTAATGGCAATCATGAAATTTGATGATGGAAGTTTGGCTTCCTTTGAAACATCTTGGGTTTTGCCTAAAAACCAACCTGAGCCACTAGACCCAGCACTTCATGTTATAGGAGATAAAGGATCAATTATTATAGAAGGATCATCAATGGGTTTGCAGATGCAAACAGAAACAAATTATATGAAGCCAGATATTGCTAATTGGCCAACTATAGATTCAAAAGTAGATGGATGTTTAAAAAGAGGCCTAGATAAATTTATTGAGGATTGCGTTTTTGATCAAAAACCAGCGGTAAATTTACAGGCTGCTTTAGAAGCAGAAAGGGTCGTATTTGCGATGAAGGAATCAATTGCTAAAGGTATTCCAATCGATATTAATATATCGTAAATTTTAAATTCTTTAAATTTTAATGATAATTATATTAACACAATGTTTTCCATCAAGAGTTGGAGGGATAGAAACCCTTATGTACAATATAGCATTACATCTAAGCCGTTCTAAAGATGTAATTGTATTAGCAGATCAACAAAATTTTAAAGAAGATAATATTTTTGATCAAAATGAAATAAATTTTTCTACAAAAAGATTTCGAGGTATAAAGTTTTTAAGAAATAGAAAAAAATTTAATGAACTTAAAAAAATATATAGTTCATCAAAAATTGATGCTGTAATTAGTGATAGTTGGAAAAG
>CABXSY010000014.1 GCA_902514875.1 uncultured Alphaproteobacteria bacterium | reverse complement strand
CCTGGTCGTCAGCAAAATTAATGGATTTTCTAAGCAGAGCATGGTTACCTATTTTCGTATTAGGTTGGAATGCAACTGCTTTTGCACTTCAAACAGTGAGAGCTCTGATGTTAGATGAAAATGATAAGCTATATGTAATGGCTGCAAGAGCAAGAGGTGTATCAGGAATGAGTTTACTGTGGCGATATCCAGCTAAGCATTCATTAGGTCCTGTAATAAATTCAATTGGTTTTGACTTAAATAGAATTTTTAGCGCACTTCCAATAGTTGCTCTAATACTAATTTTAACTGAAGCAGGAGCACTATTAATAGAAGCTCTAGCTAGATCTAATGACCAACAATTAGCAGGTGCAATAATTTTTTTACTTACAGCGACAATAGTTTTTGTTAATTTTATAACAGATATAATTTTAGCAATTATGGATCCAAGAATAAGAAAAGGAGTTATGGGTGGAGGTTAGTTCAAGTAAAAAGGAAGCTTACTATACGGCTACTCAAATGCAGTTAGTTAGAACTCGTTTTTTTGGAAATAAATCTGCCATGATTGCAGGTTCAATATTACTCTTTATGATAATATGTAGTTTATTTTCAGACTTCTTATCACCTTATGATCCGACTATTAACGGACGTGATAAAGATTACGAAAATGGCGCCCCTCAAATACCTATGTTCTGGGATGAAAATGGATTTTCATCAAGACCGTTTCTTCACACATTAACAAAATATAGGGGTGCAGATACAAATTTTAGATGGGTCTACAAAACTGATACTGAAAAAAGAAGATATGTTTATTTTTTTGTAAAAGGTTGGGAATACAAAGTATTTGATTTTAACATTAACCTTCCAGGGAAAATGTTAGATTTTAAAATTCCTGGATTTATATTTAATACTCATTTATTTGGAGTAGACGAAGGTGGTATTCATCTTTTTGGTACTGACAAGGCAGGTAAAGATTTATTTAGTAGAACACTTAGTGCAATTTATGTTTCACTTGCAGTAGGAACTCTTGGTGTATTTATATCATTTGTTTTGTCATTAATTATTGGAGGTATTTCCGGATATTATGGAGGCTGGATAGATAGTTTACTCCAAATGTTTACAGATGCAATTAGAACGGTACCTCCAATACCTTTATTTATGTGTCTTGCTGCATTTGCCCCATTAGAATGGAGCTCAGAACTTCGATTTTTCTTTATTTCTTGTTTGTTAGGATTGATTTCATGGCCAACATTAGCAAGAAGAGTAAGAACTCATTTACTAAGTGAAAGAAGTCAGGAGTATATATTAGCTGCAAAATTATGTGGAGCATCTTCAACACATATTATTGCGAGGCATTTGCTACCAAGCTTCACTAGCTACATAATTGTAGATTTAGTAATTAGTTTTCCATATATGTTGCTATCTGAAACTGCTCTTAGTTTTATTGGATTAGGTTTAAGAGAGCCCGTTAATTCTCTAGGAGTACTTTTACAAAATGCAACAAAAGCAGATGTACTTCTGAATTATCAATGGTATTTTATACCTGTTTTTTTTCTAGTAGTTTTAATACTTACTTTTGTCTACGTTGGAGATGGATTAAGGGATGCTGCTGATCCACATAAGATAAATAAATGAGTCATTTGTTAGAAGTTAAAAATTTGGATGTTAAATTTGATACTGATGAAGGTCAAATAACAGCTGTAGAAAATATATCCATATCAATTGATCAAGGGGAAGTTCTTGGAATTGTTGGTGAGTCTGGATCTGGAAAATCTGTTACTGCAAAATCAATCATGCAATTAAATTCAGGAAATACTTTATATAACGAAGATGCAGAAATAATTTTGGATAATGAAAATGTTCTTAAATTCACTTCTAAACAAGATTTAAAAAAAATTAGAGGTGGTAAAGTTTCAATGATTTTTCAAGAACCTATGGCAAGTTTTGCGCCAGCTATAAAAATTGGGAATCAAATGGTTGAGCAATTACTAATACATAAAAATATTAATAAAGATGAGGCAAAATCAATATCTATAAATATGCTTAAAAGAGTAGGCATAGCTGATGCAGAGAAAAGGTTTAATCAATACGCATTTGAATTATCTGGAGGAATGAGGCAAAGAGCTATGATAGCAATGGCATTATCAACAATGCCTAAACTATTATTAGCAGATGAACCAACAACAGCATTAGATGTTACAATTCAAGCACAAGTAATCAATTTGATTAAAGATATTATAAAAGAGTACCAAATGGGTGTAATTTTTATAACTCATGACCTAGGTGTTATTGCCCAAGTAGCTGATCATGTTGCAGTGATGTATTTAGGTAGTGTGGTAGAAAAAGGTCCTGTAAATGAAATTCTTAAAAATCCAAAACATCCATATACCAAAGGATTACTCGAGGCTCTTCCTGATATAAATAATTTAGATGAGCCGCTTAGACCAATACCAGGTAATATACCTAGTCCATTAGATAGACCAACAGGTTGTGTCTTTAGAACAAGATGTCCTAATCCATGTGATAATTGTAGAAATGGTAATACCGAGATGGGTTTAATAGAGGTTGAGCCAGGACACTGGGTTGATCAATGTTGTATTAATTGTGGTTAGTTATGAGTGAGAATTTAATATCAGTAAATAATGTTTCAGTTGATTTTGATTATCAAGAGAACTTTATTTCTAAAAAACAAAAAATACATGCTGTAAACAATATTAATATAAAAATTAAAAAAGGATCATTTTTTGGATTAGTAGGTGAATCAGGATCCGGTAAAACAACATTAGGAAGAGCAATACTTGGTGCTAACAAAATTAGTTCAGGAAATGTTATTTTTCATGATGATGAAACAGATTATGATTTAACAAATATAAACAAACAAGATTTAAAAGAATATAGAAAGAAAGCACAATTAATTTTCCAAGATCCTTATGCAGCTTTAAGTCCAAGGATGACAGTAAGAGATATTATTGCTGAACCTTTAGAAGTTATGAGAATAACAAATTCAAGGCAAGAAACTGATGATAGGGTTAGAGATATAGCATCAAAATGCAGATTAAATCTAGAGCATTTAAGAAGATTTCCCCATGCTTTTTCTGGTGGTCAAAGACAACGTATTTCAATAGCAAGAGCCTTAGTCAGTAATCCTAAATTTATTGTTGCAGATGAAAGTGTTGCCGCATTAGATGTATCCATACAAGCAGATATATTAAATCTTTTAAAACAACTTCAAAATGAACTTAATCTTACATATTTATTTATAAGCCACGACTTAAGTGTAGTTGCTCATGTATGTGATATTGTTGCTGTAATGTACTTAGGGCATATAGTTGAGATGGCTCCATCAAGAAAATTATTTAAAAACCCTAAACACTCATACACAAAAGCATTACTTTCATCTATTCCATCAATAGATCCAGAAAATAAATCAAAAGCTATAGAACTAAAAGGTGAAATACCAAGTGCTTTAAATCCTCCTTCAGGTTGTGTCTTTAGAACAAGATGTCCTAATCCATGTGATAATTGTAGAAATGGTAATACCGAGATGGGTTTAATAGAGGTTGAGCCAGGACACTGGGTTGATCAATGTTGCGTAAATTGTAATTAATTAAATTATTATGAAAAATATTGCTTTTATTGGAACCTCACATATTCATACGCCAAATTTTATCTCTAGGGTAAATTCAAACAATCAGATTAATTGCATTGGTGTTTGGGATAAAGATAAGAACAGGTCTAAAAGTGATTCTGAAAAACTAAAATGTAAGAATTACAATAACTATATTGATTTATTGAAAGAACCTAATTTAGATGGTGTTATTGTATGTTCAGAAACTAATTTGCACTATGAATTAGTTAAAAAAATTACCGAGAATAAAAAACATTGTTTTATAGAAAAACCTTTGGGGATAGGAAAAAAAGACTCCTTTGAAATGGCAAATTTAATTGAGTCGTCAAAAATTATTTTCCAAACTGGCTATTTTATGAGAAGCAATCCTATTTATATAAAGCTTAAAGCATTAATTACTGCAAATTATTTTGGTGATATTTCAAGAATTCGACTCGTTAATTGTCACGATGGTATTATGAGGGATATTTTCAAAAACTATCAGTGGATGACAGACCCTAAAGTTGCAGGTGTTGGGGCTTTTGGTGATTTAGGAACACATGTTTTAGATCTTCTTTTGTGGTTTTTTTCTGATGTTGAGTCAGTAAGTGCAACCTTTACGAAAGTATATAATCAATATCCAGGTTGTGAAGAGAGTGGAGAAGCATTAATAAAATTTAAAAGTGGATTGATAGCTAGTATTGCTGCTGGATGGATAGATATAGCGCAGCCATATAGTATTTTTGTAAGTGGAACAAAAGCTCATGCAAGAACAACGAATGAGCAATTAATTATAAACGAAAATAAGGATGGTAAAAAAACAGAAAGAATAGAAGAAAACTTACCAGAAAGATTGCCTCATGCATTTGATTTATTTCTTAATTCATTAATTAATAACAATACAAAAAACTTAGTAACTCCTTCGGAAGCTGCATTGAGAAGCAGTATCATGGAATCAATTTACCAATCAGAAAAAGAAAAAAAATGGATAAATATCTAAATAAAAAAAAATATAGATATGAGTAAAATAAAAGTTGGCATCATAGGTGTTGGCGGTATTGCAAAGCTACATGTCCCTGGTTGGGATATGTCAGAACATGCTGAATTAATAGCAGGTTCTGATATAAATAAATCAATTCTCGAACATTGGGGTAATACAAATCAAATAAAAAAATTATATCTTGATCCCTTAGATATGATTAATGATCCAGATATAGATGTGATAGATATTTGTGCACCCAACAACTATCATTGTGATTTAGCAATTAAAGCAATGCAAGCTGGCAAAGATGTTTTATGTGAAAAACCTTTAGCTCCAAATGCCTCACAAATAAAAAAAATGATTGAAGTAAGAGATAAAACGAAGAAAAAATTAATGTGTGCTCAACACTTTAGATTTAGGAAAGATTCTCAATCAATAAAGGATCAATCTAAATTAATCGGTTCAATATACCATGCTCGCTCTTGGATGCTTAGAAGAAATTTTTTACCAGTCTCACTTGGTTTTTTGAAAAAAGAAAATTCAGGAGGAGGACCTTGTATTGATATAGGGGTGCACGTATTAGATTTAACTCTTTGGTTTATGAACAATCCAGAACCACTTTCCGTGACGGGTGTGTCAAAAACAGAATTAGCCAAACAACCAACTTCTTTTAGTTATAATGGAGAGTACGATAAGGAAGTAATGAACGTTGAAGATTTTGCAGCTGCATTTGTTAGGTTTAAAAATGGTGCAACCTTAATGCTTGAAGTATCATGGATGCTGCATCATAAACTACCAGAAGATAAAATAGAAGATATGCAGGTATGGTTATATGGAAGAGATGCTGGTTTGCATTGGCCTAATTGTGAGATTATAAAAAATGATATCAATTCTCAAACTCACATAACTAAAAAAATTGAAGGAAATTTAAAAGACACTATTGAACCTCATGCTAAAGAATGTATCGAGTTTGCAGAGTTTGTTGTAAATGATCAACCAGTTACTGTTCCTGCTGAACACTCTCTTCAGGTAATGAAAATCTTAGATGGAATTTATAAAAGTCAAGAAATAGGAAAAGAAGTTAATTTAGAATAATAGATTATGATTAATGAAAAATAATTTATTTTTAGCTGTTATCCTATCACTCACAGGTTTGTTTTTATTAGATTGTATGGGGATTGCGATAAAGTTTTTACGAAACGAATATCCAGCAGCTCAACTTTCTGTTTTTAGAAATTTATTTGGAATGATCCCATGTGTTATTGCTTTATATTTTTCACATGATTGGCATCGAAACGGTAGACAAATAAAAATAACGCAATGGAAATTAGGATTATTCCGCGGAGTATTTGTAGCACTGGCTCAATTGTGTCTCTATACTTCTTATGCCTACCTACCTTTTGCTTTAGTCGCTACCATGGAATACACTGGGCCAATGATGGTTACCCTCCTTGCTATTCCTTTATTAGGCGAAAAATTTGGCTGGTTCAAAATGAGTGCAGTAATTTCTGGTTTTGTAGGTATAGTTTTAATTATGCAACCTTGGTCTTCAGACTTTAATTATATGTTATTACTTCCTATCCTTGCTGCTTTTGGATATTCATTAGCAAGGGTAACATCCTTAAGTTTTGAGTATCATGTTCCTTCACCACTGATCAACTTGTATGGTCAAACAGGGACAATCATAGTTGCATGTATGTTAGTCATATTTTTTGGTATGTGGGAAAATTTCAAAAGTATAAATGATTTCTTAATAATTTGTGTAATGGGAATTGCAGGAGGATCTGGAACTTTATTATTAATATATGGTGCTAGAAAAGCAGAACTTAGTAAAATTATGCCATTTGATTATATCGAAATATTTTTTGCACTTATTTTAGGTTGGATATTTTTTGCAGAATGGCCAGTTGATCAGCTCTTCCCAGGTGCTTTTTTCATAGTTTTAGGTGGATTAATCATTTATCTTCAACAAAGAAAAAATAATTTTCAAAGATTAAGGAAAACATAATGGAATATAAAATTAACAAACTTCAAAATGATAAAGGTTTAGATATTGACATAGTCAATATTATTAACTCAAATAATTACAGTTTTAGTTTTTATACGTATGGTGGCTATATGAGTGAAGTTTGTATTCCAACTTCTTCGAATGTTTCTGAAACAGAGGATGTATTATTAGGTTATGGTAATTTAGATGATTGCCTGGAAGCTCATGGCTATTTCAATTCAATTATTGGAAGAGTTTGTAATAGAATAGGGCAAAGTAAATTTACTCTTAATGGGGAAGAATATAATTTATATTCTAATACCGAACCTGATCATCTTCATGGCGGAAAGGTAGGTTTTAATAAAAAGATTTGGAAAATAGCTGATATTAAAAAAACAAGTGAAAGTATAAAAGTAGAGCTCACTTACCACTCTAAACATTTAGAAGAAAATTATCCAGGCAACTTAAATTGTAAAACTAGTTACGAGCTTAATAACAATAACGAAATACTAATTTCATTTAATGCTACTTCTGATCAAGATACTATTGTTAATATGACTAATCATAATTATTGGAATTTTCATGGTCATAAAGATAATTATAAAAATATTACTGATCATGTTGTTAGAATATCATCAAATCAAATTTGTGAAACTGATGAGGGGTCAATTCCTACTGGTAAATTATTCGATGTAGTTAATACAAAATATGATCTTAATAACTCATTTGAAATAAATAATTCATTTTTAGAAAGTAGTGGTATCGATCACAATTATGTTCTCAAAGATCATTCTATTGATAAATCTATAGCTTTTATCTACAGTAAAATTACTGGTATGGGAGTTGAATACTCAACTGATCAACCTGGAATACAATTTTATACTGGAAATATGATGAAAGACTCATATGATGGCAAACATAATCGAAATTATGGATTACAATACGGTATGTGTTTAGAGACGCAAATTTTTCCTGATGCTATTAATCAACCAAAATTTCCATCAACTATATTAAAAGTAGGTGAAACATACAATTCAAATACAAAAATAAAATTAAGAAATGATTTTAAATAAATAAATTTATTGTTTTATAATTTTATATCTATAGACATCCGCACAAATGAAAATCAGTAAAAAAATCATCGATAATTTAAAAAAAGGTGGAGTAGATTTTTATTTAAGTGTTCCATGTAAGTTATTAGCTAACATGATTAATATTCTTGAAAATGATAAGAATGTTTATTATTCGGCTGTACCAAGAGAGGAAGAAGGTATGGGTATCTGTGCTGGAGCTTACTTAGGTAATAAATTCCCGTGTATTATGATGCAGAATACAGGAATTGGAAATTCAGTGAATGCAATTGTTTCTTTATTACAACTATATCAAATGCCTGTTGTTTTTCTAATTAGTTATAGGGGCACACCAGGAGAGCCAGTAGGAGCGCAAGGTGGAATGGCTAAAATAACTGAAGATATTTTACAAACGTTAAGAATCCCTATGTTGCATTGCTCTTCTGAAAAAGAATTAGATAAAATTCCAACATTTAGCAAACATGCCAAAGTTGTTGAATCACCAGTAGCTATTTTATGTGATTTCAATTTAATGAAAGATGATACATGAACCGTTTTGATTTATTATATAAGGTACAAAATATTCTGAAAGATAACTTAGTTATTTGTAATATAGGTCTTCCATCTCAAGAATTATATAAAATTAGTGATCAACCAAATTTTTTTTATATGTTAGGCAGTATGGGCTTATCATCTTCTATTGGTTTAGGCTTGTCACTATCACAAAATAAACACGTAATTAGTATAGATGGTGATGGATCAGTTTTAATGAATATGAATACCCTAGCAACAATAGGCAATAGAGCGCCATCAAACTATACTTTATTGATAATTGATAATGGCTCTTATGGATCAACAGGAGATCAACGAACATTTACTGATGAGAAAACTTCCTTAAAGGATGTTGCATTAGGAGCTGGCTGCAAAAATGTGGTTGAATGTTCTGGTGAGGAAACAGTTAATCAATTGAACAAAGCCATTGATGATAAAGATAATTCATATGTAATAATTTCAAAGATCAATTCTGGGAATGTTAAAATTGATCCTATTCCACTCAATCCTATAACTATAAGAGATAGGTTTAGAAAGTTTATCGGTATAGTTAAATACCTTTAATTAATATTTATGATCATTTGCGCAGGATCAATATTTACAGATTACATAAGTAGGATAGATAAATTTCCAAAAAAACCAATTAAAGTTTTATCTAGAGGTATTGATAAAAGATTAGGCGGGTCAGCAGCAGTATCAGCATTCACTGCAAAAATATTGGGCTCTGAATCAAAATTCATTGGAAAATTTGGAGATGATGATTCTTCAACCTTCTTAAAAAAAGAATTAAAAAAATTTTCTATTAATTTCAGCAAATCAATATTTATAAAAAAATGTCAGTCTTCGCAAAGCTTTGTAATTGAAGATACAAAAGGTGAAAGATTACTAGCAGCTTACAATGATCCAAAATTACTTGATTATAACAACATACCCAAATTAAATTTTAGAAAAAAGGATATTTATTCAATAGATATGAGATGGTTAGATATGGCCTCTAATATTGCTATTAATACTAATAAAAAAAATATTAAATGTGTTGCTGATCTAGATAATTTTAAAAATTCAAATAAAATTTCTAAAATCGTTAACAATGCTTCTCACCCTATATTTTCTGAAGAGGGTTTGAAAAATTATAAAAAGAATATCAATATGCAAAAAGCTCTTTTTCAAATATTCAATGAAACAAATAAATTTGTTGCAGTTACTATGGGATCAAAAGGTGTTTATTGGGTTGAAAATAACTCATTATATCATTGTAATGTTCCACGGGTAAAAACAATTGAAACAAATTGTGCAGGTGATGTTTTTCATGGTGCTTTTGCAACAGCTCTATCATTAAATAAATCAAATTCTCAAAGTATTCAATTAGCAGCAGCAACTGCAACATTAAAATGTATGAAAGCTGGGGGGATATATTCAATACCAAATTTAAACAACGTAAATAAATTTTTAAAAAAATTAAAAATTAGAAAAATTAAATGACAAACATTTTAATTACAGAATTTATAGATTCACATTCATTACAAAATATAAATAAAGAATTTGATGTGATTTATAAAAAAGATGCCTGGCAAAATAAAGATTTTTTGGAGAAAGAAATTCAGAAATTTGATGGCATTATTGTAAGGAACAAAACAATTTTAGATAAGGATATTTTAACAAATGCATCTAATTTAAAGTTTATAGGAAGATTAGGTGTTGGTCTTGATAATATAGATACGGAATACTGCAAAAGAAATAATATAATTGTTCAGCCAGCAACAGGTATGAATTCTGATTCTGTAGCTGAATACGTTGTGAATTCTTCGCTTACATTATTAAAAAAAACTCAAATTATCAATGAACAAACTCTTCAAGGAAAATGGCCCAGAACAACAATTGTTACAAAAGAACTAAAAGGAAAGATTCTCGGCTTAATAGGTTTTGGGGATATTTCAAAAAAAGTTTTAAATCTTGTAAATGTTTTTGATGTTACCTGTATTGCATATGATCCTTTTATAACTTCGAAACAAATGGAGGCAGATAATGTTAAGAAAGTATCATTCGATGAAATTCTTAATTTGTCCGATATAATTTCTATTCATGTCCCATTAAATAATGAAACAAAGTATCTATTTGACAGACAAGCTTTTATTAGAATGAAAAAACAACCAATTATAATTAATTCTTCTAGGGGTGGCGTCATAAATGAAAAAGACTTAATTGATGCTTATAAAAATAAATATATCTCTGGTTTCGCATTAGATGTTTTTGAGAATGAACCAGTAAATGAAGCATTTTATAACAATATTACAAATGATATGAATTGCATCTTAACACCTCATATCGCAGGTGTAACTGTGGAGTCAAACGTGAGAGTAAGTAACTTTATAATTGATAAAACAAATAAATTTTTTGAAAATTTTAAAGATTAAATTCACTCATCTTAACCAAACGATTTTCCTTTATTGATTTTTCTGCTGCTTCTCCAATAGCGACTGCATGAAGACCATCGTTTATAGATACTTGTGGCTTTAAATTATTATTAATTGATTTAATAAATTCTAAATGTTGATAATAAGTTGATCCATGATGTTGCCCAGCTGATAAGATTTTTTTATCCACCTCAACTATTTTTTTAATTGCATTTTCAGAGTCTCTTAAACCAATTCTAAGTTCTGAAGAATTTTTTCCAGAGGCATCAGCTGGAACGCCTGTTTCTATTTTACCCTTATCTCCAACAACACATAGCTCTTCCTGCATTTCTGAATTTTCTGCAAACATACAAAGTTCTAAAGAACTTCTTACTCCATTTTTAAAATCTAAAATTACGAATGCATTGTCTAATATATCAGGAACTTTTCCATTATAATTTTCATTAAGATGATTTACACTTTGGTCACCACTTGCATATACTTGTGTAACTTCACTATTTGTAATTAGGCGCATTAAATCAAAAAAATGACAGCATTTTTCTACTAATGTTCCACCGGTGTTTATTTGGAATCTATTCCAATCATCTACTTTTTTGAGAAATGGAAATCTATGTTCACGAATTGAAAGCATTTTAAGCTTACCAATTCTATCACTATAAAGCTCTTGGATCATTTTTTGGACGGGTGGCATGTACCTATACTCCATCGCCACCCATATTACTGATGGATACGAAGTTGATAATTTTTTTATTTCAAGACAATCTTCTAATTTTGTACATAATGGTTTTTCAATTAATAAATGTTTTTTTGTTTTTAATGCTTCTTTAATAATATCATGATGGGTAAAATTTGGAGTTGAAATAATAAAAGCATCTACTTCATTATTTTTAAAAATTTCAGTATTATTTGAATAGATTTTAATATCATTAGGAATTAGATTTTTAGCTTTATTTATTGAATTTTCATTACTGTCAGAGATTGCAACTACTTCAGCTGAATCAATAAGATTAATATTTGAAATATGTTCACAACCCATTAGTCCACTTCCAATAATTCCATACTTAATTTTCGTTTTCATGCTGTGTAAATTGGAATATTTAATTGCGCACTTAATTTTTTTATTTCTGAATATACATCTCCATATGTGAATGCTAAATGATGTTCGATACCAGACGTAAATAACCTAACTAATTTTTGATAGGTATTTTTTTGCAATTTAACAACACCCGAAGTACCTGAAAATGAATTTTTTTTATCTAAAACTTCACCCTTCATAATAATAAATTTTAGTTTATTTTCTGATTTTGAAACTCTAAATATTGTTATTTTGCCAGGTCTAAATGCAAAATCATGTAGCAATGCTTTCCTTCTATTAGAATGTACAGTTGCACTTGCAGTATTTTTTTTTGCCATACTAATTGGAGCTAATCCACAATGCCAAAAAACTAAAGTATCGGTTTTGGGATCACAATCAACAACATCTACTAAAAGTGAAGGTTTATTATTTATCTTATTTAAAATATCACAACTTATACTTCCTAATACATCAGCTTCACATGCGCTACTAACACCTTTTTCATTCATCATAGCCATTGGACCACATGATGCGCATCCAAATTGAGTAAACATTTCAGGCCAGCACTTAATTGCAAAAGTATCAATTTTATTGTCATTTTTTATTTTTTCTAGTCCATGAAATATTGAAATACTTTTATTTAACTCATTTGCATTCAACTTTGAGACTGATTTCAAATCTTTTTTTATTTGATTTTTAGTTTTTGTAATATCTTTAGTGCTAACATTTTTAGAAATATTAAATAAAGTTTCTAATTTAATTTTCTTAACATTATAATTTAACTTTTTTTCTATTTCTTTATTATCATAATCGCAGGTATAAAAACCATCTGGTCTTTTGCCAACAATTCCTAAATTCTTTGTCTTTGAAAAAATTTTGTTATTTTCTTTTTTAGAACTTGTTATTTTTTTTAATCTATTATTCTTTAAAATTTTTTTATTCTCTATAAAATTATTAATTCTTTCCATTTCGAATAATTTATTATTAATAAATATTGAAAATTCTGGCTTATATTTTAATTTGATTAGAGAATGCATGGCAAGATTTACACCACATAAAGAGTTCAATCTTAATCGCTTACCTGTTCTTGGCTCTTTAAAACTTATTAAATGTATTGGTTTATTAAATGTTTTAGCAAAACTTGTTATAAATTTCGCATCAGTGAAAGTTGTTTGAGCAATTATATATTTGGTACAATTTAGTTTTTTAAAATAACTAATAGCTTTTTTTCCTGTTTCATCATTTGTTATTAATTCATTAAAAGGTGAGTATTTAATATTTAAGATATCTATATATTTTTCAAAACACTTTTTATTATCTAAAGCATAACTTATATCAAATGTATCTCTTGCTAATGCTAAATAACCAATCATTGAATCTTGATATGTTTATAATATTTTTTTAGCAAATATTATTATTTAATTTAAAAATTCGCCATTATTTCTAGGTTTTTATTACTTGTATATAATAATTTAATATGTTTAAGTCTGAAAAAAATTGGAGGATAAATGATGAACATTAAGTTTATTTTAAAAGCAATATCTGTAGCTTTAGTTTCATTCTCATTAACTTTAATTTCTGCAGTTTCTTTTGCTGCCACAGATGTACGTATTATGTGGTATGGTGATGGAGATAAAGAAAATGTGCCAATTGCAGCACAAATTGATGAGTTTAATGCAGCTAATCCAGATATAAATGTAATTTTAGATATTGTACCTTACGATGCAATAATGAACACTTTACCTATTCAGCTTGCTGCTGGAGAAGGTCCGGACATTGCTCGTGTTACTGATCTTGGTGGATTAAATAAATATTATGCTGATATTACACCTTACGTAGCTGATCCAAGTTACTATGAAAAAAGCTTCGGTCCTTTTTTAAATTGGTATCGTAAGCCTGGAGATACTACTTCAATTCATGGTTTTCATTCTACGATGACTGTTACAGGTCCATATGTAAATAAAACTTTATTTGAACAAGCTGGTGTAGATCTATTAGGCCCTGGTGCAACTTGGGAAGAATGGGCAGCAGTTTCAATTGAGGTAGCAGAAAAAACAGGTACTCCTATTCCAATGGCTTGGGATAGATCAGGTCACCGTGTATCAGGCCCAGCAATCTCTATGGGTGCGAAATATTTTGATGCAAGTGGCGATCCAAAATTAGTTGATGATGGATTAAAGGCTATGACTCAAATGCTTTATGATTGGCACCAAGCAGGTACAATGAGTAAAGATCTTTGGGGATCAGTTTCAGGATCTAAGTATCATGCTCCAAACGATTGGTGGAATGCTGCTGAGGTAGTTTTCATGATGAGTGGTTCATGGCAAATTGGAAGATTCGCAAATGAAGTTGGAGATGATTTTGATTGGTGGGCTGTACCAGCTCCATGTGGTCCTGCTGCATGTACTGGAATGCCAGGTGGAAATGCACTATTAGCATTCAATGCTAATCCTGCTGTAGGAAAGGTAATGGATTATCTTTCTAGTAAAGAACAACTAAGTAGTTTTATTGGTCAAGTTCTTGCTATTCCTGGACACCTAGATCTACAAGTTGACTATCAAACTGATGATCCAAATGCTAAACATGCCTTAAACACTTTTGCTGGTGCAGTGCCAACTATTGATCAAGTCGCTTTTGATCTTCAGGCACATGTTGACAACCGTATAATGTTTAATGCAATTATCTCAAGACTTGGACAAGCTATTGTTGGTGAAATGACAATGGATGAAGCTTGGGAGCGTATGGATGAAGATGTTGAAAAACAACTTAAAGAAAAATACGGCGGATAATTACATCCAAAATAATAAAAATATAAAGCTGCTCTTTTTGAGCAGCTTTTTTTCGAAATTATTTAATGGAAAATATTAGCAATCAAACAAAAAATTTTTTCCTTAGAATTTTAAACATTCCTTTTGCATTTTTAATGCATGCAATTGATTTAATCATGTGGCCAATTCAAAAAATTATTGGTGTAAGAAATATGCCATATATTTTTTTGCTTCCAAATTTAATTTTTTTTGGATTATTTGTAATAATGCCTCTTGTTGCAAACTTTTTCTTTTCACTATCATCTGGTGATGAACTATTATTTGCTGAGAGAGAACTTCCTACAACAAAACAATATGATCAGTTATTTGATTGTGAGAGTTACTTAAACCCAAATACATGTACAGAAGATTTTTTTTGGAGAGGAGTTTATAACACTATATTTTTTGTTGTTTTTCAAGTTGGCTTAATGATTTTCTTTTCGGTCTTGACTGCTGTGATATTGAATAAGAAAATTATTGGCAGAGGTTTTTTTAGATCAGTATTTTTTTTCCCTGTTTTATTATCCCCAGTTGTTGTTGGTTTGATTTGGCAATGGATATTACTAAAAAATGGAGCTTTCAATGCTATTATTGAGTCTTATGGTGGAGACAAAGTATCATTTTTAACTGATCCATCGTGGGCTATGGCATCAGTAATCTTTGTATCAATATGGGCCCATATGGGCTTTTACACTTTGATTGTTCTAGCAGGTCTTCAAGCAATACCTCCAAATTTATATGAGGCAGCCGAAATGGATGGAACTAGCCGAGAAAGAATTTTCTTTCGAATAACTCTACCTCTTCTAATGCCAAATTTATTAGTTGTATTTATTCTTGCTTCAATAAAAGGTGTTCAAACATTCGATGAAATTTATGTCTTAACTGGTGGAGGGCCTGGAACATCTACATCATTGATTGTTCAATATATTTTTACCACAGGATTTGCTTCATCTGGATCTGTCCAAAATTTTGGTCTTGCTGCGGCTGCATCTATGGTTCTTGGTGTGGTACTTTTATTTTTAACACTTATGCAATTATATTTTAGTCGAAACAAAGAAAGTAAACATCAAGAAATTTAACATGTCTGAAACAGCTTCAAGAATAATAAAAATTGCTACAAAAAAAAGATATAAAAATAAATATCATTGGACAGATTATTTTTCTTATTTTTATTTATTTTTAGGTGTTCTTCTGATGTTTGGTCCTGTTGTTTGGTTAGGATTATCTTCATTAAAAACATTAGCGGGTATACAAGAATATCCCCCAACAATTTTACCACTTTCACAAATTCAAGTTGATGTTGAAGGATACGATAAACCTTTACCAATTTTTAATGTGACTCAAGAAGATGGGTCAGTAAAGCAGTTAGCACAAATTAAAAGAATTGGAATTAATGCTAAAATGGTTGACCCTCTAAACCCAGGAGAAACAGTAAAAGTGCCAATTGATAAAAGAGAAAAAATTAGAGAATTTAAAATTCAGTGGGAAAACTATGTTGATCCTTTAAGAAAATATGATTTTTTACTTTATTTCAAAAATTCAACTTTCATTACTGTTGTTGCAACAATAATAACTTTGATAATAAATTCAATGGCAGCATACGCACTTTCTATCTATGAGTTTAGAGGAAAAAATTTTGCACTCGTTTTTGTTATAGGTACATTACTAATTCCACTAACCATAATTTTGGTTCCAGTTTTTTACGTTGTTGCAAACTTTGGAATGATTAATTCATTATGGGGTGTAATTCTACCAGGTGCTGCAACACCAACAGGGGTTTTTTTACTTCGTCAATATATGCTTACATTGCCAAGAGAGCTTATAGAGGCAGCAAGAATGGATCATGCAAGTGAATGGGCAATTTATTGGCGAGTTGTGTTACCTTTGTCTATACCAGCTATTGCAGTCTTGGCAATTTTTTCAATAATGTGGAGATGGAATGATTTCTTATGGCCTTTAATAGTTTTATCAAAAAGTGAAGTTTATACATTACAAATTGGATTAAATGCATTTCATGGAGAATTAACTAGTCAGTGGAATTATGTATTATCAATGACTATGGTAACTTTATTACCTATAGCAATTATATTTGCTTACTTACAAAAATTTATAACAACAGGAATAGCAAGCACAGGTATGAAGTAATGCAAGATAAACCTCTAATTTTTTTTGATCCTTATCCAAGAAATGAAGAAATGGTTTTTACCAATGATTTTAAGACTGAATTAGAAAAAATATCTAATTTAGTCTATCACTTTGGCAGCCGAGCTCCTGATGAACTTGTAGAAAAAAATATTGAAGAAATTGAAATATTAGTTGGTCAGACTGCAATGCCAAAAGAACGTTTAGATAAATCAAAAAAAATTAAAGCCATTATTAATGTCAAAGCAAATTGGGAGCCTAATATTGATTATCATGAAGCACATAAAAGGGGTATTTATGTTTTATCAGCTGCACCTGCCATGGCTCCTGCCGTTGCTGAAGCTTGTATAGGTTATGCAATCTCACTTTCTAGAAATGTTTTGGGAGTTTACAAAAAATTTCTTAGTTCTGAAGAGCAATATGGAATCAAAGAAAATAAATTTGCTTACACACTTTTTAATTCAAATGTTGGATTAATTGGTTTTGGAAATTTAGCAAAAAGTTTACTTCCTTTGTTAAAACCATTTAACTGTAAAATTTCAGTATTTGATCCATGGTTATCTAATGAATACCTAGAAAGTCAGGGTGTAATCCCTGTATCTATTGATGATTTATTATCTAACAATAAATTTATATTTATACTAGCTGGAGTTACCACTGAAAATGAAGGCTTTATCAGTAAAGATAAATTAAAATTAATTAAAAAAAATAGTTCAGTAATTCTAGTCAGTAGAGCAGAGGTGGTTGATTTTGACGAATTTATTGAACTTGCTGAAAATGAATATTTTAGAGCAGCTATAGACGTATATCCAGTCGAGCCTGTACCAGTAGATTCAGCTTATAGAAAAAAATCTAATATTTTATTTACTTCACATGTTGCAGGTGCTTTAGATTACTCATATAAAAATATAAGAGATATGATGATGAATGATATAAAAAAAATATTGAATGGGATGCCACCTATACACTTACAACACGCTGACCCAGATAAAGCAATAATGAGAAGAGATAGATGACTGAAATTATATTAAAAGATATTTTTAAAAGTTATGATCAAACAGAAGTAATCCACGGAGTAGATTTGAAAGTTGAAAGTGGTAAATTTCTAGTTTTAGTTGGCCCCTCTGGATGTGGTAAGTCAACATTATTAAGAATTATTGCTGGATTAGAAAGAATTACATCAGGAGAAATTTTAATCGACGGAAATGAAGTAAGCAATATACCGGCTTCAGAAAGAGGTTTGGCTATGGTTTTTCAATCATATGCCTTGTATCCTCATATGTCTGTTTTTAAAAACATGGCTTTTGCATTGGAAAATCTAAAAATTGATAAAAAAACAATTGAAGAAAAAGTTAATAGTGCTGCTAAACTTTTACAAATTGAAGAGTATCTTCAAAGAAAACCAAAAGCACTTTCTGGTGGCCAAAGACAAAGAGTAGCTATTGGCAGAGCAATAGTTAGAGATCCAAAAGCATTTTTGTTTGATGAACCCTTATCTAATCTTGACGCTGAGTTAAGAGTAACAATGAGAAAAGAATTATCAGCACTTCATGAAAAAATTGGTGGTACAATGATTTATGTTACACATGATCAAGTTGAAGCAATGACATTGGCTGATCAAATAGTAGTTTTAAATAATGGTTATGTTGCACAAGCAGGAGCACCTCTTGATTTATATAATAATCCCAGCGATATTTTTGTAGCTGGTTTCATTGGATCTCCAAAAATGAATTTTATAAAAGTTAAAGCAATTGATAAATCTGGTTCATTTAATTTAGTTTCAGATGCATTGAATTTACAAACAAATCATAAAAATTTACAAAATAATACACCTTATTCTCTTGGGATAAGGCCTGAACATATAGAAGTTTGCGAACAGCAAAATTCAGATTTGAAAGTACATGTTAATTTTACTGAACAACTGGGAAGTGAAACTTATTTTTATTGTCAGGGTGAAGGAATAAAACAATTAATTGTTCACCATACCGGTCAATATAAAATAAATAAGGGAGAAGAATTATATCTTCGTTTTAAAAGAGATTCAGTTCATCTTTTTGAAGAAAATGGAATGTCTGTATCAAAAAAAAATAATTAATGAGTTCAAAAAAAATTGGACTTGCTATTATTGGTACGGGTATGGCCGCCAAACCCCATGCTTTGGCTTTAAATGAATTAAAAGATGATATTAATGTAGTTGGAGTTTTTTCAAGAAATAAAGATAAAAGAGAAAATTTTTCTAAAAATTTTAATTTTGATACATTTCAAGATATTGATAGTATTTATAATAATCCTAAAGTTGAGATGGTTGATATCATCACCCCTCCAAATCAACGTTTAGAACTAGTTGAGCAATTTAGCAAACATGGAAAACATATCTTAATGGAAAAACCAATTGAACGAACTTTAGAAAATGCAAAAAAAATAATTTCAATTTGTGAAAATAATAAAGTTAGCCTCGGTATAGTTTTTCAACATAGATTTAGAAAATCCTCAATTAAATTAAAATCATTAATAAATGATAATAAATTTGGTCAAATTTTTTCAGCTCAAATCAATATTCCATGGTGGAGAGAACAGTCATATTATGATGAACCAGGTAGAGGAACATACAAGAGAGATGGTGGAGGAGTTCTTATAAGCCAAGCTATTCATACACTTGATCTTGCCATTAGTCTTTTAGGAGATGTTAAAGAGGTGATGGTAATGGCAGAAACTACAAAGTTTCATAAAATGGAGTCAGAAAATTTTGTAACTGGAGGTATTAAATTTAAAAATAGCCTAATTGCATCTGTATTCGCTTCAACAAGTGTTTTTCCAGGCTCGTCAGAGTCAATTGTTCTTCATTGTGAAAATGCAACAGTCAAACTTGAAGCGGGGACACTAATTATTAATTGGAGGAATGGTGAGAAAGAAGAGTATGGAGAGGAGTCTGGAACTGGTGGCAGTGCTGATCCTATGGCTTTTCCATTTGATTGGCATAAAGATCTTATACATAATTTTGCAAAATCAATTAGCACAAATGAAAAATTTGAAATTACTGGAAAAGAAGCATTGAAGGTACATTATCTAATTGATGCAATGATAGAATCATCTAATAAAAATAAACTAATTACAATGGAGTAAAATATTTAATTATGAGAAAAATTAAAGTAGCTGCAATGGGTGTTGAGCATAGACACATTTTTGGACAATTAAATGGCATGTTAAATTTGGGATGCGAGTGTGTTGGTTGGTGGAATGAAACAGATAACAATATTACAAAAGATTTTAATGAAAAACATCCTGATATACCCCGCTTTACAAATAAAGAGGATTTATTAGCAAATAAAGAAATTGAATTAGTATTAATAGCTGACATTCCAGTTAAAAGAGCAGCTTTAGCTATTGAGTGTATGAATGCTGGAAAAGATGTAATGTTAGATAAACCTGGTTGTACAACTTTAGAACAACTTAAAGAAATTGAAAATACTACAAAAAAAACAGGAAAAATTTTTTCAATAGATTTTTCTGAAAGATTTGAAGTGCCTTCAGTTCAAATTGCCTATGATTTAATTCAAGCAGGTGAAATTGGAGATGTTGTTCAAACAATTGGAATGGGACCTCACCGATTAAATATTCAAACTAGACCTGATTGGTTTTTTGATTATGATCAATATGGTGGTATTTTATGTGATATTGCTTCACATCAAATAGATCAGTTTTTATTTTTTACTGGATCTAAAAATGTAGAAATTATAAATTCTTCAACAGGTAATTTTTCAAATCCAGAACATAATAAGTTTGAAGATTTTGGTGAAATACTAATCCATGGAGATAAGGGGAGAGGTTACATAAGGGTAGACTGGTACACACCTGATGCTTTGCCTAATTGGGGTGATGGTAGATTGACTATTTTAGGCACAAAAGGATACATTGAATTAAGAAAGTATGTCGATCTAGTTGGTAGAGAGGGTACAGATCACCTTTTTTTAGTTAATAATAAAAAATATGAATACAAAAATGCTTCTAAAGAACCCCTAACATATTTTGAGAGATTAATGGGTGATGTTGTAAATAGAACAAGTACCGCAATGGATCAATCACATTGTTTAAAAGTTATGGAATTGGCAATAAAAGCTCAAAAAAATGCGAATAGGCTTGGTAATATAAAGTGATAAATATGTCTAATCAGGAACTATCCAATACTTTAGAAGACGTCATTAATAATACAAAAATTTTTGATATTCATACGCATTTATTTCCATCTGTCTTTAAAAGTCATTCTCTTTCTGGTTTTATTAATTTATTAAACTATCATTACTTAATTGCAGAATTATTAACCAATGCAAATATAAGTGCAGATAAATTTTACTCTCTGGATGAAATAAATAAAGCAAAACTTATCTGGGAAGAGCTATTTCAAAATAGAACTCCAATTTCTGAGGCACGTAAGGGTGTGCTAACTGTACTTCAAAAATTAGATATTAATTATAATAATAAAACTTTTGAAGAATTAAACAATGAATATGAAAAAAAATCTCTTACAGATAATAAAATTTTACAATTATCAAATGTTTCTTCTCTAGTAATGACAAATAATCCATTTGATAATGATGAGTGGAATTTATATAAAAATAATGACTGGGATAGAAATATATTTCAATCATCTTTAAGACTAGATGATTTAATCATTAATAATTCCCAGGCAATTGATGTTGCAAAAAATCAAACTAAGAAAAATCAAAATCAAAATGATATTGTAATTAATTATTTAGATAGCTGTTTTTTAATTTCAAATCCAGTATATGCAGCTATTTCAGCAAACTCAGATAATTTTAAAGAAATTTTAAATGATCCTCTTTGGAAATTAATTTTGTCATGGTTAAATGAAAAGAAAATCCCATTGTCTTTAATGTTAGGTGTTAAACGAGCTGTAAATACTAGTTTTGGTTTAGCTGGAGATGGGATTGGTGATATCAATCTCAAAGAACTAAGTAAATTATGTAATTCTTTCCCAAAAAATAAATTTCTTGTAACTTGTTTATCTTTAAATGATCAGCACGAATTAACTGTCTTAGCTCGTAAACATCCTAATTTAAAAATCTTTGGTTTTTGGTGGTTTATGAACCAACCAAGTATTATAAAATTTATCCTAAAAATGAGGATTGATATGCTAGGTCTTTCATTTATACCTCAACACTCTGATGCAAGGGTTACCGATCAATTAATTTATAAATGGTCTCATTTCAAAAATATTTTGCATGAGATTCTATATGAATATTATATAGATCTCTCAAAGAAAAATTTTGAGTTATCAAAATTTGTAATAGAAAGAGATATAAATAATTTATTAGATCAAAATGCAAAAAGTTTTTTTGCTAAGTAACTGCATATTTTACTAAATTATTAAAGCTAATCCGAAGTGAATCAAAAGGATCACCACTACATTCATCTTGCTCAACAATAAACCATTTACAACCTGAGTCAGTTGATGTTTTTACAATATTTTTGATATCTAAATTACCTAAGCCAACTTCTGCAAAAAAACTTTCTTGATCATTTATCATAATAAAATCTTTTAAGTGTAATAAAGGCATTCGTTGTTCTAATTTTTTGCACCACATTAATGGATCTTGACCACCCTTTTGTATCCAATAAATATCTGGCTCTCCTTGTATGAATTTACTATCTGTATTTTCATAAATTCTATCTAAAATTATTTCATTGTTAATTTTCTGGAATTCAAGAGCATGATTATGGTAGCATAATACCTTTCCTTCTTCATGAAACTTGGAGCCAGCGATATTTATATTTTTGATGAATTTATCTATTTCTTTTAAGTTTTTCATATCTAAATTTAATGGATAAGGAAGAGCTGAATATTCACAATTAAAAATATTTAGCTTATTAATAACTTCATCGGTATTGTTTATAATTTGTTCATTTGGTTCATGTGTAGCGCATATAACTAAACTCAAATCTTCACACATTCTTTTAATTGTTTTAGGATCAATTAAACCAACACCACTGATTTGAACGCTACTATATCCAATAGTTTTGATTTTTTTTAAACTTTCAAATAAATCTTTTTCATTTTGGCAAAAATCTCTAACAGTATAAAGTGTTACAGCAATTTGATTAATTTTCATTTTGACTTACTTATCATTTCTTTTAATTTTTGCTCATATGTATTCTCATCTAGAGGAAGATTAATTTTTTTTTCCTCTAATCCCGATAGAACCATTGCATTAATTAATTCAACCGAATTTAAACCATCTTTTCCATTCACATAAAGATTTTCTTTTCCTAAAAGAAAATTTGTAAAGTTTTGAATAAGTCTTTGATGTTCAACATGTTGATCCACATCTGCCTTAAAATTAAAATTAATTTTTTCTGATTTAGGCATGTCAAATAGTGTTTTAGAGTTATTAATAAAATCAGTAGATGAATCTATTTTTTCCCATGTAACATTATTATCTTGAATTGTAATTAAACCCTTATCTGACGCAATTTCCAATCTGTTTACACCAGGAGCTTCACCTGTTGTTGTAATAAATACTCCTTTTAATCCATTTGAATATTTAAAGATTGAGGTTACCTCATCCTCAACCTCTATTGAATGAAAGCGACCTAACCCTAAATCTGTATATACACTATCAGGCATACCAAATAACCACTGACACAAATCAAGTTGGTGAATACTCTGATTTATTAAAACACCTCCACCTTCACTTTCCCATTTAGCTCTCCAGTTAGATGTTTGATAATAATAGTTTGTTCTAAACCAATTAGTTATTGTCCATTGAAAACGGTGAACTTTACCTAATTCATTTCTATTAATTAATTCTTTTATTTTAACATAAACAGGATTAGTTCTTTGATTCAGCATTACAGTAAAATATGCTTTATAATTTTGAGAAATATTAATAAATTCTCGACACTTTTTACTTGTTATTGCTAAGGGTTTTTCAATTATAACATTAACATTATTTTCTAGAGCTTTTTTTGCTAGATTAATATGCGATTTATGAGGTGTAGCAATGATTGCCGCATCTATAATTTTATTATCAAAAAAATGATCAGTATTTTCAAAAAAAGGAATATTTTCATATTTATTTTTGTATTCTACATTTGAATCAGCAACAGCAGCTAAGATAGAATTTTCTATTTTATTTTCTTGTAATTTTTTAGCATGATTTCCTCCCATGCCTCCAATACCAATAACACCATATCTAATAGGTTTTTCCATAATTAATTTTATTATATTAAAATCATAAATATTTAATTAATTTATGAAAGTATTGGGTCTTTTACTGGAATAATCGGGACTCCGCCTGGGGATTGTTCTGTGCCAGAAATTTCAATAGTGCTAATATTGCTTCGCCATCTAACACTTAAAGCAAACATTATAGCATCAGCAATATCTCTTGGTTCGAGAAGAGTAAAACCAGACATAAATTTTTTAGCTTTATTTTTATCTGCAAATGCGGCTTTACCAAAATTTGTTTTAGTTCTGCCAGGACATATTTCAGAAACTTTAACCCTGGAACCGCTAAGTTCAATTCTTAAGCTCTGTGCAATTCTATGGATAGCACCTTTTTGACCACCATAAACAGTGCTCATTTGCGGGTATAGACCTGCAAGAGATCCCATTAAAACTACATGTCCCTTTCTTCTTTTTATCATTCCTGGAACAATAGCTTTTAAAGTATGAAGATAAGACTCAACATTTAATCTAGTAGATAATTCAATATCTTGTCTTGATGCTTTTAATATACCTTCAGCTCCTCTGCCAATACCTGCATTACAAACTATAACATCAACTTTTAGTTTGGTGAGTTTTTGATAAATTTGATCTGTATCAAAGAGATCAATTTGTATGATTTCAAATTTATGTTTTTTTTTCAATTTCTCTAATATTGAAACGTTTTTATCAAGAGCATAAACTTTTACATTTTCATTTAAAAATCTTTTAAGTGTTTCTAATCCAATACCGCTTGATGCACCTGTTATTAGAGCACTTTTATATATTTTGTTGATCATCTTCTGTTTAAGTATATTTTAGATATTAATATGCAATTAAATAAGGATATAAACAGAAATCTTTTAAAAGAACAATCTTTTCCAACCTATAATATTAACAATAATCAAGATTGCATACTCCATTTTGGCACTGGTAATTTTCATAGAGCCCACCAAGCTCTGTATATTCATGAAATATTAAAAAATAATAAAAATATTTCCATAATTGGAGTCAATTTAAGGTCTGAAGAAACCAATAATAAAATGCAAGTGCAAGATTACTTGTATTCTCTGGTAAGGGTATCAAATAATTACAAAAAAGTTGATATTTTAAATCCAATTAAAAAAGTTTTATTTGGTTTAAAGCACAAGAACGAAATTAGAAAATTAATTGTATCTGAAAACATTAAACTTATTACAATTACTGTTACAGAAAAGGGATATCATTTTGATAAAAATAAAAAATTAAATTTTTCTAGTGAAATCAAAAATGATCTAGAGGATAAAGATTTATCTACTATGATAGGCCATTTAGGTTTTGGAATAATAGAACGATATAAGCAAAATAAGAAAAAATTGATTGTACTTAGTTGTGATAATTTATCTGAAAATGGAAAAATTTTACAAAATTTAATCAAGGAATTTATAGAAAAAAAAAATCCTGAGTGTTTAGATTGGTTTAAAGAAAATATTGAATTTCCATTGTCTATGGTTGATGGAATTGTACCAAATAATAATAAAAAATCTGAATTTTTTAACTTACCCTATATTGATAATGCAATTGTTGTTACAGAACCTTATAGAGATTGGTACATTCAATCAAAAAATAATGAACTAAAAAATATTTTAGCAAATAATAAAATTAAGTTTGTCGATGACGTAAAATTTTATGAAAATATTAAACTTAAAATTCTTAATGCTTCTCATTCAGCATTAGCATATATTGGGCATTTGTGTGGATATACTTATGTTCATGAAGCAATTGAAGATGAAAATATTTATAATTTCATCTTTAATTTTCTAGATAAGGAAGTATTACCTACTTTAGAGACCAAAGATAACTTTAATATTAAAGAATATAAAATAAAAATATTGGAGAGATTTAAAAATACTTTCATAGAAGATAAATTATTAAGAATTGCTATGGATGGATCTTTAAAAATACCCATCAGAATACTTGATACTTATAATAACAACAAAGGCGAAACTAAATATATTTCTTTTATTATTTCCTGCTGGTTATTTTTCTTATTTCAAATTATTGAAGAAGATCAAAATAGACTTGATGATGCGAACAAAGAATACTTTTACAGTGTTTACAAATATAGTAAGGATAATTTTTTTGAAGAAATTATTAATAATAAAAATATTTTTAATCTTTCGGTAAGTAAAAGAGAAGAAATGTTAACAGCTGTCAAAAAAAATATAAATTTAATGAAAGAAAATCCTTTAAAATTATTATTAAAAGAAATAATTTCATAGGATGAAAATTTTACCTAACAAAATAAATAAATTTTTCGATAGTATTTTGTTAAAACTATGTGTTCCAAAAAATGATAGACATTTACTTATAAAATCCCTTTTAGAATCTTCAATCAGAGGTGTCGATAGTCACGGTATTAGATTATTTTCTCATTATGTAAAATGTATTGAGAACGGAAGAATAAAAGCAAAACCTAAAATGAAACTGATAAAAAAAAACAGAGGTGTAGCTGTCTATGATGCTGATGATGGTTTAGGGCATGTTGCAGCTTTAAAGGCATCAGCAATAGTATCATCCATGGCAAAGACGAATGGAATTGCTTCAATTGGCATAATTAACTCCTCACACTATGGTGCTGCAGGTGTATATTCTATGGATATTGCACAAAATGAATGTGTTGGTTTTTCATTTACACACTCCGATGCATTTGCCATTCCTTATAATGGAAAAAGTCCATTTCATGGAACTAACCCTTATTCATTTACAACACCAATAAATAAAAAAGACTTTTTACATGCAGATTTTTCTTCAACTTCGATTGCATGGAATAAAGTTATGAGAGCTAGAGCAAATTCTACTAAATTAAATTCTGAGATTGCACTTGATAAATCAGGCAACTACACAACTAATCCTTACAACGCTGTTTCTTTGGCTCCACTTGGAGGTAAGGAATATGGATATAAGGGTTTTGGATTATCTTCTTCCGTAGAAATAATGTGCGGGCCGCTTATAGGTATGGCCCATGGATACCGTTTATTATCAATGATTGGACCAGATTTTTCTACACCAAGAAAATTAGGACATTTCTTAATCGCCATTTCACTAAATGCTTTTACTACAAAAAAACAATATTTTAAGGGTATGAAAAACTATATGGACGATCTAAAAAAACAAAAGTCAAAAAAAAATAATAATCCAATTTTATATCCAGGTGAAAAAGAAAAAATCACTTCTAAAAAAAGATTAAAATCAGGCATTCCAATTGACAAAGAATTAAAAACTGATTTTTTATTTTTAGCTGATAAATATAAGGTAAAAATTAATTTATAGCTTTTATCACACCTTTAAGCTGATCTAGCCCTTTCATTCTTCCTAATAATGAATATCCAGGTATTACTGAATTAAATTGGTCATGAAGTATTGTATGTCCATGATCAGGCCTCATAGGAATTTGTTTAATAGGATGATTATTTTTTTTTCTTTTATTTTCTTCTTTTAATATTGCTTTGATAATAGACACCATGTCCAGGCTTCCATTAAGGTGGTCATCTTCATAAAAATCGAGAGATTTTGGAATGTGTCTTATATTTCTTAAATGAATAAAATTTATATAAGAACCATATTTTTTGATTATATTGACTAAATTATTTTTTTTATTAACACCAAGTGATCCTGTACAAAAAGTTAAACCTATATTTGTATCTTTTTTTATATTCACAATAAAATTAATATCTTTCTCATTTGAGACAATTCTTGGTAATCCATAAACATTATACGGAGGATCATCTGGGTGAATATTGTAATGAATATTATATTTTTTTATGATGGGATAAATCTCTTCTATAAAATCTTTTAAATTATTTTGTAAATCACTATGATTTAATTCTGCAAATTGATCAATCTCATAATTTAAATCTTTAATTGTATATTTTCTATCGTTTGCAGCTAACCCTCCAAGTAAAGACATCTTAAGTTTTTTTAAATCACTAGAATTCATTTTTTGTAATATTTTTTTTGAAGTATGTATATCTTTGGATGAATACCTCTTTTTAGCTGTTTTTGATTTCAAAATAAAATTTTCAAATGCGCAGACATGAAGATGATTATATTTTAGGGCAAATGCTCCATTTGGTAGTTGATAATTTAAATCTGTTCTCACCCAATCAATCAATGGCATAAAATTGTAACAAATATTTTTTATATTATTCTTTCCTAAATTAACCAAAGATTCTTTATATTGATCAATGTAATATCTATATTTTCCAGATCTTTTTTTTATATCATTATGAACAGGAAGACTTTCAACAACACTCCAAGTTAATTTTTTATTTTTACTAATTTTGAAACTTTCAATAAATTTTTTTCTTTTCTTGATTTCAATTGAGCTCCATTTTTCACCATATTTTATTTGTGCTAGTGATGATACAATTCCTTCAACTCCTATCTGGCGAATTTGATCTAATTTTGAGGGATCATTATCACCAAACCATCTAAATGAGTACAGCATTAAACAATAGTATAATTAATATAATAATAAATAAATACTTTATTTATTTTTTGTTGCTTTAGGTTTTAAATCTGCTTAAATGCACAATTTTAGGAGGATTAATGAAAAAATTTTTAATATTTATAATTTCTTTTTCAGCTTTAATATCATCAACTGTTTTTGCAGGCGGTCATGGTGTTACTAAAGTTGCTCTAGTTCCAGGTGGCCCACACCCTTATTTTGCTGCGTGGGAACAAGCTGGATTAGACGCTGTAAAAGATTTTGGATTAGGCAAAGCAGATTACAGAGTCCCTGCAGAGTGGGATCTTAGTCAACAAAACGAGTTAATTGAAAGTTTAGTTGGTCAAGGTTACAACGCAGTTCTTGTGTTCCCTGGTGATGCAGTTGGAACAAACAAAATTTTAGGTGAACTTGATGATGCTGGTGTACCTACTGCTGCTTTAGCAGGTTGTGTAGAACAGCCAACTCAAGCTAAGTTTTGCTTTGGAACTGATACAGGTCACTCAGCTTATCTTGGAACAAAAGAATTAATCAAGGCACTTGGTGGAAAAGGTAAAATTGCCCACTTCACTGGTTTCCTAGTTGATCCTAACACAACATTAAGAATTAATGCTGTTGAACAAGCTGTTTCAGAAGCAGGTGGTGGAGTTGAAATTATCCAAGTAATTGCAGATATCGATGCTTACGAACCAGCTGATGAAAAAATCAATGCTTTTATGGCAGCTCAAGGTGGTGAAGTTGACGGTATTGTTACTACAGCATGGGTTCCAGCTGTTGTAGCCGCTCAAGCTTTAACTAACATGGGTGACAAAAGAATTAAAATGGTTGGAATTGATCATGATGAAGTAGTTTTAAAAGCTATTAAAGATGGTTTTGTACATGGAACAATGTTGCAAAATCCATATGGTCAAGGATACATTGGTTCTTATGTAATGGATAAAGTTAGACAAGGATGTGAATTTAAATCAGATGCACCTTGGAAATCTACTGCACAAACTGATCAATTTATTGACTCTGGAACAGTATTTGTAGACATCAGTGATGTTGATACTTACGTAATGGCTATGAGAGGAATTTCATTAGAAATTCTTGAAACATTTGATAGCACTTACTTAAACTGCCCAAGTTAAAAAAATTAATAGGGGGGCTTAATGCCCCCTTTTTTCTATGAATTTCAAAATACCTAATTTTGTAAAAACAAATCAGTTTGGTTTGTTGTGTCTTGTAATTTTTTTTATTTGCATTTTTTCTTTCTCTACTGATGGTTTTACATCAAGATTTAATATTTACGCATTATCTAGAGTAGTAGCATTAGATATTATGATAGGCCTTGCAATGATGGTTGTCATTTTAACTGGTGGATTAAATTTATCTTTAGGTGCGCTAGGAGTTTCAGCTGCAATGTTTGGTGGTTGGTGCATGGAAAGTATGGGAATACCTATTCCAATTTCCATAATTTTAGTTTTAGCTTTTGGGTCATTCTTAGGTTGGATAAATGGTTTTGTAACTGTGAGAACAGGTGTTCATAGTTTTATAGTTACTTTGGCAACTATGAGTATTTATTTTGGTTTTATGACTCTTTTAACAGAAGCAGAAGCATTTAGAAAACTACCTGAAATTTTTACAGATTTTGGAAGTTTAAAACTTTTTAATAAATATATTTCGCCACTTTTGATTATAAGTGTTTTAACTTGTTTTATTCTTTATTATGTATTTAAATTTACTGATATCGGCAGAAAACTAATTGCAGCTGGAGCAAATCCTGATGCAGCAGAGCTATCAGGTATTTCAGTTGATAGGATGTTTATTTATTGTCATATGTTGTCGGGATTTTTAGCAGCTTTAGCAGGAATTATGTTAACTGCAAGAATAGGTGCTGCAATTCCTTCTATGGCAGGTCATTTAGGTTTCGATTGGTTATTACCAGCATTTTTAGCGCCAGTTTTAGGAGGAACACTTTTATCTGGAGGAAAAGTAACAGTTTTTGGAACTATGCTTGGAGCTATACTTGTTACCTTAATTAATAATGGATTATATCTTATTGATGTTGGTGAGTTTTGGGTAAGATTTTTTCTTGGAATGATATTATTAGGAGCAGTTTTATTAGACAGAGCGAGAGAATATTTCACAGTTAAAAATTCAATTGTGTCATGAGTAATCTACTTAAAAAAGATTGGTTTGGACTTGGCTTAGTTATAATACTTGGTTCAATTTTAATTTCATTTTTTAAGCCAGCATTTATCTCTCCATTTAATTTATATGTTTTAATGCTTAGTGTAAGTCTTATGCTAGTTGTTGCAATGTCTCAAATGATAATAATTGCTATTGGTCAAATGAATTTGTCTGTTGGTGCTATTGGCGGCTTAGTTGCTATTTCCTTTACCGGTTTAATGGAAGTTTATTCCATGTCTATATTACCTGCTATGTTAATTGGATTATTAATAGGATTAGCTTGTGGTTTTATTAATGGATATATAACTGTTAAGACAGGAATTTCTGCTTTTATTATTACACTGGCAACACTTTATATTTTTAAAGGAATGAATTTAGGTATAACAGAAGCACAACCCTTTTATGAAATTCCTGATGCTGTTAAATTTTTTGGAAACGCTAAAATTCTTGGACCAATTCCATATTTAGTAATAATTCCAATAGTTATAACAATTTTGATGTGGATTTTAATGAATAGAACATCACTTGGAAGATATATGTTAGCTTATGGAAATAATGTTCAATCATCTGAGCTAATAGGGATATCTTCAACAAAAATTGTTATTTATGCTCACGTTATTTCAGGTCTTTTAGCTGCGATAGGTGGAATGTTAGTAGTTTGTCGATTACAACTTGGAACACCTAATATTGGTGACTCATGGTTATTACCATCTTTTGCTGCTCCTGTTATTGGAGGTGCAATTTTAGCTGGTGGGAAAGTTGATGTTATAGCTACTGCTTTTGGAGTCATTCTAGTTTCAATAATTTCACAAGCATTAGTAATTTTTAAAATTGATCCTTTTTTTGTACAAATATTTTTAGGTTTTATGATTTTATTAGCTGTCTTTATAAATAGATATAGAGAGTATAGAGAAGAAAGAAGAACAAAGGTGTTTTCTTATGAGTGATAATATACTGGAGCTCAAAAAAATCACAAAAAATTTTCCTGGTGTTAAAGCATTAGATAATGCAAACTTTAGACTTAAAAAAAAATCAATCCATGCTTTACTTGGTGAAAATGGCGCAGGTAAATCTACATTAATTAAAATAATTACAGGTGTTTACAATCAAAATGAAGGTGAACTATTTTTGAACAATAAAGTACAATCTTTTAATTCACCTAATGAAGCAATGAATTCAGGAATTTCAGTTGTTCACCAAGAAAGAAATCTAATCAGAAGATTTTCAGTTGGTGAAAATTTAATGCTAACTAACCTACCTAAAAATAATTTAGGTTTAATAGATTATAACGCAGTTGCTAAAGAATCAAAAAAATGGCTTGATATTATGGAATTAGATATTGATCCAAACACAATAGTTTCAGATTTAACTGTGGCAAAAATGCAATTATGCGAAATAGCAAAAGCTCTTTCATTAGAATCAAAAATATTATTATTAGATGAGCCAACTTCATCATTATCACCTCAGGATACAAAAAACTTGTTTGTATTACTTAAGAGACTAGTTGCGGAACAAGATGTAAGTATTGTTTTTGTAAGTCATAAACTTGAAGAAGTCTTTGAGATCTGTGATGAAGTCACTGTTTTAAGAGATGGTAAAAATGCATGTGAGTCAGAACAAATTACAAATTTAAATAGACAACAATTAGTAAAATTAATGATTGGTAGGGATGAGCAAATAATTAATTCAAAAAAAACAGTAAACTTTGATGATAAAAATTTATTAAATTTACAATCCATAAACACTGATTTAGGTCATAAAGACATCAATTTAAATCTTAAAAAGGGCGAAATTCTTGGTTTGTATGGCTTAGTTGGAGCTGGAAGAACAGAACTTTTAAAATGTGTTTTAGGATTGGAAAAAATAAATTCTGGTCAAATTTTACTTAATAATAAAGAAATAAAAATCAAATCTCCAAAAGATGCATTAGAAAAATTTAAAATTGGATACATAAGTGAAGATAGAAAAAAAGAAGGATTAATTTTAATGCATGATGTTTTATCTAATGCAGGAATAACAGTCTGGTCAAATTTGAAAAAAATACTTTCATTTTTAAATGATCAAATAGTTTACAATAAAGTAGATCCATATGTGAAACAACTTGAAGTAAAAACACCTTCATATCAACAAATCGTTTCTAATTTATCTGGAGGTAATCAGCAAAAAATTAGTGTAGCTAAATGGCTAGCTTCTGGAACTGATATATTATTTATTGATGAACCTACAGTTGGTATTGATATAAAAACTAAATCTTATTTACACGAATTAATTATAGATTTATCATTAAAAGGAACTTCTATTATTTTAATAACAAGTGATATGCCTGAAATGATTAGCTTAGCAGATAGAATTATAACAATGAAAGATTTTAAGGTAGTTGGTGAAACTATCAATACTCATAACTATGAAGAAATGAGTTCATCGATTATGGGAAATATTCATGAATAAAAGACAGCTTGGAAAAACTGATATAAACTTAACAGCCATTGGTTTTGGTGGAGCACCTTTAGGTAATTTATTTGAAAATCTAGATGAGCGAAATTGCTATGACATACTTGAAAAAAGCTATGAAAAAGGAATCAATATTTATGACACATCACCTTTGTATGGTTATGGTTTAAGTGAGCATAGATTAGGAAATTTTTTAAAAACTGTAGATGAAGATAGTTATTTTTTATCAACTAAAGTTGGTAGATATCTTACACCAGCAAAAAAAGATAATATAGATAGAGGAAGATTTGCAGGAAGTTTGAATTTTTCTCCTAATCTCGATTATTCTTATGACGGAGTCATGAGAGCATTTGAGCAATCATTATTAAGATTAGCTGTTTCAAAAATAGATATTTGCTTAATTCATGATGTGGACCGATTTAATTTTGGTGACGAGGTTGATCATTATTTTAAATTAGCAATGGATGGCGCATATAAAGCTGTTCAAAAACTAAAAGAAGAAAAAGTAATTAAGGCTATTGGAGTGGGAGTAAATGACTCTGATATATGTGCAAGATTTGCAAATGCAGGCGATTTTGATTGTATGGTTCTTGCGGGTAGATATTCGTTATTGGATCAAAACGCTCTTAATGATTTTTTCCCTATTGCAGAAAAAAATAATATAGGAATTATTCTTGCAGGAATTTTTAATTCAGGAATTTTAGCTAAAGGTGTAGGTGAAAACATTACTTATTTTTATGATAAAATTCCAGAAGAAGTTAAACAACGATACTTAAAAATAGCAAATATTTGTAAAAAGTATGATGTGCCTGTTCCAGCAGCGGCAATCCAATTTTGTTATACAAATAAACTTGTTACTTCCATGATATTAGGCATGGATAGACTTGATCAAGTTCAGCAAAACTTAGATTTTTTAAATTTTCCTATCCCAGAAGATTTGTGGAAAGATTTAATTAATGAAAAACTAATTGATGAAAGATGTCCAATATGAAAATAATTGATATTAAAACTCAGGATATTCGTTTTCCAACATCGAAAGACAATTTGGGAACTGATGCTGTCCATGTTGATTGTGACTACTCTGCAACTTATGTCACAATATTTACTGATCAAAAAGATCTAACTGGTATTGGATTAACCTTTACTATCGGAAAAGGTAATGATCTTTGTTGTACCGTCATAGAATATTTTAAAGAATTTATTATTGGAAAAAATATTGAAGAAATAGAAAAGGATATCGCATCCATATGGGAAAAAATTACAAACCACAGTCAATTAAGATGGGTGGGGCCACAAAAAGGTGTAACACATCTTGCAGCTGCAGCTTTTTTTAATGCAATATGGGATTTAATTTCTAAATTTCATAAAAAACCACTTTGGAGATATATAATTGAATTAAAAACTAGAGATTTATTAGATAAACTATCATTTTCATATATTGATGATGTAATTACTAAAGATGAGGCGGCTAAAATAATTGATCAGAAAAAACTAAACTTGCCTTCAAATTTAGACGAATTAAACACTACCATTTTTCCTGCATACACAACTGCAGCTGGTTGGTTAGGGTATTCAGATGAAAAAATGAAGAAACTTGTTGAAGAAAATTTAAGTAAGGGTTGGACTCATTTCAAAATGAAAGTTGGTCAAGATATAGAAAGGGATATCCATCGCTGTAAATTAGTAAGAGACTTAATAGGTCATGAAAATAAATTAATGGTAGATTCCAATCAAATCTGGAGTGTAAATGAGACTATCGAAAATATTGGAAAATTAAAACAATTTGATATTTTATTTTATGAAGAACCAACCAACCCTGATGATGTATTAGGTTTTAAAAAAATTAAAAATGCACATCCTGACGTTAATCTTGCAACAGGAGAAATGATACAAAATAAAGTTATGTTTAAACAATTTATAGAAAACAAATCTTTAGATTATTGCCAAATTGATAGTTGTAGAATTGCGAGTATAAATGAAATTTTACCAGTTCTTTTAATAGCTAGTAAGTTTAATACCCCTGTGATTCCTCATGCAGGTGGTGTTGGTTTATGTGAATATGTTCAGCATCTTAATCTAATTAATAAGTTTATAATATCTAATCATGATTTATTATTAAGTGAATATGCAGAAAGCTGTTCTGAACATTTTGAAAATCCAGCAATAATTAAAGATGGTGGATATGTTACTCCTACAAATCCAGGATATTCTGTAAAAATTAAGGATAGTTCTCTTAATGAATTTGATTATAATAATGGTACTTATTGGAAATAAATGTACGTAGATAGTCATCAACATTTTTGGAAACTTTCGAGAGGAGATTACTCTTGGATGACTCCAGATATGAAAGTGTTATATAAAGATTTTTTTCCAGAAGATCTTGAGCCGCTTATAAAACAAAAAAATATTACTAAAACAGTAATTGTCCAAGCTGCTGATACTGTTGCTGAAACAGAATTTACATTAGGTTTAGCCTCAAAATACGAATTTATAGCAGGTGTGGTGGGCTGGGTTGATTTAGATAGCAACAATGCAAAAGATGATATTGATAAACTTTGTGAGAGTACACTTTTAAAAGGTTTTAGGCCTATGATTCATGATATCCAAGATGATGCTTGGATGTTAAATGATCACCTAAAAGAAAATATAAAATATATAAATACAAAAAATTTAACTTTTGATGCTTTAGTTAGACCAAATCATCTTCAACATCTTCTACAATTTGTAAAAAAATATGATTTCCTTCCTATAGTTATTGATCATATTGCGAAGCCTGTGATTACTAAGTCTGAAATTGATCAATGGAAAAAGGATATGACTGAACTATCAAAAGCAAGTAATGTATTTTGTAAATTCTCTGGAGTTCTTACAGAAGTTGGTCCAGATTATACAAAAGAACAGCTTGATCCTTATATTGATTTTATTCTTAACACTTTTGGATCTGATAAATTAATGTGGGGTAGTGATTGGCCTGTTTTAACAATGGCAGATAATTATTCAAATTGGTTTGATTTAGCAATGAATTATTGCAATTCTTTTTCTGAAGACGAAAAAAATAAAATATTCTCTCAAAATGCAACTCAATTTTATAGTCTTTAAAAGATTATATAATTTTAAATTTAATTAGGTGATGAAAAAAAATTATTTTGAGCCAACTTGGTCATCAATAAAACAACATCAAACACCAAACTGGTTTAAAAAAGCTAAGTTTGGAATTTATGCCCATTGGGGAATCTATTCTGTTCCAGCTGCTGGACCCAATGTAACCTGGTATCCTTATTGGATGTATAGACCGCCTAGTCCTCAGTTTGATTATCATTGTAAACATTATGGTCATCCATCTAAATTTGGATACAAAGATTTTATACCAATGTTTACAGCTGAAAAATTTAATGCAGAAGAGTGGGCAGATTTGTATTATCGATCTGGAGCACAATTTGCTGGACCAGTAGCAGAGCATCATGATGGTTTTCCAATGTGGAATTGTTCTGATACTGAATGGTGTGCATCCAAGATGGGGCCCAAAAGAGATATTGTTAGAGAGCTTGAAAAAGCAATTAGAAATAAAGGGATGAAATATATGGTAGCAATGCATCATGCTGAAAACTGGTTTTTTTTCCCACATTGGAACAATGATTTTGATACATCTAAAAAGGAATATGAAAGTTTATATGGTGAACCTCACAATTTAGATTTAATAGGAAATCAGGCTGTATATCCGGATCATTGGGGTAGAACAAATGAACATCAAGACAAGCCTAGTAAAGCTTTTCATGATAGATGGTTAAATAGATTAAAAGAAGTAGTAGACAATTATAAACCAGACTATGTATGGTTTGATTTTGGAATTAGATTTATTCACGAAAAGTATAAAAAAGATTTTCTTTCATATTATTATAACAAAGAAGCTGAGTGGGGTAATGAAGTAGTTGTATCTTATAAATGGCATGATCTCCCCCCCGGTTCTGGATTATTAGATCTTGAACTAGGAAGAGAGTCAGAATTAACCCACTATGATTGGATTACTGATACCACAGTCCACGATGGAAGTGCTTGGGCTTATATGAAGAATTCAAAATATAAAACTACGACTGATTTAGTTCACTACTTAATAGATAATGTTAGTAAAAATGGATACATGCTTTTAAATATTGGACCAAAACCTGATGGAACAATTCCAGAAGAAGATAAAAATCTTTTAGAGGGTATTGGAAAATGGCTTGATGTAAATGGAGAAGCAATATTTGAAACAGAAACATGGGATCAATATGGAGAGGGCCCAACTAAAATGAATGAAGCAGGACCTTTTTCAGATAATCGAGCAAAACTAATTTATACTGCTAAAGATTTTCGGTTCACTACAAAAGATAATTTTTTGTATGCAACTGCATTAGGATGGCCTAGCAAAGATTTTACTATAGAAAGTATATATAAACTTTTTGATAATGAAATTGAAAGGGTAGAATTATTAGGCAGTACTGATAAAGTAGAATGGAGACAGACTAGAGATGGACTCCATATAACAAGACCAGATAATAAACCATGCGAGCATGCATACAGTTTTAAAATAACAAGAAAGGATTATTTATAAATGATTAGATTAGGTATGACTCTTGGAATTAAAGAGGAAAAAATAGAAGAATATAAAAAACTTCATGCAAATGTTTGGCCTGAAGTCTTAAAAAATATAACAGAACTTAATTTTAAGAATTACTCTATATATTTACATAAAAATACTCTTTTTGGATATGTTGAATATCATGGAGACAATCTTGATAGAGATAATAAGCTAATGGCCTCAGACCCTAAAGTTCAAGAGTGGTGGAGTGTTTGTGGACCATGTCAAATTCCTGACCCAAATAGAAAAAAGGGAGAATGGTGGTCTAGTATGGAAGAAGTTTTTCATCACGACTAAAATTAATTATGAAAACAAAAATTTGCTCAGTTGGCGAATGTATGATTGAAATTGCCAATACTAAGAATAATATTTTTCAGCAATCATTTGCTGGTGATACGCTAAATTTTTGTAACTATATTGACAAAAAATATTTTGATGTCTCTTTTCTTACAGCAATTAGTAAAACTAGTTTAAGCAGATCAGTTTTGGAATTTATAAATTCTAAAAAAATTTCAACAAAATTAATCAA
>CABXSY010000013.1 GCA_902514875.1 uncultured Alphaproteobacteria bacterium | reverse complement strand
CAGTAAAAATAAAATTATCTTACCCAAATTCAATGTTAAGGAAGATAATGTTGTTAAAATAATTTTTGAAAAATTATTCTCAAATCGAGAAATTGTTATGTTGGAAACTGAAAATATAAATTATGGTGGAGGAAATATTCATTGTATAACTATGAATGTTCCAAAAATATGAAAGTAAAAGTAGCAACATCACAATTTGAAGCTGTTAAGGATAATTTTGATTCTAATTTAAATAAAGCAATTAGTTTAGTTGAAAAAGCTTCTAAGGAAAATGTAGATATTTTACTTCTACAAGAATTATTTCAAGATTATTATTTTTGCTCAACAAAAAATGATAAATTTTTTGATCTTGCAATTGATTTTCCTTCTAATCCAATGTTTGAAAAATTATCAAACATATGCAGAGAAAAAAAAATTTCATTACCTATTAGTTTTTTTCAAAAAAAAGATAATAAATTTTTTAACTCACTAGTCATGATTAATTCTTTAGGTGAAATTAGTGAAGTTTATAATAAGTCACATATTCCTGAAGGCCCTGGATATAATGAGAAGTATTATTTTGAAAAAGGTAATACTGGTTTTATGGTTTTTGATACCCCTAAAGCCAAAGTTGGTTGTGCAATTTGTTGGGATCAATGGTTTCCAGAATGTGCAAGAATATTAACTTTAAAAGGTGCAGATTTAATTTTTTATCCATCTGCAATTGGCTCTGAACCACACATGCCCGAATTAAATTCAAAAGATCATTGGGTTAACACAATGATTGGTCATGCTGCTGCAAATCAGATTCCAATTATAACTTCGAATAGAATAGGGAAGGAGATTGAGGCTGATATTGAATTAAGTTTTTATGGCAATTCTTTTATATTGGATCATCTTGGTAATGTAATAAAGCAGATGAATGATAGAGAAGAAGGTATTATAACTGCGAGTATAGATTTGTCCATTTCACAAGAATATAGAAAATTATGGGGTAACTTTAGAGATAGAAGGCCTGATCTATATAAAAAAATTCTCGATTTTTAATTAATTTTATTTATTGTCATTATTATTTAGGAGGAGAATGATGCTTAAGTATTTTATATCTCTATTAGTTTTTATCTCTTTTTCAGCTCAGGCTAAAGAAGAATTATTTATTTACAATTGGTCTGATTATATTGCGGAAGATACAATTGAAAATTTTGAAAATGAATTTGGCATTGATGTGACTTATGATGTTTTTGATTCAAATGAAGTTCTCGAAGCTAAACTTTTAGCAGGTGGTTCTGGTTACGACATAGTCGTGCCTTCAGGTTCTTTTTTAGAAAACCAAATCAAGGCTGGAGTTTTTCAAAAACTTAATAAATCAGAATTATCCAATTTGGGAAATTTGGATCCTGAAGTTCTTGCAAAAATTGATGCGCATGATCCAGGCGGTCAATATTCTGTAAACTATATGTATGGCACAACCGGTATTGGTTACAACACTGATAAAGTTGATGAGGATGAAGTCACTAGTTGGAGTATTTTATTTGATCCAGCTATTGCAGCTAAATATGAGGATTGTGGAATAGCTATGTTAGATGCTCCATCTGAAGTAATGGAAATCGCTCTAAAATATATAGGTAAAGATCCTTATACTGAAGATGAAAGTGACTATGAAGCTGCCCTGTCAATGTTACAGGAGATTAGGCCTTTTATAAGGTATTTTGATTCTTCCCAATATATTGACGATCTTGCTAATGGTGAAATTTGTTTAGCTATGGGTTGGTCAGGTGATGTTTTTATTGCCGCTTATGAAGAAATAGAACCTGTCTGGTATTCTATTCCTTCTGAAGGAACTGTAATTTGGTTTGATATGATGGCAATTCCAGCTGATGCAAAAAATGTTTTAAACGCACATAAGTTTATAAATTATATTATGCGTCCTGAAGTTGCTGCTGATATTACAAATTATGTTTGGTATTCAAATCCAAATAAAGCTGCAAATGAATTCGTTGATCCTGAAATTTTAGGAGATCCAGCTATTTATCCAGATGAAGCAACTTTAAGTATGCTTTTTGCTGATACTGCAGATTCTCCTAAAAAATCTAAATTATCAACTAAATATTTTAATAAGTTTAAATCAAATTAAAAAATATACTTAATTTCAGCGCTAATATATTAATATTAGTGCTGATTTAAGATGGATAAAAATTTTCTTATAATTGAAAATATTTCTAAATCTTTTGGGGAAAACAAAGTTTTAGAAAATATTAATCTAAATATTTCAAAGTCCGAATTTTTTGGTCTGTTAGGATCCTCAGGTTCAGGCAAGACTACATTACTGAGAATATTAGGTGGATTTGAGAAACCAGATACAGGGCGAGTAATTCTCGATGGAGTTGATATAACAAATCTCGAACCTTTTGATAGGCCATTAAATTATATGTTTCAATCTTATGCTTTATTCCCTCACTTAAATGTTTTTAATAATTTAGCTTTTGGAATAAAAGAACATTACACTCAAAAAGAAATTGAAATAAATGTAAAAAATATTGCTGAGCTTTTATCTATTGAAAAATTATTAAATAGAAGAATTAAGCAACTTTCAGGTGGAGAGCAACAAAGAGTTGCTCTTGGAAGATGCTTAATAAAAAAACCTAAGCTTCTATTATTAGATGAACCTCTTGCAGCATTAGATAAAAAACTAAGATCAAAAACACAATTAGAGTTAACCACACTTCAAAAGAAACTCAAAATTACATTTGTTTTCGTCACACATGATCAGGAAGAAGCAATGTCCTTGTCTGATAGAATGGCAATTATGAAAAATGGTCTTATTTTGGAATGTTCCAGTCCTGAAGAGATTTATGAAAACCCTAAATCTCTTTATACTGCCAATTTTATAGGAATTGCAAATATTATTGAAATTTACAAGAAAGATGCAAACTTTTATTCAGACGATTTAGGTATAAATTTTAAATTAAACAAAGAATTAAAAAATACAAAAACTAATATTTTGCTAAGACCAGAGAAAATAAAAATTCAATCAATAAATAACTTGAAAAAAAGTTCTTTTAATTCCTTTTATGGAGAAATTATAGAAAAATCATATTTGGGAAGCTTTACACGTTATGAAATTAAAGTTAATAATAAGATTATTTCAGTTTTAGATCAAAATTTTAACTCCAACTCAAATTATAATTTCCCAAAAGGAGAAAAAGTTATTTGTAGCTGGGAAAGTGAATCAATTAAGATTTTAGAGGATTAATTGAAAAATAAATCATTTGAAAAATATTTTGTTTTTACTCCATACTTTTGGCTTGTTCTATTTTTTTTAATTCCATTAGCTATAATTTTTAAAATATCAATTTCGGTATCAGAATGGGGTATGCCTCCTTATCAAGATATTTTTCTTTTTGATAATGGAATTAAGATCAATACTACATTTGAAAACTATATTTATATATTTAGTGATTATTATTATATTGGATCTTTTGTAAACTCTTTGATTCTAGCTCTAATATCTACTTTTTTTTGTTTATTTATTGGGTTTCCTTTAGCTTTTTATATTGCAACTTCAAATATTAGATTAAGAAATATCTTATTAGTTTTAGTAGTCATTCCATTTTGGTCATCATTTTTATTAAGAGTATATGCATGGAAAATAATTTTGCAGAATAATGGAATTTTAAATGTAATACTTCTAAACCTAGGGATAACGTCAGAACCACTTCAATTATTATACAATCAATATGCTGTCATAATGGGAATTGTATACACTTATTTACCTTTGATGATTTTACCTCTTTATGGATACTTAAATAAATTTGATTTAAATTTAATTGAAGCATCAAAAGATTTGGGGCTAAATCGTTTTAAAACCTTTTTTAAAGTTATACTTCCATTATCTGTTCCGGGAATTATCGCAGGATCATTATTGGTTTTTATACCGGTAGTTGGAGAATTTATTATACCTGAAATGTTAGGTGGCAGTGATAGATTGTATTATGGAAAAATATTATGGGAGGAATTCTTTGTTAATAGAAATTGGCCTGGTGCCAGCGCATTAGCTTTTAGTGGAATTATTATTTTGGTTTTACCAATTGTGATTTTTCAAATACTCTATTCTCGTTGGAGTCAAAAAAATGAAATCTAGCTTAATCAAAAATACAGTTATTTTTTTAGGTTTATTTTTTTTATATTTCCCAATTTTAGTTTTAATTTTTTACTCATTTAATGAAAATAAAAGAGTAATGGTTTGGAAAGGATTTTCTTTAAGATGGTACAATGAATTATTTAATAATGAACAAATCATTGAGGCATTTATTATTAGTATTAAAATTGCAGCTCTGTCTGCAACTTTTGCTACAATTTTAGGAGTTATGATTGGATATTCACTTGTAAGAATAAGAAAAATTCCTTTCAAATCATTCTATATTTTTCTTTCTTCAACACCTTTGGTTTTACCAGAATTAATTTTAGGTCTTTCAATGCTACTATTTTTTATAAGCTTAAATAATGTAATTGGATTTCCATCATCTAGAGGACAATTAACTATTTTTATATCACATGTAACTTTTTGTATTGCATTCGTAGCAATTATTATCCAAGCAAGATTAACTGATTTTAATAAAAATATAGAAGAAGCTGCCATGGATCTTGGTTATAATTATACCAAGGTACTCTATAAGATAACTTTTCCAATAATTTTACCTTCTGTTATTGCTGGGTGGTTATTAGCTTTTACAATTTCTTTAGATGATTTAGTAGTGGCTAGTTTTACTACTGGACCAGGAGCTAATACATTGCCTATTGTAGTTTTTTCTAAAGTCAGATTAGGATTGAGTCCTGAAGTAAACGCACTATCAGCAATTTTAATGTTTGCTTTGATAATAATTGGTTTATTTTATTTTTATTTTAATAAAAAATTTAAACATTAAGTAATAAATATTCTCTTTCCCAAGAACTTATTACTGATAAATACGCTTGATACTCAACTCTTCTTATAGCAGCAATAGATCTTACAAATTTTTCATTAAATATCGATTTTATATCTTCATCATTTTCAAAGAGAGCTAATGACTCATCCATATTTTTAGGTAGATTAGAATTTTTATCTTTAAATGCACTATCTTTGGTTTCTGGATTTGGTTTTAAATTGTTTTTCATTCCTAAATATCCTGAAGCTAAATTAGCTGCAAAAACTAGATATGGATTTGTATCAGATCCAGGAATTCTATTTTCAATACGTATATTCCTTTCCTCAATTGATGGAATTCTAAAACCACAACTTCTATTACCTATTCCCCATTTAACATTTTTTGGAGCACCCCAAGTTGCAAACAATCTTCTAAATGAATTTATATTTGGAGCGTATATTGGCATTAATAATGGAGTATATTTTTCCAAACCACCTAAATAGTTTTTCATTTTTCTTGAAATTTTAGATGATTGATTAAAAAAAATATTTTTATTTTTTTCATTATATATCGATTGATGGATGTGCATTGCGCTACCAGGTTGGTTTTCCATAGGTTTTGCCATAAATGTTGCATGAAGTTTATGTTTCAAAGCTGACTGTCTTAGAGTTCGTTTAAATAAAAAAACCTGGTCTGCTAGATCTAAAGGATCACCATGTTGAAAATTAATTTCCATCTGAGCTGAGCCAGATTCATGATTGATAGTATCAATTTCAATATTTTGCGCTTCACAATAATTATATACATCCTCAAAAAGATGATCAAATTCGTTAACAGCATCTATACCCAAGGCTTGCTTACCTGTTTCTTGCCTACCTGATTGTCCGACAGGCACTTCAAGAGGATAATCTGAGTCAGAATTAGGTTTCACTAAATAAAATTCTAATTCTGGCGAAACAATTGGTGTTAATTTATCTTTTTTATAAAGTTTAAGAATATTTTTCAGAGCATTCCTACTAGAATTTATAACATCATCTCCGTTAAGATTTATTGCATCGCAGATAATTTGTGCAGTAGGGTCCTCGTACCATGGCACGACTCTCATTGTATCAAAATCTGGTTTTAAAATTACATCAATATCAGTTGGATTGTAAACACTTCTTGGTAATGCACCAGCCGAGTCCTCAGTTGCATAATCTCCTGATATAGTTTGAATAAAAGTTGATTGTGGCAATCTGTGACTTTCATCCTCCAACCCTTTCAAAAATTTATTGGTCGGCAAAATTTTTCCTCTTGCAATACCTCCAAGATCTGGAACTAAGCATTCTACTTCTGTAATAGAATTTTCTTGAAACCAATTTTGAAATTTTTCAATCATATTGAGAGAGTTTGTTTACTAATTATAATTAAACCATTAATGATAAGTTAATGATTACTACAAAAAAAAGAACTTTTAATCAACATGATAATGAAAAAGAGAGTTTTTATAAATTTTCAGCGCCTATTTTTCCTAATCAAAGTAAATTAGATGAAAATATTTCAACTGATGTCTGTATTATCGGAGGTGGTTTAACAGGTATTTCTTCAGCATTAAATTTATCTAATAGCGGTTTATCAATTACTATTTTGGAAGCAAATAAAATTGGATCCGGTGCATCTGGGAGGAATGGTGGTCAACTAGGAATTGGAATGAGAAAAGATCAATTCTATTTAGAAAAAAAATTTGGTTTAGAGAAAGCTAAATTTTTTTGGCAAATTGGATTGGAGGCCGTTTCTAATGTAGTTAATTTAATTGAAAAACACAAAATAGATTGTGCCTTTAGACCAGGTATTCTTCATGTAGGTAATACAAAAAAAGATTATAAATATTTTCAAGATGAAATAGAGCATATGCAAAAGAATTATAATTACAATAACTATGAATACTTCAACCACACTTCAATAAGAGAAGAAGTTCATAGCGACAGATATTTCTCAGGAATGCTTTTAAAAGATTCTTATCATCTAAATCCATTAAAACTGACATATGGATTAGCAGAAGTGTGTTTAGCTAAAGGTATAAATATATTTGAAAATTCTCCTGCTGATAAGATTATTGATAATCAAAAAGAAGTGATAATTCATTCTGGAAAAAATGTTATTAAAGCAAAGAAAGTAATTATTGGTTGCAATGGTTATCTTGATAATCTTTTAGGATCAAAAAGAAATTATTTTATGCCAATAAATAATTATATTATTGCAACAGAACCAATCGGAAAAGATCTGGCAAGTAAATTAATTAAAAGAAATTGTGGTGTAATAGATTCTAGATTTATGATCGACTATTATAGATTTTCAGAAGATTACAGACTTCTATTTGGAGGACCTGAAACTATTACATCTCATTTCGTAAAAGATGCTAAAACTTTTGTCTCTAAAAGAATGTATAAAGTTTTTCCAGAGTTAAAAAAATTTAAAATTGAATTTTCTTGGGGAGGAACATTAGCGATATCAGTAAATAGATTACCTATTTTTGGAACTATAATGAATCAAAAGCTTTACTACGCACACGCTTATTCTGGTCATGGTCTAGCTATGAGTATTATGGGTGGAAAAATGGTAGCTGAAAAAATTTTAAATAAATCAAATAATTTTGATATATTTGAGAAAATTAATCATTTTAAAATTCCAGGTGGAAATATTTTTAGAAGACCTTTGTATTCATCAGCTATTATTTATTATAGATTAATGGATTATTTAAATAGATTATAATTTACTTAACTGCTCTTCTCAATCTGTCATTTATAGTTTTACCTAATCCTTTATCAGGTATTTCTGCTACAGCAATTTTTTTGCATTTACTTTGATCTAATTTATGAAGAAAATGGTAAAAATTTTTTGCTGCCTCATTTAAATTTTTTTTATTACTCAAATTTAAATTAATTATATTAGACTTTAATTTATTATTACCAAAATTTAATAAACCCTCATCTTTTAGTATTTTTTTTGCATTCATTCTTATTGGCTTTAAGGTTGAATAGTGTTTTTTTAAATTACCAGGGGAAATTGAAGATTTTTTTTTGATTTTTACTTTTGCAAACTTGTTTAACTCTTCAACAGTAATGCTTCCATATCTTAATACTTCAATTCTATTTCTATTATCAATTTTTACTACTGTAGACTCTAGGCCGTGAGTTGATTGTTTATCTTTTAAAACAAAAATTTTCTTTTCTAAACTTGGGTCAATATCCATTATATTTGTTACTGATGTTCTCTCAGAAAGATTAGCGCTAGGGGCAGCAATAGGTATATCAAATAAAGTAATTAACTTATTGGCCAATTTATTGCTAGGAATTCTACATCCAACTAAATTTGATTTATTTGAAACTAAATTTGATATTTTAGAGTCTTTCTTTTTCTTTAATATTATTGTTAAGGGGCCAGGCCAAAATTTTGAACCTAATTTTTTTTCAAATTTGCTTAAATCAAAATATTTTTCAATTTGATTTATATCTTTAAAGTGACAGATAATAGGATTGTTTGCCGGTCTTTTTTTTACTTTAAAAATTGATTTTACAGCCCTATTATTTGTTGCATCAGCACCTAAGCCAAATACTGTTTCTGTAGGAAATATTACAAGTTCTCCACCACTTAATAATTTTTTTGCTAAATCTAACTTATTTTTTTTCATATTTTTTTATAAAATGTTTCCATCTATCTTTAAAATAGTTATTATCAATAGCTGTATATGGGAAAAGTTATAGCATTTTCTAATCAAAAGGGTGGCTCAGGAAAATCTACCTTATCTGCAAACCTATCTGTTTTGTGGAGCAATAGTGGTTACAAAGTAGCAGTGATAGATGCAGACCCTCAACAAAGCCTATCATATTGGCTAGAAGCAAGAAAAAGTTATTATGGTGCTGATGATATTGGAATTACAGAATTAAATTTTGATATTAGGGATTTGATAGATCAAATTAAAGCTATAAAAAGAAAATATGATTTTATAATAATTGATAGTCCTCCCTCTATAACCTTTGAAACAATGCAGGTTGTTAAAGCATCTGATAGGGTATTTGTTCCAGTGCAACCTAGCCCTTTAGATTTAATGGCGACACTACCTTTTTTAAAAATTGCAAAACAAGAGAAAAAAAATCCAATAATTATTCTTAACAGAGTAATGCCAAGAGCAAAATTAACTGACGCAATGATTTTACGCTTAAGATATGCAGGCGCAAAAATTGCTAGGTCTAGATTATCTAGCAAAGTATTATTCGCAGAAACATTCTCAGTTGGAAGAGGGGTAGTTGATATAAGCGTTACATCAGATGCCTCAAAAGAAATAATTAATGTTGGAAACGAAATTTTAAGAAATTTCTAACTTAATGTCTGATATCACAACTGTTATACTTGCTGCAGGCAATAGCACGAGGTTTAAAGCAAGTAAATCAAAGCTTGTTTATCCATTATGTGGATTGCCAATTGTTTCACATATTTTTAATATTGCAAAAAAAATATCAGGTAAAAATATATTAATTGTATGTAATGAAAAAAATAAAGAGGAATTAAAGTTAATATTAAATACCTCTAAGTTAGTCGTTCAAAAAAAACAAAAAGGAACTGCAGATGCAATTGAGCAAGTTAAAAAATATGTTAAATCAAAGAATATTTTAATTTTATTTGGTGATACACCCTTAGTTGAAGTTAAAGATATAAGAAAACTAGTAAGTAAATTTAAAAAAAGTAAAGCGAAAGCTTCATTAATTGCATTTAATACTTCAGAACCACATGGTTATGGCAGATTATTATTAAATAATAACAATGTTGAAGAAATTATTGAGCAAATCAATTTAAAACCTGAACAAAAAAAAATCAATTTATGTAATTCTGGTATTTTAATAGCTAATACTAAATTATTATTTAATAATTTAAAAAATATTAAAGAAAATAAAACTAAAAAAGAAAGATATCTTCCTGATATATGCAAAATTTTTTCAAAAAAAAATATTCCTATCAATTATATTAAGTGCAACAAAGAAACAATGCTGGGCATAAATACATTAGATGATTTTAATATTGTACAAAATATCTTGCAAAAAAAATATGTAAAAAATTTTATAAAAAACGGAGTCAATTTTTTAAAACCCAATACTTGTTATTTAAGCTATGATACCAAAATTGAACCTACTGTTACAATCGAAAGCAATGTTACAATCAAGGAAAAAACAATTATAAAAAAAGGTTCAATAATTAAAAGTAATTCATACTTAGAAGAAGTTACAATAGATGAAAATTCACAAATTGGTCCAAGTGCTAGATTAAGGCCAAAAACAAAAATCGGAAAAAAATCAAAGATCGGTAACTTTGTAGAAATTAAAAATTCTAAAATTGGAAATAATGTTTCTATTGCTCATCTTTCATATGTTGGAGATTCAGAAATAGGAAATAATGTAAATATAGGCGCTGGTACAATAACTTGTAACTATGATGGAAAGAAAAAACACAAAACGATAATAAAAGATAACGTATTTATAGGTTCAAACACATCACTCATTGCTCCAGTTGTAATTGAGTCTAAATCTAGAATTGGTGCAGGTAGTGTTATTACTAAAAATATTCCCAAAAATTCACTTGCTATTGAAAGATCAGCCTTAAAAATTCTAAGAAATAAAAGGTCTAAATAATAACCCTTGTTTCAGGATTTATTAGGGTTTATGAGCCTTTTCTAATTATGAGCGATAAATGGTCACCTAAAAGTTGGAGAAATAAAGATGCTCTTCATATGCCAAAATATCAGAATGAAGATCATCTAAATAAAACTCTAAATGAAATTTCCAAATATCCACCTTTAGTTTTTGCTGGAGAGGCAAGACTATTAAAAAAGAAACTTGGTGAAGTTGCAAACGGAAATGCCTTTTTATTACAAGGTGGAGATTGTGCAGAAAGTTTTGCAGATTTTCATCCAGATAATATTAGAGATACATTTAAAGTTATTCTACAAATGGCTGTTGTTTTGACGTTTGGCGCTTCTTGTCCAATTGTTAAAGTAGGAAGAATTGCCGGACAGTTTGCAAAGCCAAGATCATCTGCAACAGAAGTTATTAATGATTTAGAACTTGAGTCTTATAAAGGCGATATAATTAATGGGATCGACTTCAATCAAAAAGAAAGAGATCCTAATCCAGATAGATTAATTCAAGCCTACAATCAGTCCGCATCAACACTTAATTTATTAAGAGCTTTTTCTCAAGGCGGTTTTGCCAATTTAAATAAAATACATCAGTGGAACCTAAATTTTGTTAAAGGTGAGAATGCTGCTAAATTTAGAGAGATATCTTCTAGAATTGACGAGTGCTTATCTTTTATGGAGGCATGTGGAATAAATGGAAACAGCGTAAGACAATTAAATGAAACTGACTTCTTTACAAGTCATGAAGCTTTACTTCTTCAATATGAGGAAGCATTAACAAGAATAGATAGTACTTCAGGTAAATGGTACGATGTTTCAGCTCACATGTTATGGGTAGGTGACAGAACACGACAACTGGATGGAGCACATATTGAATTTTTAAGAGGTATTGAGAACCCTATAGGTATTAAAGTGGGCCCAAGCACAAAAACAGAAGAATTATTAAAGATTTTAGATGTGTTGAATCCAAATAATGAAGCTGGAAAAATAACGCTGATATGTAGAATGGGTCATGAAAAAGTTAGCGGAATACTTCCAAAAATAATTAGGGTAGTTAATTCAGCTGGTAAAAATGTTGTTTGGACTTGTGATCCCATGCATGGAAATACTATAAAATCTAACACAGGTTTTAAAACTAGGCCATTAAAAGATATAATTTCTGAAATTCAGCAATTTTTTCAAATTCACAGAAGTGAAGGGACGTATCCTGGTGGCGTCCATTTAGAAATGACTGGTCAAGATGTTACAGAATGTATGGGAGGTCTTCAAGAAATAACTGATGAAGATCTAAAAAATAGATATCATACATATTGTGATCCGAGACTAAATGCCTCGCAGTCTCTTGAATTGGCTTTTTTATTATCAGATTTTTTAAAAGAAGAAAAATTGCTCTCAAAGCAATCTTCAAATTTATAAATTTATATTTATATACTACTTATGAATTTAAAAGATAAAATTTCATTTATATCTAAATGGATTAAAGACTATGCTGTATCTATAAATAAAAATCCAACTACCCTAGTAATTGGAGTGTCAGGAGGAGTTGACTCAGCTCTTACTAGCACCTTATGTGCTCGTACTGGTTTAAAAACTATTGCTGTTTCAATGCCTATTAAGCAAAATTCATCACAACATGATTTAAGTTTAAGACATTTAGAGTTTTTAGAACAAAATTACCCAAATGTAGAAACAAAAATAGTTGAGTTAGATAATGTTTTTAAAACTTTTCAAAATACGATGCAAAATTTTGATAGTGAGTTAGCTTTTGCAAATTCAAGATCTAGACTGAGAATGGTAACTTTATACCAAATAGCTCAAAGTAATAATGGTATAGTTGTTGGTACTGGAAATAAAGTTGAAGATTTTGGTGTTGGATTTTATACAAAATATGGTGATGGAGGCGTAGACATATCGCCAATAGCAGATTGTACTAAAACTGAGGTATGGGAATTAGCTGAAGAAATTGGGGTTATAAAAGATATTATTAGCGCAGCGCCAACAGATGGTTTATGGGATGACAGTAGAAATGATGAAAGTCAGCTTGGACTTTCATATAAGCAATTAGAAGAAGCAATGGAAAATAAGTCTAGTGAATACTACAATAGATACGAAGAAATTAGAAAGCCAAATCTTCATAAGATGAAGCCAATTCCTGTTTGCGAAATTCCTAAAGAATAATATGAAGTGTAGGTTTGCTCCCAGCCCTACAGGAAAAATACATATTGGTAATGCTAGATCAGCAATTTTAAATTGGGTTTTTTGTAAAAAAAATCAAGGTGAGTTTGTATTAAGAATTGATGATACTGATGCCAATAGGAGTTCTAAAGAATTTGAGACAAGTATCAAAGATGATCTTACATGGCTTGGATTAAATTGGAGTTACACTTTTAATCAGTCCTCTAGACAACATATTTACAATGAGAAAATCCAAATTCTAAAACAAAAGAAAAGACTTTATCCATGTTTTGAAACAGAAGAGGAATTAGCTTTAAAGAAAAAATCTTTGTTATCATCTGGAAAACCACCTATTTATGATAGATCATCATTAAATCTAAGTGATGAAGAAGTAGAAAAAAAAATAGAATCTGGAATCCAACCCCATTGGAGATTCAAATTAGATCATGAAAATATTAGTTGGAAAGATATTATTAAAGGGAATGTTTCATTTGATGCTAAAAATTTGAGTGATCCTGTTTTAATTAGAGCTGATGGAACATTGTTATACCATTTACCCTCAGTCATTGATGATATTGAAGAAAATATCACACATATTATTAGGGGGGAAGATCACATAGTTAATACTGCCTATCATATTCAAATTTTTAAGGCTCTTGAAACTTTAATTCCATCTTTTGCTCATCATCCATTCTTAGTTGATGAAACTGGTAAGGGTTTTAGCAAAAGGCTTGGAAGTCTTTCAATTGAAAATTTTAGAGACGAAGGATACGAAAACATTACATTACTTAATTATTTTCTTTTTATCGGTTCGAGTAGTAATATCGATCCAATCAAAGATTTAAATGAAATAGTAAAAAAATTTGATATTCAAAGCTTATCTAAATCTTCTGCAAAATTTTCAATTGAAGCCTTAAGAAATCTTAATGAAAATACCATTAAATTATTTAGTTATAATGAGATTAATCATAAGTTAAAAAATATAAAATCTAACTTTCAAAAAGAGAATTTTTGGCGTTTTATTAAAAATAATATTTCATTTATTAAACAAGCTAAAGAATGGGAAGAAGTAATTACAAAAATAAATAATGCTAAAGATTTAAATATTGATGATAACTTTATTAGTTTGGCAATTGATGAATTACCTGAAGATCCCTTTGATGAAACAACATGGGATCATTGGACATCAAAAATTAACAAAAAAACTGGACTAAAAGGAAAAGATTTATTTATGCCTTTGAGGTTAATTTTGACAGGGAAATCTCATGGACCCGAATTAAAATATCTACTACCATTATTTGATAGAAACGGAATTTTGCAAAAACTTGGAAAAATCTAGTAAATTTTAATTTATACTCTATTAGCGATCTAGTAATTATGGAAGACAAAGTTTATTTATTCGATACCACACTTAGAGATGGTCAGCAAACAACAGGAGTTAATTTTTCTGTTAGTGATAAAATGAATATATCCCAACATCTTGATGATTTAGGAATAGACTATATTGAAGGTGGATGGCCAGGAGCAAATCCTACCGATAATGATTTTTTTTCAAGAAATACAAAATTTTCAAAAAGTAAATTAACTGCTTTTGGTATGACAAGAAGACCAGGCAGAAGTGCTGATAACGATCCAGGATTAAATGCACTTATCAATTCAAGCGCAAGTTGTGTTTGTATTGTAGGTAAATCATCATCATTTCATGTAAAAAATGCTTTAGAAATATCAGAAGATGAAAATTTAAAAATGATAAGTGATAGTATTCTTTCAATAAAAAATAAAAACAAAGAGCCAATTTTTGATGCGGAACATTTTTTTGATGGTTTTAAAGAAAATAAACAGTTTGCATTGAGTTGTATTAAAGCAGCGTATGACGCTGGTGCAAGATGGGTTGTTCTTTGTGATACAAATGGTGGAACCCTTCCAGATGAAATTTACAATATTGTTTCAGAAGTAGTCAAAGTTATACCAGGTCAAAATGTTGGTATACATGCTCACAATGATACAGATAATGCAGTTGCAAATGCATTAGCAGCAATTAATGCAGGAGCAAGACAGATACAGGGAACAATTAACGGTTTAGGAGAAAGATGTGGTAATACTAATTTAATTTCTTTAATTCCATCTTTGGTTTTAAAAACAAAATATAAAACTAATATTTCAAAAGATAAATTAAAAAATTTAATACATATTTCTAGAACATTAAACGAAATTCTCAATATGCCTTTAAGAAAAAATGCTCCTTATGTTGGAGATCATGCTTTCTCTCACAAAGGTGGATTGCATGCGTCTGCAATAGAAAAAAATTCTTCAACTTATGAACATATTGAGCCAGAAATAGTTGGAAATTCTAGAAACGTGGTAATTTCTAATCAAGCTGGAAGATCTAATATACTAAATCAGTTAAATAAGATTAATATTGATATGCCAAAAAATGAAATCAACAATATCTTAGAGATTATTAAGGAAAAAGAATCAGAAGGGTATTCCTTTGACACTGCTTTAGCTAGTTTTGAATTATTGGTAAGGCGTCAACTTGGTCATTTTGAGGATTTTTATAATTTAGAAAAATTTAGAGTTACAGATGAAAGAAGATGGAATGCAAAAGGTGAAATTGTAACAGAAGCAGAAGCTACAGTATTTTTAAAAGTAAAAGATTCAAATATGATGACGGTGGGTACTGGAAATGGTCCAGTAAATGCTATTGATAGTGCATTAAGAAAAGCTCTAATTGATTATTATCCTGATCTCAAAGATTTAAAGTTAACTGATTACAAAGTTATGATACTTTCATCAGAAAAAGGTACTGGTGCTATCACAAGAGTTTTAATTGAATCCTCTGATTCTACCAATACACACTGGACAACCATTGGTGTATCTCCAAATATTATTGATGCATCATATAGTGCTATTTTTGATAGTATTACTTTTAAGTTATTTAATGATTTAAAGAATAAAAATTGACTCCAAAAAATCCAAGTATAATTTTAGTTAGACCACAACTTCCTGAAAATATTGGAATGGTTGCTCGTGTAATGCACAACTTTGGACTAAAAGATCTAATTGTTATCTCACCTAGAGATAATTGGTTAAATAGTAAATCTATAAATGCAGCAAAAAAAGCAACCAAAATTATTAAGAATATTAAAGTTTATAATGAATTAGAAGATGCACTTTCTAATTTTTCATATGTTGTAGCTACTACAAATAGAAGAAGATATTTGGAAAAAAATTCTACAAACGATTTCAAATTTATTAAAAGAAAAATTATAGTTAATAAAAAAACTGCAATACTTTTTGGTCCTGAAAATTCAGGACTTTCTAATGAGGATTTGAGATTATCTGATATTATTTTTACCATAGAGACAAGTAGTAAAAGTAATTCATTAAATCTTTCCCATGCAGTTACTATTGTAAGTCATAAATTATTTGAGTTGAATAATTTTAAAATTACTAATTCAACTTCAATTGAAAAAGATAATATTAGTAAATATCAATTATCTAAATTCTTAAATTATGTAATTGAGAAACTTGAAAATAAAAATTTTTTTACTCCAAGTGAAAAAAAAGAAAGTATGAAAAATAATATTTTTAGTATTTTCACAAAAATCCCTCTCACAAAGAAAGAATTGCAGACTTTATGGGGAATTACTAAAAAACTTAATAAATAAGCCAAAAATTGAGTATATTAAATTTGACATAATACTTTAAATCACTATATACCCGTCATAATAATGACAAAAAGACATAACGCTAAATATAAAATTGATAGAAGGTTAGGTGTTAACTTATGGGGTAGGCCTAAAAGCCCTTTTAATAGAAGAAACTCAAAGCCCGGTCAGCATGGCGCTCAAGGGCAAAGAAGAAAACTTTCAGACTATGGTAATCAGTTATTTGCTAAGCAAAAACTTAAGTTTTACTATGGTGATTTAACTGAAAGACAATTTAGAAATATATTTAAAAAAGCCTCTAATATTAAAGGCGATACTAGTCAGATTTTAATTGAACTTTTAGAAAGAAGACTAGATGCAACAGTCTATAGAATGAAATTTGTTCCCACAATTTTTTCTGCCAGACAATTAGTTAATCATGGTCATGTGAAAGTTAATGGAAAAAGAGTTAATATACCATCTTACAGTGTTAGTGATGGAGATGAAATCTCAATAAGAGATAAAAGTAAAGAAATTAACTTAGTTGTAGAATCAGTTAGTTCTCAAGAAAGAGAAATTCCAGAATACCTAGAAGTGGATGTAAAAGAGTTGAAAGGTCGTTTTTTAAGAGCACCTCTAATCCATGATGTTCCTTATCCTGTAACAATGGAACCAAATTTAGTTATTGAGTATTATTCAAGATAATTTCTTTTTTATAGCTATCATAAATATAGATTATTATTGCTATCCAAATAATCATAAAAGATATTAACTTAATTTGTAAAATTTCTTCATTAAGAATAAATACTGAAGTTATAAAATGAAATGTTGGTGCAAGATAAAATAAAACTCCAGCAAGACCTAGCTGAATAAATTTTAAACCTAAATTAAAAAAAAATAATGGAAAAATTGTAACAGCCCCTGTTAAAATTAAAAATAATGATGTTTTCACATCAATACTAAAGATACTATTTTCATTTTGTAAAAATAAATAAACTAAATATGGGATAGATATTAAAGATATTATGAAAGTCTCATAAAGTAAACCAATTGAAGGATTGACATTAACTTGTTTTCTTAATAATCCATATATTGCCCATGAGGTTCCAATCCAAATTATTAGTAATGGAAATTGATTTAAGTTAATAAATAATAATAATATTCCTGAAAACATAAGACAAACAGATATAAATTTAGGTTTAGTTATTTTCTCATTTAAAAAGAAATAACCAAGAACAATACTAATCATTGGGGTAATAAAATAACCCATTGATGCATCCTGCACTCTTTCTTGTCCTACAGAATAAATAAAACCTGCCCAGTTACCTGTAATAAGAAAAGCTGTAATTGTTAAAATAAAAATTTTTTTTCTAGATTTAAATATTTCAATAAATTCACTTATCTTTGAAACTAAAATTAATAATAAAAATAGAAAAATAAATGACCAGAAGCCTCTATGAGCTACTACTTCAATAGTCTTTACGTGGTTTAATTCATTAAAAAAAAGTGGCTGAGGAAGTCCCCAAAAAATTGCTGCAATACAGGAAAATATTACACCTTTTGAATAACTATTATTTAACAATCTATGATGGGTTTACGTCTATTCCATTTGTATTTAATAATTCTAATAGTTCGCCACTTTCAAACATTTCGGTAACGATATCACAGCCGCCTATAAAATCTTTTTTAACATAGAGTTGAGGTATAGTCGGCCAATTAGAATATTTTTTAATACCTTCTCTCATTTCATCACTCTCTAAAACATTTACACTTCCAAATTTAACACCTATTTTTGTTAATATATCTACAACACGTGCAGAAAAGCCACATTGGGGAAATACTGGCGTCCCTTTCATGAAGAGCATTACTTCATTAGAATTAATTTCATTTTCTATATTTTGAGATACATGGTCATTATTTTTCATTTTTACTCCGATAAAGTTTTTAACTTAAGTGCGTGCAAATCACTTCCCATTTTACCATTAAAAGCATCATAAACCATCTTATGTTGTTCCACTCTTGTTTTCCCAGAAAAAGATTTTGATATCACTGTAGCGCTGTAATGATCACCATCTCCTTTAAGATCTTCAATTTCAACAGTTGCATCAGGTATAGCTTCTTTGATAAATTGTTCAATTTGTTCTAAGGTCATTGGCATATTTATAAAATAGTTCAGATATTAAAAAAAATAAAGACTATTTAATTTTATTTTTAAAAATCCAATCTATTTTCTTTAGATTGTTATCATCTTTAATGATTTTTTCGATTTCTTTTAAATTTAATTTTTTGTTTAATTCTTTATTTTTTTGTAAAACTTGGACAAAATTCTTATTATTATTCCATGTTTCCATGGCACTTTCTTGTACAATTTTATAAGCTTGTTGTCTTTTTAATCCTTTTTCAATCAATTTTAACATAATATTGTGAGTTTTATGTAAACCTCCAAGCATATTCAAGTTTTTGAACATATTTTTTGGATAAACTTTTAAATTTTTTATTACACCATTTAACCGATAAAGTGCAAAATCAGCTGCAATTGTAATATCTGGTGTCATTATTCTCTCAACACTAGAATGACTAATATCTCTCTCGTGCCAGAGTACGACATTTTCTAGAGAGGGCATTACGCCACTTCTAATATACCTTGATATACCTGTTAAGTTCTCACTTAGCACAGGATTACGCTTGTGAGGCATTGCAGAAGAACCTTTTTGATTAGAAGAAAAGCTTTCTTCAACTTCTAATACCTCTGTTTTTTGTAAATTTCGAATTTCCACAGCAAATCTCTCAATAGAAGATGCTAATATTCCTAAAACTGAGAAAAAATATGCATGCCTATCTCTTGGAATTATTTGAGTTGATACATCTTCAGAATTTAGTTTAAGTTTTCTTGCTACATAATCTTGAACTCGTGGGTCTATAGAATTAAAAGTTCCAACAGGTCCAGAAATAGCACAAACAGATATTTCGTTGATCGCCTGATCAAGTCTTGCTAAATTTCTTTTAAACTCAAAATAAAAGGAAGATAATTTTAAACCAAAAGTAATAGGTTCAGCATGTATTCCATGACTTCTTCCAATCATTAACGTGTCTTTATATTTTTTAGATTTGATTTTTAAACTTAGAATACAATCTACTAAACTTTTTCTTATTATTTCAGAGGTTTGCTTGAGTTGTACAGAAAATGAAGTATCAATAATATCACTTGATGTTACACCAAAATGAAAATACTTTGATGAGTCACCAATATATTTGCTAACATTATTAATATAAGCAACAACATCATGTTTTGTGTCTTTTTCAATTTTTTCTATTTCTTTAACATTAAATTTTGCTTTTTTTCTTATTTCTTTTGCAGCTTTTTTAGGAATAACTCCCAGCATTGCTTGTTTTTCTGCAATTAAACATTCAATCTCTGTCCAAATTGTAAATTTATTTTCTAATGACCAAATTTTTTCAATATTCGGCCTATTATATCTAGGTATCATTTAATCTACTTATACATCCTTTATTGGAAAAGCTGTATTATTTTTAGATAATGTAAAGATTTCATTTCCTTCTTCAGTTATTCCAATTGTATGCTCGAATTGAGCAGATAAAGATTTATCTTTTGTTACAGCTGTCCATCCATCATTGAGTATTTTTGTTTGCCATCCACCTAAATTTATCATTGGTTCAATTGTTAAAAACATTCCAGGCTCTAACATTGGCCCTTCACCTGGTTCCCCAAAGTGTAAAACGCTGGGTGGAGTATGAAATTCTTTTCCAATTCCATGCCCACAAAAATCTCTTACTACAGAATAACCTTTTCCTTCTGCAAGTTTCTGAATTTTATTTCCAATATCGCCAATATGCTTTCCAGGCTTAGCTTCACTAATACCAATTAATAAAGATTCATAAGTTATTTTCAAAAATTCATAATTTTTTTTATTTGTCTTGCCTGCAACAAACATTCTTGAACTATCTCCATACCAACCATTTAGAATAACTGTTACATCTACATTTACTATATCTCCATCAGATAGAATTTTTCTTTCAGAAGGAATTCCATGACAAACAACATGATTAACTGATGTACAAACTGATTTTGGAAAACCTTTGTAATTTAAGGGAGCTGGTATTGCTTTATTTTGAATTATTTGATCATGACATATGTCATTTATTTCTTGAGTACTTATACCCGGAACAATCTTTTCATTTAAGGAATCCAGAACATCAGCAGCTAAAGAACCAGCTTCCCTCATGCCTTCAAAATCTTTTTTCGTATGTATTGGGATATTGTTGTTTCTCATTTAAAAAATAATTACTTACGATTAATAAATAATATATAGAAAATATCAATTAATCATATGAGTTCTTTTACTGCAGGTGTTATTGTTATTGGCGATGAAATACTTTCTGGTAGAACTCAAGATACAAACTCAAATTATATTGCAAAAAAATTATTAGAAGCTGGTATAAAGTTGGAAGAAGTTATTGTTATTCAGGATGATAAAAAAACAATAAAAGAAAATGTTTTAAAATATAGCTCAAAATACTCTTATGTTTTTACAACTGGAGGAATTGGACCAACTCATGATGATATTACTTCAGAAAGTATATCTGCAGCCTTTAATTTACAATATGAAACAAATAAAATGGCTTTTGAGATTCTTGAAAATTATTATCCAAAAGGTGAATTTAATGAAAGCAGGCAAAGGATGGCCAAAATGCCATTTGGTTCAGAGCTTATTTTAAATCCAATGACCGCTGCACCAGGATTTATTGTTAAAAATATCTATGTTTTACCCGGTGTGCCAGAAATAATGCAAGTTATGTTTGAGGAATTAATGAAAAAAATTAAAAAAGGTAATCCAAAACTTGTTACAACAATTAATACTAATTTATACGAAAGTAAAATTGCAAAAAATTTAAAAAATATTCAAAACAATTATACAAATGCATCAATCGGTAGTTACCCATATTTTAATCTTGCTGCTAAAACAGGCGGTGTTAACATAGTTGTATCATCATGGGAGATGAAATCTATTCAACCAATAGTTGATGATATAACTAAGATGATTGAATTAAATGGTGGAAAAAGTTCTATAGTTTGATATTAGTCCAGAAATAGGCCTCGTGGTGGAATGGTAGACACAAAGGACTTAAAAGACTAGCCGACTAAGTAACCCTCGCATTACTAAATAATTAAAAATTTAACTTTCCTCTAGATTCGTTTTTTAGAATATTGATAGCCCTTGTATCACTTTCTTTTTAAATATTGCGACACAGAAAAATATAAATATTCTTAAAAATTAAGGAAACAATTTGTTTTTTATTGATACATTTTTGTATATAACGACTTTAAGTGGCCTCGTGGTGGAATGGTAGACACAAAGGACTTAAAGAAATTTGAGTGCCATAGTCGAAAGACCGTGAGTAGAACTCCTTAAATTCGGTGGAGGCTTAACTGCTAATACCGAGCCAAGCCTTGTAAAAGGAAGGTGTAGAGACTTAACAGGGAGCACCGTATAGGTGAAGATAAAGTCCAGACTACAAACACCTTAATAGGGTGGCAGTGAAAACTGTGGTGGTATGAAAATCCTTGCCCTTTTGGGAGTGCCGGTTCAAGTCCGGCCGAGGCTACCAATATCTGAATTATGTTTGCTTTTATTACTATTGGAACAAATAATTTAAAAAAATCGTCAGTATTTTATAGTAAAATTTTAAAACCTCTAAAAATTAAAAAAGTATTATCTCATAATCGTTATTTTGGTTATGCTAAAAAAGAAAATCCTAAAAAAATAGAACTATACTTGATTAAACCTCATAACAAAAAAAAGGCAACTATAGGAAATGGTACAATGATTACTTTTAAAGCTAACTCAAAAAAAACTGTTAATGAATTTTTTAAAATTGGAATTAGTCTTGGAGCAAAAGACGAAGGGGTACCTGGACCCAGACATGGTAAAGATTATTATGCATATTTAAGAGATTTAGACGGCAACAAGATTTGTATTTTTAAAAAAGTTTGATCTTAATAATTAAATTGCTCATTTAAAATTTTATCCTCAATTGAGTGCTTACTATCGAACAATACAGTGCATTTATTTTCTTCTGAAGAAACAATATTCACTTTACTAATATCTCTAAATTCAACATTGTCTGCTGTTACGCTAGATGAGCGTTCATCGTTATTTAATACCTCAAAATCAATTTTACTAATTTCAGATAACAGAGCACCTCTCCATCTCCTTGGTCTAAAGGCACTGATTGGAGTTAATGCAAGTATATTTGAGTCTAAAGGTAGAATGCTACCGTGCGCGGATAGATTATAAGCTGTACTTCCAGCTGATGTAGATAACAAAACGCCATCACATATCAACTCTTCCATTTTTACTTTCTCATTTATTTTGATTTTAATTTTTGATGCCAAATGAGTCTGCCTCATAAGAGAAACTTCATTATAAGCATATGCCTCAAAGATCTCACTATTAACACTTTCTGCAGTCATTTTTAATGGTTTAAAAGTAGATTTTTTAGCATTAACAATCATATCATTTAAATTTTCATTACTAAGATTATTCATTAAAAAACCAATTGAGCCAAAGTTTATTCCAAAAAATGGTTTGTTTAGTTTATTAAAATTATGCAGTGATTTTAATAGCAATCCATCCCCACCAATTGGAATAATGTAGTCGGAATCTTCAACAGAATTTTGCCCAAATAATTCTGTTAGTTTTTTTTCTGTATTTTTAGCTTCAGGATTGTTTGATGATAAAAAATGAAATTTCATTATCCACCTGTTACGTTCATGTGTCTTTTCATATATTTATTAATCTTTGCTCCAATCATAAAATCATGTTGTTTTGGTTTAATATTAAGAGCAAATTTAATTTTTTCTTTTATATAATCATCACTATAATCTTTTCTCATTATATCTATAAAATCAACAAAGTCATTCTGACCAAGGCACATAAAAAGTTTACCAGTACTTGATATTCTTACCCTATTGCAAGAGGCACAAAAATTATTTGTTAAAGGACTTATAAACCCAATTTTATTAGAAACCAAATCACTAGTATAAAATCTAGCTGGACCTCCAGTACTGTAATCAATTTTAGAAAATTTATATATTTTATCTAGTTTTTCAAAAGTGTCAGATAGTGATATAAACTGATACTCTCTAGATATATCAGTTTCTTCCATTGGCATTACTTCAATAAATGTAAGATCAATTTTTTTATTACTAGTCCAATTAATTAATTCTTCAATTTCATTTTCATTAAAATCTTTTATTACTACAGTATTAATTTTTATTTTTATATTGGAATCAAGTGCTTCATTAATTCCATCAAAAACTTTTTCAATATTTCCAAATCTTGTTATTTTATTATATTTTTCAGGATTAATTGTATCTAGAGAAACATTAATCCTATTAATGCCATTTAGCTTTAGTTGTTTTGCATATTTTTTTAATAGTGTTCCATTAGTTGTGAGTGTAATCTCTTTCAGATTTGTTTTCTCTTTTTTATTATTAAGTTTTTCAATTAATTTTATAATATCATTTCTTACCAAAGGTTCACCCCCTGTTAATCTAATTTTTTCAACTCCAAGTTCTATAAAATTGTCACACAATCTTTCAATTTCTTCTAAAGTCAGTATGTCTTTTCGCGGAAGAAATTGCATCTTTTCTTTCATACAATAAACACATCTCAAATCACATCTATCAGTAACAGATACTCTTAGGTAGTTTACTTTTCTTAAATATTGATCAATTAGTTGCATTTATATTAATTATTTTTAATTCAACTTCTTTAGGGTTAATAGTTTTTTTTCCAACATTTTCAAAATTTATTGTAACGATATTGTTAATACATGATTGAACTTGACCAATTCCCCATTCTTTTTCTTTACTGACATTTATAACAAAAGTACCTGGTGTAAGATCACCTACATAAAAATCTGACATTTAAAATAAAATTAGCTTATTCTTTTTTCTGCTTTTTCATGCATTTCTTGAGCTTCTAAACTCAATGTTGCAACTGGTCTTGCTTCTAATCTTTTGATACTTATTGGATCACCTGTTTCATCACAATACCCATATGACCCGTCTTCAATTCTTTGAAGAGCAGCATCAATTTTATTAATTAGTTTTCTTTCTCTATCTCTTGTTCTAAGTTCGAATGATCTATCTATTTCTTCAGATGCTCTATCAGTTATATCGGGTTTTGCTTCATTCTCATTCTGAAGATTATTTAAAGTTTGAGACGACTCTTTGAGTAAATCTTTTTTCCAATTTACTAATTTTTGCCTAAAATATTCTTTCATTTTGGCATTCATGAATTTTTCTTTCTGAGTTGGTTTATAATTTTTAGGCAATTTGGTCATAATTTTTAAAACTTTGCTGACTTATCAAAAGATTTTATTTATTCAAGCAATATTGAAATTTTATTAATTATAAATAATTCATATTTTTCAATATGTTAATAAAATTTTCATAAAAGAACAAAAATAGAACTTTTAAAAATAGAACAAAACGTGTACAAGTAAACAAGATTTGCAAGAATCTTAATAAAAACATAGGAAATTAATGGAGAAATGTAATGTCTCAAGCTAAATTAAAAGTAGTAAATAACGAAAATTCAATGGATAAAGAAAATAGAAATAAATCTCTAGAAGCCGCTGTAAGCCTAATAGAGAAAAATTATGGAAAAGGCTCAATAATGAAATTGGGTTCTAAAACAAACGTAGATATTGAAGCAATATCTACTGGTTCATTAGGTCTTGATATAGCTCTCGGTATAGGAGGAGTTCCAAAAGGAAGAATTATTGAGATTTATGGGCCAGAGAGTTCTGGTAAAACTACTTTAGCCACTCATATTGTTGCAGAGTCACAAAAACAAGGTGGTAATTGTGCATTTATTGATGCAGAGCATGCTCTAGATCCAGCATATGCAAAGAAACTAGGTGTAAATTTAGAAGAATTATTAATCTCTCAGCCTGATACAGGGGAACAAGGTTTAGAAATTGCTGATTCTTTAATTAAATCTGGAGGTATTGATGTACTAATTATTGACTCAGTTGCGGCACTTGTACCAAGAGCTGAACTAGAAGGTGATATGGGAGATTCATTACCTGGTTTGCAAGCAAGATTGATGAGTCAGGCCTTAAGAAAACTTACAAGTTCTATCTCCCAATCAAACACTCTAGTTGTATTCATAAATCAACTTAGAATGAAAATTGGAGTTATGTTTGGTAGTCCTGAGACAACTACAGGCGGTAATGCTTTAAAATTTTATTCTTCTGTAAGAATGGATATTAGAAGAATTGGCGCAATTAAAGATAAAGATGAAATCATCGGAAATCAAACTAGAGTAAAGATAGTTAAAAATAAAGTCGCTCCTCCATTCAAAGTTGTTGAATTTGATATAATGTACGGAGAGGGGATATCTAAACTAGGTGAATTAGTTGATTTAGGTGTCAAAGCGGAAATTATTGATAAATCAGGATCATGGTTTGCATACAAAAATACTAAAATAGGACAAGGTAGAGAAAACGTTAAAAATTTTCTTAACGATAATCCTACTATAGCTAAAGAAATTGAAAATCAAATTCTACAAAATGCTGGAATAGTTGAAAAAGCTATGATGGAAGGAAAAGTAGAGAATAAAGAAAAAGAAAAAGAAGCTAAAGAAGTTGAAGAAATAAAAGAATAGTAAACATTATTTTTGTTTTGCGCCTATTTCAAAATAGGCGCTTTTTTTATTTAGACATTAGAGTTTTCAAGTTATAATACCTTTTCATGAATTCAAATCAGATTAGGTCAACATTTCTCAATTATTTTAAAAAAAATGGACATGAGGTTATCCATTCTAGTTCTCTAGTACCAGATAATGATCCTACTCTAATGTTTGCTAACTCTGGAATGGTACAATTTAAAAACATTTTTACAGGTAAAGAGTTAAGAGATTACAACAGAGCGACTACTGCTCAAAAATGTGTAAGAGCAGGCGGTAAGCACAATGATTTAGAAAATGTAGGATACACGACAAGACATCATACTTTTTTTGAAATGTTAGGTAATTTCTCTTTTGGAGATTATTTTAAAGAGTTAGCCATAGAACTAGCTTGGAATCTGATTACCAAAGAATATTCAATAAATAAAGATAGACTATTAGTAACTGTTTATTCTGATGATCAGGAAGCTTTTGATTTATGGAAAAAAATAGCTGGATTATCTGAAAATAAAATTATTAAAATTAGTACATCTGATAATTTTTGGTCAATGGGTGAAACTGGTCCTTGCGGTCCATGTTCTGAAATATTTTATGATCATGGTGATAAATACGAAGGAGGCCCTCCAGGTTCTCCAAACGAAGATGGTGATAGATTTATAGAAATATGGAATTTGGTATTTATGCAATATGAGCAGATATCTAAATCTGAGAGAATAAATCTACCAAAACCCTCCATTGATACTGGAATGGGATTAGAAAGAATGACAGCTCTTTTAGATGGTTCTAACGATAATTATTCAACAGATTTATTTCAACCGATTATAAACGAATCAACGAAACTATGTGGCGATGAAAGTTCAATAACAAATCCTAGTCATAGAGTAATTGCAGATCACTTAAAATCCTCCTCTTTTTTAATTGCAGATGGAGTTATGCCTTCAAATGAAGGTAGAGGATATGTCTTACGAAGAATAATGAGAAGGGGAATGCGACACGCTCATTCTTTAGGTAATAAAGAGCCTGTTTTTCATAAGCTATTCCCTATTTTTTTAGATGGAATTAAAAATTCATATCCTGAATTAGATAGAGCAAAAGATCTGATCACTAATACATTAATGAATGAAGAAACTAAATTTAAGGAAACTGTTGAAAAAGGAATAAAAATTTTAGATGAGGAAATTTCTAACTCAACAAATATATTTAATGGAGAAGTGGCATTTAAATTATACGACACCTATGGATTTCCATTAGATTTAACACAAGATTATTTGAAAAGTAAAAATATTGAAGTCGATATAAATACATTTGAACAAAAAATGTTATATCAAAAGGAAAAAGCGAGACAAAGTTGGAAAGGTACAGGAGATATCGAGGATGAAAGCATTTGGTTTGAAATAACTTCTAAAATAGAGCCAACAGAATTTTTAGGATATTCTGATATGGAAGCTGATTGTAAAATAATTTCAATCATATCAGAAAGTAAGTCAGTAGATAAAATTAAAAAAGATCAAGAAGCAATTATAATATTAAATCAAACACCTTTTTATGGAGAAAGTGGTGGTCAGGTGGGAGATCAGGGTTTTTTTGCAAATGATAACTTTAAGTTTGAAGTTATGAATACTACAAAAATATTTGGAAACTATTTTCTTCACAAAGGTAAAGTAATTAGTGGTGAATGCGAAGTTGAAGATACCATTAAAGCAAACATTAATAAAGTGAATAGAGATTTTATTAAATATAATCATTCTTCAACTCATTTATTACACGCTGCTCTAAGAAAAATACTGGGCAAGCATGTCACGCAGAAGGGCTCACTTGTAAATTCTGAAAAACTTAGATTTGATTTTAATCACAATAATCCAATTGAAAAAGATCAACTCACGAATATTGAAGAAATTGTAAATGATCAAATTCAAAAAAATGGAATTGTTGAAATTAAAATTGTAGATCAAAAAAAAGCTATTGAAGAAGGTGCGACGGCATTGTTTGGAGAAAAATATAGTGATGAAGTAAGAGTAGTAACAATGGGTCAAGAAAATGAATCATTCTTTTCAAAAGAATTATGCGGAGGAACTCATGTTGTTAAATTAGGGGAAATAAGTAAATTTAAAATAACTAATCAATCTAGTGTTGCGTCTGGAATAAGAAGAATAGAAGCTGTATCTAATGTTGCAGTGAATAAATATTTTAAAGAAATAGAAAGAAATTTATTAGAAAAAAATAAAAACCAAGATAATCAAATTGAAGATTTAAAGAATAAAATTAAAATTATTAATGCTGATTATAATTTTAAAAATCAATTTGAAGACAAAGGTTTGTTAATTAAAGAATTAATTCATATATACGAAAAATTAAAACAAAATATGTCTATATCAAAAAATATTGATAATATTGTTGTAAAAAAAATCAAAGAATTAAATTTTATATACTTGATTGCTGAAGACTACCCTAATAAATCTTTGAAAACATTTATTGATGAGCAAAAAAAACAATATAACAAAAATAGTGTTTCGTTAATAATTTCAAATAATAATAACAAACTATCTATAGTGCTAGGAGTTACTGAAGATATTACAGATCTATTTGATGCTTCAAAAGAAATAAGAGAAATTTCGATTATTTTAGGTGGCAAGGGTGGGGGTGGTAGAAAAGATCTTGCTCAAGGAGGGGGATCAGATCTTAGTAAAATTAATGAAAGTTTAAAATACGTAGAAGATAAATTAAATTCTATTAGTTAATTTGAAAATTGTTTTTTATTGCGCTTAAAAAATCTTGAGTGTTTAACCATTTCTGATTTTTTTTAATTAATATTGCTAGATCTTTTGTCATTTCACCACTTTCTACAGTTTTGATACACGTTTCTTCTAATTTTTTAGCAAAATTTATTAATTCATTATTACCATCAAATTCTCCTCTAAAACTTAAACCTCTTGTCCAAGCAAAGATTGATGCAATAGGATTAGTTGAAGTTTCTATACCTTTCTGATGATTTCTATAATGTCTTGTAACAGTTCCATGTGCAGCCTCAGCTTCTACTGTTTTACCATCTGGGGTCATTAACACACTTGTCATTAAACCTAGTGATCCAAATCCTTGAGCAACTGAATCTGATTGAACATCTCCATCATAATTTTTACAAGCCCAAATAAAATTACCCTCCCATTTTAAAGCTGAGGCCACCATATCATCGATTAATCTATGCTCATAAACTATGTCTTTTTCTTTAAACTTATTTTTAAATTCAGTATCAAATACATCCTGAAATAAATCTTTAAATCTTCCATCGTAGACTTTTAAAATAGTATTTTTAGTAGAAAGGTAAACTGGCCAACCAAGGTTAAGTCCATAATTAAAACAAGCTCTAGCAAAGTCTTTAATTGAATTATCTAAATTATACATTGATAGGGCTACACCAGGTTTTTCAAATTCATATACATCTTTTGTAAATCCTTCAGATCCATCTTTAGGTTTAAAAACCATTTTAAGAGTTCCTGGTTTATTAATTAATGTGTCAGTCGCTCTATATTGATCACCAAAGGCATGTCTAGCAACTACAATTGGATGATTCCAGTTTGTGATTATTCTTGGAACATTTTTGCATATAATTGGCTGTCTAAATATTGTTCCTCCCAGTATATTTCTTATTGTTCCATTCGGAGAACGCCACATTTGTTTTAATTTGAATTCCTCTACTCGATTTTCATCAGGAGTAATTGTTGCGCATTTTATTCCTACACCATATTTTTTCACTGCCTCAGCAGCATCTATGGTGATTTGATCATTTGTCTCATCTCTTTTAATTACTCCAAGATCAAAATATTTGATGTCTATATCAAGATAGGGCAAAATTAATTGTTTTTTGATGTACTCCCAGATAATTCTGGTCATTTCATCTCCATCCATTTCAACTACAGGGTTTTTAACTTTTATTTTTGCCATTTAATTAATATATTTTTTAATTGATCAACCGTATCTATAATGTGAAAACTGTTTTGTAAATTTTTATTTGAAAATTTTTCATCTTCAAAAAATTTAAATTGTTGAAATAGATTATCCCAGAAATTATTTTTATTAAAAAATATTATTGGTTTATTATGAATCCCCATTATTTTCCAAGATACAACTTCTACTATTTCTTCTAAAGTTCCTGTTCCACCTGGTAATGCTAAATATGCATCACCTAATTCAAATAGTAATTTTTTTCTTTCAGACATATTATCCACTATTTTTAATTCATCTATATTTTCAAAAATTATTTCTCTATCAGATAAAAAATTTGGAATTACTCCCATTACTCTATTTTTATATTTTTTTGCTGTCTTAGCAACCACGCCCATAATACCAACTTTTGCCCCACCGTAGACAATATTTATTTTAAATGATGATATTAATTTGCTAATTTCTTCTGCATCTTGATAGTATTTATTACTTAATTTATCTGAAGATGAACAATAGATAGTAATTGATTTAATTGTCATAGATTTAAAAGTTTATTTAAAAAAAATTTAATTAGAAATTTTTTTCTTATACCAATTCTTCATGTTTTCTCTAAACATTAAAGCAGATGGTGTAACAACTAATGTAAGAAATGTTGCAAAGAGAAGTCCAAATACTATAGCTGTTGATAATTGAACCCACCACTGAGTATCAGGTGATCCTCTTGTTATTTCTCTAGATATAAAGTCAACATTTGTCATTGTTACCATAGGTAATAAACCTAGTACTGTTGTAGTTGTTGTAAGTAAAACTGGTCTCAGTCTCTGTGCTCCTGTTTTGATAATAGCTTCTCTAATATTCGATGTTTTAGTCTTTAAAAAATCAAATGTATCAATCAATATAATATTGTTATTTACCACTATTCCGGCTAGAGCAATAACTCCAACTCCTGACATAACAATACCAAACGGCTGTGCTGTCACCATTAAACCTATAAATACACCAGCTGTGGACATTACTACTGCAAAAAGAATTAAGAATGCACTATAAAAGCTATTAAACTGCAAAAGAAGTATCATTAGCATTAAAAATAAAGCTACACCAAAAGCTCCTGTTAAAAACTCTTGAGCTTCTTTTTGGTCTTCATTTTCTCCAATAAGTTCTGCCCTTACTTTACTATCTAATTCATAACGTGGTAAATCTAATGTTCTTCCTCTCCAAGACGGAGCAGTATCTGAAATTCCTAGTACATATTCAAGTTCTTTTACTTTTCCATCCGGATAAGTTCCTGGCTCTACATCTGCCTGAATATTAATAGCATTTTTTGAGTCTACTCTAATTATATTTCCTGTTCTACTATTTGGAACAATTTCCACAAAATTGGATATTGGAACTAAACCATTTGAAGTAGTTACTCTTAAGTTATCAATTCTATCTAATGTTCTTCCTTCGTTTGGATAACGCAGATAAAGTGGTATACTTTCATTACTATCATCAGGTCTATATTCGCCAAGTTTAAGACCGTTTGTTGCAAGTTTAATCACATTACCAATTGATGTAATGTTAGCTCCAAATTTAGATGCTTGTTTTCTATCTACGTTAATTTCCCATTCAATCCCAGGTGCTGGTAAATTATCTTCAACATTCATTAAATTTGGATAAGTATCCATAAATTTTTTAAGCTTAATTCCTTCGGCAATTAAAAGTTGTTTGTTATCACTGGTTAATTTAACGTTTATTGGTTTACCTTCACCAGGACCACCTTGTTGCTCTCTTGATTCTACTTTGATTCCATTTATACTTTTTGTGGTTTCCAAAATTTCTGCTAGGATTACTTTTGATTTTCTTCTTTTATCCCAATCTGTATATTCCAAACTTATTGATCCTATAAAGTCTTCTGATGCCTCTGATTGTTCACTTACATTTCCACTTAAAGAATAAATATTTTTAAATTCCTGTCTTTCTGATTGAAGCTTTAAAATAATATTCTCAACTCTTGATACATAATCTTTTTTTTCTTCAACTGAGAGATTACCTCTTGCAAATACTACGATTTTTGCGAGATCTGGCTCAACATCAGGGAAAAATTCTACACCTTCTCCAACTTTAGTATAGGTGTAATTTACAGCAATTAATATTACTAAAGCACTAATCATCACCTTTAAAGGATGAAATAATAAGAAGTTTAATACTTTTGCATAAAATCCAACAAAACCAGTTACGTTTAAAACAGGTTCATTTGATTCTGAAGATAAGATTTTTGCATTTTTAGAAACTAATTTATCTGTAGAATTTACATTTTCTGAAATTTTATAAACTCTTGGTATAATTCTTATAAATACAAATATAAATAAAGCGAAGCTGAGTAAATATTTTCCAATTGTTATAAATAAACTAAATCTTTCAAGATTTAATAATCCAAATCCATAAGATAATAGATTGTAAAAAATTAATGATATTAGTAATGGTACAATAAATTGTAGAAGTATTCTTGAAACAGTATTTAAAATAGATCCTAAAACTGGAACAAACAGTAGCGCCATAAACAAAGAAGAAATAAGAACACATATAAGTGTTATTGGTAAATATTTCATAAATTCTCCAGCTATACCAGGCCAGAATATTAAAGGTAAAAATGCTGCCAGGGTAGTTGCAGTCGATGATATAATCGGTAGTGACATTTTTTTTGATGCATTTGCGAAAGCATCTTTTACACCAAGACCTTCTTTCATCTTTCTATCTGCATATTCAACAACAACAATTGCTCCATCGACTAATAGTCCTACAGATAAAATTAGAGCAAATAATACAACTATATTAATAGTAAAACCCATTACAGAAAGAGCTAATAAACCTGATAAAAACGATCCTGGAATAGATACACCAACTAATAAACCAGATCTAACACCTAATGCTCCTAAAATAATAATTAAAACAAGGATTATAGCTGCTATGACGTTATTTTGCAGACTATTTAACATAGTTTTAATTCCTTTTGATTGATCATTTCCAAAAGAGATTTCAACATTTTCAGGAAAACTTTTAGCAGTAATTGCAGTTATTCTTTTTACTTCTTCAATAGTATTTATAATATTTTCACCAATTCTTTTGGAAACATCAATAGTTATTGAATTAGATCCATTTACATTTGCGTAAGATTGCCTATCTTCAAATGTTCTTTTAACTTCAGCAATATCTCTGAAAGTAATAACTGAATCTCCATTAGTTTTAACAGGAGTATTTAATACATCTTCAATAGTTTCGTATAAACCTGGAACTTTAATATCAAAACTTCCGTCACCAGTGTCTTGACCACCAGCAGATACCATTTTATTATTTTCTCTAACGATATTAATAAGACTCTCAAGATTGATGCCATAGCTATCAACTGCAGTTGGATTAATTAATATGTCAACCTGCTCATTTCTTTTACCTCCTATTTTAGCTTCTAAAACACTAGGAATTGTTTCTATATCATCTTGCAAAATGTCAGCTAAATCCTGAAGAGTTCTATTAGGCACATCTCCGCTTAAAGAAATGGATAAGATAGGAAATGTACTTATGTTAACTTCGTTAACTGTTGGTTCATCTGCTTCACTAGGTAGATCACCCTTGGCTCTATCAACTTTATCTCTAATATCAACCATAGCTTGATCAGAATTAAATCCAGCATCAAATTCTAACAAAACATTACCCCCACCTGAATAAGCCGTTGATCTAACTTCTCTTACTCCTTCAACAGTTTTAACTTCGTCTTCAATTGGTTTAACTAAAAGCCTTTCAGAGTCTTGTGCAGAAATACCATTTTGACTTAGTGAAATATAAACTATTGGTATGCTTACATCAGGAGATGATTCTTTTGGCATTGTGATGTAAGTAGATGCACCTGAAAAAATAATAAAAATAAGTACTCCCATGAAAACTCGGGAATGGCTTATTGCATAGTCTATAATATTAATTTTCATTTAGATTAGTTTATTGTTTCACCAATACTTATATATTCTTGACCACTTACAATTAAATTTACTGTTTCGGGTAATCCAGAAACCCACATGCCATCTATTGTGTCTTTAATTGTTTTGGTTGGATAAAAAGTAACTTTATTATCATTATCTACAGCCTTAACACCCACAGTGCCATCGTCTAATAAAGTTAATATAGAAGGTGGTATTTTGTGAGCTTTCAGTTCTGAGCCTTTAATAACAATTTTAGTTGTTATACCACTTTTATAAGAAAGATCTTTGTTATCAGCTTCAATAGTAATTTCGAATGTTCTAGTACTAGTTTCAGCTGATGGAGAAATAAAAGATATTATTCCATTTTTTTTAATACCATTACTATCTTCGATTAAAGCTTTAGTACCAACACTCACTTTATTTACATCAAATTCGGATAAATAACCTTCAATCTTGATAGGGTCTAAATCAATTATAGTAAATAGGGGAGTTCCTATTGAGATGAATTCAGTTTCCTCAACCATTTTTTCTGAAATAATTCCATCAAATGGTGCCTTGATAGCAGTTTTTTCTATATCAAGTTTTATGTTCTTCAAAATTGATTTTACATTTGATATTTGAGCATCAAGGTTAGCTAAGGTAGATTCAAATTTTATTTTAATATCTTCTCTATCAGCTTGAGCATTGGCAAGATTAAAAGATGCTAAACTTAATTTTGATTTTGAGCTTAAACCTTTATCAATTAGTTGTTTTGCGGATGCATATTCAATTTCATACAATTCAATTCTTTCAACATTTTGTCTAAGAAGATTATCTCTGTTTTTTTCATTTAAAATTAGTTCTTTATTAAGTCTTTCTAAATCTTTTTTTGCACTAGAAAGCTTTTCATTTCTGTCTTCTAGTGAGATTGTAATCATTTCAGCATTTTGAGATACTCTATCTCCTCTTGAAAATTCAATATTATCTATGTTGCCAGATGTTTCAGATTTAACATCAATTTTTTTATTATGAATAGTTTGACCTTGTAATTCAATAGATTGATCTATTAAACTGGAAGTAAATACCTTTGTTTCAACAGAAAATGTAAATTCTTCATTATCATTATTTTCTGTATCTTGAGAAGATGAAGTTACTGTTTCAGTGCTAGTTTCTGTATTATCGTCTTGCGCAACAACATTATTTGAAAATTGACCAGAACCAATCCATCCAACAACAGCGGCGAGTATTATGATGGCTATAAATATTGATCTTTTCATTAAATATCGTACATGTAATATATATTAAAGTTACTAAAAAACAATTTTTTGTTAACTTTATTATCTTTTATGAAATCAAAAAACTGGGTTAATAGACAAAAAAATGATCAGTTTGTAAAGAAAGCTAAACAGTTAGGGTATATAAATCGAGCTTCGTTTAAACTAGAAGAGATTGAGCAAAAATATAAAATTATTGAAAATTCTAAAGAAATACTAGAACTTGGATCTTCTCCAGGAGGTTGGACTCAAGTCATCTTAAATTACAATCCAAAGACTAATATTACCTGTTTTGATTTATTAGATATGAAAATAAATAATCAAAGTATAACTTTCTATAGAGAAGATTTTTTAAAATATAATTTTATTAATTTAAAAAATAAATTTGATTTAGTTTTATCTGATGTAGCTCCTAATACAACTGGTCATCAATCAACAGATCATCTGAAGATAAGTCAATTAATATATGAAGTTATATACAGATTAGAAATAATATTAAAAAATCAAGGATCATTTATATTCAAAATTTGGAAGGGAGAGGAAGAAAAGGAAATTATAAAGATTCTAAAAAAAAATTTTGATAAAGTTGATTATTTTAAGCCAAAATCATCAAGACAAGAATCAAGTGAAATATTTATAATATCTAGAGGATTTACATTGAATGAAGAGTGAAACAGAAACTATTTTAATTGTGGATTATGGATCACAATATACACAATTAATAGCAAGAAGAATCAGAGAGTTAGAAGTCTTTTGTCTTGTATATCCTTTTAATAAAATTACAAAAAAAATTTTAGATGAAATCAAACCATCTGCTTTTATATTATCTGGAGGTCCTAGATCAGTTCTAGATAAAAATGCTCCTAAATTAAATCAAGAAATTTTAAAAATGAAAAAACCAGTTTTAGCAATTTGTTATGGTATGCAATTAATAACAAAAAATTTGAAAGGTGTAGTAAAACGTTCAACGCATAGGGAGTATGGTCACACCATTATAAATATTAAAAAAAAATCACTTTTATTTAAAGGAATTATTAAAAAGAAAATTAAAGTATGGATGTCTCATGGAGATAATATCAATAAAATACCAAAACTTTTTTCAATAACATCTCTATCAAATAATAAAATTATTTCATCTATTGAAAATATTCAAAATAAAATTTATTGCCTTCAATTTCATCCTGAGGTTTATCATACAGATTTTGGTTCAAAAATAATTAATAATTTTGTTTTCAATATTGTTACTGTAAAAAATAAGTTCAAAATTCAAAAATTTATTGAAAATAAAGTATCAGAATTAAAAAATGAAATTAAGAATAAAAAAATAATATGTGGTTTATCAGGAGGTGTAGACTCCACAGTTACTGCATATTTATTAAGCAAAGCTGTTAACAAAAATCTTCATTGTATTTTTGTTGACCACGGTCTTTTAAGAAAAAATGAAGCTAACGAAGTGACAAAAATATTTTCCAAAAAATTTGGCAAAAACTTTTCTAAAATAAATGCTTCTAATATTTTTTTAAAAAATTTAAAAAATGTTTCCGATCCTGAGAAAAAAAGAAAAATAATTGGCAAAACATTTATAGAAGTTTTTGATAAAGCAGCAAAAAAAATATCAAATGTAGATTATTTAGGACAGGGGACTCTTTATCCTGATATTATAGAAAGCATTCCATTTTTTGGAGGTCCAACAGCTAAAATAAAAAGCCACCATAATGTTGGGGGCTTACCAAAAAAAATGAAATTAAAAATTGTTGAGCCATTGAGAGAATTATTTAAAGATGAGGTAAGAAATGTTGGAAAGCAATTAAAAATAGATAAATACTTACTTTCAAGACATCCATTTCCAGGACCAGGTTTAGCAATTCGAATACCGGGAATAATTGATAAAAAAAAGATCTCAATTCTTCAGGAAGCAGATCATATTTTTATTGAGTATTTAAAAGAGAACAAACTTTATAGTAAAATTTGGCAAGCGTTTGTAGTCCTGTTACCAGTAAAATCAGTAGGCGTTATGGGAGATGAAAGAACATACAATTATGCTGTTTCTATTAGAGCAATTACTTCAGTAGATGGTATGACTGCTGATTTTTATATGTTTACAAATAATCAACTAAAAGAAATATCATCACGTATTATTAATAAAGTAAAAGGCATTAACAGAGTATTATATGACTTTACTTCTAAACCTCCTGGAACCATTGAGTGGGAATAAACAATAATTTGTATTAAAACTGACATACCAGAAGAAATTGTAAAATAGATGATGAATTAAAAGCGATTTATCACAGTAAAGATACTGTATGTATTTGGGTTTTTAGAACAAGAGAAGGTAGAAATAAATTTATGGATAAAACTGTTGGTATGAAAAAAGATGATAGACAAAATTATTTTGATAATTTTTATAAATAAACTTAGACAATTTTCTAAATTGAATCAGTATAAATTAATCCAAAATTTTAAATATTTTTCTATTCAATGAAGATAATAGCTGATCTAAATTTTCATATTTCTTATTTTGATTTTTAGATTTTAAATTATAAAAAATTTTTCTTTTTTTTCTCTCCAACGATTTATTAAGTATGCATTCTGGAGCTGCTAGACTATGTTTAAATATATAAAAAAACGCATTATTTTTATTAAAATCAATAGCATAATCTTTCCATTCTCCACTAGAAACACCCTTAGAATAAAGATTTAATATTTTAGCAAGTTCGTCTTTGGAAAAGTATAGATTGTGATTGTTAGTTGAAGCACTAGATGTTACTAAGCCCATAAATTAAGAATATAACAAAAAATTATGCCTGTAAATGCTCCAAATGATAATTTAGATGTATTAGCACCATCATTTAATCTTAAAAATATTGATGATGCAATGGTTTCTTTAGATAATGCAAAAGGATTAAATGGTACTGTTATTGTTTTTATATGCAATCATTGTCCATATGTTAAAGCAATTGCAAGTAGATTAAAAAAAGATGCTGATGAGTTACTAGAGCACTCAATTAATACAATTGCAATTATGTCTAATGACGTAATTAACTATCCCGATGATTCATTTGATAATATGAAAATTTTCTCTGATAAATATAACTTTAATTTTCCTTATCTTTATGATGAAACACAAGAAGTGGCAAAAAATTATAATGCTGTTTGTACGCCAGATTTTTTTGGTTTTGATAAAGATCTTAAATTAAAATATAGAGGTAGAATAGATTCAGGTGTGATGAATTCAAATCAAAATTCTAATATTAAAAGAGATCTTTTAAATGCAATGATTAAAATCAAAAATGAGGGAGTGGGTCCAACTAATCAAATGAATAGTATTGGTTGTTCAATAAAATGGAAATAGTATGAATCAAGCGAATAAAAATCAAAATTTATTTAAAAAAATACAAGATTTTATTTTTAAAAACTACATACAACTAATAATTTCATTAGTAATTTTACTAATTATATTTATTGTTTTCCAAACTTATAATTATTTTAAAATTCAAGAAATTAAAAACTCTAGTATAAGTTTTTTTGATATTATCCAAAATGATCAAAATGATTTAAGTAGTTTAGAAAATTTAATTGATGATGATAATATTTTTTCTATTTTATCAAAATTAAAATTAATTCAGCAAAATAATGAAAATAAAAACTTTAACTACTCAAATGAATTATATAAAGAATTACTTGCTTCATCAAATTTAGATGATCTGTATAAATCGGCCATTGCTGCAAATGCTTCATACACAATGATTAATGCATCCTATGAAGATAATACTAATAATTATTTAAATGATATATTAATTTATATAAATAATATTAATGACGAGTTCGATAGTTATTTTTCTATCAAAAAAGAATTAGAATATTTATTAATCGTTACAGAAATTGATCTTAATAAATCAGAATATAGTAATTCAAAAGCTTTGGATAAATATAATGAAATATTTAATTCAAGTTCGATTTCTGCCTCTACAAAAGAAAGAGTGAAAAAGATTCATGAGTTTCAGCTTTATAAGTAAAATATCGCTATATCTATCTTTCATATTTATTTTTTCATGTCAGGATACGATT
>CABXSY010000012.1 GCA_902514875.1 uncultured Alphaproteobacteria bacterium | reverse complement strand
TAATTCATTAAGTGAAAGTGTCCAAAATAATAATAAAAAAAGATCAGTACTAATTATAAAAGATGAAAAAGAAACAGCGGGTATAAATAAAAAAATTAAACAACCCGTAAATGAATCTTTTTTATTTAGTCCAGAGTTGAGTAAAAGATTATAAATACTCCAAGCAATCAATAAATAGACTAACGAAGGGAGAAGTTTTAATAAAACAAAACTACTACCTAATATTTCTGTATAAACTCTTATTATCCAGGACAAAAAAGGGGGCTTCGAAAAATATCCAAAGTCAATATCTTTTGACCATAGCCAATACTGCGCTTCATCGCCAAACAAATTAAAAGTAGTAAAATTTAAGGCGCCTATTTTTAATAAAAGTAAAACAATAAATGATGGCAATAGAACTCTATTTAGCATAATATTTTTTATACAATTCAAATAAAATTATATTTAAAATTAAAATAAAAAAACCAGCAAACAAAATGTCACTTAAAAAATGACCACCAGCCATTATTCTAATTAAGCCAAGCACTAAACCAACAACAACACTTGCATAGAGAAAAATTATTTTTTTTGTAATTAAATATAAAATTATAATTGAAAACCCAACAGAAGCATCGCCTGAAACAAAGGAGCAGTTTGTTTCACAAGCATTGGTTATTTCAAACCATGGGGAAAAAGACTCTTTTCCACCAAGCTCCACTACATCGTTTGGTCTTGCCCTACCCCAAAAATTTTTAAGTATAAAATTTACAAATATTAAAACGCTAATAATTTGAGAAATCCATAAGAAAGCTATTTCCTTTATAGAAAATTTATAATTAAAAAAAATTTTATCAATTTTAAAGAAATGCCCAAAAATTGGTAAAATTAAAATATAAATAAGTATTAGTGGTAATAAAATATCCCGAAACAATATTGAAGTTATATCAAAACTTTGTAGTTCAAATTGTGATGCATCCTTATAAAACAAAGATGATACATATAAATCCAAGGATGGACCGGCAGTCACAAACACACAACTAAAAAACAAAATTAGAATGTAATAAAAAACTTCAGAATTTTTTTCAGGAATTAAATTTGATAATTTGTATTTATTATATTTATTCTCTATTAATTTATTTAAAATCTTAAATAATATTAAAGCTAAAATTGCTCCAGCAATAATATCTGTAAAAAAATGTGCACTTACAATAACTCGACTAAAAGCAACAATTGAAGCTAAAAAATAAAAAAAATATTTTAATTTTGGAAGAATAGAAACCAAAATAAAGCAAACGATAAATATCGTAGAAGAGTGCCCAGAGGGAAAAGAATGAAAATTTGATTCCATGGTAAAATATTTAAAACTAAAAACGTCTTCGAAATCAGTATGATTTGGTCTGGGTCTTCCCACAACATGTTTTATAATTTGAGTAATTATTCCAACTGTCAAAATATATGCAAAAGAAGAAATAAAAAAATTAGAAAGATTTTTTGCTGATTTAGTTTTTATGATTTGAAGTCTGTTGTTTATATAAAAAACAACAAAGCCTATTATTGTAATAGAAAAATACCAAGACGAACTACCAAGTTTTGTTATTTCTGAAAAAAATTCTTTTAGAAAAACTCCATTTGCCCAATCACTTAGGTTTATAAAATAATTATAAAAAAAAAGATCTAAATTAAAAGAAGCAAAAATACTTAATGTAATTAATACTAAAAAAGGTAATTCAAATTTAATGCTTTTAAAAATGCTCATTTTACAACTATTAAAAAATTTAATGAGCTTTACAATATAAACTTTGACAAGTCCTGACTTTTAATAAGTTCTCCTAAGCTATTTTCAACGTATTCTTTATTAATTATTATTTCTGTAGGACCTATATCTGAGGCTGTATAACTAACCTCTTCAAGTAGTTTTTCCATTACAGTATGGAGCCTTCTAGCGCCTATATTTTCTACGTTCTGATTTATCTCTGTAGATAGAGAAGCGATGGTATCAATTCCATCTTCTTCAAATTTCAAATCAACCTTCTCTGTTCCAAGAAGTCCTTGATACTGCTTAATCAAACTATTTTGTGTTTCAGTAAGAATAAGTTTAAAATCTTTTTTACTAAGACTATCAAGCTCGACTCTAATTGGTAATCTACCTTGAAGCTCAGGTAGCATGTCTGATGGTTTTGACAAGTGAAATGCCCCGGAGGCAATGAACAAAATATAATCTGTTTTTACAACACCATATTTTGTAGTAACCGCAGTTCCCTCAATGAGTGGTAATAAATCTCTTTGAACACCTTCTCTTGAAACATCTGCGCCACTTCTATCAGCTCTAGAAGTAATTTTATCTATTTCATCTATAAAAACAATACCATTTTGCTCTACATCTTCCAATGCTCTTGAGTTTATTTTATCTTTATCTAATAGTTTATCGGTTTCTTCATTTAACAAATATGCATGAGAATCTTTGACACTCATTTTTTTCATTTTCTTTTGATTGCCAAAACCTTTTCCAAATACATCACCTAAATTAATCATACCCATTTGAGAACCAGGCATGCCAGGTATGTCCATAGTTGGTAAATTTAAATTTGCATTAGCTGAAACTGGAATTTCAACTTCATTATCATTTAGTTCACCTGATCTTAGTTTTTTCCTAAAATTATCTCGAGTGGATGGCGTTGAGCTTTTAGAAACCAAAACATCTAAAATTCTTTCTTCTGCATTTTTTTCTGCTTTTGCCTTCACCTCTTGACCCATTTGTATTTTTGTTTTTGTAATACTTATTTCAACTAGATCTCTTATTATTTGCTCAACATCTCTTCCAACATATCCAACTTCTGTAAACTTAGTCGCCTCAACTTTTACAAAAGGTGCGTTTGCTAACTTAGCTAGTCTTCGTGAGATTTCTGTTTTACCACAACCTGTTGGACCAACCATTAAAATATTTTTTGGTACAATTTCTTCTTTTAAAGAATCATCAAGTTGTTTTCTTCTCCATCTATTTCTTAAAGCAACTGCAACAGCTTTTTTTGCATTGTTCTGACCAATGATAAACTTATCTAGTTCAGAAACAATTTCTCTTGGGCTAAAACTAGATTCCATATTTAAAGCTCAATTGTTTCCGAGATTATATTATGGTTTGTATAAATACAAATATCTGCAGCTATATTAAGAGATTCTAAAGCAATTTCTTTGGCATTCATTTTTGTGTTTTTCATCAATGCTTTAGCAGCGCTATTTGCGTATGGACCCCCAGAACCTATTGCAAGTATTCCATCATCAGATTCAATTACATCACCTGTACCTGATAACAATAAACTTACATCTTTATCAGCTACAATCATCATTGCTTCTAGTCTTCTTAGATATCTATCCGTTCTCCAATCTTTAGCCAATTCCACGCAAGCTCTTTTAAGTTGGTTCTTATATTGATCTAACTTTCCCTCTAATCTTTCAAATAAAGCAAATGCATCTGCAGTAGACCCAGCAAATCCAGAGATAACTGTTTCATCAACCCCAAGTCTTCTAATTTTTTTAACATTGGATTTCATTACAGTATTACCAAGACTAGCCTGACCATCACCTGCAATAACGACTAAGTTGTCTTTTCTAATTCCTACAATAGTTGTTGATTTAATAATATTTTTTTCCATTGATTCTTAAGATGGCTATTTAATTATTTTTATCAAGTAATTTACCTAGAATAAATTATATTTCACTGATATTAGGCAAAAATGCGAAAAGGTAAAGTAGAGAGAAACACCAAAGAAACCAAGATAAGTTGTGAAGTTAACTTAGATGGCGCTGGTCAATCTAATATTTCAACACAAATTGGTTTTTTTGATCACATGCTTGAATTATTATCTCATCACAGCTTAATAGATATAGACTTGAAATGTGAAGGAGATACTAATGTTGATCTTCATCATTCAGTTGAAGATACAGCTTACTCAATTGCTTTAGCTATAAACAAAGCACTGGATGATAAGAAGGGAATAAACAGATATGGTTTTTCATATGTTCCTATGGATGAATGTTTATCAAGATGTGTTATTGATTTAAGTGGAAGGCCAGAGCTTGTATGGAATGTTAATCTTGGTTTAAAAAAAATTGGTGAAATGGATACAGAGTTGTTCCATGAATTTTTCAAAGCATTTTCAAATGAATCAAAATGTAATTTACATATTGAAAACCTATATGGAAAAAACAATCACCATATCATTGAATCATGTTTTAAAGCATTTGCTAAAAGTTTAAGATTTGCTGTCGAAATAGATAACAGAAGAAAAGACAACATACCATCATCAAAAGGCACTCTTTAATTTTTAATGAAAAAGATCACTATTGTCGATTACGGCTCAGGCAATGTTTTATCTGCTCAAAAATCTTTTGTTAAGATAGCAAAAGACAACAATATTGAGGTTGATGTTTTAATTTCAAAAAATCTGAATGATGTAAAAGATTCAACCCACATTGTATTGCCTGGTCAAGGAGCCTTTTCTACATGCATGAATGGTTTAAAAAAAACTGATGGATTAATTGATGAGCTTTGTGAGTTTGCGTTAATAAAAAAGAAACCATTTTTGGGGATATGCGTTGGTATGCAAATGTTAGCTAACATGAGTGAAGAAAATGGAGTTCATAAAGGCTTAGGCTGGATAGACGGTCAGATTAAATTATTATCTGGAGATAATTTAAAACTTCCTCATATGGGATGGAACTTGGTAATACCAACAAAATCAAATTATAATAACTTAATCTCTAATAAAAATGATTATTACTTCGTTCATTCTTATTATTTTGACTGTGCTCAAAAAGATAATATTTTGGCAGAAACTAAGTATGGAACAAATTTTGCTTCAATTGTTGGAAAAGAAAATATATATGGCGTTCAGTTTCATCCTGAAAAAAGTTCCTCCCAAGGATTAAACTTATTAAAAGAATTTATTAGAGTATGAACATGTCCACACAACTAAAAGAAAAGATTAATATTTCTGTTGATAACATTGAAACACTTACAGACGTAGATTTGGCAGATCTTTGTAATATCACTGAACAAGCAATTAAAGCTGGAGGAGGTTTTGGTTGGTTAAGAGTTCCAACAAGAGATATTTTAACAGATTACTGGACCAAAAGAACCAATGATAAATATATTAAACTTATTGTTGGTAGGCTTAATGGTGTTATAGCTGGAACCCTTCAAATTGCATATGAGGCGCCCAATATTGAGTCTAGGAAAAATATCGCACGTATAAGAAGACAATTTGTTGCTCCATGGGCAAGGGGTTATGGTTTGGCTAAAACAATGATTGATCACACCGAACAAATTGCCAAAGAAGATAATATTAAATCATTACAGTTAGCTGTAAGAGAAACACAAGATGCAGCAATAAAACTATTTACAGGTAAAAATTATATAAAGTGGGGTGAAAACCCATACTATGCTTACATTAACGGAAGTTTTATTAAGGGTTTCTATTACTATAAAAATCTGTAGTGCAAATTATACCAGCCATTGATTTAAAAGATAATAAATGTGTTAGACTTTCTAAAGGTAAAGATAACACCAGTGTTGTTTACAATGAAGACCCAGAAAAACAAGCAATCTACTTTGAACAAATTGGTTGTAAAAAACTTCACTTGGTTGACCTAGATGCTGCTTTTGGTAGATCAAATGTTAATTTTGAAACAATAAAGAAAATTAGAAAATCAATCTCAATACCAATACAATTAGGGGGCGGAGTTCGAAGTTTAGATTTAGCCAAAAGATATTTTGAAGTTGGAATAAATAATTTGATTATTGGGTCAATGTCTATTGAAAAACCAAATGAAGTTATAATTTTATCAAATATTTATGCGGATAAAGTATATATATCATTAGATATTCTTGAAGATAACATAATGATAAAAGGGTGGGATAAAAATTCAGGAAAAAAAATACAAGACATTCTTGATATTTATACTAACTCAAAAATTAAAGGATATGTAATTACAGATATTCAAAATGACGGAATGCTAAAAGGTTTAAATTTAGATTTTGTAAGTAATTTTATAAATAAAATAAACTTAATTAAAAAATTTAATAAAAAAATTATAATTGCAGGTGGTTTAACAGATTACTCTGATCTAACAAATTTAAAAAAGCTAAACACAAAAAATATTGAGGGAATTATTTCAGGCAAATCTTTCTATGAAGGAAAGATTGATCTAGTAGAAGCGCAAAAAATTCTAAACTAAAATGGTAAAAATAAGAATCATCCCTTGCTTGGACGTAAAAGATGGAAGGGTTGTAAAGGGTATCAATTTTTTAAATTTAATTGATGCAGGAGACCCTGTTGAACAAGCTAAACACTATTCTGATAATGGGGCTGATGAAATATGTTTTTTAGATATTAGCGCATCATTAGAAAATAGAGATACTATGATCAATGTAGTTAAAAAAACTGCAAACGAGGTTTTTATACCCCTTACAGTTGGCGGTGGAATTTCATCTATAGAAAATATACAAGCCTTACTTAAAGCTGGAGCCGACAAAGTTTCCATAAATTCTGCAGCAATTAAAAACCCCAATATCATTAAACAGGCCTCTGAATATTTTGGAAACCAATGCATTGTTGTGGCAGTTGATGCAAAAAAACAAAATGATGATTGGTTTGTTTATTCTCATGGTGGGACTAAGAAAACTGATTTACTTGCTTTAAGTTGGATAGAAAAAGCTCAAGAACTAGGAGCTGGGGAAATTCTTTTAACATCAATGGACAAGGATGGCACAAAATCTGGCTTTGATAATGAACTACTGGGTAAAGTATCAGAATTTATAAAGATACCAGTTATAGCTAGCGGGGGAGTTGGAGCTCTAGATCATTTCTATGACGGTGTAGTTAAAGGCAAAGCTGACGCATTATTAGCGGCCTCAGTCTTTCATTTTAATGAAATTAGCATTAAAGAAGTAAAGGAATACTTAAAAAATAAAAATATAAGCATTAGAGATTAAATTTTATGCAAATTGAAGACTTAAACGAAATTATAAATAATAGAGTAAAAACAAGAAAAAAAAATTCGTATACCAATAAGTTATTAAAGTTAGGGCCAAAAAAAATAGCCCAAAAATTTGGAGAAGAATCCTCTGAATTAATTATAGATTTTCTAAAAGGATCAAAAAAAAGAACAATAGAAGAGGCTGTTGATGTAATTTATCATCTTCTTATTTTGTTAAAATCAAAAAAAATTACCATTAAAGAAATTCATAAAGAACTTGATAAAAGAAAGTAAAATAAAATGTATGATGAAAATAATATTTTCGCAAAAATACTTAGAAAAGAAATACATTGCGACAAAGTTCACGAAGATGAATTCAGCTTGTTTTTTAATGACATTAATCCTCAAGCCAAGATTCATGTTTTAGGCATACCAAAATTCCCCTGTACAACCTTCTCTGATTTTTTAAAGAATGCAGATAATGATAATATAACATCCTTTTTCAATAGTGTTCAGTTAGTAATAAATAATTTAAATATTGAAAACAAAGGTTATAGGTTGATAACAAACTCAGGAGAGGATGGTGGGCAAGAAGTTCCACATTTTCATGTTCACATTTTAGCTGGAGAAAAAATCGGAAGCTTAAGATAAATTATAGTTTTTCTCTTATAATTACATAGTTAACAATTTCATTAACACCTTTAATATTTTTAAGTGCAACTATCATTTCTTCCAAGAGATCTGGGCGCGCCGAAATTCCAGCTATATAAATTTTACCCTGTATTGTTTCAAAGTTAAATGTAATTGATTTAATTCCCACAGTCTTTGCTGCAATCGCTCTTGCTTGTGTGTTTATCCACAAATCACTTGCATAATCTTTTATAGTTGTTCTATTTCCAATTTCTATTTCATTTATAATTTCTCTAACCCCCTCAACTTCCCAAACCAACCTTACTGCATCAATTCTAATTTCTTGATTATCAACTAGACCTGTTAATAAAATTCTACCTTCTAATACACTTGTGTTTATATTTATAAAAAGATTATTTCCTGCATTTAAGAATTTAGCAGCAATATTAACCTTAATGGTTGCATCATCTACTACAGTACCAAAGGATCTTTCTCCCTCAGCAACAACCATTGCACTACCTCCACCTGTAGCTAGTACACCTGCAGGTGAACATCCATAATTAATTGAAGCAAAAATTAAAAACATTGGAATAAATAAAATTTCAATTATTTTCTTAATTTTAACAACCATTTGTAAATTTTGTTTTTATTAATTTTTGTAAATTTATGTACTATTTCGACGATGTCGGTCAAAGAAAATTTTGTAGCCATCTTTTTTAACTCTTTGCTATACAAATCAATTGCGTCAAAATCTTGATTTTTTAATGTCTGCCTATCAATAACAGCAACAAACTCTCCTTTAATATTTTCTTTATCTTCTAGTATTTTATTTTTCACATTGCTTGGAGTTCCTCTAAAAACAAATTCATTTACCTTAGTAAGTTCTTTACATATTGAGATTGTTCTTTCAGGCATAATATTTTCTAGGTATTCTAGAAAAACAATCAATCTATGATTTGATACAAAAAATACAGAGGTCCTCCTTTCTTGAAAAATACTCTTAACAATATCCCTTATCTTTTTTTTAGATTTTGGAACAAAACCAAAAAAAGCAAATTCAGATATTGGTAATCCAGACAGCTGTAAACTTGATAAAACTGAAGAGGGGCCGGGCACAGAGGTTACCCTGATATTATTTGAGATACAATATTGTACTAAATTATATCCAGGATCTGAAATAAGTGGAGATCCTGCATCAGAAATGAGAACACAATTTTTATTTTTTAACCAAACCTTGATCTGATCTATAATTTTGTATTCATTATAATCATGTAAAGCAATTAATTTCTTTTTAATGCCTAATTTATTTAGTAGTTTAAGAGAATGTTTAGGATTTTCACAAATAATAATATCGCATTCTCCGAGTATTTTTACAGCTCTATAGGTTATGTCATCTAAATTTCCAATAGGCGTTGCTACAATTGAAAGACCATTAATAATTTTATCCATTATTTATATATTTATATTTATTATTTCGTGTACTCCATTAAATCTCTCTAAACAAGATACAAAAAGTATTCAAGAAACAAACATTTCTGACAAATCAGTTGATACAATAAATGAAAAAAAAGTAATTGAAAAAAAAGAAACTACACAAATTGAGCAAAATAAGAGTCTAGACGATGTTGTTCTAGATAAAACAGTTATTGCTTTATTTGCAAAAAATGATGATAAAAAAACAACCAAACAATTCTTAAATTCTTATGAGCTAGCAATTTATAATTTAGAAATAAAGAATATTAATTTACAAATAGAATTTTTCGAAACCGAAAAAGACCTGAGAAATATTATAGAAAAAAATCTTTCACCCGGTAGATTATTTCTAGGACCTATTCAAACAAACCATACAAAAATCTTAAATAGTTACTGCAATTATAATATAATTTTTTTCTCATTTTCCTCTAGATCTTCACTTGCTAATGATTGTGTTTATTTATTGAACTTTTTTCCTAAAAATGAACTCTCTCAACTTCTTCTTTATTTAAAAGAAGGTACAAAAGTAGCCCTACTTTATCCTGAAAATGAATACGGATATTTAATAAACAGCTATATAGACGATGTAATTTTTGAAAGTCAGGCAATATTAGTAAATAGATCCTCATATAAAGATGACTTATCTAATGTAAGAGATTCAATAAAAGAACTAGGAAAATATGAGTTAAGAAAATATGAATTAAATAGACAAAAACAGATTTTATCTTCTAAAAAAGATGAAAAATCAAAAAAAAGATTAAAAAAATTAGAAAGATTTAAAACTACTAGCGACTATGATTTTACACATATCCTGATTGCAGATTACGGTTTAAATCTATTACAAGTTGCGCCTCTTCTCCCATATTACGACATAGATCCTAATATTGTTCAGTTTATGGGCACTGGAGTAATAGATGATAAATCTTTCTTTTATGAACCCTCATTGCAGGGAGCAATCTTTCCAGGCATTCCTGAAACAAGGAGAATAAACTTAATTAATAATTATACGGAAATATATGAAGAAGACTTTTTAAGAATTTCAACATTACCATATGATTTGATGGGTCTAATAAACTTTATTTATACTAAAGAATATAAATTTGGAGATCTTATTGAGTTACTAAACAATCCGAATAAAAAATTTGATGGTATTGATGGAAATTTTTATTTTAAAAATAATATGATTGAAAGAAATTTGGAAATACTAAAGATAAGTAATGGAAATTCTTTTGTCATTAATTAGATAAAAAGTTTATTAACTTATTTACTGCTATAGACCTGTGGCTAATTTTATTTTTTTCTTTAGTGCTAAGCTCAGCTAATGTTTTACTATTGTTTTGGGGAATGAATATTGGGTCATAACCAAATCCAAAATTACCCCTAATTTGTTCAGAAATTTTTCCATAAATTTTGCCATTAAAGACAATGTTTTGATTTTTATTAATTGTTAAGCTTATTGAAGTTTTAAAATAAGCGTTTTGTTTCCCACTATTTTTAGTACTTGTTAAAATATTTTTAAAACATAGCTTTTTGTTTTTAAAATTATTTAAAAATCTTTTTGAAAAAACACCTGGTTTCCAATTTAAGCTTTCAATACATATGCCTGAGTCATCTGCAAAACAAGGAATGCCAGTTTTATTAAATCCATAGTCTGATTTTATTTTTGCATTTTCCTCAAACGTCTGACCATTTTCTTCTGGTTCTTCTTTTATATTTAGTTCATTTAATGAAAGAAGTTCTAGATTAAATTTGTTAAAGATTTTTTTTATTTCAATTATTTTATTTATATTATTTGAGAAAAAAAATAACTGCCTCAATTTATTTCAATGCCTCTTTTTGCTTAGAAATTATTTCTTTAACCCCAATTTTTGCAAGTGAAAACATTTCTGTAAATTGATTATCGCTAAAAAAATATTCTTCACCTGTAACTTGTATTTCAGATATTTCATCCGTATCGCAAATTACAAAATTTGCATCCACTTGGGCTGCAGAATCTTCATTATAATCTAAATCCAAAATCGATTTATTATCAACTATCCCCGTTGAAACCGCTCCTATGAAGTTTTTAATAATTGGTTTTTGAAGATTATAATTATTCTTCAGTTTTTCTATTGCCAAATATAAAGAAACAAACCCCCCGCTAATAGATGCGGTTCTTGTCCCGCCATCTGCTTGAATTACATCACAATCAATTTTTATTTGACGCTCTCCAAGGTTTGAAAGATCCACAATAGATCTTAAGCTGCGCCCAATTAATCTTTGTATTTCTTGTGTTCTGCCTGACTGCTTTCCTTTCGCTGCTTCTCTGTCCATTCTAGTGTTTGTTGATCTTGGTAGCATGCCATATTCTGCTGTAACCCAACCCTTGCCGGTATTCTTTAGCCAGTGAGGAACTTTTTCATCAATTGTTGCAAGACAAAGGACATGTGTATTACCAAATTTTACTAAACATGAACCATCAGCATGAATACTAACGTTTTTCTCAAATGAAATTTTACGCATTTGATTGAAGGATCTATCTTTTCTCATATAAATTTAATAATAGTAGATAAATAATATTTTTAAATAAAATTCTTATGTCTGATAATGTATATGCTCAAATTAATGATAGATCGAAATTAATTTTCAAAAAATTAGTTGAGTCATATCTTAAAACTGGGTCTCCCGCAGGATCAGAAACAATTATGAAGATGGGAGGCTTAAATCTTTCCTCAGCATCAATTAGATCTATTTTGTCAAATTTACAAAAAGAAGGACTTTTATATGCTCCACATAGATCAGCCGGAAGAATGCCTACTGAGAGGGGCATGAGGTTCTTTGTTGACGGACTCTTAGAGTTTGGAAGAATTTCAAAAATAGATAGAGAAAATATAAAGCAACAATGTTTAACAAAAGGAAAGTCTTATGAAGAGGTGCTCGATGTTGCCTCTAAAGCTATTTCAGGATTATCGAGTTATGCAGGAATAGTCATTGCACCGAAATTTCAAAAAAATTTGAAACACGTTGAATTCATAAGGCTTAACAGTACTCAATTAATGCTTATTCTTGCTTACGAGAACGGAGAAGTAGAAAATCGCATCATTGACGATAATGGAAAATATAATAGTTCATTATTGATACAGGCTTCCAATTATCTTACATCAAAGTTTACAAATAAAAATATTTCACAAATTAAAAGACTAATTCAATCTGAAATAAAAAATTCACAAAATCAGCTAGAGTCAATTTCTTCAAAATTAATCCAACAAGGTATTATTGAAACTCAGCCTAATAGCAAAAATCCTTATATTTTTCTTCATGGTCAATCGAATTTATTAAAAGATGAAATTGTTTCGAAAGATTTGGATCAAATTCGAAATCTTTTTGATGAAATTGAGAAAAAATCTAGTTTTGTGGATATATTAGAAACAGCAGGAAAAGCAAAAGGGGTTCAGATTTTTATTGGATCTAAAAATTTTTTGTTTAAACACTCTGGTCTTTCTATGGTAATGGCCCCATATAAAAATAATGATCAAGAAATTATAGGAGCTATAGGTGTAGTTGGGCCAACAAGACTAAACTACTCCAAAATAGTTCCCCTTGTTGATTATACATCAAAAATTATTGGAAAGGTGATTGATTAATGGTTGAGAAAAAAGAAGAAGATAACCAACAAGAAGAAATTAAAGAACCTGATTCTGAGAATATTGAAAACGAAGAAGATAATAATGATACTAAAGAAAACACAGATGCAGAAGAAATAAAAGAAGACGAAAATATAGAAGAAGATAGTTTAGAAAAGGAAATTGAAACACTAAAAGAAGAAAAAATCCGATTGCTGGCTGAAATGGAAAATCTTAGGAAAAGATTTGAACGAGAAAAAGTTGAAACGATAAAGTTTGGTAGCATAAATTTAGCAAGAGATATTCTATCGCCAGGAGATAATCTAGAAAGAGCGCTAGATGCATTGCCAAAAGATGAAAATCATCCAGAAAGTATAAAAAATCTTATTGATGGTTTAAAAATGGTTCTTAAAGAATACAAAAGTACTCTTGAAAAACATGGAGTCAAAAAAATTGAAACTTTAAATCAAAAATTTGACCATAATTTTCATCAGGCAATGATGGAAGTTGAAAATAATGATGTTGAAGAAGGAACAGTAGTGCAGGAAATCCAATCTGGCTATACAATGCATGACCGATTACTTAGAGCAGCAATGGTTGGAGTTTCCAAAAAAACAGCTGCTAAAACAGAAGAACCTAAAGAAGAAAAAGAAGAAGAAAATCCTGAAAGTGATAGCAAAGAAAGCACCTAAAAACCCCTAAATCTATAACTTTTTTGAATATAAATACCGAACATCCTTGTATTTTAAATCTTTTTTCCCATATCTAATGTAACCAACAATGATTGGTAAACAATTAAGTAAAGAGGATTAAAAATATGGCAAAAGTAATTGGTATTGACTTAGGTACTACAAACTCCTGCGTTGCAGTAATGGACGGCAAGGAACCAAAGGTAATTGAAAACTCTGAAGGTGGAAGAACAACTCCGTCAATGGTAGCATTCAGTGATACAAAAGAAAAACTTGTTGGACAGTCGGCTAAAAGACAAGCAGTAACCAATTCTGAAAATACTTTATTTGCCATAAAAAGATTAATAGGAAGAACATTTGAAGATGAAGCTGTTAAGTCTGATAGCGGATTAGTACCTTATAAAATTGTAAAAGGTGATAACGGCGATGCGTGGGTAGAAGCGCGCGGAGATAATTATAGTCCTAGCCAAATAAGTGCTTTCATTTTACAAAAAATGAAAGAGACTGCAGAATCATATTTAGGTGAAGATGTTTCTCAAGCAGTAATAACTGTTCCTGCATATTTTAATGATGCTCAAAGACAAGCAACAAAGGATGCTGGGAAAATAGCTGGCCTTGAAGTTTTAAGAATTATTAACGAGCCTACTGCTGCAGCGTTAGCATATGGTCTAGATAAAAAGAAAACTGGTACTGTTGCTGTTTACGATCTTGGTGGGGGTACATTTGATATTTCTATCTTAGAAATAGGTGACGGTGTTTTTGAAGTTAAATCTACAAATGGTGATACACATCTTGGTGGTGAAGATTTTGATCTTAAAATAATTGATTATCTTGCCGATGAATTTAAAAAAGATAATGGTATTGATTTACGTTCAGATAAACTTGCGCTTCAACGTTTGAAAGAAGCTGCTGAAAAAGCAAAAATTGAATTATCAAGCTCAACTGAGACAGAAGTTAACTTACCTTTTATTACGGCTGATCAGTCTGGACCCAAACATTTAACAATAAAACTATCGAGAGCCAAATTAGAAGCTATTGTTGGAGAACTTTTAAATGAAAGTTTAAAGCCATGTGAAATGGCGCTCAAAGATGCTGGACTACAAGCTGCAGAAATTGATGATGTTATTTTAGTTGGTGGTATGACAAGAATGCCTAAAGTAACTGAAATTGTAAAAAACTTTTTTGGCAAAGAACCTAATAAAGGCGTTAACCCAGATGAAGTTGTAGCGTCCGGCGCTGCTATTCAAGCTGGAGTATTGCAAGGTGATGTTAAAGATGTACTTCTACTAGATGTTACACCATTATCACTTGGTATAGAAACACTTGGCGGTGTATTTACAAAACTGATTGATAAAAATACAACAATCCCAACAAAGAAAAGCCAAGTATTTTCTACAGCTGAAGACAATCAGAGTGCAGTAACTATTAGAGTATTCCAAGGTGAAAGAGAAATGGCAGCTGATAACAAATTACTAGGTCAGTTTGATCTAGTAGGTATTCCACCAGCCGCAAGAGGTATGCCTCAAATTGAAGTAACTTTTGATATTGATGCGAACGGTATTGTAAACGTTTCGGCTAAAGATAAATCAACTGGTAAGGAGCAACAAATCAAGATCCAGGCTTCTGGTGGATTATCTGATGATGAGATTGAAAAAATGGTTAAAGAAGCAGAGGAAAATGCTGAAGCTGATAAGAGAAAAAGAGAAGCTGTTGATACCAGAAATCATGCTGATAGTTTAATTAATGAAACTGAAAAGAACTTAAAAGAGCACGGTGATAAAATACCTGAAGCTGATAGAAATAAAATCAGAGGGGATATTGAAGAGCTAAAGAAAGTGAAAGATGGCGAGGATTTAGAAGCTATAAAATCTAAAACTGAAGCACTAGTTCAATCATCTTTAAAAATGGGTGAAGCAATTTATAAACAAAACCCACAAGGTGCTGGACCTCAACCTGATCCATCAGGTGCCGAACCATCAGCTGATAATACAAAAGATGAAAAGGTTGTTGATGCTGAATTTGAAGAAGTAGACGAAGACAAAAAAGATTAACGCTCCATAATTTTTATAAGGAGGAGATGTGGCAGATAAAGATTTCTATGAGATACTTGGTGTTCAAAAAAATGCCAGTGATGATGAAATAAAAAAAGCTTATAGAAAACAAGCCATGAAGCATCATCCAGACCGTAACAAGGATGACAAAACTGCAGAAAAAAAATTTAAAGAAGCCGCAGCAGCTTATGAGGTTTTAAAAGATCCAGAAAAAAGAACTGCATATGATCAATATGGACACGATGCCTTTCGACAAGGCGGAATGGGTGGAGGCCAAGGCTTTGGTGATTTTTCAGGCGGGTTCTCTGACATCTTTGAGGAGTTTTTTGGTGGAGGTTTTGGAGGACAATCATCAAGAAGAAGAGGTCCACAAAGAGGAAGTGATCTTCGTTACAACATGTCCGTTTCGTTGTTTGAAGCATTTTCTGGAAAAAAACCGCAAATAAGAATACCAACTTATGTTGGCTGTGATGCGTGTGCAGCTACTGGAAGTGCAGATAAATCTGGACCAAGTACTTGTTCTACTTGTGGAGGGGCAGGTAAAGTTCGATCACAACAAGGTTTTTTCTCTATTGAAAGACCATGCCCAACATGTGGTGGAGAAGGATCAACCATTAAAAACCAGTGTCTTAAATGTTCTGGCACTGGAAACATAAAAAAACAAAAAACAATTTCTGTTACAATCCCAGCAGGTGTTGATACTGGCACAAGGATTCGAATATCTGGTGAAGGAGAGCCTGGTGAAAGAGGTGCAGGAAATGGAGATTTATATATTTTTGTTGAAGTTCAAAAGGATAAACTTTTTGAAAGAGAAGAAGAGAATATTTTTTGTGAAATACCAATTTCAATTACTACCGCAATCTTGGGTGGTGAAATAGAAGTACCAACAATAGAAGGTAAAAAAGCCAGACTCAACATTCCTGCAGGGACACAATCTGAAACACAATTTAGACTAAGAGGAAAAGGAATGAGCATACTTAGACAAAGTAGAAGGGGTGATATGTATGTACAAGCTAATGTCGAAATTCCGGTAAACCTAAATAGTAAACAAAAAGATATATTAAGAGAATTTGAAAATGAAGGTGGTACTTCTAAAAAACATAGTCCAAAATCCCAAGGATTTTTCTCAAAATTAAAAGAAGTCTGGGAAGATTTAACTTAATTTCTTTTCAACTTACAATCACCAAAGTATAAGAAGTTTTTATGGCAAAAATTAAAATAACAGTCGCAGGTTGTCTGGGCCGAATGGGTCAGGAAATATCTAAACAAATTTTACAAAATAAAAAATTAGAATTTGTTGGTGGCTTTGAACACAAAAAGCATAAAGACATTAACAGGCCTCTAAATAAAATTTCAGGCATACAGTCTTTAAAACGGGTTACGGCTAATTCAGCTCAATTAATCAAAGAAGCAAATGTTTTAATTGATTTTACAACACCTGAGTCTACCTTAGATAACTTAAAAATTGCTTCTGCAAATAAAACAGCAGTTGTAATTGGCACAACAGGAATGACAGATACGCAAAAAAAGAAAGTAAAAAGTTATTCAAAAAAAATACCTATACTCATGTCTTCTAACATGAGCTTGGGTGTAAACTTATTATTTAACTTAGTAAAACAAACAGCATTAGTTTTAAAAGATACTGATTATGATATTGAAATTGCTGAGACTCATCACAAACATAAAAAAGATGCCCCTTCTGGAACTGCATTATCCCTAGGTGAGTATGCTGCTGAAGGTAGAAAAACTAAATTAAATAAATCAAAAGTTTTAGATCGTACAAAAAAACTAACATCTAGAAAAAAAGGCGACATTGGTTTTTCTGTTACAAGAGGTGGTGAAATTGCAGGTGAACATACAGTAAGTTTTATTGGTACTAACGATAGAGTGGATCTAGTTCATAAAGCTAACAACAGATCAATTTTTGTAACAGGTGCTATTGATGCCGCAGTATTTATATCAAAGAAAAAAATGGGATTTTTTTCTATGAATGATTTGATTTCTTTAAAATAAATATCTTGAAATTTTAATGAATGAGTAAAGATATTTCATACTTTCCAAATAAAGAAATTGAAGGTGGCTGGAGACTAATATCAACTGATCACTCATCAAAATTGCTGAATATCGATTTTAATTTTATTGAACAGGAAATAAAACGCCAACAATTGTTTTTTGGAAACAATCCTCAAAGTACAGTTATTATTAAAGATGGATATTTAGTTTATGAAAATCACAGTTTCATGACATTGCAACAAAGTCGTTTTGATATATGGTCTTGTACAAAATCACTCACTGGAATTGCGTGGATGTTTTTATTAGAAGAAATAAAAAACAATACATCTAACAAAAATTTAGATATAAATTTAGAAACACCCATCTATAATTTTCTTCCAAAAGATTTTATAAAAAATGACTCAAGAAAAACAAATATAAATTTACACCACTTATTGTCTATGACTTCAGGGCTAAAAGGGGAAAATAATGATGTTTATGGTTTAGTGACTGAACCCCAAAATGGTCCATTTGAATTTGCTATTGGAAGATGTGAGAATAGATATGGAAAATCAGTTGACGTTTTATCTTCTGAACCTGGAAAACAATGGGAATATTCTGATCCAGCAGTAGCTTTGCTTTCATTTGTATTTTTTGAAATAACAAAAAAAAATATCCATGAATATTTATATGAAAAACTTTTTAAAGTAATAGGTATAGAGAACGCTAGTTGGGATATTCACGGCGGTGGAAATTATTTAGGTCCATTCACATCATCCCATGTTGGTCTTCATATTTCAGCTAGAGATCTATCACGCTTTGGATATTTTATGCTAAAAAAAGGACAATGGAATAATGTTGAAATATTACCCTCAGATTACATAGATCTTGCAACGACAAAATCACAAAATTTAAATTCTTCATACGGATATCAGTTCTGGATAAATTCAGATGGTGTTCGATGGCCATCTTTACCAAAGGACACTTATGCTTTGGAAGGATACAACTCTAATAGATGTTATATCATACCATCTTATAATTTAATAATAACAAGAATAGGGTCTGGGCCATCAGAATGGAACGAACAAAATTTTGTAAATAATATTTTTAAAGGTTTTAAAAAAAATTAATAGAAATTTAATTGTTTTTTGATTCTTAAATACAAGCCCTCTTTTAAATCTGCATGTAAGAAAGTTGCCACCTCAGTTTCTTTATCTGATTCTCTTATTGATAACTTGGAAGTATTTTTAAATTTTGTAAAAAAAACTTTAGACCAATAAGTACTGAATTTAGATGAATGTAAAAGTTTATCACCTTTATATTTTCTTATAGATATTTCTTTTTGATCAATGTTAATTTCATCCTTAATATTTTTTTCTTTGAAATATAAACGGATTAAATAAAAAATTACCAAGTATTCAAGTCCGAGAAATATAGATACAGGCCAAGCACCTTGTACAATTAGAAAAATAGAGAATAATGAAATCCAGCTTATAAAAATAATTCCTAAAACTAAAAAGACTGATTTAGAGCAGCTTTGATAAGGCTTTATATTTTCATTCATTAAATTCATTTATCTACAATAATACAAAATAACCTTTGTGATAAAGAGACATATGTACACAGACGTTAAATTGATAATTTGCAGTTTATTATTAATTTATAATTGCTTCCAAATCCTAAAAAATGGCTAAATTCCTTTGATCTCTTGCTAATTTCGTAAGGAACATATAGATGCATCCACGAAAAAATACTAAGTAATAATCTTTATTTAATGGTGGATTGATGAAAAAGATTAGTAAAATTTTAGCAGCAAACAGAAGTGAAATTGCTATTCGAATTTTTAGAGCTGCCGAAGAGTCTGGTATTAAAACAGCTGCTATTTATTCTAAAGAAGATCGTTTTGCCATTCACCGTTTTAAGACAGATGAAAGTTATTTAGTAGGTGAAGGTAAGGGGCCAATACAAGCATATTTGGACATAGACTCAATAATTAAAATTGCAAAAGATGCAGAGGTTGATGCAATTCATCCTGGTTATGGATTTTTATCTGAAAGTCCTGAATTAGCTGAGCAGTGTGAAAAAAATGACATAACATTTATTGGCCCTAGTAAAGAAATACTAAAAAGATTCGGAAATAAAACTGAAGCTAAAAAAGTTGCCGAAGAAGCAAAGGTTGGGACAGTCCCATCAGTTCTTGTAACAAAAGATAATTTAAAAAATATAGAAAAAGAAGTTGAGAAAATTGGTTATCCTGTAATTGTCAAAGCAAGCTGGGGCGGTGGCGGTAGAGGAATGCGTGTTGTAAGATCAAGTAAAGACTTAATAGACCAAATAACAAATGCTCAAAGTGAGTCACTAAAGGCATTTGGAAAAGATGAAGTATTTATTGAAAAATTTTTAGAAGACGCTGCGCACATTGAAGTTCAAATTTTAGGTGATAGTCACGGTAATATTTTACATCTTTTTGAAAGAGATTGTTCTCTTCAAAGAAGACATCAAAAAATTATTGAAAGAGCACCTGCGCATTTTCTTAAAGATGAAACACGAGAGGAAATTTGTAATGCTGCAATAAAAATTGCAAAACAAGTTAATTACTTTGGTGCTGGTACAGTTGAATTTTTATTTGATAAAAAATCTGGGCAATTTTATTTCATTGAAGTTAATCCTAGAATTCAGGTGGAACATACTGTTACTGAGGAAGTAACTGGTATTGATATTGTAAAAGCTCAAATCAAAATTGCTGAAGGTGAAAAAATTGGAAGCCATCCCTCACTTCCAAAACAAGAAGACATTAAGTTAAATGGATATGCAATCCAATGTAGAGTTACTACTGAAGATCCACTTAATAATTTTATGCCTGATTATGGGAAAATAATGACTTATAGATCAGCAGCAGGTTTTGGAGTTAGATTAGATGCTGCTAATGCTTCTTCAGGTTCAATTATTACACCTTACTATGACTCTTTATTAGTGAAGGTTACAACATGGGCCACTCATCAAGAAGATTGTATTAAAAGAATGGATAGAGCTTTACGAGAATTTAGAATTAGGGGTGTTAAAACAAATTTGGTATTTCTTGAATCGCTTATTAACAATAAGGATTTTCTTGAAGGCAATTATAATACAAATTTTGTTGATACAAAAAAAGAACTGTACGATTACAATCCGCAAAAAGACAGAGCCTCAAAAATAGTTTCTTATCTAGGAAATATTATAGTTAATGGTCACCCAGATATTTCTGGAAGAGTTCAAGATAATTCAACTGTCGAAGTTCAAATTCCTCTTTCGAACAATAAAAAGGAAGCAAATAATTATGTTGATGATTTAAAAAAATTAGGGTCGGAAAAATTTACAAAAAAAATAAAAGAAACACCTTATACTTTAATTACTGATACTACGATGCGTGATGCGCACCAATCACTTCTTGCAACAAGAATGCGTACAGATGATATTGTTAACATTGCTGAATATTATAATCAGTATCTAAGTAACTTATTCTCATTGGAGTGTTGGGGAGGAGCAACCTTTGATACATCAATGAGATTCTTAAAAGAGGATCCTTGGGATCGATTAGCAAGACTAAATAGTAGAGCACCAAACCTACTTAAACAAATGCTTTTTAGAGGATCAAATGCTGTTGGTTATAAAAATTATCCAGACAATGTTGTTAAACATTTTATTCAACAGTCAGCTGAAGCAGGAATTGATGTATTTCGAGTTTTTGATTCTTTGAACTTAATTGATAATATGCGAATTGCTATAGACGAGGTTCGCAATCAAAATAAAATTTGTGAAGGAACAATTTGCTATACAAATGATGTAACTGATCCAAATGAAAAAAAATACACATTAAAGTACTATTTAGATCTTGTAAAAGATCTAGAAAAAGCAGGTTCAAATATTATTGCTATTAAAGATATGGCCGGATTGGCAAAGCCTAACGCGATTAAAATGTTGGTTAAAGAAATAAAACAAACAACTGATTTGCCAATTCATTTCCACACACATGATACGTCAGGTACTTCTTCTGCATCAGTTCTTGCTGCTATAGAAGAAAAAATAGACATTGTTGATCTTGCAATTGACTCAATGAGTGGTTTAACCTCTCAGCCTGCTCTTGGTTCCATTGTATCGATTATGAAACAAAATCATCAAGATCCAAAATTAGATGAAGAAGCAATTCGTATACTTTCATTATATTGGGAACAAGTTCGTCAAAATTACCACGCATTTGAAACTGATTTTAAAGGTGGAAGCTCAGACGTTTATCTTCATCAAATGCCTGGCGGGCAGTTCACAAACTTAAAAGAACAAGCTAGATCCTTAGGTATTACAACTGATAAATGGGGAATGGTTGCCAATAAATATGCAGAAGTAAATCAACTTTTTGGTGACATTGTTAAAGTAACACCATCTTCAAAAATAGTTGGTGATATGGCATTATATATGATTGCTAATGACTTAACTAAAGAAGATATTTTAAATCCAAAAAAGGAAATTTCTTTTCCGGCATCTGTTATTGAATTTTTTAAAGGTGAAATAGGTATACCTCATGGTGGTTTTCCAAAAGAATTACAAAAAAAGGTTCTTGGAAATATGAAACCTCTAACAAAAAGACCAGGAGAAGTTTTAGAGTCTGTAGACCTAGATAAAGAAATTAATAATTTAGAAAATGAAATTGGAATGAAGGTTAATCAAAAACATCTTGCTTCTTACTTAATGTATCCAAAAGTCTTTAAAGATTATATTGATCACTTTAAAGAATTTAGTGATACTTCAATCTTTTCTACCGAATTATTTTTTTATGGCCCTCAGCAAGATAAAGAATACACAATAGAAATCGATAAGGGAAAAAATCTTATCTTGCGATATCTTGCTAAGAGTGAAGTTAATAGTAATGGTAAGTGCTCTGTATTTTTTGAGATAAACGGACAGCCTCGAACAATCGATATAGAAAATAAGGAATTTTCTAAAAATATCACACAAAGAGCAAAAGCTGATGATAATAATACTGATCATGTTGGCTCACCATTACCCGGCCAAGTTGCAAAAATATTTGTTCAATCTGGTAATAAAGTAATCAAGGGTGATAAATTACTTGTAATTGAAGCGATGAAAATGGAAACCACAATAAATGCAGATAAAAGTGGAACAATAAAATCTATTAATGTTTCATCTGGTGATAATGTTGATACAAAGGATTTACTTGTCGAAATTAGCTAGCAAAGCTGTATTCTTTGTAGCATTCTTCTATCGATTGTTTAGTATTTAATAGTTCTCCAAAAGAATCTCTAAACTCAAAATATTCCACCCTTTTAATATTTGATGTTCGATTAAAAAATATAAATAATCTACATGAATAACTGTCATAACGCATCATATGAATTGATCCATCTAAGCGAGCTAGATTTGGCTCACCTAGTTTTTGTTTAATTTCTGATAGTTGTTTTCCAATAAAATTTATTTGAGAGACTTTTTGTTGTTCTTTAACAATAGTTTTTTCCTCTTCCTTTTCCTCAGTTATAATTTGTTGTTCCTCAACAATTGTTTTGTCTTCAATAATTTCCGGTTCTTTTTTTATTATTGTATCTTCAACTTTATCTTTTACAACTGTGCCAACTTTAACAACTTCTCTACCAACTTCAATAGTTGTACAGCTAGACAAAAATACTAATGTTAAAAAATAAGCTAATAACCGCATTGCTCTTAGTCACATTTCTATATATGTAATCTTTAATGATTACAGTAATTAAATCACCCTTCGTTCAATACAAACTAACAATTTTACGAAATAAAAAAACTTCCAATACAGTATTTAGACAAACTATGAATGAGATAAGCTATCTTATTGCTTCAGATGTTCTTCAATATGTCCCATTTAAAAAACAGAGTATTCAAACACCTTTAAAAAAAATGAGTGGAACGGGTTTAGGCCAACCAATAATCTTAGTCCCAATTCTACGAGCTGGTTTAGGATTACTTGAAGGTTTTGCAAAGTTTTTACCCGAAGCCGAGAAAGGCCATATAGGTTTATACCGCGATGAGCAAACTTATGAACCTGTAGAATATTTATTTAAACTTCCAAGAGTTAAAAATAAAAAAGTATTAATTCTGGATCCAATGTTAGCAACTGGTAATTCATCAATTGCAGCAATCAATCTAATAAAAAACAAGGGTGTTAATATTAAAGACATATTTTTAGTATCTTTGCTTGCTGCTCCTGAGGGGATTAAAAATATCCAAAAAAAACAGAAGGGAATACATATTTTCACATGCAATATTGATGCAAAATTGAATAAAAATAAATTCATCGTACCGGGCTTAGGTGACGCAGGCGATAGATACATGGGAACTTGAAGTTATCCTAAAAAAACTTATTATTTATCCACTATCTCAATTTTTATTTCATTTTTTTTGAAATAAAAATGTTATCATAAGGTATCTATAATTCATATTTAAGGGGGATTTTTGATATGAAAAAATTATTTAATATTTTAGTTGTTTCTTTCGCACTTGTCTTCTCATCAAGCGCGTTTGCAAACACAATAGGAGTTGTTTATGACTCTGGTGGAAAATTTGATAAATCATTCAACGAGCTATCATATAAAACAGCTCAACGAGTTGTAGACGAGCTAGGCTGGTCTATGATTGAATTTGAGTCATCTAATGATGCTCAAATTGAGCAAGGTATGCGTAAAGTTGCAGACAGAGGTGCAACAATGATTGTTGCTATGGGATTTGCTATGGCTGATGCAATTGGAGCAGTAGCAGCTGATTACCCAGATATTAAGTTTGTCGCGACAGATATTTGCTGGTTAGATGATGTAAACAATAATATGTATCAGTCTTGCTATAAAGAACATGAGGGATCATTTCTTGTTGGAATGTTAGCAGCTATGAAGTCTGAAAGTGGAACCATTGGTTTTGTTGGTGGAATGGATATTCCATTGATACGTAAATTTCAAGGAGGCTATGAACAAGGCGCTCAATATGTAAATCCAGATATTGAAGTTATTGCTAACATGACTGGCACAACTGGTGAGGCCTGGAATAACCCAACTAAAGGTGCAGAATTAACAAAAGCTCAAATCGATGGTGGTGCTGATGTTGTATATCATGCAGCTGGCGCAACAGGTATAGGTGTACTTCAAGCAGCAGCTGATGCTGGTATTTTAGGAATTGGTGTTGATGATAATCAAAACTACTTACATCCAGGAAGCGTATTAACATCAATGGTAAAAAGACTTGATCTAACAATTTTTGAACAAGCTCAAGCTGTTGAAAATGGAACTTTTGAGAGCGGAATCTATATTCTTGGATTGGCTGAAGACATGGTTGGTTTTACAGTTGATGAACATAACTCCTCTCTTGTTTCTTCAGATATGATTAGTTCTGTTGAAGCTGCAAAAGCAGGTATTGTTGATGGATCAATCGCAGTTGCTGATTGGTCACAAGAGTAATTTAAAATCATTTGGTGAGACCAAAGACAAATAAATCGTTTTATGGTCTCACCTATTTTAGAACTTATAAATATTAACAAATCTTTTGGTCATGTGCAGGCCAACAAGAATATAAATCTAACTATCAATAAAGGCACCATTCATGGAATAATTGGCGAAAATGGAGCTGGTAAATCTACGTTGATGAGTATTGTCTTTGGTCTTTATCAAGCCAATTCAGGAACAATTAAAGTTAATGGAAATGAAATAAATTTAAAGTCACCAAAGGATTCAATAATTAACGGAATTGGCATGGTACATCAACACTTCATGCTGGTCGAAAACTTCACTGTTCTAGAAAATGTTATTTTAGGTTTTGAGGGAGAGACAGTTTTTGGTGAAAAATTAAAAAAAGCTAAACAAGATTTACAAAAACTATGTGAGATATACAATTTCAACATAGATCTTGATGCAACTATATCTGATCTATCAGTTGGTTTTAGGCAAAGAGTTGAAATTTTAAAATCACTTTACCGTGGAGCAGAAATTTTAATACTAGATGAACCTACGGGAGTGCTTACACCTCAAGAAGTAGATGAACTATTCACAATACTTCGCTCATTAAGGGAAGAGGGTAAAACGATTGTTTTGATTACTCATAAGTTAATAGAAATTATGGATCTTACAAGTGAAGTGTCGGTTATGAGACAGGGAGAGATGGTTGGGCATACTAAAACCCAAGACACAGACAAGGAAAAACTTGCCGAAATGATGGTTGGACGAAATGTATTACTTAGAGTGGACAAATCTGAATCTAAAAAAGGGGAAATAGTATTCAAAGTTTCTAACCTAACGGTTAAGGATGATTTGGATGTTATGCGTGTTAAAAACGTTAACTTGGAAATACATTCAGGTGAAATTTTAGGCATAGCTGGTGTGACAGGAAATGGACAAACTGAATTATTAGAAGCTCTATCAGGAATTAGAAATGTTGAGGGAGGAAGCGTTGAACTTTTTGGAGAAAAAATATCTGATAAAGATAATTTTTTAAACCCAAGAATGTTAAAAGAAAAAGGCCTTGCACATGTTCCTGAGGATAGACAGAGAATGGGATTAGTTACTGATTTTAAAGCTTCAGAGAATTTAATATTTGGTTATCATGATCAAGAACCATTTTCTAAATCATCTATCTTAAATCATAAAAAAATTAGCGAATATTCAAATAAAATAATGAAAGAATATGATGTAAGACCAAACTCACCAGACTTAGTAACGTCAAACTTTTCAGGAGGAAATCAACAAAAAATTATTTTAAGCAGAGAGCTAAATGAAAATCCAAAAGTACTTTTAGTTGGACAACCTACTAGAGGTGTAGACATAGGGGCCATTGAATTTATTCATCAAAGACTAATTCACATGAGAGATAGAGGGGCAGCAATTTTATTAGCCTCTGTGGAATTAGATGAAGTACTATCATTATCAGATAGAATAATTGTTATGTTTGATGGTAAAATAGTTGGAGAAAAAAATAACAAAAATATTACTGATCGTGAGTTGGGTTTATTAATGGCGGGAGTAACGGGTGAGTAGTGTTGTTGTAGATAAAGCCAAGGTCCCATGGTGGGTTTCTAATGTTATAGTTCCACTTGTAAACTTGACATTAGCTTTAATTGTTTCTGGCCTATTTGTTTTTATTGCTGGCGAAAATCCAATCGAAGCTGTGAAGTTAATTCTTTATGGGTCTTTTGGTTATATTCAAGGTTTTGCATACACACTTTATTATACAACGAACTTTATTTTCACAGGACTTGCATTCGCTGTAGCATTTCATTGTCGACTTTTTAATATAGGTGGTGAGGGACAAGCTTATATAGGAGGGCTTGGGGTCTTCTTAGTAGCAGCAAATCTTAGTTTTCTACCTGTTCCAATTGTATGGCTATTGGCAATTTTTGGTGCATTCTTATTCGGGGCTGCTTGGGCTTTTATTCCAGCATATCTTCAAGCAACTAGAGGTAGCCACGTTGTTATTACTACTATTATGTTTAATTTTATAGCGTCATCTCTTATGATTTTTTTGCTCGTTGATGTCATTAGAGATACAAATCAAATGGCTCCTCATACTATTAAGCTTCCAAAAGAATTATGGCTACCTAGCTTTGAATCTTTCTCAGGTATTCTTGGACTCAAGATAAGATATTCACCACTTAATTTAACCTTCTTATTAGCTATAGCATCTTTATTTTTTGTTTGGTTTCTCGTTTGGAAGACAAGGTGGGGATATGAAATGAGAGCAGTCGGACATAATGCGCAAGCAGCAATTTATGCTGGTATATCTCCTTATAAAAATATTATAATTGCAATGTGTATCTCTGGTGGTCTAGCTGGACTTCTAAGTATAAATGAAATCTTAGGTGTTAGTCATAAAATCCAAGCGGGCTTTCCTGCAGGATATGGGTTTACGGGTATTGCAGTTGCGTTAATGGGGAGAAATCATCCTGTAGGTATTTTGCCTGCAGCGTTTCTATTTGGTATCTTGTATCAAGGTGGTTCAGAGGTTACTTTTGAAATGCCTAATATCACCAGGTACATGTTTGTAGCAGTACAAGGTTTAATAATTTTATTTAGTGGTGCTTTAGAAAATTTATTTAGACCTCAAATTGAAAGTTTTTTTGTAACTAGACTAAATAAGGATGTAAAAATATAATGGAATTTTTATCAGATATTGCCTCGTTAATAAATTCTACCCTAAGAATATCAACACCACTTGTTTTTGCTGCTATGGCAGGTATTTTTGCAGAAAGATCTGGTGTAATTGATTTTAGCTTAGAAGGAAAAATGCTTATGGCAGCTTTTGTTGCTGCCGTTGGCACTTATTATTTAGGTAATCCATGGATTGGATTATTGTTAGCAATTTTAGCATGTGTTAGTTTGTCAATGTTACATGGCTTTGCATCTGTAACACATAAAGGCGACCAAGTTGTTTCTTGCGTAGCAATAAACATTTTAATAATTGGATTAACAACTGCACTTGCGGCTGCTTGGTTTGGACAAGGAGGGCTTACCCCAACACTTACTGAGGAGCAGCGTTTTCTTGAAATAACACTTCCTTTTGCTGATAGTTTAAGAGATGTACCTGTTATTGGAATAATTTATAGTGATATACTTAGTGGTCATTTTGTATTTGTTTATTTAGCTTATATATCAGTTCCAATTGTTTTTTGGATAGTATTCAAAACTAGTTTTGGCTTAAGATTAAGAGCAGTAGGAGAAAACCCAAGTGCTGTAGACACAGCAGGTATTAATGTTTTTGCAATGAGATATAAGGCTTTAGCAATAAATGGTGTTTTAATTGCATTTGCAGGGGCGCATCTTTCAACAGCAATGAACGCAAATTTTTTTAGAGAGATGTCTGCAGGTAGAGGTTATTTAGCATTAGCCGCAATGATTTTTGGAAAGTGGCATCCCAAAACAGCTTTGATTGCATGTTTATTGTTTGGCTTTACGGACGCACTTCAAATAAGATTACAAGGTGTTGAGCTACCTGCGATAGGGGAGATACCAGTTCAGTTAATACAAGCAATACCGTATGTTCTAACAGTCATTCTTCTAGCAGGTTTTGTTGGAAAAGCAATCGCGCCTAACGCAATTGGTCAACCCTATATTAAAGAAAGATAAACTAAGTTATTTTAGAAAAATATCTATATAAGTAATATTAATTCAGGAGATAGTATGTCTATATTAGAAAAATATATGAAAGTGTTTAACGAAAAAGATGAAGCAGGAATGAATGAAATTATCCATGATGATTTTAAATTTACAATGCATTCTAATGGTAATGTTTTATCAAAATCCGACGTTATAGGTTGGGCTATGAGTGATGACATTAATGATGATAAGTCCAGAATTGTTTATGAAAATAATGAAATTGGAATACATCATTCTTTTGTTACTTTTAAAGATGGAAACACACAGGCTGTAATGGCAGTATATAAATATAAAGATGGCAAAATAATTTCACTAGAGACTGGTGCAACTAATATGCCAAAATAAAAAAAGTGGAACTTTAAGTTCCACTTTTATATTAGTTTAAATTATTTTTATTGTTCTAAATCGAAACGATCAGCATTCATCACTTTGTTCCAAGCTTTGATGAAGTCTTTTTTCATTTTTCCATCACTATCATCACTTGCATAAAGTTCCGCTATTGCTCTTAATTGAGAATTCGATCCAAAAACAAGATCTACTCTAGATGCAGTTCTTACTTTTTCACCTGAAATTTTATCCGTTGCTTCATATGAATTGCTACCAGTTGGCTTCCAACTAACACCCATATCTAAAAGCTTATCAAAAAAATCATTTGTTAACTTACCTTTTGTATCAACAAATAATCCTCTTTGATCTGAACTAATACCCAAAGATCTCATACCACCAACCAGCACAGTCATTTCAGGAGCAGTAAGCCCTAATAGTTGTGCTTTATCCAGCATTAATTCTTCAGCAGTGACATCATAATTCATTTTTAAATAATTACGAAATGCATCTGCTTCTGGTTCTAAAACTCCAAATGAATCAATATCAGTTTTATCTTGAGTCGTATCACCTCTACCTGGAGTAAATGGTACTTCCATTCCAGTTGCTTGTTCTATACCCACATTACCAGCAAGGACGATTACATCAGCTATTGAAGCTCCGGTTTCTTTCGCAATAGGCTCAAGAATACCAAGAACTTTTTTTAATTGCTCTGGTTTATTCACTTCCCAATCTTTTTGAGGAGAAAGTCTAATTCTTGCTCCATTTGCTCCACCTCTCATATCCGATCCTCTAAATGTAGAAGCACTTGCCCAAGCAGTTTCAACCATTTCTTGAGTTGTTAAACTACTGCTTAAAATTTTGGCTTTAACTGTTTCAACACCATAGTTTGAATGACCTTGAGGAACAGGGTCTTGCCAAATCAGTTCTTCTTCTGGAACTTCTGGCCCCATATATCTAGTTTTTGGACCCATATCTCGATGAAGGAGTTTAAACCAAGCTCTAGCAAATTGATCAGCAAAATATTCTGGGTCTTTGTGAAATTTTTCTGATACTTTTCTGTATTCAGGATCTTCACGCATTGCCATATCTGCTGTTGTCATCATTGTAGGAACTTTTACTGATGGATCATCAACTTGAGGAGCCATGTGTTCCTCTTTTTGATCAATCGCGTGCCAGATTTGAGCACCTGCTGGACTTTTTACTAACTTCCATTCATAACCAAGAAGCATATCAAAGTATCCGTTATCCCATTGAGTTGGATTAGTTGTCCATGGACCTTCTATACCGCTTGTTGTGGTATCGCGACCAACTCCTGAGGCGTGCAAGTTATTCCATCCTAAACCCATTTGTTCTAACGGTGCACCTTCTGGCTCCGCTCCAACTAAAGTTGGATCACCAGCCCCATGTGCTTTACCAAAAGTATGTCCTCCTGCAGTTAAGGCAACAGTTTCAGTATCGTTCATTGCCATTCTTGCAAAAGTTTCTCTTATATCTTTTGCACTTGCAAGCGGATCAGCTTTTCCATCTGGTCCTTCAGGGTTTACATAAATTAATCCCATTTGCACTGCTGCAAGTGGATTATCTAAAATTCTATCACCAGTATACCTTTTATTTTGAAGCCATTCTTGTTCTACACCCCAGTAAATATCCTCTTCAGGCGCCCAGATGTCAGGACGCCCACCACTAAATCCAAAAGTTTTTCCACCCATAGATTCAATTGCAACGTTACCTGTTAAAATAAATAAATCAGCCCAGCTAATTTTATTTCCATATTTTTTCTTTATTGGCCAAAGAAGCCTTCTTGCTTTATCTAAGTTTCCATTATCTGGCCAACTGTTTAACGGGGCAAAACGTTGAGCTCCTGTTCCACCACCACCTCGGCCATCACCAGTTCTATAAGTTCCAGCTGCATGCCATGTCATACGAATAAAGAAACCACCATAGTGACCATAATCAGCAGGCCACCAATCTTGTGAATCAGTCATTAAATCGTTGAGGTCTTTTTTTAATGCAGCATAATCTATTTTTTTAAATTCTTCACGGTAGTTGAATCCAACTTCCATTGGATCGGACTTACGATCATGTTGATGTAGTATATTTAGATTAAGTTGATTAGGCCACCACTCACGATTTGATGTACCTTCCCCCATATTTTTTGTAATTGCTCCATGCATTACTGGGCATTTACTTTCTGCATCCATTTAAAACCTCCGTTATATATTACCAATATATAAAGAATTTAAATTAAAGAAAAGTGAAAACTATAATTCAATTTTGAATTTTTCAGGTCGCCACGTCGCAGGGGCAAGCTCAAAATCATTAAAATTGAAAGCAGGTGCGACAGTGCACCCAATTAAGCTATAAGATCCAGCAGATCTCATCGCAAACCATGTATTTGCTTTTACTGTGTAAATATAATTATCATCTGATCCTAAGGAGAAGAGATCATAATCAATTCCGTCACTAGATGTAAAAACTTCTAGAGGATCTCCAGAATAAAAATGTAATATCTCATTTTTAGTTAACCGATGCCAATGTGATTTTTCATTCCTTTTTAATAGGTAATAAATTTGACTAACATTATCGTTTTTAAAATTTTCAACATAATGCCCTCCTTCAGGGTGACTAATCATATTGAGTTTTTTTATTAAATTATCTGCTTCCACTTAGATTAAATGACCAAGCTTACTTTTCTTAGTTGAGATATATTTTTCATTATACTTATTGGTGTCTGATAAAATAGGAACTCTTTGATTTACTTTGATACCCATATCTTCAAGCGCTTTTATTTTTTTTGGATTATTAGTCATCAAGTCTAATTTTTTGATTGCTAAATACTTTACCATTCCAGCAATATTTTCATATGTTCTCTCATCATCTTTGAAACCCAATTGATGATTAGCCTCAACAGTATCTAGTCCCTTGTCTTGTAAACTATATGCTTTAATTTTATTTGAAAGGCCGATACCTCTTCCTTCTTGTTGAAGATAAAAAATCACCCCTCTTCCATTTTGCGCAATTTGTTTTAATGATTCAGTTAGTTGGAATCTACAATCACATCTCATACTAAAAAATGATTCACCTGTAATACACTGCGAATGAATTCTTGATAAAACTGGCTCATCCGTGAGCAAGTCACCCATACATATCGCTAAATGATCTTTAGATTCATTTTCATCTGTAAATGCATGTACGGTAAACTCTCCCATGTCTGTTGGAAGTTTGCTAGTTTCAATAAACTTTAATTTGTCAGACATTATAGTTTAGTAGGGTTTGGGGCACCCTTATATACTTCTTCAGGGTCAAAAACTTTCTCTTTCTCTTCAAATTTCAGAACTACCTTAGGGCTAGAATTGTTCAAAGGAATACTTCTATAAAAACATGATCTATATCCTACATGGCAGCTAGCACCACCTTTGACATCAACCCTTAACCAAACACAATCTTGATCATCATCAATTCTTATTTCTTTTATCTTTTGAGTTAATCCACTCGTTTTACCTTTGTGCCAGAGAGTACTTCTACTTCTAGAAAAATAAACTGCTTCACCCAAACTAATGGTTTTTTTAAAAGCTTCTTCATTCATATAACCTTGCATAAGTAGTTCACCAGATGAAAAGTCTGTTGTTACAACCGGTATTAGACCATTTGAATCAAATTTTGGAGCAAGCTCATTTGACTCCTCAACTTGTTCTATAGATTTCCTTTTTTCAAATTGAATGTTATTCATTTTTTAATTTTTCTGCAGCTTCTAATGCAAAGTAAGTTAGTATACCATTTGCCCCAGCTCTTTTAAAAGATAAAAGAGATTCCATTATAACTTTTTCATTAAGCCAACCTTTATTAATTGATTCTTTTATCATCGAATATTCACCAGACACTTGGTAGGCAAAAGTTGGAACTTTAAATTCTAATTTTATCCTAGAAATAATATCAAGATAAGGCATACCAGGCTTAACCATTACCATATCTGCTCCTTCACTTATATCTAATCCAACTTCTCTAATTGCTTCATCACTGTTTGATGTATCCATTTGATATGTTAATTTACCATCTTTACCTAAATTTGAACCAGAACCTATAGCATCTCTAAAAGGACCATAAAAACCCGAAGCATATTTTGCGGCATAAGAAAGTATAAGGGTATCTGTTAAATTATTTGAATCTAATGCACTTCTTATTCTTCCAACCCTACCGTCCATCATATCCGATGGAGCGATTACATCACAACCAGCATTCGCTTGGATTAGGGCTTGTTTTTCTAATACCTCTAAAGTTTTATCATTATCTATTTTATCATTTATAACTAAACCATCATGCCCATGGTCTGTAAAAGGATCTAACGCAACATCACATACAATACCAATGTTTGGAAAATCTTTTTTAATATTTTTAATTGATCTACATACCAGATTGTTTTCATCTAAAGCTAAACTTCCCTTAGAATTTTTAAGACCACTTTCAATTTGAGGAAAAATTGCAATAGCAGGAATTTTAAGTTTAACAGCTTTTTCTACTTCGCTTAAAAGTTTATCAATAGAATACCTGCTTACACCAGGCATCGAATTGATAGGATCATCAACCCTGTTTCCCTCGCATACAAATAGAGGTAATATTAAATCATTAACACTAAGGGTATTTTCAGCAACTAAACGACGAGAAAAATCTTTCATTCTATTACGTCTAAGTCTTGTACTTGGAAACTTGCCTTGCATGTTATTCATTTTTTATTCTATTGGTGATTTTGCTTCTTTAAATAAGCTAGTAACAATATCTTCTAATTTAAAGGTCTTTGTTTCAGAAGATCCAATTCTTCTAACAGATACAGTTTTATCTTGAGCTTCTTTTTTTCCAACAGCGATAATTGCTGGTACTTTACTATTACTGTGTTCACGTATTTTATAACCAATTTTTTCATTACGCGTATCTATTTCAGCTCTAATTCCTTTTGATACTAATGCTTTTTGTACTTCATATGCATACCCATCAGTATCAGATGTAATTGTAGCAACAACTGCTTGCAATGGTGAAAGCCAAAAGGGGAGATGACCAGCATAATGTTCAATTAGAATACCAGTGAATCTCTCTAAGGAACCAAATAGAGCTCTATGCAACATGACTGGTATTTTTTTATTACCATCTTCGCCAATATAAGTAGCTCCCAATCTTCCAGGTAAATTTAAATCTACTTGCAGTGTTCCGCATTGCCAGTCTCTGCCAATTGCATCACGTAAAACAAACTCTAATTTTGGACCATAAAATGCACCTTCTCCTGGGTTGAGTGTATACTCAAGACCTGTTGCTTCCATGGCTTGCATTAATGCAGCCTCAGCTTTATCCCAAATAGCATCATCCCCTACGCGTTTTTCAGGACGGTCAGAAAATTTAATTCTAACATTATCAAAACCAAAGTCTTTATAGATACTAAGTATCAAATTACATACCGTTTTACTTTCTTGTGTAATTTGATCTTCTGTACAAAATATATGTGCATCATCTTGTGTGAATGCTCTTACTCGCATTAATCCATGAAGAGCACCAGACGGTTCATAACGATGTACTTTTCCAAATTCAGACAATAGAAATGGTAGGTCTCTATAGCTTTTTAATCCTTGTTTAAAAATTTCTACAGCACCAGGGCAATTCATTGGTTTGATAGCATAAATTTTATCATCTTTAGCTTCAGTCCTAAACATCATGTCACTAAATTTATCCCAGTGACCAGATGTTTCCCATAGAGACTTATCCATCATGTCAGGCGTATTAGTTTCTACGTATCCTGCTTTGTCCTGTCTGTTTCGCATATAATTTATTAGCGATTGGAACAATGTCCAACCTTTGGGATGCCAAAAAACCGCTCCAGGAGCCTCTTCCTGAAAATGAAATAAATCCATTTCTCTTCCTAGTTTTCGGTGATCTCTTTTTTCTGCTTCTTCAATTTGTAAAAGGTGTTGTTCAAGATCCTTTTCTGTTGCCCAGGCTGTTCCATAAATTCTTGTTAGCATTGCATTAGATGAGTCACCTCGCCAGTAAGCACCAGCAACCTTCATTAATTTAAATGCTTTACCAATTTGTTTAGTTGAAACCATGTGAGGGCCCCGGCACAAGTCTAACCAGTCACCTTGTTTGTAAATACTGATTTCCTCATTATTAGGTAAATCATTTATTAATTCAACTTTGTAGTCTTCGCCCTTATCTTTAAAATGTTTTATTGATTCTTCTTTAGACCATACTTCTCTTACAAAAGTTTTATTTCTTTGTATGATATCATGCATTCTCTTTTCAATTTTTGGAAGATCAGCAACAGTAAAAGGCTCATCTCTTGCAAAATCATAATAAAAACCATTCTCAATAGCTGGACCAATCGTAACTTGTGTTCCTGGGAATAATTCTTGTACAGCTTCTGCCATTACATGAGCACAGTCATGTCGAATTAATTCAAGGGCTTCCTCGCTATCTCTTTTTAAAATTGCTACTGACGCATCACTATTAATAGGCAAAGTAATATCTTTTATTTCATTATTAATTTTTATAGCGACAGACTCTTTGGCAAGAGATTTAGAAATTTGTGAAGCTAAATCTAGACCATTAATGCCTTTATCAGCTTCTTTTTTATTTCCATCTGGGAATGTAATTGTTATCTTTTCACTCATCTAGATTTCCGCCAAATCGTTCCTTTATCAGTATCTTCTATTTCTATACCTTTATCTTTTAATATGCCTCTTATACTATCTGCCAAATTAAAATTTTTACTGCGTCTAGCTTCATTGCGTTCATTTATCAACCTTTCAATTTCTTCAGTATTTTTAGTATTTTTTTGATTATAACCCAACCAACTACTTGGATCATTCTCAAGAATACCTAATATTTTGCCAGCTGAAAGAAGATTATTTTTGATTTCTCTTTTTCTTTCATCAGATGCAGATGAGACATCATTTGCTTCCTCATTAAGTTTTGCAATTACTTTCGGCGTGTTTAAATCATCTAAAATTGATTCCATTATAGACTCAGAAGGTATCTTAGAATCTATTTCAACTTCTGATAGTTCTAACAGAACTCTATAAAGTCTATCAATCATTTTTTTATTTTGTTCAATGATGTCTTCAGTCCAGTTTAATGGCTGTTTATAGTGAGCTGATAATAATGTTAGTCGTAAAACTTCTCCTTTATATTTTTTATTAAGTTCGTGAACTAGTCTTATATTACCAATCGATTTCGACATTTTTTCTCCCTCAACATTAACAAAACCATTGTGAAACCAAAAAGTTGCAAAATCTTCAGGATGTTTATTTTCAGAAATTGAACAAGTTTGAGCTATTTCATTTTCGTGATGAGGAAATACTAAATCTATACCACCACTATGAATATCAAAAGGTAGGCCGAGGGATTTTTCTGACATTACAGAACATTCTAAATGCCATCCCGGTCTTCCAAACCCCCAAGGTGAATCCCAACCTGGCAGTGGGGAAGGAGAAGGTTTCCACAAAATAAAATCAGCTGGATCTTTTTTAAAAGGAGCAACCTCAACTCTACTTCCAGCTATTTGTTCATCTCTATTTCTTTTTGAAAGAATTCCATAATTCTCAAAAGCTGGAACATGAAATAAAACATGCCCTTCTTTTTCATAAGCTTTATCTTCCTCAATTAATTTTTTTACTAACTCAATCATTTCTTTTATATGATCGGTTGCTCGTGGTTGAATATCAGGAAGGTTTACACCAAGGGCGTTCATATCTTTATTGTATATCTCAGTATATTTTGATGTAATAACACTGATGTCCTCACCAGTTTCTTTTGATGCATCTATAATTTTATCATCAATATCGGTGATGTTAGATACATATGTTACTTTCTTATACTGGGTTTTTAAAACACGAACTAATAAATCGTTAACCACTGCCATTCTTGCATTTCCAATATGTGCAAAATTATAAACAGTTGGACCACATGCATAAATTCTTACATGATCAGGATTAACTGGTTTAAATAATTCTTTTTTACCACTTAGTGTGTTCTGTAATTGTAATGACATCAATATTTTTTTAATAATTAAGTTCTATTACCACGGGTTCGCCGTGAACTAAAATAATTGCCGCTTTTTCAAATGATGGAGGGCCTTTAGGCTGATAATTATTGCTAAAAGCAAAACCTTCTTTTGGTCGCCAAAATAATCCCGTCTTTAATTCTCCATTAGAATCTTCATCATGATAGGCAACTATTGCAATTTTTCCCTCATGTATTTTACTTAAAGGGACAACAACCTCACCTTTTTGAACTCTTTTCCTCACACTCTCAATAGCTAATTCCTGATCTAAAAAACTCTCTTTAGAGTCATATATTTTAACATCTATATATCCCTCTCCATGTTCAACATTGGGAAAAATTATTGTTCCATGACCATAAAGATAAGATGACCATGTGACGGATAAGCAAAAAAAGAATATTTTAGTTAAAATAGTTTTCATATAAGTATCCTAATTATAATAGAATCCAGTGCTGAACAATAACGAATATTTAGATAAATTATATCAATCTGATAAGTCTATCATTATTTATAAAAATAATAATGGCTTTGACGTATATACCGATTTTTCTAAAAAAATAATTGTAGATAAAAAAAATATAAAAAAATTTTTAAATATACAATGTAAAGAAGAGAGCTCAAGTATTGACGGTTTAAATTGTTACATAGGTTTTTTTGGATACAAACTACTTTGTGATAATATTGGAATAAAACTACCAAAACAAAAAACTACAAATTTTTATAGTGGACTTTTTTATAAACCTAAAACAAAAATTAGTATTGGTAAAAAAATTATAATTCAAAGTACCAAAACCAATTTTAGAAATATTAAAACTAATACAAAAAAATACTCGAAATTAAATAAGAATTTTAATTTAAATTTAACTCTACAACAGTACTCTAAACTGTTTGATGATTTCTCAAAAAATATTAAGCAAGGGAAAACTTATCAAATAAAAATTGCTCAGACATACTCAAAAAAAGGCAATATAAACGCGATAGATCTTTTCTTGAAATTAATGCAAATTAATGAGTCTCCTGAAAGTTTTCTCATTAGAGATAAAGGTTATAGTATCATTAGTTGCTCACCTGAAACACTGTTATTAAAAAAAGGAGATCTGATAAAAACTAAACCTATCGCAGGTACTTTAAGAAAAACTAAAAAAATAAATCACAATAAAGCATTGGCTTTTTTTAGAAGAAATGAAAAAGAAACTAAAGAACATAATATGATAGTGGACATGGAAAGAAACGATCTTTCAAAAATTTGTAAAACTGGTTCAGTAAAAATAGATAAATTAAAAACAGTCGAAGAATATCGAGACCTCTTCCATTACGTTACAACAATCAAAGGTGTTTTGAAAAACAAAATAACTAACCATGACATAATCTCATCGTTAATGCCTGGTGGATCAGTAATTGGTTGTCCAAAAATAAGCACTATTCAACTTTTAAATCAAAAAGAAAAATCTGATAGAAATATTTATACTGGCAGTTTTGGTATCATACATTCGAATGGAGATATGCGTTTTAATATAATGATAAGGACACTACTTAATTTTAAAAATGCTATTGAATTATCTGTTGCTAGTGGAGTAATATTGGGAAGCACTGCAAAAAAAGAATATAATGAAAATTATATAAAGGCTAAATCTCTATTAGATTTGTTTAATTAATGATTTATTTAATCGATCACGAAGATTCATTTACATACAATCTTGCACATTTATTAGATAGTATCGAGCCGACTGTTGTATCTAATTACTATGAAATTAATTATAAAAAACTTCGTAAAGCTACAACAATAGTTCTTTCACCTGGGCCCGGTGAACCAAAAGATTATCCCTTAACTTCAGAGATTTATAAAAAATATAAGGGAAAGAAAAAAATTCTCGGAATCTGCCTAGGTTTCCAACACATAGTGCACTCTGAAGGAGGTAAAATAGTTCAACAAAAAAATATCTTACATGGTTATCAAAGTCGTATAAAAATTATAAGTAACAAATCAATTTTTAAAAAAAATGCCGATCTCCTTGGTGGCAGATATCATTCACTTAAATTAGAAGAGCCATTTATTTCAAAATCAATGACAATCACAATGCGTTGTGCAAAAACAAACGTGGCAATGGCAATTGAAGATGATATTAATCAAGTATATGGATTTCAGTTTCACCCAGATTCTTTTTTAACTCCCAATGGAAAATATCTTATTAAAAAAATCATATCACGTTAAAGATTTAAAAAATGTAAAGTTTAATTCTCTATGGGGATATAATGGTGTTTTTACAACGATAAGGATTTCAGGAAAAAAACCAAACTTAGTTTTAATAGGTCAACATTTAAAAAAACTTAACAAAGATTCAAATTTCTTTGGTATTAGTTTTAAAATTTCAAAACAATTTCTAATTGATTTTATAAATACTAATTCTAAAATTAAAAATTATGATCACTTATTAAGAGTGGCAGTTACAAAAAAATTAATTTCTTTATCTTTGCGAAAAAGAAATAAAGAAGAAAAAAATTTTACTGCTCATATCTATAGATACCAAAGAACCTTACCTTCTTTTAAAAACTTACAATATAAAAAAATACTTTCTTTACAAAAAAAAATTAATTTACAAAAAGAAGAAATTCTTTTTTATAATAAAAGTAAGATTTTAGAGGGGTCGACCACAAACTTAATTTTTGTGAAAAATAATCAATTATTTATTCCGAAGAATTCATATTACTTTGGAATAACTTTATCATATTTAACTAAAACAATTCCATACAAGATTAAAAAAATAGATATTCTGATATCTGACTTTTATGAATACAGTGAAATACTTCTGGTTGGATCTGGCAAGGGGGTTGTAAGTATTTCTTCTATTGATCAATTAAATTGGTATAGATCCTCTCTTAAGATGTACAAATCTATATTAAAAGAATATTCAAAAGTTTTATAAAATGAAATTGGGTAAACATAATTTTAAATTTAATAAACCAACAGTTATGGGCATATGTAATGTTACGCCCGACTCTTTTAGTGATGGTGGAAAGAGTTTTAAGACAAAGGATGCCCTAAATAATATCAAGAAAATGACAGAAAATGGAGCAGATATTATTGATATTGGAGCTGAAAGTACGAGGCCTGGCTCTGAACCCCTTACCCATAAGGAAGAAGTTAAAAGGCTAGATCCTATATTAAAAAAATTACCAAAAAACAAATTTGTTATCTCTGTTGATACTAATAAAATTGAAACACAAGAATATGCATTAAGTATGGGTGCTCATATAATTAACGACGTGTTTGGTGGTTCTGAGGATTTATTTCATTTATCTAAAAAATTCAAAACAGGTTTAATTTTAATGCACACACCTGCTCCACCTAAGACAATGCAATCTAAAATTAATTCTTATAAAAATGTAGTACTGGATATTAAGAAAATTTTTTTAAAAAAAATTAAACAATTAGAAAAATTAAGAATACCTTCAACTAAAGTATGGTTTGATCCTGGAATAGGTTTTGGCAAAAATTTAAATCAAAATATTGAAATCATGCAAAAAATGGAACAGTTTAAGTTTAATGGTTATGGACTGCTACTGGGTTCTTCAAGAAAAAGTTGGATAAATCTAATTGATCAAAGCAATGCTGATGAAAGATTAGGAGGCTCTATTGCTTCGGCTTTATATTGTTATCAAAAGCGTGTTGATATATTTAGGGTGCATGATGTTAAAGAAACTTCACAGTCATTAAAAATTTTTAAAAAATTATGTTTAAAGTAGAAATAAAAAACTTATCAATTAGTGCAAATTTAGGCATCACAGAACTTGAAAGAAAGAAAAAGCAACTTCTCAAAGTTACTCTATCCTTTGACTATAAAGTAAAAGACTCTTTAAATTTAAATAATATCAATAATGTTAAAGATTATTCTGCTATTACAAAATTTCTTAAGACATATATTACAGAATCAAAGTCACACACTCTTGAGCATTTAATTTCTAAAACATCGAAGGCGCTTGAAAAAAAATTTAAAATCAAAAATATAAAAATAAAGATAAATAAAACAGTTGTTGCCAAAAAATATGGAGCAGAATCAGTAAGTGTTTCAAACTGAAACTATCATAGCCCTTGGGTCAAATGTAGGTAATTCAATACTTAATTTACGCAGTGCGGTAAGAGAGTTAAATAAAATTGGGCACATAAGTAAGTTTGCTAATATTTATATTTCTTCACCATATGGGTATAAATATCAATCAAACTTTTATAATACTGCAATTATTTTAAAAACAAATCAACAGCCTCTTCAATTAATTAATTCTATTCAGAAAATTGAAAGAAAATTAAAAAAAAATAAAAGAATAGTTAATGGGCCAAGAAGTATTGATATTGATATAATTTTTTTTGGAAATAGTAAGTATCATTTCAACAGTTTAATTATTCCACATCCAAGAGTCAAAGAAAGAGATTTTGTTTTACATCCTATATTAGATATTAAGCCCTTTTTTCTTCATCCAGTTGAAAAAAAATCTATTAGTCAATTATCTAAAGAGTTAACAAGTAAATATATTATTAAAAAATTATCCTATAGAAATTTGATTTAATAAATCATTAAGTTTTTCTTGGGATATTAAATTTCGATTATTTTTTAAACCTCTTGAAATATCTAATCCAAAGGGTGAAGTGTGTTTAAGAATATTGGAAACATTCTTCTTATCTATCCCACCACCAATATAAACTGGAATATTTTTATCTTTAA
>CABXSY010000011.1 GCA_902514875.1 uncultured Alphaproteobacteria bacterium | reverse complement strand
TAAAACATGCATAACCAGCTTTACCTAAGCGTTCATCCATTTTAATGTCTATTCCTCCCATCATTCCGTATCCTCTTATATCTGTAATGATGTCTAAATCTTTTAAAGAAAATAGACCATCTAAGAAATATGGAGACATATCTTTTGCTCTATTAAATAAATCTTCTTTCTCAATGATATCTTGCATTGCTAATCCAGCTGCCATTGAAACAGGAATAGCAGAATAAGTATAACCATGAAAAAATTCTATAGCTCCGGTAGGTGAGGCGTCAACAATAGTGTCATAAATACTATCTCTTGAAGCAACTGCACCAAGTGGCACAACACCATTGGTAATTGCTTTAGCCATAGTTATAATATCAGGACACACATCAAATGCTTGGGCTCCAAAAGGTGCTCCCATTCTTCCCCAACCTGTGATTACCTCATCAAAAATTAATAATATTCCATGTTTATCACATAGTTCCCTTAGTCTTTTTAAATAACCTTTTGGCGGAACTAAAGTTCCTGTTGATCCTGCTACTGGCTCAACAATACATGCTGCAATATTTTCAGCACCTATGTTACCAGCAATTCTCTCAAGATCATCTGCAAGATCAGCACCTGTCTCAGGTTCTCCTTTTACAAATAAATTTTCAGGTAAGTGAGTATGTCTTAAATGATGAACATTTGGCATGAGAATATTTGAAAAGGTTTTTCTATTAGCAATCATTCCACCAACAGAAATTCCTCCGATATTCATTCCATGATAACCTCTTTCTCTTCCTACTATATGAGATCTATGTCCTTCACCTTTTGCTTTAAAATATGCTATTGCTGTTTTAATTGCTGTCTCAACAGCAGATGAACCACAAATTGTAAAAAATATTTTATTTAAATCTTCTGGTGTATGTTTTGAAACTTTTCTTGCTAAATCAAATGATCCTCCAAAACCTTGTTGAAATGGTTGAACATAATCTAATTGCTCTAATTGTTTTGATACTGCTTCTCTAATCTCTGGTCTCGAGTGTCCAGCGGGACTACAAAATAAACCTGAGCTAGCATCTATTAATTTATTTCCATAGTGATCGGTATAGTAAACACCTTCAGCTTTAACCATTAAACGCGGACTATTTTTATAGTCTTTGTTGGATGTGAATGGCATCCAATGTTCTTCTAATGAATTAGGTATTTCAGTTCTTTTTTCTAAATCCATTTTTTTCCTTATTAAAGATTGAGTATATGAATTTATCTATAAATCAAAGAATATTTCTTACACAATAAAGAAATATCATAGGAAAAATTGTAGCAGTGGTATAGAGAGAATATCAAATATGAGCACATTACCAGAAGATCTTAAAAGTAAAGCTTTAGAGACTCCTAACATACCCGCAGCTGTTGTGTGCCCCAATCAAGAAAGCATATTATCTGCTATAATTGAAGGTAAAAATATGAACCTCATCGATCCAACTTTGATTGGAAATAAAAGTTTAATTGCTGAAACGGCGAAAAATTTAAATTTGGATATTTCAAATTTTAATATTGTGGAGGCTAAAGATGAAGAGGATAGTGCTTCAATTGCTTGTCAAATTTCTAATGAAAATAAAAGTAAAATCATAATTAAGGGGAACCTACATACTGATATTTTAATGCGTTCTTATTTAAAAAAAGAATTTAATTTACTTGATGGTAGAAGATTAAGTCATATTTGGCATATGACCACACCTCAACTTAAAAAACCCCTTTTTATTACTGATGGCGCTTTAAATGTTTTACCAAGAGTTGATATAAAATTACAAATTCTTAAAAATGCTGTGCAATTTTGTAATAAATTAAATATTAGTAAACCAAAAGTTGCGATTTTATCAGGTACAGAAGATCCAATTGATAGTATGCCAAGTTCAGTTGATGCCAAAAAAGTTATGGAACTGGCGTTAGAAGAAAAAATTAATGCTTTTATTCATGGACCGCTTGCTTTTGATAATGCTGTTTCTGAGGAAGCAGCTAGAATAAAAGGAATCAATAATGATGTTGCTGGTGATACTGATGTATTATTAGTACCTAATTTAGAAACTGGAAATGCTTTGTCCAAAATAATGGTTTATTTTATGAATGCTTGTGCAGCAGGAATAGTAATTGGTGGTAAAGTACCAGTTGTGGTTCCTAGTAGAGCAGATAGTAAAAATTCTAAACTTGCATCAATTATGGCGGCTGTAGTTGCTGCAAATAACTAACCAGTAAATAAATTTTAGCTCGAATGCTTTTAAGACATTACTTTTTAATTTTAATAATCACTTTTTTATTTGGAAGTGCTTACCCTGTTCAGAAAGTTATTTTTAATGAAAATGTACCCCCATTATTAATGGGAAGTTTAAGAATGTTAGTAGTTTTCATATGCCTTTTGCCCTTTTGGAGATTTAGAATTCCTGAAAAAAAATACTGGTTACCACTTCTCTTTTTTTCAATTTCTATGGGCTTTTTAGCAAATGTCTTTATGACATTATCTTTAAATGAAGCAAACATAGTTTCTCCCATAATTATTGGTTCTCAATTGGCTGTACCATTTGCAATTTTATTAAGCTCATTTTTTTTAAAAGAGAAAGTAAGTATTAAAAAATGGGTGCTTATATTTATTTCTTTTTTTGGAATTATTTTGTTAGGCTTTGATCCATTAATAAGAAATGAAATTTTTGCGTTAATCTTAATAACGTTAATGGCCTTCTTTTATGCTAGTGCACAGGTATTTTCCAGATACCTAAAAGATTTAGAAGTTACTCTCACAAATGCAGTAATGGGCATAGTTGGATTTATATTATTAATTATTTCATCATCAATATTTGAAGGACAAATAATAAATGAAATAAAAAAAATTAGTTTTCAATCTTGGTTACTGATTTTACATTCGGGTATTTTTGTATCATTGGTGGCCCATATGTCGATGTTCTATCTATATAGGACATACCCTGTAAATAGAGTATTCCCTTTCTACGCTTTATTTCCTGTTTTTGGAATTTTATTAACTTTTTTAATATTTTATGAAATACCATCAATGATTACAATCATGGGTGGATTAATCGTAATTTTATCGTCTTATTTTATTAATAAAGAAAACTAATAAAAAATTATTTTAAAGTTTTTAAACCAGAAGAAAGATTTATTTCACCTTTTTGACGTGATTTATTAAATTCTCTAATTCTATCAAATACATCAATTCCAATTTGTTTATAAATATCTAATAAATCAATTAAGACCCAATTTTCTCTAATCAAACCATCCTCAATTCTCCAAAAATCTAAACTTCTCATTTGAAGTGGTTGATTTGATGGAGCGATACCCATCCATCCATCATTTGTTATTGTTAATCTCATATTAGGCCATCCTGTTTCACAAACATAGTTACCTTCATGTATCCAGTGTGTTTGTAAATCTTCCATTCCATCGATTTTTAATTTTTCATTGGATGAACCTCCTTTTCTGTCTGGCATTGCTCTTAAAAATGGAATTTGATGCCAATGCCTAAAACCAGCTATACCTCTTCCCGTTCCAATTCCTGCTGGTCCATACCAATTAAGATTTGGATGCCAATATTTTTCAAGATTCATAATTTTTGGATCTGGATTTTTGGGATGTAACGATAAATCATGAAGCATATTTATTACATGATCAAAGTTTTCTTTCCTTTCTCCTTTTATAGATAAACCATCACTAGTCATTGGTGCAGGAGTACATAAAAATGCACCAAGCTGAGGAGCCATTGGCCATGCATTTGCTTGCATCATAAGCTCAGGTAAGTCCCAAATACATTGCATTTCACTAATTTTATTTTCCTCAATTTGAAAAAATTCATGATAACGCATATGGATTAAATTACCTGTTGGTTGGATATCTAGGTATGGTTTGGAAAAGGTCCCCATATAATTACCCATTGTTCCTATCCACTTTTTTCCCTCAGGAGTTTTTCCTGCCATAACAATCATATCTCTTCTTTCTAAATCAGACATACTTTCAAATAATGGAAATATACATTTAGACAGAAAACTATTTAAACCTTTGAAAGTTCCAAAAGGATAGCAAAAATTATATAATGTATTCGTAGTAAAATAATTACTTAAAGATTTTTCAATTGTCTTCTTATCAAATGTTTGAGTTGCAGTTTGATAATCAACAAAAAAATTTTTTAAGTCATCGGAAATCATTATTTAGCAGTCCACCCTCCGTCAATTACTAATGATGAACCAGTCATCATTGATGCAGCATCTGATGCAAGATAAACTACAGCGCTAGCAATATCACTTTCTGTTGCTACTTTGCCCAAAGGAATATTTTTAATAACAGAATTTTTAAAACTTTTATCTTTAAAAAATTTTTTTACCATTGGTGTTTCAACAAATGTAGGACAAACGGAATTAACTCTAATGTTGTGTTTCGCCAAATCAATAGCCATCCCTTTGGTAAGACCTTCAATACCGAACTTGGTCATATTATAAACACTTCTAAGAGGGGCTCCAACTTTACCTAATTGAGAAGAGATATTTATTATTGATCCACCAATTTTTTTTCTATTTTTTGATTTAAGCATAACTTTTGTAGCTAATTGAGCAATATCGAATGATGCTTTAATATTAAGATCAACCACTTCACTCATATCTATTCTTTTAATTTTGGTAAAATATTCAGGTCTGTTTGTGCCAGCATTATTTACTAAAATGTCTAATTTGTTGATTTCAGAAAATATTTTTTTTATTTCTTTCAAATTAGTTACATCGCACACATAATAACTACATTTCTTTTTGAGTTTTTTAATTTTGTTTTGAACAATTAAAAGATCTTTTTCTGTACGACTAAGAATAATTACACTTGCGCCTGCTTCTGCTAACGCTATAGCACATGCTTTACCTATACCTTTGCCTGATCCTGTTACAAGAGCAGTCTTATTTTTTACATTAAAATTTTTTAGAAACATTTGATCTGATTATCTACAATGAAAAAATTGATTGATCTAATAAATTCATTTTTTTAATACACATCTGAAAATTATCTTCTAGGTGATAATTGCCTGGAAACCCTATACACTTAATTCCAGCGTTTACGGCAGAGTTACTGCTTTCTTGAGTATCTTCTATTGCAAGACAATCTTCTGGATGTAAATTTAGTTTATCTAAAGTTACTTTGTATATTTCTGGATGGGGTTTTTCATTTTTAACAAATGATTTATTGCCAATAAAGTCAAAATCTTCTTTAGCAATTTGACTAGAAAGACTTTCAAATACTGCATCAACATTATTTAAAGTTGTAGAAGTTGAGAAAGCAAGTTTAATATTGTTATCTTTTGTATACTTAATTATTTCATCAACACTCTTTCTTAATTTTTGTTTATTCTTAATAATGAATGAACTAAAGATTTCTGTTTTTCTATTTCTAATTTGTGAAGCGTTTACATTAGTATTATTTTTTTCAGCAAAATCTTCTACTCTTTTTGTACCACCAGATTTTTTTAATAAAATTTTATAATCTTGCTCATCCCAATACCAATCTAGACCAGCTTCTTTAAAAGCTTCATTAAATGAATTACGTTGGATATTAGAAGATTCAATCAGTGTCCCTATAGATCCAAATAAAAGTGCTTTATATTTCATAATATTAGAAATTTATTTACTATTAGCCTTTTACTGCTCCAGCAGTTAAACCACTTATTAACTGTCTTTGGAAAAACATGATTATCATAAATAGTGGTGCAGTTGCTGATACAACACTTGAGACTGCCCACATATAATTTCCACTATGTTCAATTGTTCCTAAATAAGCATTAATTTTAGGGACCATTGTATAATTTTGTTGATTTAAAAGAAGTGAAGTAACTGTGAAATCATTATAGGCTAACATCATACTAAATAAACCTGCTGTAACAACACCAGGCCACATAACAGGCATTATAACAAAACGAAAAGCTTGAAAATATGTGCATCCATCAATTAGAGCACTTTCATCTAACTCTTTTGGAACTGTTTTAAAGAAAGAATAAAGTAACCATAATGTAAAAGGTTGGTTGATTGCAACTAAAACAATTATTGTGGTTGGAAGTATGCCCCATACGTTCAATTGAAAGAAAGGGAATAAATAACCAGAGACTAATGTAATGTGAGGCATTGCTCTGAAAATTAAGGCAGCAATTAAAATCCAAAAAGTATATTTATATGTTGATCTAGATAATGCATAAGCACCTAATGTTCCTAGAAACAATGAAATAGTTACAACAGACACAGTAATAATAGCTGTGTTCATTGTTGCTTTCCAAAATTCTCCCTCTGTCCAAGATTCTACATATGCTTTTACTGTTGAGGTATCTCCTGTCTCAACTAAAGTATTAACTCCTGTCACAGCAAACATCCAATCAGCTCTTGAAAAAAAATCAGCTTTCACTTTAAAAGAGCCCCAAAAAGTCCATATAAAAGGAAAAACTGATACTACTAACCAAATTATTATAAATAGACTATTTATTAAAATCAGTTGTTTTGAATATCTATTAATTTTTGATTCCATATTATCTCTCTGTTCTAAATTCTCTCCAAGTTCTAATTAGAACTGGTGTTAACAAGAAGGCCACTCCAATAATAGTTAACATAGATGTAGCACCTGCAGATCCAAATAACATTTTGTTTTCACTTCTTAAGTCATTGTAAATCATCCAAGATAGTGATTGAGCAACTCCCTCTGCGGCGAAACCAATTATAGGCTCAAGAACTCTAAAATTATCCATGAGACAAATTAATATAATAAATGTTGCAACTGGATAGAGGTGTGGAATAACTATATGTCTTACCCTTTCATAGCGTGAGGCCCCATCAATGATTGCGGCTTCAATAGGATCTTGGGGAACAGTTTGTAATGCAGCATAAAATACAACAAATGCAAAAGGAGTATTATGCCAAATTCCATAAATAATTAAAGTTATCCATGTTAATTGGCTTGATGATTTTAATGATAAATTAGGATCATCAAATAAATATTGAATTGTTGATCCTAAGATACCTTTTGCATCTATCATCCAGAATAAAACGAGTGATCCAATTAAGGGTGTAACTATCATAGGAAGAATAACACCAAAAATAGTTGGGCCCTTCAAACTTTTTGTAAGCGTATTAATGCTTAAGGCAACTATAAAACCTAGAACAACGACTGGAGGTGTAACAGCAAAACAAAACGTAAGGGTGAATAAAAGTGCTTTATAAAATGGTAAATTAAGCATGATATCTATAAAATCAGACATTGAGGAAGAATTATTCCAAGCCTCTTTAATTTGATCAAAGGCTAAATGATTTCTATCTACATATGTTCCTAAACCATTAAATCTTCCAAGAGGTTGTTCTTCTTGTAGTTTTGAAGTGGCTTCAATATCTACTTTGGTTTCAGTCTTACATCCAAATGGATCGCATTTTTCTACTTCCATTAAGATTTGCTCAGGTTCAATATGGAGGGATTGAAAAAAACTTGAGATTATAGGAAGACCTATAAACAATAGCATGGCCAAACCACTTGGAAAGAAGAACCAGAAAAATGTTTTGTGAGGCATTTAAATTTTATCTAAAAAAAGTGGAACATAAGAATGTTCCACTTTATCATATTTACTTGTAAGGTTTATAGAAAACCTTGCTCAGTAGCTTTTGCTACATAAGCAGCTTCTACATCAGCCAATGCTTTTTCAGCAGATTCATTACCTTGAAGAAATTCAACAATTTCTGTGCTTAAGGCACCATGCAATAAAGACATGTATGGTAAGCTTGGATAAGGTGCTGCACCTCTGTTAGCTGCATCAACAACTGGGCCAGCAGTATCTCCAGGAGAATAACCATCAATTAACCAAATTGTTGCATTAGGGTTAGCATTTGCCATCTCTGTTGAAGTTGCTGCACCAAGAAGAGCTCTAAATGATGCTTCTGCATTCTCATCAGAAGTATTTGTTGCAATTCCAAATCCATCCCACCAAAGAGTTGTTGCAGGCACACTTCCTCCACCAACTGATGGAGAATTTGCAAGTCTTGTGTCTGCTTTAATCATTTGATCGCCCTCATCATCTAATAATGATGCTGCGCCAGAGTTCCACACATGCATTAATGCAACATTGCCTGATTCCCACTCCTCTTTAACTGCATTTGTATCTTGAGTTAAGAAATCTGGATTGCTAACTTCTGTTAGTCTTTTCATCATATTAAGAGCAGCTACACCTTTGTCATTATTGATACTTACTTCTGCTGTTCCAGCTTTGAAGAATTCACCACCATGACCAAGGTACATATTTACAAACTCTTGAGCAACATTCCATCCTGATTTGAATGCTCCGGCATATGGATTAGCCATTTTTCCAGAAGCCTTAATTTTTTCTGCAGCTGCAATTACTTCTTCATAAGTTGAAGGAACAGCTATACCTAAATCATTTAGAATACTTTCTCTGTACCAAAGATGCTGTGCGTTAGCCATAAAAGCTATTGCATATATCTTTCCATCAATCACAATCTTTTGATTGTCTTGTAATGCACTCCCGTATTTAGCAACTAAATCATCAAGTGGACGAAGTAAATTATCGTTCATTAAAGTTGTAATTGAACCATTTGTTACAAGTTTTGCAGAAAATTCAGCAGGGTTAGCTGATAATGCTGCAACTTGTAATTTATTATGATCAACGGAGTGAGTTACAGAAAAATCTGCACCTTCCCCTGCACAACTTTTTACTTCATCCATGAAAATTCTGTATGTTGTAAATTCGTTTGCTAGAATCTTTATTGATCCATCTGTTACTCCACAAGGTGAATGCCCACCAGCAAACGCACTTGTGCTAACAAAAGAGAATAATAAAGCTATTAATAATTTTTTCATATATTTCCCCTTAGTATATAAATGTGAAATTCACATTTATGAATAAATCCTTTATATTAGTATTAGTAAATATTGCAATAATATGAATTGATATTCAAGGTTTTGAATATTAAAAATGAGGGGATAAATAATGAATTTTATAAAGCCTGCGACATCACAGGATGTAGCGAAATTAGCAGGAGTATCCCAGTCAGCAGTTTCAAGGTGCTTTACTAAAGGCGCTAGCATTTCTAGTAGAACAAAGTTAAGAGTTTTGGAAGCTGCTAGGAAATTAAAATATAAGGCACCTTACACATCATCTAATTTAACATCTAATGATGATAGTGGGTTAGTGGCTGTCATTTTACCTTATGTTACGAGTAGATATTATCCAGAAGTTTTAATTGAGTTACATGAAGCACTTAGAAATGGAGGCTTTAGAATTTTATTAATTACAACAGATGATGGTGAAGAATTAGATGAAAAATTAATACAGCCATATTTAAAAGAAAAACTCATTGCAATAATATCAGCAACAAAACCTACTGATAATTTTGTTGAAGATTGTAATCAGAAAAGAATACAATTTATTGCTTATAATAGAAGTTGGAATATACCAACGATAAGTTCCGTTGCGTGTGATCATCGTAACGGAGGAGAATTAGTTGCAGAATATTTTACCAAAAAAAATCATAAAAATATTGGCCTTATTGAAGGACCAAAAGGATCTTTTGTAAGTGATGAGCGATGTAAAGGTTTTAAAAATTATCTTAAAAATAATAAAAAAATTAAATTAAATATTGAAAAAGGTTTTTTTACATATGAAGGTGGATATCAAGCAGCTGAAAAAATTTTCAATAAAAAGATAAGTGCAATATTTTGTGCTGATGACACAATGGCATTTGGATGTTTAGATTATATAAAAAAAAATACTTCATTAAAAACTCCTTCTCAGTTAGAAATTATTGGTTATGACGATATATCGATGTCAGCTTGGGAGTCATTTAGTCTTACAACTGTAAGACAACCTATTAGACAAATGTCAAAACTGGCAACTCAATTAATAAATGAGTATATTAAAGATCCAGATTTTGAACCTATAAATCATATTGTACAGGGAAGACTTATAAAAAGAAAAACTACAAAATAATTTACTTAAATTTTAATCCCATCTGTTCGAAAACACCATGATTATCTACCATAACGTAATTATCTAAAAACTTTCCATCTTTAATGGTCCAAAAATCTGAAAATTGCATTTTTATAGATTTACCTGTTGGCTCTACTCCAAGATATTTTCCACTATGTGTGCCTGTTAAAAATCCTGTTGCACTAATCCACTTACCTTCAGCAACCACAATATCATTTTTTACATGATAATCTGGAAATGCTTCATAAAAAGGTTTTAGAACTTTATATTTAAAATTTTCTATACCATGGATATCGCCAAAACCTGGAGGACCATGCCAGACCATATTATCATGCCAGTACTTGTGTTGTGCTTCTAGATCTTGAGCATTAAGTGCATCATACATATCAGCTAATAATTTTTTACTTTCATCTAAAGTCATTTTTTATCTCCTAAAATTTGCATTAGAATTGCGAGCTCATTAAAACCAGTCCACTCTTTAATAATTTTATTATTTTTAATTTCCCATTGAGTGATTCCCCACAAATACACTTCTCTATTAGATGGTTGACCATATGAGCCATTACCTCTATGATTTCCTACTGCGCCCCAACGAACCGATACTAAGTAACCATCTTTTAAATTGCCCATCCAGTATAAATCTTCAATACTGAGTGCAAGATCAGGAAATGAAGCTAAAAGTGAAATTATAAATTTTCTTAATTGCAAAACTCCTTTAAATTTACGACCAGTTGAACCTTCAAATGCTACATTACTAGAGTATACTTTATTTATTGCAGAAAAGTTTCGTCTATTCCAAATTGTATCATAAACTGCATGAACAAACTCTCTTACATTTGTAATTTTATCTGGAATATCAAAACTAATTGGTTTTAATTTAGTAATATTTCTTGTTGGTTTAGAGTTTTTAAAATGAGGGGCATAGGGTCCTGCAATTCCCTCATCGACAAGTTGCTTGGCAACTTGATTTAAATCTAATCCGAGTTGTTTAATTAAACCTGCTGTATCATAGACAACATTTTCATAATAAATTTCATTATTTTTGGCTACACAGTTCGCAATACAAAATAATCTTACTTTTTTACCAGTTGGTTTGGAAAATTTGCTAAATCCAGTATTTGTTCCAGTAATAATTGTTCTATGCGAAGTATGAAAACTTGCATTTTCATCTCCTGCCCAAATAACTTCATCTGCAAATAAACGAATATCTGGAAAAGCGTTGTTTGTATGTACAGTATCAGCTACAATTTTTTCAGATCCAGATTGTAAACCAAATTCATCCCAAACTCTGCAATCTTTACTGTAGGTGTCATAGATATAGCCAATATTTTTTTCTTCCCATATTTGATACGTAATCCTTACAATATAATCGATTATATTTTTATACTGATCCTCAAACCCCTTCATTGATTGATGTTTAAGTTTTTTTGGTTTTGGATTTAATGATTTAGCTGTTCCTCCACCACCGTATGCTTTTAACGAAATATCATAACTCTTAGGCATATGATGATCTTGAAGAGCTTCTGGTCTTTTATCTTTAATTTTTTTAAATTTCATATTTTGTATTTGTAATGAGATACATTTAAAAATATTTCAAAGCAATGAAATTTTATTCAAAAAAATGAATATTGTCTTTTTTAGTTTATTAATATAATCAAAATGAAATGACTGATCTCCAAGCAGAAAAAAAATTAGTATTAAATTATTTCAATGAAATAGATAGTTGCAACATTGATTCATTATCTGATGTTATATCTAAGTACACATCAGAAGATTTTACTATGAAATGCACACATCCCTTCAACGAACTAAGTAGTAAGGATCTTGTTGCTAATAATCTTTGGAAGCCAATTAAAGATTCATTTTCACCTATACAACGTCGATTAGATATATTTTATGCTGGGATAAATTCATTAGATAAAAATCAAGGGAAATGGATCTCCAGCATGGGTCATTTCATGGGTGTTTTTAATAAACCGTTTGTAAGCCTTAAACCAAATTATAAATCTATTTTATTAAGATTTGCTGAATTTTATAAAGTAGAGAATAATAAAATTACTGAAGGAGCGATTTTTTTAGATGTAATGAATTTAATGCAGCAACTAGGTCTTTCTATAATTCCTGAATCTACTGGTCTCGTTTGTGTAACACCAGGACCAATGAATCATAAAGGTTTAAAATTTGATGTTTCTAATGAAAGTGAAAGTCAAAAAACATTAGATTTAATTCACAGAATGCGCGATCGACTTGTTAAAGGATCCAAAATGCAATCTTACAAAGAAGAATTAGAATTAGATTGGCATAATGACATGATTTGGTGGGGACCAGGCGGTATAGGAGCTTCTTATACCATTGATGGTTATCAAAAAGGTCACACAAAACCATTTCAAGATGGTTTAGAGTTTGTTCGTTTCAATGGACACATACTTAGTAGCTCTGAAGATGATCTAGGTGGTTGGTTTGGTTGGCCAAATTTAATTATGAAACCTAAGGGAGAATATTTAGGATTAACAAATGCAAGTGACATTGAATCAGAGATGAGAGTTGTAGATTTATATCGAAGAGATGGAGATAAACTGGCTGAAAACTGGATCTTTATTGATCATTTACATTTTTTAAAAAAACTAGGAGTGGATCTTTTAGAAAGAGCAAAATTTTTACATCAGTAATTAGATAACTTTTGAGGCAAGTTTAGTACCTTCAACTAATGCATGAAGCTTTTCATAGCAAATTTTTTCATCAATTTTTCCAAAACCAGCAAATGTACTAAAACCACAATCTGTCCCTGCCATTAATTGATCTTTTGGAATGACTGTAGAAAACTGAATTAATCTATCTGCAACAACTTCTGGATGTTCAACAAAATTTGAGGTTGAATCAATTACACCAGGTACTAGAACTTTATCTTTTGGTAACTTTATATCTTGAAAAACTTTCCATTCATGTGCATGTCTAGGATTAGAAGATTCAATGAGAAAGTATTTTATCTTTGACTTCAAAATTATAGGTAATATTTTTTCTAGACCAATATCGTGTGTGTGAGGTCCTTCATAATTACCCCAACATATATGCATTCTAGTTTGTTCAACATCTACATTAGATAATGCTGAGTTTAGGCATTCAATTTGTAGCTCTGCACGTTTAATAAACTCATCTTCAGATAAATTTTTAAAATTCATATGTCTTGCTAAAGCAAGGTCTGGGCAATCTAATTGAACTTGAATACCTGATTTTGTTATAGCCTCATATTCTTTAGCCATAATATTAGATAATTTATCCAAATATTCATCTTCGGTATTATAAAATTTATTTGGCATAAAAACATTTATGACACCAGGTGATGCTGAATTCATAAATGCATGACGGTGATTTAGTTTATCAAGTGAATTTTTAAAATTATTTATATCCTGTAAAAGAGAAGTTTCATCTTTTACTTTTAATTCGTTTGTACAACATGGTCTGGTATAAGTTGGCGTTCCACCACTTTTAGCAATCTTTTCTTTGTATTCTGGAAAATCATCAAGATCGGCAGGTGCTCTTCTTTCGCTTTCACCTGAGAACCCATCAATTCTGTCTTTAATATATGTAGCGTAGCTAATTTTACTCATCTCACCATCACTGACAAAATCAATTCCAACATCAAGTTGTTTTTTCACCACACTTTCGACGTTGTTTTTTAACACTTCATCAAAGCTACTTTGACTGAAATTTTCACCTTTATCTTTTGCAAATAAAAATTCTGAAAGTTCTTTTGATCTAGGAAGGCTTCCAACATGTGTTGTCAAAATATTAAACATTAAATTAACCTGTTTTTAATAAAATCTGTTTCCAAATCATAGTTTCATCATAGAGAACCCATTCATTTTTAATACCTCTTTCTCCAAACTCAACATGATTGATACCCATTATATAAATTTTAGAATTAGAAGCTTTTCCAAAAAGACCATCTCCTTCATGTTTACCTACCATAGACCATCGAACTGAAGCTTTTTTAGGTTCATATTTTTCTTCAGTAAAAGCAATGTGTTCAATTGAGAATAGTGCATTGGGAAAAGCATCTCTTAATTGTTTCCAAAATTTTATTACCTCATCTCTACCATGGTGAGTATTTCCCCCTGGCTGGAATTGCTGTATAGCTCTGTCATAACTATCATTTATTGTTTTCTCTAAATTAATATTCATAATAGAGGTTAAGATATTTGCATATAATTCTCCACAGTTACCTGAAGCTAAGATAGGAGATTTATAAATAGTTTTAATAGGTGTATTTTTATCAAAGGGTTTACTAGCTTTTTCAGGACCACCTTCATCTTTAATTAGATTGCTTGCAAATTTCTTTGGATCAATTCCAATTTGCCTCACAATTGCTCCTTGGTCTCTTACAAGCCACTCATCATAAACTTGATTATTCATACATGCACAATCAGCGATAGTTCGGTAATATAGTTTTTTTCCTGACGCTTTCCCATACATACCATCAACAGAATGTGTAGAGGTTGATAAAATTCGATGCGATGAAAAATATCCCTCATCATCATTTCCTGTCCAAATTACATCTTCACCTAAAAGTGTTCTGTCGGGAAATAATTTTTTACTAGCATAGGTACTTTCAATTACTGGGTCTGCACCATAAATTACACCAGATGGAGATCTTGTAGGTGTAGGGAGACTTACATTTGGGGTATCAGCGTAATAATCTCTGATTGCTTCAACATCATTGTTTTCCCAAATTTGATATGTAATCTTTAAAATATAATCAGGAAAATCTTTGAATTGTGAATCAAATCCTTTCATATAATTAATATTTAATTAGTTTGTCGTATTATAAATAAATTGCCATCATGATCACTTATCTGCCTGATTGAACGAAGTGAATTTTTTGGTACTGAAAAGGTATCCTTTTCTTTAATCACTACTTTGCCTCCATCGCAATCTATTTCCCATTCACCAGATAAACAGTGATAGACTTCTGATTTATCCAGTTTGTATTCATCTATATGGGCACTTTTTCCATTAAGAAGAGAAAGACTAAATCCTGTAGTATGCGGTATTTTTGGAGTAAACGATTTATCGTGAATTTTAAATTGATCAATATAGTTAATAATTTTATTAGACTGATAGTGATCATCATCAGCAAAGTGTTGATCTTTATTATTAAATCGAATCACAAATTTTTCTATATCTTCAGAAGAGTAGTGATCAAAACTCTCTAATTCATTATCTTCAAGCGGTTGAATAACCTTAGTCTCATCTATTATTTTCTGTTTCTCTGTATCAATTAAAGAATTATCATTCATTAATACCATGCCAGATTCTTTAGCATCTTTTAAAAGTTTAGGTGTCCAAGTAATTACACCTGGATCATTTTCTCCTAACACAACAAACATTAAAGCTTCTTCATCACTTACATTTTGAAAACCTCTGAACATATTTGTGGGAAAAGAGGCGATGTCACCTTTTTTTAGTATTACTTCTCCTTCTTTGCCATCAACACCCCAATAAAAACGCCAAGCACCTGAGTGAATAATAAAAACCTCTGCAGTTGTATGGCTATGTAAACCAGATCCATTCATTGGAGCGGCACTAACTGCACCAATATTAAAACCATGTTCTTCAGCTATTTTAACATTTTGTTTAGCATCTTCACTTACACCAGGGCCGATTACTGAATAATTTTTCCTATCTTGATGTCCTTTTAGTTTTCCCTCAACAAAGGGAATATTACTAGGAATAAGTTCATCAAATTTTGCTAATCTAGATGTAATATTAATTGACATATTGTAATGATATTTTATTCATTTTTTTTGAATATTATTCAAAATATTGAATAAATCAATTATTATTTAACATTAGTATTATAAAATTATGGTCGCAAGTGAAATAAAAGATTTTGATACGGGAGAAAAGTTTGATTCAAATATTGTTCACTTAGATCTTGATACAAAAGTAAATATTGAAAATAAATTTTATTTTAAAAAATTACTAAATAAAATTGCTGAATGTTCTTTAGAAGATCTTGATGCTAATCTTGTAAATTTATATCATGAAGATGCTCAGTTTAACGGTTTTCATCCTATTAATGAAATTAAAGGAATTGAAGAAATTAAAAATAAATATCTTTTACCTCTTAAAAAAGCGTTTCCCGATTTGGAAAGAAGAAATAATTTAGTTATTGGAGGTTCTTTTAGAAATAAAGTTTTTGTTTCTTTTATAAGTCATTTGACTGGAACTTTTTCAAATGAATGGCTTGGAATAGAGCCAACAAATAAAACTATTTATCTTAGAACTTGTGAAGCGCATGAAATTATTAATAATAAAATCATAAAATCTTATACATTAATTGATACAGTTGATTTTATTCGTCAGACTGGATATTGGCCAATAAATAAATCGCTGGGAATAGAAGGTATGTGGCCTAGCCCAATCACAGGTGATGGTGAAAATTATCAAAATTTAGATAAAGAATTATCTCTACAGAATTTAAACAAAAGTTTAGCAATGCAAAGAAGTTTAAATATAAAACCTGAAAATGAACCGGGTTTATCAAAAGATCAAATAAAAGAAAAATTAATAGATCATCCTCAACAAAACTACTGGCATTCAAAAATGATGTGGTATGGACCAAGCGGTATTGGTACAGCAAGAGGCTTAGAAGGTTTTGTTGATCATCATCAACTCCCCTTTAGATTAACTTTTAAAGAGAGAGATTATTGGAAGATTGGTCATTATATAGAAATTGGAGATGGCAACTATTCAATGACTGGGGGATGGCACAGCATTCAATGTGTGCACGGTTCAAGTGATTGGTTAGGTTATGAACCAACATATAAAAAAATCACAATGAGAGTTATGGATTTTTATTTGAACCATGAAGGTTTAATAAGAGAAAATTGGGTACCAATTGACATAGCACATATCCTTAATCAAATAGGTATTGATATATTTAAATTAACACATAAAAAATAGTTATGGCAATAGAGTATTTAAAAGAAGGTAAAAATGAAAAACAAAGAATTGAAGATAATGATAAAGTAAAAAAAATTGTCGAGGAAACATTAAGTAAGATTGAATCAGAAGGTGATAAACATATCAGAGAGTTATCACAAAAATTTGATAACTATTCCCCAAGTAGTTTTAGATTAAGTGAAGATCAAATAAATCAATTAATCAGTGAAGTTTCTGATGATGATAAAGAAGATATTAAATTTGCTCAAAAACAAGTGCGATCATTTGCGGAAGCACAACTTAAAACTTTAAGTGAATTAGAAGTAGAAACGCATCCAGGTGTGATTCTTGGTCATAAAAATATACCAGTACAAGCAGTTGGATGTTATGTGCCTGCTGGAAAATTCCCAATGGTAGCTTCTGCTCATATGTCAGTTGTTACTGCCTCTGTTGCTGGGGTTCCAAGAATTGTTGCTACTACACCACCTTTTAAAGGAAAACCAAATCCAGCTGTTGTTACAGCAATGAAAATGGGGGGTGCTCATGAAATTTACGTTTTGGGAGGAATGCAAGGGGTTGGTGCTATGGCTATTGGTACAGAAACAATTAAACCTGTCGATATGCTTGTTGGACCTGGTAATGCATTTGTTGCTGAAGCAAAAAGACAACTGTATGGCAAAGTTGGTATAGATTTATTTGCTGGCCCAACTGAAACGATGGTTATTGCAGATGAAACTGTTGATGGTGAAATATGTGCAACAGACTTATTAGGACAAGCAGAACATGGATATAATTCTCCTGCTGTGATGATAACAAACTCAAGAAAACTTGCAGAAGAAACATTCAAAGAAATTGATAGAATTTTAGAAATTTTACCTACTAAAGAAACAGCAAGTACAAGCTGGAGAGATTATGGAGAAATAATTTTATGTGATACCTATGAGGAGATGTTATCTAAAGCAAATGAAATAGCTTCAGAGCACGTTCAGATTATGACAAAAAAAGATGATTGGTTTTTAGAAAATATGACTTCTTATGGAGCTCTATTTTTGGGTGCTAGAACTAATGTTGCTAATGGTGATAAAGTCATAGGCACTAACCATACTCTTCCTACTAAAAAAGCTGGAAGATACACTGGTGGTTTGTGGGTTGGTAAGTTCATTAAAACCCACACTTATCAAAAGATTACAACCGATGAAGCAGCTACACTTATTGGAGAATATGGATCAAGACTTTCACACCTTGAAGGATTTATTGGTCACGCTGAACAATGTAATGTTAGAGTGAGAAGATATGGTGGTCTTAATATCGAGTATGGAAAACCAGCTTCAAAATTAAAAAATTAAATTTTATAATATTGTTTTAAATAAAGGATTACCTCATCTGCTAATTCTTCTGCAGATTTTATTTTTGTTTCCAAAACAATTTCAGGTGATGACGGTATTTCATAATTTGAGTCAATCCCTGTAAAGTTTTTTAATTTGCCAGATCTAGCTTTTTTATACAAACCTTTTGGATCTCTTTTTTCACACTCTTCTATTGAGGTATCAACATATATTTCTATAAATTCATCACTCTCTACTAATTCACGAGCCATTTTTCTTTCAGATTTAAAAGGTGAAATAAAAGAAACAATTGTTATTAGTCCAGCATCAACCATTAATTTGGATACTTCTGAAATTCTCCTTATATTTTCAACACGATCTACATCTGTGAAACCTAAATCTTTATTTAATCCATGTCTAACATTGTCACCGTCTAATAAGTAAGTATGCTTTCCTAGTTTATGTAACTTTTGCTCAATTATATTAGCTATAGTAGATTTTCCTGACCCTGATAATCCTGTAAACCATAAAACACATGGCTTTTGTCCTTTAATAGAGTGTCGTAAATTTTTATTTATTGACATTTGATGCCATGAAATATTTGATGCTCTTCTCAGTTCATGCTCAATAACACCTGCTCCTACAGTTTGATTATTGAATTGGTCAATTATTACAAAACTTCCTAATTTTTTGTTATTTTTATAGGAATTAAAAATTGTATTTTTATTTAATGCAACTTTGGCGTATCCAATTTCATTCAAGTTTAAAAACTTTGATGCAATTTTTTCGAATGAATTAATATTTATTTTATGAACTAAATCTGTAATTTTTCCTACTGTTTGAAAGTTTATAAATTTAAAAATATAATTTCTTTCAGGTATCATTTTTTCTTTATTCATCCAAATCATGTGAGATGCAAATTGATCAGATAAAAAATAATTATGATTTTTAACAGAGCATAATAAATCACCTCTAGAAATATCAACTTCTTTATCTAATGTTAGTGTTACCGCCTGCTCTTTAACGGCAAAGTCACTCTCTCCTTTTGGAGTTAATATTTTAATAATTTTAATTTTCTCTTTGCTTGAAAATACCTGAACTTCATCATTAACTTTTATTTTTCCTGAAGTGATTGTCCCACTATATCCTCTAAAATCAGAGCTTGATCTATTAACAAATTGAACCGGTAATGAAAAAATTTCTTCTTCTAAAGGTTCATTTAGACTAATGTCTTCAAGTTCATCTATTAAAGATTTTTCATTGTACCAAGTTATGTTTGAATTTTTTTGAAATACATTATCACCAACTAATGCAGATATTGGAATAAACTTTTGTAAATTAAAATTAAATTCACTAGAGAAGTTTTTAAAAGAAGAAATTATATCTTTAAATTTTTTTTCATCATAATTGATTAAATCCATTTTATTTACTGCAACTATAATATTTTCAATTCCAAGAAGAGATAAAATGAATGTGTGTCTTTTAGTTTGGTCAAGAATACCTTTAGTTGCATCAACTAATATAATTCCAACATCTGAGTTCGATGCTCCTGTAACCATATTGCGAGTGTATTCCTCATGGCCAGGAGTATCAGCAATAATAAATTTACATTTTTCAGTCTCAAAATAACGATAAGCAACATCTATAGTTATTCCCTGCTCTCTTTCAGCTTGTAAACCATCAATTAATAACGCTAAATCAATTTGCTTGCCTTGTGTGCCATACTTTTCACTTTCAATTTTAGTTTGACTTAACTGATCACTATAAATATTTTTTGAATCAAATAATAGTCTGCCAATGAGTGTTGATTTACCATCATCTACAGAACCACAAGTTAAAATTTTTAATTGTTTTTTATTATTTTGATTTTGAAAAAAAGTTTCTATGTCCATTAAAAATAACCTTCTTGTTTTTTTTTCTCCATAGATCCAATTTGATCATTATCAATTAGCCTTCCTTGTCTTTCTGAATATTTTGACTCTAGTAATTCAATAATGATTTCTTCAACAGTAGTTGCATCAGAGTCAACAGCGGCAGTTAATGGGTAACAACCTAAAGTTCTAAACCTTACCTTTTTTTGTTCTATTTTTTCATTTTCTTTAATTTTTAAACGATCATCATCAACCATAATCATCATATCATTTCTTCGAATAACTGATCTTATTTTGGAAAAATATAGCGGGACAAGTGGAATTCTTTCCTGATATATATATTGCCAAATATCTATTTCAGTCCAATTGGATAATGGAAAAACTCTAACACTTTCACTTTTATCTATATTAGTATTGAACAAATTCCAAAGCTCTGGTTTTTGATTTTTTGGATCCCAACGATGTTTTTTGTCTCTGAATGAAAAAATTCTTTCTTTTGCTCGTGATTTTTCTTCGTCCCTTCTCGCACCTCCAAATGCAGCATCAAATTTATATTTATCTAATGCTTGAATTAATGACTGTGTTTTCATTACATCTGTATGAATTTTTGAGCCACTAGAAATAGGATTTATATTATTTTGCACTCCTTCTTGGTTAATATGAATTAAAAAGTCTAAATTATACTTCTTAGCAGTCTCATCTCTAAAGTTTATCATTTCTTTAAATTTCCAAGTTGTGTCAATATGCATTAACTTGAAAGGAATTTTGTTTGGATAAAATGCTTTTTGAGCCAAATGAAGCATTACTGATGAGTCTTTACCAATTGAATAAAGCATTACAGGATTGTCAAATTCGGACGCAACCTCTCTTATTATGTGTATACTTTCAGACTCTAATTTATCTATATGTGATAGTTTCATATTAATTTAGTTTAAAAACAGTCCCGTAAGCTAAAAAATTTGGATTAATTATATTCTCCTTAGTATTGTACAAAATATCTGTATTATCAAATGATTTTAATTTACCACCAGCTTCCTCTAAAATAATATGACCTGCTGCAATATCCCATTCAGAGGTTGGGCCTAATCTAGGATAAATATCTGCAGTTCCCTCTGCTAAAAAACAAAGCTTTAATGAGCTTCCAATTGAAATTAGCTCATATTGTGAAAAATTTTTCTCAACCCAAATTTGAAAATCTTTATTTGAATGTGAGCGACTTCCAATAATTTTAATATTTGAAGTGGTATTATTATTTATTTTGATTTTTTTAAATTCGCTAAGTGTATTTATATTATCTTGAGTAATCAATTTGTAGGAACCATTATTTTTTATTCCATAATACAATAAAGATTTTTCTGGCGCATAGATAACTCCAAAAATTGGTAAATTATTTTCAATTAATGAAATATTTACAGTAAATTCACCATTTCTATTTACAAATTCTTTAGTTCCGTCAAGTGGATCAATAAGCCAATATTTTTTCCATACTCTTCTTGTCTCCCAATTAACTAAACTCTCTTCAGTTAGAATGGGAATATTTTTTTCTATTCCTATCAATCTTTTTTTAATGAGATTATTAGAATTAATGTCTGCTTCTGTGATTGGTGAATTATCTGCTTTAAAATCTACATTAAAATTTTTTTTGTATATTTTTAATATTTCTTTTCCTGCATCTATGGCAATATTTAAAATATCTAATATAACTTCTTGATTATTTAAATTCATATTTTGTTAGATAAAAATATAATAAATATATCCTAAATATAATATTAGACCCACACTTCCGTATAACCTGCCAAGTTTTTTAAAAATTAACATAAAAATTAAAATAACAAAGGTAATCAACAGCATAAAAAATAAATCCTGTCTTGCTAAAATTTCTGGCATTCCAAAATTTCCAAAAAATGAACTTATACCTAAAACACCGAGAACGTTATAAATGTTTGAACCTAAAATATTTCCTAATGCAAAATCTACTTTTCTTTTTAATGCTGACATTATGCCAATAACCAACTCAGGTAGAGAAGTTCCAAAAGCTATTAACGAGAGTCCTATTGCCGCTTCTGAAACTTGCAATCTTTTAGCCAAAATGATTGCGGAGTTTACAAATAAGTCTGAACCATAAATTAAAAATATAACTCCAAAAATTATTAGTATTAATGAAATAAATATTGAATATTCATCCTTATCTACATCATTAACAAGAATAGATCCTTTTTTAACTTGAAAATACATTATCAAAATCAAAGCTATTAGAGATATAATTCCAAATAAATAATTAAAATAAAAATAACTCATAATTATCAAACAAATACCCAGAGCTATATTGATCCATGCTTGATTAATTTGGTTATTCGTAATATTTGTTATAGGTACAATGATCGTTGTTGCTGCCATAACTAAGATTAGATTTGCTATATTACTTCCTACAACAGCACCTAGTGCCAAATCTGAATGATTATTTAGAACTGCATTGATACTACTTGCAAGTTCGGGAAGAGAAGTACCTGCTGCAACTATTACAACGCCTATGGCAAAAAGAGAAATATTTAGTTTTTTTCCAAAACTAACCGAACCTCTTATTAAAATTTCAGCTCCGACAACTAGAATTGCTAAGCCAAGTATTAAAATTAATATATCCACTAATGAAATTATAATTGTTTAAAGTTAGTTACATAATAATTTAAGAAATATATACTTAAATAATAAAAATTTTTTGCAAACTATGAATGAAAGCTTTGATTATATTATTATTGGTGCTGGAACAGCTGGTTGTATATTAGCAAATAGACTTACAGAAAATGAAAACATTAAAGTACTTTTAATTGAAGCTGGAGGAAAAGACACTAATCCTTGGATACATATTCCAGGTGGTTATTTTAAAACAATGCATAATCCAAAAACTGATTGGTGCTTCACAACTGAAGAGGAAAAATTTTGTAATAATAGAAAAATGCTTATTCCAAGAGGGAAAACTTTGGGTGGAAGTTCATCAATTAATGGGATGTTATATATAAGAGGTCATGCAAATGACTACAATTACTGGAGACAATTAGGTAATATTGGATGGTCTTGGGAAGATGTTTTACCGTATTTTAAAAAATCAGAAGATTATAGGATCTCCAAAAGTGACTTTCATGGAAGTGGTGGGCCAATCAAAATTGAAAAAATTAGATCAAATTTTAAATTATTAGATTTATTTTTAGAAGCCTCTCAAGAGTTTGGTTATAAAAAAAATAATGACTTCAATGATGGTAATAACGAAGGAATGGGTTATTTTCCTATGACAATTGATAAAGGGTATAGATGTAGTGCTGCAGTTGCTTTCTTAAATCCTATCAAAAATAGAAAAAATTTAAAAATTATAACTAAGGCACATGTTAAAAATTTAACCTTTGAAAATTTAAAAGTAAAAAATGTAAATTTATGGAAAAACAACGAAGAGTTTTCATATTCTGTAAATAAAGAAGTTTTATTATCTGCAGGAACAATTGGATCTCCTCACATATTACAAGCCTCAGGTATCGGTCCAGGTAAGCTGTTAAATGAAAATAATATTAGTATTGTAAAGGAAATTAATAGTGTTGGGAGAAATTTAACTGATCATTTAATGTTAAGACCGGTTTACAAAATTAAAAACTTAGAAACGTTAAATGACATATATCATAGTTTTACAAAAAAATTTTTAACAGGATTAAATTATTTAATTTATAAAAAAGGACCTTTAACAGTTGGGGCAAGCTACTTGTGTGGCTTTATTAAAAGTGATGCGTATTTAGAAAACCCGAATTTACAATTTCATATTTCACCAGCTAGTACTGATTTACTCGGAAAAGCAGGTTTACATAAATTTCCAGCGTTCACTCCTACAATAACAAATATCCGTCCGACCAGTAGAGGTTCAATAGAAATTAAATCTTCAGATACAAGAATTTATCCTCAGATAAAAATGAACTACTTATCTACTGATGAAGATAGGGAAATTGCAGGAAAATCAATTAAAATTGTAAGAAAAGTTGTTTTAGAATCAAAGGCATTTAAAAATTATGCACCTGAAGAATATAGACCAGGGATACAATTTAAAGATAATGAATCTCTGGCAAAAGAAGCAGGTAAATTTGCAAACACTATTTTTCATCCAGTAAGTACATGCAAAATGGGTAATGATGAAAATTCAGTTGTAAGCGATAATCTTAGAGTAAAAGGAATACATAACTTAAGAGTTGTTGATGCATCTGTTATGCCAACTATAACATCTGGTAATACTAATGCCCCTACTATGATGATTGCTGAAAAAGCATCAGACCTAATAATTAATGATCAAAAATAATTATTGGACTACTGTATCTTTAGGATCAATTCCAGCAACTTCAACTGGTGCTTTCATAGCATCTCTTCTAAAAGGTTCTCCTAGTTCTTGATTTAACATTACCTCTATAAAAGTAGTTACGCCTTCCATTTGATCTTTGCAAGATTGTTGTAAAGCTTCAGTAAGCTCCTCTTGAGTGTGAACCTTGACACCTTTAAATCCACATGCTTCTGCAATCTTTGCATAGCTTAATTTAGGATCAAGTTCAGTTCCAACAAAATTATTATTATACCAGAGTGTAGTATTTCTTTTCTCCGCTCCCCATTGATAATTTCTAAAAATTATCATTGTAATATTTGGCCAACCCTCTCTATTACAAGAAGTCATTTCACTCATACTAATTCCAAATGCACCATCACCAGCAAAGCCTACAACTGGTGTATTGGGACAACCTATTTTTGCTCCAATTACAGAAGGAAAGCCATAACCACATGGTCCAAATAAACCAGGTGCCAAATACTTTCTACCATGCTCAAATGTTGGGTAAGCATTACCGATTGCACAATTATTTCCTATATCACTTGATATAATTGCATCTTCAGGAAGACCCGCTTGAATAGCTCGCCATGCCATTCTTGGTGACATTTTCTCTGGTTCTCTATCTCGTGAATCTTTATTCCAAGATGTGCCAGGATCATCTTCTTCATGATCAAGGCCAGTTAATGTTTGTAGCCAAGCTGACTTTGTCTTATGGATTAATTCCTCTCGCTCTTTTCTATTGTTATCACCTGCATTTGTTGTAAGGTTTTCTATAATTTGTTCTGCAACTAGTTTTGCATCTCCACAAATACCAACACTTATTTTTTTTGTTAAACCAATGCGATCAGAATTGATATCAACTTGAATGACATCTGCATTTTTTGGCCAATAATCTATTCCATAACCTGGTAAAGTTGAGAAGGGATTTAATCTTGTACCAAGTGCGAGAACAACATCTGCCTTAGATATTATTTCCATTGCTGCTTTAGACCCATTGTATCCTAAAGGACCAACCGCAAGAGGATGTTTACCTGGAAAACTATCATTATGCTGATACCCACAAGCAACTGGAGCGCTTAATTTTTCTGCAAGTTTTTTACAATCATCAATAGCGTCAGCTAAAATCACTCCTGCACCAGATAAAATGACTGGGAATTTTGCATTAGATAAAAGATTTGCTGCTTCTTTAATTGCTTCAACTCCGCCTGAAGGTCTTTCAAATTTAATAATAGGTGGCAAATCAATATCAACAACTTGGGTCCAAAAATCTCTTGGTATATTTAATTGTGCAGGAGCAGATCCTTTTATAGCTTTTGAAATGACTCTATTTAAAACTTCAGCAACTCTGGAAGGATCTCTTACTTCTTCTTGATAACAAACCATATCTTTAAATAAATTCATTTGCTCAACTTCTTGGAAGCCCCCTTGACCAATAGTTTTATTAGCTGCCTGAGGAGTAACTAAGAGCATTGGAGTATGATTCCAAAAAGCAGTTTTTATAGGTGTAACTAAGCCAGTTATACCAGGTCCATTTTGTGCAATACACATTGCGATTTTACCTGTTGATCTAGTATAACCATCAGCCATAATTCCACCGTTTGACTCATGAGCGACATCCCAAAATGTTATTCCAGCTTTAGGGAAAAGATCTGAAATAGGCATAAATGCAGATCCAATTATTCCAAAAGCATGTTGTATACCGTGTTTCTGTAAAACTTTTACGAAAGCCTCTTCTGTTGTCATTTTTGCCATAATAAAGCCCTTAATATATTATTCTTAACTACATTAAATTAATTATTAAATGAACTACAATAATCTTGTTAGTTATTTATTAATTTTATAAAATTCCTATTTAAAGAAAAATTAATTAATTACGATTGATAAAATGACGCTTCTTGGACAAGAGATTATTAAGGCTACATCTAAAACTTTGCCAAATCAACCTGGTGTTTACCAAATGCAAGATGATAAAGGTAATATTTTATATATTGGAAAAGCAAAAGTATTATCAAATAGAGTAAAGAATTATACATCTTTAAATAATCTAACCAGAAGAATTCAAAGAATGGTTAGTCTAACTAAGTCAATGAACTTCTTTGTAACAAATACAGAGTTAGAAGCAATCATACTTGAATGTAATTTAATTAAAAAACATAAACCTCGATTTAATGTTCTATTAAGAGATGATAAGTCATTCCCTTATATATTTATTTCATCAGAGCATGATTTTCCTAGAATTGAAAAACATCGTGGTCCACAAAAGAAAAAAGGAAGGTATTATGGACCATTCGCAAGTCCAGATGCAGTAAATAGAACTATTAATACAATACAACGAATATTTCTTTTAAGATCATGCACAGATAAGGAGGTTAATGCAGGAAATAAATTGTGCTTCAATTATTATCTTAAAAGATGTTCTGGTCCCTGCGGAGGAAAAATAACGAAAGAAGCTTATTCAAAATTAATAGAGGCAGCAGACGATTTCTTAAGTAGTGGTAATTCTCAAAAAATACAAAAAAATTTTACAGATCAAATGTATAAAGCTTCAAAAAAAAATAATTTTGAATTAGCAGCATCTTTAAGAGATAGGCTTAAAGCTTTAAAACATATTGAGCAAAATAATTCAATTAAGATAAAGGATATTAAAAATGCTGACATTTTTGCAATTACATCAAATGAAGGCAAAACATGTATTTATGGAAGTTTTTTTAGAAACAATACTTCTTATGGTGGTAAAGCTTTCTACCCAGATCATGACAACTTATTGGATCATGAGGAAATAATTTTAGGTTTCTTAAATATATTTTATGCAGAAAAAGATATTCCTGAAACAATTATTACTAACATAACTATTGATAAAAATAATAATTCACAAATTTTAGGAAAAAATTTTGATAAAACAAAATTCATTAAACCATTAAAAGGACCTAAAAAAAATTTACTTAAATTTGCAGAAAAAAATTCTAAAATAAATTTAGATATTAAATTAAATAAACTTAAATCTTTTGATAATTTTAATTCAGAAATTAAAAAAATATTTAAACTCAAAGATGAAATTATAAAAATAGAGGCTTACGATAATAGCCATACATTTGGAAAACATCCTATAGGTGTAATGGTTGCCTACAATGAAAATGGATTTATAAAATCAAATTACAGAAAATTTAATATTCGATTTGATCTTGAAGAAAACAAAAATAAAGTTGATGATTATTATATGATGAAAGAAATGCTTACTAGGAGATTTAGTAATTTGAAATTTCAAGACGAATTAGATTTACCAAGTTTATTGCTAATAGATGGAGGTAAAGGACAATATAATTCTGCAAAAAAAGTTTTAGATAGTTTAAAAATAGATATACCAATTATTTCTATGGCAAAAGGTGAAGAAAGAGATGCAGGTAGAGAAATTCTAATTCATGATAAATTTACACATAGATTAAATGAAAATAATCCACTTCTTCATTTTTTACAAAATATTAGAGATGAAGTTCATAGATTTGCAATAACAACTCATAGATCAAAAAGAGCAAAGATGAGTGTCAAATCTGTATTTGATGATATAGAAGGAGTAGGTCCTGAAAGAAAGAAAATTTTGAAAAAACACTTTGGTACAGTAGAAAAATTAAAATTAGCTAGTTTAGATGAATTAAAAGAGGTTAAATCTATACCTGAGTCAATTCTAACAAAAATTTATGAATATTTTCATAGCGTTTAAAAAATTCTTCATCTACAAAGTATAGAAATGAATATATCAAATATTCTAACAATAATTAGAATAGCTATAATTCCAATTATAGTTCTTTGCATATATCTTACGAATCCATACTTTGGCTGGATTGCCTTTATATTATTTTGTTTAGCTGGAATAACAGATTACTTTGACGGTTATTTAGCAAGATTAAGAAATGAAGTGACAAACTTTGGAACATTTTTAGATCCAATTGCAGATAAATTATTAGTAGCAGCAGTTATTCTTATTTTAACTTCTAAAGGTGTAATAAAAGACTGGGATACTATTCCAGCCCTAATAATATTATTAAGAGAAATAACAGTATCAGGTTTAAGGGAATACTTAGCAGGGATAAAAATTAGTATACCGGTTTCAAGAATTGCAAAAACAAAAACCTTCCTTCAACTAGCAGCACTTGGATTACTTATATTATCCGAAAGTAATCTAAATTTATTATTTATTATTTATTTAGGTAAGACTTTTCTTTGGATTGCCGGAATTCTAACTCTCTACACAGCTTATGATTATATTAAAAGATCAATAAAACATTTTTAAAATGAGAATTAGATATTTTGCTTGGATTAAAGATATAACAAATAAAGAAGACGAAATAATTGATATAAATCACCCTAAAACCATACAAGAATTAAAAAAATATTTAGAACACTTATATCCTGGGCTAAAAAAACATTTTTTACAAGATGTTTTAAGATTTGCAGTTAATCAAGAATATGTTTCAGAAAATTTGAATTTAAAACCAATTGATGAAGTTGCAATCTTTCCGCCAGTTAGTGGTGGGTAATGATAAAAATACAAAAAAAAAATTTTAATTTAGAAGAAGAAATAGAGAAAATTAAAAATAAACATTCAGATATAGGAGCTCTTACTTCTTTTGTTGGTTATGTAAGAGATTTAAATAACAATAAAGATGTTAAATATTTAAATTTAGAAGTTTATGAAGAAATGGCATTTAAGGAATTATCAAAAATTGAGAATAACACTATTAAAAAATGGGGTTTAATTGATACTTTGATAATTCATAGGTATGGAAAATTAATTGTTAATGAAAAAATTGTTTTAGTTTGTTGTTTTTCACAACATAGAAAAAATAGTTTTGAAGCTTGTGAATTTATTATGGATTATTTAAAAAAAGATGCTCCCTTTTGGAAAAATGAATTTTATTATAAAGATAACGAATGGTTAGAAAATTCTAGCTACCGTTTTTAACCATATCACTAAAGTCATTCATAAATTTTAAAGTAGTAGTATTATCACCTGTATTATATTTAAAATCATCAATAGATTTAATAGGAGTAATTTCGGCTGCAGTACCTGTTAAAAAAGCTTCATCATAATTTCCAATTTCATCAGGCATTAAATGCTTTTCTGTTATTTCAAAACCTTGATTAGTTGCCATTTCAATAACTGTTTGACGTGTAATCCCATTAAGAAAACAATCTGGAATAGGAGTATGGATATTATTATCTTTAATAAAAAAAATGTTTGCTCCTGTTCCTTCAGCAACGTAACCTCTATAATCTAGCATCAAGGCATCGTGATAACCTTTTTTTTCTGCAAATTCTTTTGACATAGTACAAATAATATATGGCCCAGAAGCTTTTGCTTCATATGGAGCTGTATCTGGTGCTGGTCTTTTCCAAGGAGATGTAATTAATCTCAAACCTGCTTTTTGATCTTCAATTTTAAAATAAGTTGCCCAATCATCCCAAACAGCAATGGCTACATTGATATTCGATTTACCTGTTGATAAACCCATTTGGTCTCCACCTCTCCAAGCAAGCGGCCTTACATAACAATTTTTATAATTCATTTTATCAATAAGTTCGTATTTTGCTTTATTGATTTGATCATGCGTGAATGGAATCTCCATTCCAATTATTTCAGCAGATTTAAAAAACCTTTTAGTATGCTCCTCTGATTTAAAAATCTTTCCATTATATGCTCTTTCTCCTTCAAATACTGCGCTTGCATAGTGAAGGCCTTGAGAGATTATATGGGAATTTGCATCTTTCCATGGAATTATTTTACCATTCATCCAGATCCAGCCATCTCTATTTTCAAATGATTTAAGCATGTTCACTATTAATTTTTTTTTAATGACAATTGACTATCAGTGATGCATAATTAAGTCAATATGGCTGACCTAAATAAGTTGTTAACACCTCTTTTTTTAAATGAGAGGGAAATTAGAAAGATTATTGAGCTATTATTTTTCTCATATAGAGATTTTACTGAAGGTCCTGATAAAGTTTTGGAAAAAATAAATTTTGGTAGAGCACATCACCGAGTAATATATTTTGTTGGAAAGCAAAAAAATCTTACAATTAAAGAACTCCTTTCAATATTGAAAATAACTAAACAAAGTTTGTCGAGGGTATTGAGCCAACTTGTAAACGAGAAATATATCATACTATCTGTTGGTGAGGATAAGCGTACTAAGAAACTAATACTATCAAAAAAAGGTCAAGAATTAGAGAAAAAATTATCAGAAATTCAAATAAAAAAAATACGTAATGTTTTATTAAAATCTAATGAGATGGATATAAATGGTTTTAAAAAAATTCTGTATGAGATGGTAGATGATAAAAATAAAGAAAAGTTTGATGAAATAAATAGATAATAATGAATAAAAATATCTTGATTGTTGATGATGATAAAAGATTGAGGGAGCTGCTAAAAGATTATTTAACTGAAAAAAATTTACTAGTTTATCAAAGTGAGGATTACAATGAAGCAAAAGAAATTTTATCTTTTGTTTTGTTTGATTTAATCATTCTTGATAGGATGATGCCAAGTGGTGATGGTATAGAGCTTATTGAGCATATAAAACAATTTTCTAATACACCAATAATCATGCTTACAGCAATGGGAGAGGACAAAGATAAAATTGATGGATTAAAAATTGGTGCTGATGATTATTTATCTAAACCATTTGAACCAGAAGAATTATTTTTAAGGATTAGAAATTTACTAGATTTATATGAAAACCTTAAAAACAAAAAAATTAAAGTCTCGTTTGGAGAATTTACCTTTGATACATCTAATTTTAAATTACAAAAAAATGATAGATTAATTTATTTAACAGAAGGAGAAAATAATTTACTTGTAAAATTAATAAATAAAAGAAATGATATTGTATTAAGAGAAGAACTAGCAGACCAGGAATTTGATGAAACTGAACTTAGAAAAGTTGATGTACAAGTTACGCGTTTAAGGCAAAAAATTGAAACAAATGCAAAACAACCTCAATTTATTAAAACTGTTAGAGGTAAAGGATATAAATTAATTTGTAATGAAATTTAATGATTAAAAAAATAATACCTTCTACGCTAATTGGAAGATCAATAATTATTATCTTTGTACCTATAATTATTATAGTCCTACTTACTTCTTTTGTTTTCTATCAAACCTCATGGAGTATTATTTCTAAAAGACTGACCGAGTCTGTGGCTGCAGATATTAATGTTTTAGTAAAATTAATTAATAGTGATCTTACTGATAATGCAATTGATATAGCAAATCAGGATTTTAAAATGAAAATCAATATTATTAACGGTAAACAATTATTGTCTTCAAAATCTAGTTTAAATTCAGGAATATTATCTAATAGATTAAATCAGTCCTTAAGTAATTTGAAAAAAAAGTTTGATTATGATTTGTCTAATCTTGAAGAAGGTGTTCTAATTTTTATTCAAATTGAGGAAGATATTTTAGAAATTAATGTTGATAAAGATAGACTATATAGTGAATCTGCTTTTGTCTTTCTGCTTTGGATGATTTTTGCTTCTATTATTCTTTTTTTTATGTCTTACTTTTTAATGAGTAAACAATTAAGACCCCTTAAAAGACTGGCGATAATTGCTGAGACATTTGGAAGAGGTTTAGATGCTCCAGATATTAAGACTGCAGGTGCATATGAAATAAGGCAAACAGCCAATGCTTTTAATCAGATGAGGACAAGAATTAAGAGATTTTTAAAGCAAAGAACAGAAATGCTAGCTGGTGTAAGCCATGATCTTAGAACTCCTTTAACGAGAATGAAATTGCAAATTTCATTGATAAAAGATGAGAAAGCAAAATCTGAACTAGAAGTAGATATTAACGAAATGACTTCAATGCTAGATAGTTATGTTAGTTTTGTAAAAACAGAATCACCTGAGCCAATAGAAACAATAATAATAAATGAATTAATTGGTGAGATTATAAAAACCGTTGAAAAAAATGGTGTTGAGTTAATTATAAAAGAAAAAAACACTATTCAAACTTCTGGTAGACAGATCCAACTTAAAAGAGCTTTCAATAACATAATTGATAATTCACAAAGATATGCAAAAAAAATTGAAATAATTCTTTATACAAATGAAAAAGATTGTGTGATTGAATTTAACGATAATGGTAAGGGTATACCAAGAGATAAATATGAAGATGTATTTAAACCATTTTTTACTTTAGATCCCTCCAGAAACAAACTTAAAGGAGAAAGTGGTTTAGGATTAACTATTACTAGGGATATTATTAGATCACATGGTGGCGATGTTAAATTATCTGAGTCATATCTAGGAGGTCTTCAACTCAAAGTTTTACTGCCTCTTTGATTTTAAAATAATTTAACCCCATTATTTACCGATTTATCTGGAGACAATAATACTGGTTCATTTTCTAAATCTGGGACACCAAGAACTAATACTTCTGAAATAATTTTACCAATTTGTTTAGGTTCAAAGTTTATAACAGCAATAACTTGCTTATTAATTAATTGATCACTTTTATAATATTTTTGTAATTGTGCAGAAGTTTTTTTTATTCCAATTTTTTCGCCAAAATCTATTTTCAAAATTATAGATGGTTTTTTAAGTTCATTATATTCATAAGCTTCAATTACTGTTCCTATTCTTATATCTACATTTTCAAATTCTTTATAATTGATAAAATTATGCGAGCTCATTAAAATTTTATAACTTTTTCAATATTATTTAAATATTTATCTAAGACACTCATTGTTTTTTCTAAACTTTCATTTTCATCACCAAACCAAGTAAATAGGGTTATATAATACAGAGCAAAAATAATTTTTATTTTTATTACACCCTGAATACCACTTGGATTAATATTTGCAAAAGTAGCAATTAAAATTTTGCTCTCAATTAATTTAGGAATAAGTCTTAATACTCCTTGTGGTCTAGACATAAAATGATTAATTATATTTTTTACAGAAGTTCTATATTCATTCAATATATCATAACGTGCCATCATAATTTCAAATAACATATCTCTCTGTGATGACTTTTCTATATTAACAAGATTTTTTTTTAATTTAAAATCAAAGAAGTCATTAATATTTAAGATTAGATCAATTTTATTATTCATATTTGGCACTTTAGTATTAGATAAAAAAATTTTAAGATTAATGTCTCTTAGTTTTTTTTTCTCTAAATATTGTAAAGTCTTTTTTGCTAGAGATATTTTATTTTGATTCACTTACCTTCACCTTGTTGTTTTGCTCTCGTGTATGCTGCCTTAAAAACTTGACTAAAAATATTATCAACCTTATTTATTTTCATTTTCTTGATACCTGCTTCGGTTGTACCTCCTCTAGTTGCAACAGTTTCAACCATTTTTTCAGCAGAAATATTATTAGAGTTTAATAGATTTAAAGAACCTCTAAAAGTTTCATTAATTAAAATTTTAGCCGTGTTTTTAGAAAAGCCTAAATTAACTGCAGATTTTTCCATAATATCAATTAAATGAAATATAAAACCCGGACCACTTCCTGATACAGCAGTTGCTTTGTCTATAAAAGTTTCACTATTAAAAAAAAGAGTTTTGCCACTCAAAGAGAACAATTTATCAATTTCTTTAATTTCTTTTTTATTAATAGATTTATTAGTATAAATGCAATGCACACCCTCTCCTATCAAAGCAGGCATGTTTGGCATTACTCTTACAATTTTGCGAATATTTAATAAATTTTTTTTAAAAATTTCTGTTTTTTTGCCAGCTATTACACTGATCACTATAGATTTTTTATTAAAATTTGCATTTTTTAACTCTTTAAAAACATTTGTTAATTCAAGAGGTCGAGTTGCAAATATTATATAATCAAGATTATTTTTATTATTGATATCATCAATTGATTTAAAAAATTTTATCTTCTTATTTCTATTTCTTTTTTTAAGAATTGCATATTTTTTTTTATCTATAACACTTATGGTGTAATTCTTAGAATTAGACCATCCTGACATTAAAGATCCTCCCATATGACCACATCCAATTAATAAGATATTTTTCATCTATTTATAATATAGCAGTTTTATTATAAAAATTAAGCTCTACCAATAACTTCAAAATTAGAAAATTTTATAGCTTCTTTAGGGGGGATATCGTCAAAGAGAACTTGCTGAAAACTTGGGTAAAATTTTTCACATTCATAAATTCCAATATCAACGAGATCTTCAAATTTTTTGTGCAATGTTTCTGTTGAATTATTTGATAATAAAGTATGTCTAAAAGCTGGGATACCATTTTTACTTGTTATATCAAAATGCCCAATCCATAAGTTTTCATTTATAAGTCCTAGTAGTTCATAAGCCTTATTGAGTTTAGTTTCAGGAAACTTAATATCAAAAGTTATTGAAAAACTTAGTGCATTAATATTTTCAGACCATGTAAAATATAATCTATAAGCGCACCAATGGGATGCTATCTCAGCAACTAATTCATGATCGGCAGCTCTACTAAAATTCCAATTTTTTTGATGAATAACATCTTCAATAATATCTATGGGATTTAACAATATATTCTCATTTTCCATACACTATATAGTCATGGCACATATAATTAGTACTATATATTGATTACTAGATTGAACTCGTATTTTGCAAGGCAAAATCTATAAAAAATGTTAATTAGTTGAGGATTCTTACCTTTTTGATTTTTTTTTAATAGTTTTTTTCTTTTTGACTGTTTTTTTCTTAGATTTTACTGATCTTGAAGATGTTTTTTTTAATTTTTCATTTTCCATCATTACTTTTTGCACCATTTTTTTGAGTGAATCAAATTCATCTTTTTTAACAAGATTCATCTTTTTTATTATTTTGTTAACTCGTAAAGATACAATTGTTTCAATTTCTTCTTTGACACCTGAAAAAGTGCTCATAGCATCAACTGCAAATTTTGATAAATCGGAAAGTATTTTGTTTCTATCAACCATGTTATAATATTAAATATAGATAAATGAATTTTATTCAACCATCAATAGACCCTGTCATCTTATCAATCGGTTTCATCGAGATAAGGTGGTACAGTTTGGCATACATCTTAGGGTTTCTATTAGGAATTTATATTATTAAGAGACTTAACGTAATTTATGGAAATCAGTATAGTAATAAAAATATAGATAACTTTCTTATTTGGGCAGTATTAGGTGTAGTTATTGGAGGACGAACAGGTTATGTTGTTTTTTATCAACTTAATGAATTTTTAAATAATCCTTTTTATCTATTTAAAATTTGGAATGGAGGTATGTCATTTCATGGAGGGTTGACGGGTATAATAATAAGTACTTTTATATTTGCTAAAATTAATAGAAAAAGTTTTTTCTATCTATCTGATTTAGTTTCAATCGTTGCTCCTATTGGATTATTTTTTGGAAGAATTGCAAACTTTATTAATACAGAACTAATAGGTAAACCAACCGATTTTTATATAACAATTGTTTATCCATCAATAGATAATGTACCAAGACACCCCTCTCAAATATATGAAGCCTTTCTTGAAGGGATTATTTTATTTATAATATTATTGATATATTTTTATAGGAAAAAAAAATAGAGGTATATGTATTTTAATCGATTATGGATATAACGAGAAAATAAAAAACTTTACGTTACAATCAATATATAATCATAAGAAAACCAGTATATTTGAAAATATAGGCCAACAAGACATTTCAAGTCATGTAAATTTCAATGAATTAATTGAAATAGCTAAACAAAAAAAATTACAAATCAACGAATTTGTTTCACAAAGAGATTTTTTAATAAAATATGGAATATTAGAACGAAAGAAAAAATTGCTAACTAAAAATTCAAATGTAAAGAAAAATTTATTAGATGAAGAAGTGGATAGATTAATTAATATTGATAGGATGGGAAACTTATTTAAGTGTCTTGTTGTTTCTAATTTATGATTACTAAAAATTATTTCACCCATGCAAAAATTAAGTCTTTTGTTAAAGCTGGTTTTTTTACTAGAAATGGAGGAGTTTCAAAAAAAGAAAACTATTCATTAAACTGTAGCTTAAACCCCAAAGATACTAAGGTAAATGTAAATAAAAATATTAATATTTGTCTAAAAAATTTAAATGTCAAAAAAAAAATCAAATTTATTAGTCAAATACACTCCAACAAGATTGTAGAAATTAATAAAAAAAATATAGGTAAAAAATATTCTGGAGATGGGTTGATCACAAGCAATAAACAAATAGCTTTAGGGGTTTTAACTGCAGATTGTTGTCCAATTTTTATTTTTGATAAGAATAATAAATATATTTGCGCTCTTCATTCAGGATGGAAGGGAGCTTTAAATAATATAAGTGCTAAAGGTATAGAATACTTTGTTAAACAAAAAATAATTAAAAAAAATATTATTGTTCTTGTTGGTCCCTGTTTGGGCTTTAAAAACTTTGAAGTAACAAAAGACTTTAAAAGTAAGTTTATAAGTAAAAATAGAAAATACGCTATTTTCTTTAAATACAAAAATAAAGACAAAGATTTATTTAATTTAAGAAAACTGATTAACTATCAATTTAAGGAATTAGGTGTTAAAAATATATATAACATTAACAAAGATACCTTCTCAAATAAGAGAATTTTTTTTAGCCATCGTAGGGAAACACAAAAATTTAGAGATACTGGTAGAATGCTCAATATCATTGCATTTAATGATTAATTTTAGTTGATCTATTATAATTCTAATATAGTAATTAGGTTGATTATATGAAAATAATCGCCTGTAATAGTAGTAAATCCCTAGCAGAAAAAATTTCTAAACATATTGATGTTCCATTAGCAGATGCCTCTGTTAGAACTTTTAATGATAGAGAGATATTTGTGGAAATAAATGAAAATATTAGGGGTGAAGATGTTTTTATTATTCAATCTACATCACATCCAGCAAATGACCATTTAATGGAACTTTTAATTACAATAGATGCTGCAAGAAGAGGATCAGCAAAGAGGATTACGGCTGTTATCCCGTATTATGGATATGCAAGACAAGATAGAAAGACTGGACCTAGAACACCAATTACTGCCAAACTTGTTGCAAATTTAATTACATCTGCGGGTGCTGATAGGGTTTTAACAATGGATTTGCATGCTGGTCAAATTCAAGGTTTTTTTGATATTCCTTTAGATAATATTTTTTCTGTAAGACCTATAATCGACGATGTTAAAGAAAGATTTAATGGAAACAAAGATTTAGTTGTTACTTCACCTGATGTTGGTGGTGTTGTTAGAGCTAGAGCTTTTGCTAAGAGGTTAGAGGCTGGACTAGCAATTGCTGATAAAAGAAGAGAAAAGGCTGGCGAGTCTGAAGTGATGAATATTATTGGAGATGTAAAAGATAAAACTTGTATCTTACTAGATGATATAGCTGACTCTGCAGGCACGCTATGTAATGCTGCTGAAGCCCTAAGTAAAAATGGGGCTAAAGAAATTTATTCTTACATTGTTCATGGAGTATTATCTGGAGATGCGCTTAAAAAGATTGAAAATTCAAGCATAAAAGAATTGGTATTAACAGACACAATTGAGCCTTCTAAGGAGGTGAAAAGCACAAAAAACATTAGACATATTAGTATTGCTCCTTTAATGGGTGATGCGATTAAAAGGATTAACACTGATACTTCAGTGTCAGCCCTTTTTGATTAAAATTTTATTTTATGAGTGATTTTAAAGCGATTGAAAGAAATAAAGAAATTGGTTCTAATCATAGTCTTTTAACGAAAGGATTGGTCCCTGGTATTATTTATGGCAAAGGAACTGAACCTAAAAAAATTGCTCTAGAAGATAAAATACTAAAAAAATTAATGGGTACAGGTTCTTTTTATTCAACAATTATCGATCTTGATGTTGATGGAAAGAAAGAAAAAATACTTCCCAAACAATTACAATATCATCCTGTAAGTGATCAACTTATACATTTTGATTTTCTAAGAGTTCAAGAAAATACAAAAGTAAACGTTGAAATTCCTGTTGAGTTTTTAAATCAAGATAAATGTCCAGGTTTGAAAAAAGGTGGAGTCTTAAATACTGTTAGAAGACTTGTTGAACTAACATGTAATGCAAACAATATACCTAGCAAACTAGAATTTGATTTAATTGAAAGTGAAATAGGCGATGCAGTTAAAATTAGTAATATTCAACTACCTGAAGGAGTTGCTCCTACTATATCAGATAGAGATTTCGTAATAGCTACTTTAGTTCCACCAACTGTAGAAGTTGAAACTAAAACTGAAGAAACAACTGCAGAAGGTACAACAGAAGGTGGTGAAGAGAAATTAGAGGAAAAGAAGGAAGAATCTTCTCAGAATAAAGAAGAAAATAAAGAATCTAAGTAACTTTACTTTATATTTCATTATATGTTTTTAATTTGTGGACTTGGGAACCCAGGTGTAAATTATAAAAATACCAGACATAATATAGGTTTCCATTTAGTAGATAGTATAATCTTGCATTTTAATTTAGACAAAATCAAAGAAGATAAAATTAAAGAATTATATTCAGGTATAATAAACAATCAAAAAATTTTTGTGTTAAAACCTCTTACATTCATGAACTTATCTGGAAAAGCTGTTTCAGAAATTGTAAACTTTTATAAAATAGAATTAAACCATACTTTTGTTATACATGATGACCTTGATTTAGAATTATCGAAAGTAAAAATAAAACAAGGTGGTGGAAACGGAGGTCATAATGGATTGGAAAGTATTGACCAATTTATAGGGGAAAATTATTTTCGAATACGTATTGGAATTGATCATCCTGGTCATAAAGATTTAGTTTCAAGTTATGTTTTAAATAAATTTTTAAAATCAGAAGAAGAAATAATAAACAAAAAAATCGATAAAATGGTTAAAAATATAGAATTAATTTTTTCAGATATTCCTCTATTTTTAACAAAAATAAGTGAGCAAACTTAATTATGGGATTTAAGTGTGGGATAGTTGGATTACCAAATGTTGGAAAATCTACTTTATTTAATGCTCTTACCCAATCAAATAAAGCAGAGGCTGCAAATTATCCATTTGCTACTATAGAACCAAATATAGGAAGAGTTGCAGTACCTGATGATAGGTTAGATAAACTTGCAATCATTGGAAAAAGTGAAAAAATAATTCCTTCTTTCATGGATTTTGTTGATATTGCAGGATTAGTAAAAGGAGCCTCACAAGGAGAAGGGTTAGGAAATAAATTTTTAGGACATGTAAGAGAAGTTGATGCAATAGCACATGTTGTTAGGTGTTTTGAAGATACTAATATTACTCATGTATCATCAAAAATTGATCCACTAGATGATATTGAAACAATAAATTTAGAATTACAATTGGCTGATCTTGAAAGCTTAAATAATAAAAAAGGGAGTTTAGAAAAAAAATTAAAAGCAAATGACAAAGAAGTTAAACATCAATTTGATATAATAAATAAAATCTTACAAATGCTAGATACTAATAGCATTTTAAAAATTGATGAGTTTACTAGTAATGAAATTGATTTTATAAATAGTCTTAACTTAATTAGTCTAAAGCCTACTATGTACATCTGTAATGTCGATGAAGAATCTATTCATACTGGAAACGAATTATCAAATAAAGTCATAGAATTTGCTAAAAAAAATAATCATTCTGTAGTTTTAATTTCTGCATCAATAGAAGCACAAATAGCAGAATTAGATAATGAGGAAGAAAAATTTGAATTTCTTAAAGAGTTAAATTTAGATCAAACAACTTTGAATAAGGTAATAAAATCTGGATATGGGCTTTTGGGTTTAATTAACTATTTTACTTGTGGTCCAAAAGAAACAAGATCATGGACAATAAAAAGTGAAACACTTGCACCACAAGCTGCTGGAAAAATTCACACTGATTTTGAAAAAGGTTTTATCAGAGCAGAGACTGTCTCTTATGACGACTATATAGAAAATAATGGCGATGCCGGAAGTAGAGATTCAGGAAAGTTAAGACAGGAGGGTAAAGATTATATCGTCAAAGATGGTGATGTAATGAACTTTTTATTTAATATTTAAGTAATATCTCGCCAGAGTCTATTTTTTGCTAAATACACAATCGTTCCAAGAATAATAAAGAATAATATTACTTTAATTCCTAAATTTTTTCTTTCTTCCATTTCTGGTTCAGCGGCCCAATGAAGAAAATGTGTTACATCAGCTGATAACTGTTGTGCGTTATTATCTGTACCATCATCATAATCTACGCTTCCATCTGCAATAGGTGCAGGCATAGCTATTTGATTTCCAGCCATCCATTTATTATACCACATTCCATTTCCAACCACCATTCCCTTTGGAGGTTCAACATATCCTAGAAGTAAGTTGTAAATATAATCAACTCCATATTTTCTAGCTTTTGTAATTACACTTAAATCAGGAGGGTAGGCTCCATTATTGTTTGCTCTTGCTTCATTATCATTGGCATAAGGATTAACAAATCTGTCAGCTGGTCTAGCTGGTCTTTCAAACATTTCACCATCATCATTTGGACCGTCTAATACAGTATATTCAGAAGCAATTACTTTTACTTGAGCTTCAGAAAAACCAACATCAATAAGATCTCTGTAATACAGAAGTTTCATCGAATGACATCCTGCGCATACTTCTCTATAAACTTTATACCCCCTTTGAATTGCAGCTCTATCAAAAGTTCCCGTTACGCCTTTAAAAGACCAATCATGTTTTGGCATTTTTTCAGTACTCATTTCTGCAGCAATTATATTTGAAGAGAATAATAAAAAAATAATAAGTAGTAGTCGCATTATAGATTTGTATCTTTTTGCATTGCAGGTAAAGGAATTCCTTTTTCTCCTCCACCAATATTAGGTGATATATTTTTAGTATAAACATCACTAATACTAAGCGGTAGCTTACTTGGTTTCTCTATCCAACCAACAAAAGGCGTAATGATGAAGAAAAAACCAAAGTAGTAAAGTAAACCTACTCTTGCAATTAAAAGATATAAACCTTCAGCAGGAAGCATACCAACGTAGCCTAATGCAAAGAAGTTAACGAAAAAGCCCATCATAAACCACTTATATATTGGTCTATAATTACAGCTTCTTACTTTTGATCTATCTAACCAAGGTAGAACAAAAAGAATTACAATCGCACCAAACATTAGGAGAACTCCTCCTAATTTATCAGGTACTGCTCTTAAAATTGCATAAAAAGGTGCAAGATACCAGTTTGGAACAATGTGAGCTGGAGTAACAAGTGGATCTGCTGGAATATAATTATCAACTTCAGCCATAAGATTTGGTCCAAAAAATATTACTGCAGAAATAGCAACACCAAAAGCACACATAGCTACTGTATCTTTAATTAACATATATGGAAAAAAGTTTACTGAGTCATTGTTAGTTTTAATATCAATCCCATCAGGGTTATTTGAACCATGAACATGGACCGCAGCAACATGTAATCCTACAACACCAAAAATAACAAATGGTAAAACATAATGAAGAGCAAAAAAACGGTTTAAAGTAGCATTACCAACATTGTAATCACCAAGAAGCCATGTTTTTAATCCTTCACCTATAAATGGTATAGCACTAAATAAATTAGTTATAACTGTAGCTCCCCAATAAGACATTTGTCCCCAAGGTAATGTGTAACCAAGAAAAGAAGTGGCCATCATTAATAAAAATATGAATACACCTAAAATCCAATTAAGCTCTCTTGGATATTTGTAAGAGCCAAAATACATTGCTCTTACTATATGAATATATACTATGATGAAGAAGAAGGCTGCACCATTAGAATGGATGTATCGCATTAACCAACCGTAATTGACATCTCGCATTATTCTTTCAACACTATCAAATGCCATATCAGTATGTGGTGTGTAATTCATTGCAAGAAAAATTCCGCTTACAATCATTGTAACAAGTGTAATCGTTGCTAGTGCACCAAAACTCCAAAAATAGTTACAATTTTTAGGCATTGGATAATCACCGTATTCTTTTTTGAAATAAGAAATAATTGGAAGGCGAAATTCTATCCAGTTAAGGACAGGATTTTTAAATTGATGTACTTTTCTATTCTTATCCATAGTTATCCAATCTTTATAGTATTATCATTTAAAAAAGAATAGGGCGGAACGTCCAAGTTTTTTGGAGCTGGTCCTTTTCTTATTCTTCCTGATGTATCATAATGTGAACCATGACATGGACAATACCAACCATCATACTCACCCTTCATATCAGAAACTTTCTGACCAAGTGGAACACAACCTAAGTGTGTGCACACTCCTACTAAAACTAACCATTCTTCTTTTTGTACTCTATCTGCATCATCTTGTGGATCTCTTAAGTCAGATGCTTGGACCATTTTTGCAGCATCTATCTCTTCTTTTGTTCTTTTTTTAATGAAAACAGGTTTTCCACGCCATTTTATTGTTATACTTTGACCTTCTTCAATAGCACTAATATCTACTTCAGTTGATCCCGCTGCTAAGGTATCCTCTGCTGGACTCATACTTTTCAGAAATGGCCATATAAATGCAGCTGTTCCTACGGCGCCTAGGGTTAACGTACTAAGTTGTAGGAAATCTCTTCTCTTATTATTGGGTTTTTTAGCCATTTATTGTGAATTTCTTATATCTTAATTACTCAAAAAAATACTTTTTAAATATGTGCCAGCGTGACGCAAGTAATAAAATAATATAGAAAAAAAACATGAGAATTGCTCTTTTTGAACCAGATATACCACAAAATGCAGGAAACATATTTAGACTAGGTGCCTGTCTTGGAATACCAGTTGATATAATAGAGCCAGCTGGCTTTGTGATTGATGATAAAAGATTAAAAAGAGCATCAATGGATTATTATGATTATCTAGAATTAAAAAAACATTTAAGTTGGGAAAAATTTTATGAGTGGTCAAAAGATAATTCATATCGACTTATTCTTTTAACAACAAAAAGTAAAAAAAGTTATTTCAATTATAATTTTCAAACAAATGATATT
>CABXSY010000010.1 GCA_902514875.1 uncultured Alphaproteobacteria bacterium | reverse complement strand
GTAACAAACTTTAATCATTCACTTTCAGATAAAATTCTTTTAACTATTCTGGATATTGAAGAGTCATTTAAATTTAATAAATATATTTTTATTAATGAAAAATCCTTGTTTGGTTATTTTTTTAATACGCAAATATCTAAATCACGTAAACAAACTATTTTTTTTGAAGAATTAAATAAATTATCTATTGATTCTATTCTAGTTCATTCTGAGTACGGCCTGTGTAAGTTTAATAATATTAGAAAAATTGAATTAAATGATTCAATTCATGAGTGTTTAGAATTAGAATTTTTTGAAAATCAAAAACTTTTTTTACCAGTTGAAAATTTAAGTTATGTATCAAAATACAGTGATGATACCGATGGAAATATTATTTTAGATAAACTTGGTGCTTCTCATTGGCAAAAAAGAAAAGCAGATGCAAAAAAGAAAATTAGAGATGCTGCAAAAAAACTTATTTCAATAGCTTCTAAGAGACTTCAATCTCAATCTTATGAAATCAATACAAATATTCCTGAATACGATAAATTTGTTAGCACTTTCCCATATGTTGAAACTGATGATCAGTTGAATGCAATTCAAGATGTAATTAATGATTTTTCTAAGATGATACCATCTGATAGATTAATTGTAGGCGATGTTGCATTTGGAAAAACAGAAGTAATTTTAAGAGCTATTTTTCTAGCTGCAAAATCAAATTTACAATCTGTAGTTTTAGTGCCAACCACAATTTTATCCAGACAGCATTTTATTAATTTTAAAAAAAGGTTATCTATTTTTGGAATTAATATTGCAGAAATTTCTAGATTAGTATCATTAAAAGATAAAAAAGAAATTTTTGAAAAATGTAATACTGGTAAAATAGATGTTTTAGTTGGAACTCATGCTTTATTAAACGATAAATTAAAATTTAACAGGCTTGGTCTGATAGTTTACGATGAAGAACAAAAACTAGGAACAATTCAAAAAGAAAAATTTAAAGAAATAGCTCCAAAAGCGCATTGTATCTCACTTAGCGCAACACCTATTCCGAGAACTTTAAGTATGTCTCTGTCAGGAATAAGAGATCTAAGTCTAATACTTACAGCACCATTTGAAAGAATGGCAGTTAGGACTTTTGTTTCACCTTTTGATTCTTTGACTATCACAGAAGCTATAAAAAGAGAGATATATGGAAGAAAAAATGGTGTCTATTTTGTTGTTCCAAGAAAAAAAGACTTACCTTTTGTTGAACAATTTTTAAATGATAATTTACCAAAAATTAAATATGTAATTACTCACGGTCAGCTTAGTCCTAAATTATTAGAAAGTAGAATTTCAAAATTTTATAATCAAGAAGTACCTTTAATGTTAAGCACAAATATTATTGAAAATGGTTTAGATTTACCTCACGTAAATACAATTATAGTTTATCGATCTAATATTTTTTCTTTAGCTGCACTATATCAATTGAAAGGTAGGGTGGGGAGATCTTCTAAACGAGGATACGCATACATTACATATAAGGAAAATGAGTTAAAAGATAATGGGAGAAAAAGATTATCGATAATAAACTCTTCTGATCATCTTGGGGCAGGTTTTAACATTGCATCTCAAGATTTAGACCTTCGAGGTGGTGGTTCTATTATTGGTGAAGAACAGAGTGGTTTTATCAAAGAAATTGGAACTGAGCTTTATCATCAAATGCTCGAAGAAGAGATAAATTTACAAAAAAGTATAATTAATTCTGACTTTGTAAAAAAAGATAATTTTCAACCAATTATTAAAATTCCTGTTGAAATTTATATACCTGAAGATTTTATTAACGATGTTGATTTAAGGCTTTCTATTTATAAAAGAATTTCAAATATAAATAATAAAAAAGAAATTGAAGAAATTAAAATAGAGTTAATAGATAGGTTTGGTAAATTGCCTAAACAATTAATTAATTTACTAAAATTAGTAGAAATAAAAATTATTTGTCTAAAAAACAACATTGAAAAGTTTGAATTTAGCAGAAAGGGTATATTGATTAGTTTTTTTCAAAATAAACCAAAAAATCCTGAAAAATTATTAGAACTTTCATTATCAAAAAATAATTCTATAATATTAAGACCAGATCAAAAAATTTTTTATGATTTTGGAGGCAATTTATTTGATGACAGATTTGAATTATCTAAAAATATAATTAATTTAATTAAATAATGGTTAAAATTATTATCATATTTAATTTTTTTATTTTTTCATTATTTAGTAAATATGTTTTGTCTTTAGACAACAAATATAAACTCGAAATTTTAAAATCAAATTTAAATTCTCCTTGGAGTTTTACATTTATAAATAATAATCAAATTTTAATAAGCGAAAAAACAGGAAAAATTAAGCTATTTGATATTCAAAATAATAAGATTACCGCAATAGATCACAACTTAAATTTTATTAGAGATAAAAATTCGCAAGGAGGCCTTTTAGATGTTTACTTTTATAATGATCAGATTTTTATTTCCTACTCCGAAAAGATTGGTGATAAATTATTTAGCCCTTCAACCACATCTATTGCAAAAGCTGATTTAGATTTAAATTTCTTAGATTTTGAAAACATTTTTAGAGCTAATCCACCTATAAGATCTCCTTATCACTTTGGTTCTAGAATAGCTATTCATGATGATTATTTATATGCATCTGTGGGGGAAAGAGGGAAAGGAATGATAGCTCAGGATGCAAAACAACATCCTGGAAGTATTATTCGAATTAAATTAGACGGAACTTCACCTAAAGATAACCCTCATTACATTTCACAAGAAACGTGGTTACCAGAAATATATCAAATCGGTGTAAGAAATCCTCAAGGAATGTCTATCTCACCTTTTGATAATAAAATTTATATTAGTAATCACGGAGCAAAAGGCGGTGATTGGTTTGGTGAAGTAAAAAAAGGTGAAAATTATGGTTGGAAAATATTAGGTTGGGGTGGTACTAATTATGATAATTCCAACATTGGCCCTAAATGGTTACCGGGTTACACTAAAGCAATTCATTACTGGGTGCCCTCAATTGCTGTTAGTGCAATTACAATATATAATGGAGAAGAATTTCCAGAATTTAAAGGATTAGCACTTATAACATCTTTAAAAGATCAATCTTTACGCGCATTAGATTTTTCAAATTTAGATAATGTAAAAGAAGATATTATTTTTAAAAAAGAAATAGGAAGAATAAGAGATATTAAAATTCATCCAGATAATGGTAAAATATTTTTTTTAGCTCAAGATAAATTATGGTTATTTGAAAAAAAATAATTTTTTGTGTCTATTGAGTAAAATTTTTTTTAATTTATAATATTTATATGTTTGAATTTTTAGCTTTTTTAGTTGGCGTCATGATTATGGGGCCAATTGTCTATATTTATTTTTTACTCCAAGATTTAAAAAAAAGAGTAGATAAACTTGAAGATAAATATTAATTTTTTTAAAATATTAATATCTTTGATTAATAATGGCGGAGAGAGTGAGATTCGAACTCACGAACGAGTTGCCCTGTTGCCGGTTTTCAAGACCGGTGCTTTCAACCGTTTTTTGTCCAATATTTCTGCCATAAAATGGCATGTTGTGTAGATGTCGTGTAGATATTAAATTTAATTTAAAGTATAAATACAGCATTCAAATGGTATGATTAATTTAACAAAAATAACATTACTTAATTTTTTTCTAATTCTTTTTTCATATAAATTATTAGCAAACACGTACAATCTTTTAAGTGAAGATGTAGATATTACAGTAAGTGCTCCATTTTCATTCCAAAAAATTGATAGTGTATCACAGCAAAAAATTTACAACAAAACTAATAATAAGCACATAGAAACTTACAATAATGATGAAGTTTTTCACGAAATGTGGGTTGAAAATGGATACTTGGATAAAATATCTGAAAAAGTTTTTCCAACAATGCTTATAATCCAAAGTAATAAAAAGAATATTTTTACAAAAGAACAATTTTTAAGTTCTATAAACAATAAATTAGAGAATAATAAAGATAAATTTCAAAAAATTTGGATTGATGGATATCGAATTTATACTCGCAATTTTAATATCAAATTTGAAGAAAATGATTATTTTTATGAAAATTCAAATGATATTATAAAAAACCAAGCAGTAATTTTACTTCCTGAAAATAGATTTGCTACAATAAGTATATTTAGTGATAAAATAATTTCAAATGAAGATTTAGAAAATTTTATTAAAATATTTCCTAGATATAGCTTGGAAGATTTAGCTAAATTACTTGGTGATGAAAATGTATATGGTGAAGATAGTGATAATTTTGAAAATGAATTTACAAGAAATGTTGCAGAATTAATACAAATTCAGAATTACTATTCTGATCTTTTACAAGAAATTACGTTAATTCGCTCTGAATTAATGACCCAAATGTATACAAACATTAATGAATATCAAAATGCTAATATTGATTTAACTAATTTTTATAATAATTTTAATAATAGTTCAAAAATATTAAATGAAAAAATTTATAAGATAAAAAATAAATACAAATCTTATGAAAGAAAAGATTTTTCTAATTGGATGGATGGAAGATATAATTATATTTTAAGTAAATTTGAATATTATATTGAAAATTTATTTGTTGAATTTGAAAATGAATTTTCTATTTATTCTGAAACTGTAAAAAGTGTTTCAGACGATCCTAATACTGATCTTTTAAATAAATTAGTTAGTTTAGAATATTCTTCATCCTTGAATGATTTGAAACATCAACAATCTTTAATTAAAATTAATCAAAATTTAACTATTAGTGACCAAAGTCCAACTTTAACTATTACTAAAATATCAACTGAATTATATCAATTACACATAAATTGTTTAAATTTTTTATATGATGTTTATCAATATGGAACTGATTATGCGCCGATTTTCTATCTTACTTTGTTGCGTGAAAATAAAGTTGCGCATAATAACATAGATTTAGCTTTTAAATTTGCTGATCAGAAAATAATACAATATGAAGAATATATTTTTAATATACTTAATAAACTGAGAAATAATGATAGTGTATTGCAAATTTCTTCTCAAATGTTTGATAAATTTTATCTTCAACTGGAACTTTATGAAAGACTTTATTACGAATATAAAAATTTAGAAGAAAATTATCCTTTTATTACAGAATTCTCAGATTATTCAAATTATTTTGATAGTTATATGAATGTAGATACCTTTTTTTCAAACACTATTTATGAGTTGGGAATAATTCAAGAAGAATTAAGAATTCTAGGACTAAAATATAATGAAGAGATGAAAAAGTTGTAAAATTGATTAAAATTTATTACAATATTATAATGAAAAAAGTAGCAATTATATTATTTTCATTATTGTTTACTATTTCTTTTTCAAAGTCTGTTTTTAGTAAAGGTTATAAGCTCTTTGTATGTAATTATTATGTCTCCTACAATTTAGCAAAAGATAATTGTAGTGGAGCTAATAGTTTTTATAAAATATATTTTGAAAATAGAAACGCTAATTTCAATTCGAGGGATGAGTGTATGCAAGAAATGAAAGAAACAATCAATAGCCCTATAATGAGTCAAATGTTTCCTGAGGGTAATGGAACAGATGCAGCAAGCTGGATACTTGATTGTGATAATCTTTGGAAATTTTAATATTAATTTGATTTATGAAATCATTATTTAAATTATTATTATGGATTTTTGGAATTTTTTGGGGTCTTTATATTTTAGTTGAATTATTTGTAGTTGTTCCTCAATTTGGTTTTAGAGGTGTATCAGTTATTAGGATTTTAATTGGTTTAGTATTATTTATAGGACCAATTTACTATGCTAGAAAAAAATTATAATTTTAAAATATAAAACGTTTAAAATTCTTTTAATATGGCGGAGAGAGTGAGATTCGAACTCACGAACGAGTTGCCCCGTTGCTGGTTTTCAAGACCAGTGCTTTCAACCGCTCAGCCATCTCTCCGTTTAAGTGCTTACTATAGTTTCAACATAAAAATGTCAAAATATTAAGTATATATCATTTCCTAATTAATGATAGTTTTGGTATTTTTATATAATGATTTTTAGATTTGTAATATTATTTTTATTTATATCATTTAATCTCTACTCAGCAGATTGTGAAAAACCAAAAATGCCAACTGATGAAGAATGGAATAGTTGGCTTTCAAATATTAAAAAAGAAGCCTTAGAAATAGGCATAAGTCAAAATACTATCTCAAAACAATTAAATAATGTTAAGCCACAAAGTAAAATTATTATGCGTGATCGATGCCAACCAGCATCAACAATGACCCTAGATGAGTATTTATTTTATACAATTACAAAAGATAAAATATTTGCGGGAAAAAATTTTATAAAAAAACATGAAAATTTATTAAAAGAAATTGGAGAGTATTTTAAAATACAACCTAGGTTTATAGTAGCTGTATTAGGTATGGAAAGTTATTATGGAAGAAATCAAGGAAAAATTAATTCCATAATTGCAATCACAACTCTTGCATTTGATAGAAGAAGAAGTGATTTTTATAAAAAACAATTATTTGCAGCTCTTGAAATTTTAGATAAAAATCTTGTTCCTAGTGGAGAATTAAAAGGAAGTTGGGGTGGGGCAGTTGGTATGACTCAAATGATACCGACAACTTTTTTAGAAACAGCATATGACTGGGACGGTGATGGAATTGATATATGGAATAGTTATGCAGATGCGTTTGCTAGTACTGCAAATTATTTAACTTCATTAGATAAAAATCCATGGTCTAATGATAGCACCTGGGGAAGAGAAGTGCTTCCTCCTAAAAATATTTCCTCATCTTTCTTTGATTCTATAAAGCAAGTTAACCCCAAAGGTTGTGGCGCAGTTAAACGTAGATCAATTCCAAAAACATTATCGGAATGGTCAAAGTTAGGATTTACAAAAATTAATGGAGATCCTTTACCAATAAGAGATGATTTAGAGGCTAGATTAATAATGCCAGATGGGATAGACGGAAGAATGTTCATAGTTTATCCAAATTACAAAAATATTCTTTATTATAATTGTTCATCATATTACGCTGTATCAGTAGGCCTTCTAAGTGATAAAATTTCTAATTAATTTAATTTTAATTTTATTTTTATTTTCTTGTAATGAATTAGATCTTAATAATGTTTCTGATGTTGTAGAAAATAATGTAAACAAAATAGAAGAAATAATTGATAATACAAAAGAAGATAAAAAAGAAAAAAATCTATCGAATAATAAACAAACAAAAGATAATATTTTTTATTATGTTGGAGAGCCCTATTTTATTGAAGGAGTTAGTTATACTCCAGAGGAAAATTATAATTATTCAGAAATTGGACTTTCTTCTTTTTATGGTAAGGAATTACACAATATTAAAACTGTAAATAACGATTACAATAAAGTTACAGAATTACTTGGTAGGCATAAAACTTTACCTATTCCAAGTATGGTCAAGGTCACTAACTTGGATAATGGCTTATCTATAAATGTAAAAATTATAGATAGACATGATGATAATACAGTTATTATTCAAGTATCAAGAAAAGTAGCTCAACTTCTTGGTTTTTATAAATCTAAATTAGCTACTGTAAAAGTGGAAATACTTTCTGATGCTAGTAAGCAATGGAAGAGTGTTGCAAATTCATTGAATGAAGAAAATTTTGATGAAACTATCTCTTCTGCACCAACAGATATTGTATCTATTGAAGAAATTGATGAAATTACAGAAGCAGAAGATGAAACCAATACAATTATAGAGGAGCCAATTGAGTTAAAATCAGAAAAAATAACTGATTTTAAATTATATTTAAGAGTAATAGGATTTGAAAATTATGAGAGTATTCGATCAGTATTAGATAATTATGACAATGATTTAAAATATACTTCAGAAAAAAATAATTCCAAATATGACGTAATTATTGGTCCTTTAGAAAATACAGAAGCAAATAATTTGGTTTCATACTTTATCTCAAAAGGTTATAAGGAAACTGAAATTCTTATTGAATAACAAATAAAGGTCATAATTAAGAATTATTAATATTTATGGTAAAAATTTTTAGCTTTCTTTTATTTTTTATAATTTCTTTTAAACTTTACGCTATTGATACGAAAGCAGAGCAAGCGGTTGTTATTGATTTTGATACAAATGAAGTTCTTTTTGAAAAAAATTCTAATACAAAAGTTATACCTGCTTCAATGACTAAGATCATGACTGTTTATGTTGCATTTGATAGAATAAAGAATACTAATTTTGCAATTTCTAATGAATGTAAAGTTTCTCCTAAAGCATATAAAATGGGAGGTTCTAGAACATTTTTAGAGATAGATGATAATGTAACAGTTGATGATTTATTAAAAGGTATTATTGTTCAATCTGGTAATGATGCTTCTATAGCCTTGGCAGAATGTTTAGGTGGTACGGAAGATGACTTTGCTAAACTTATGAATGTTTATGCAGAGCGTTTAGGAATGAAAAATACAAACTTTATTAATTCATCTGGGTGGCCAGATGATACTCATTATTCCACTGTTTATGATCTTGGAATTCTTTCAAACGCTCTAATTAAAGATTTCCCTCAGCTCTATTCATATTTCAAAATGGAAGAATTTACTTATAATGATATTAGTCAACCCAATAGAAATAAACTTTTATATCAAGTTCAAGGAGCTGATGGATTAAAAACAGGGTTTACTAAAGAATCTGGTTGGGGAATAGCTGCTACAGCATTAAGGAATGATAGAAGGATTACAGTTGTTATAAACGGTACCAATAGCTCTAGATCAAGATTAAATGAATCTTCCAATTTAATAAATTGGGCTTTTAATCAAACTTCGCAACAAACTTTAGTTGAAAAAGATCAATTTATTAAAAAAGTAGATGTATGGCTAGGTAGTGAGAGTAGTATAAATTTAATCAGCGCACAAAAATTCGTATCAACATTATCATTTGATCAAATTCAATTAATGAATTCTTCTATTACATATACAAAACCAATATCTGCTCCAATTAAAAAAGGTGATGAATTAGGAAAATTAATTATAAATATAGATGGAAAGCCAAAAATAGAAGTACCCCTTATAGCTGAAAAAGATGTAACTGAAGTTAATCCTTTATTTAAAATTTTTGCCGCAGCAAAATACTTAATTTTTGGAAGAAGTTTAGATGAAATTAAATAAAGGTTTGTTCATTAGTTTTGAAGGGCCGGAAGCAAGTGGAAAATCATCTCAAATATTACTTTTATCAAAATATTTAAAAAAAAATAAAATTTCTTTTATTGTATCCAGAGAACCAGGGGGAACTGATTTTTCAGAAAAATTAAGAAAATTAATTTTAGATAATAAATCTACAATTAATAATTTAGAAGAATTACTTCTTCTTATGGCAGCTAGATCAAATCATATCAATGAAGTAATTATCCCGAATCTTAAAAAGGGTAAGATTGTCATTTCAGATCGATATGCAGATTCCTCTTTTGTTTATCAAGGATATGTAAATAAATTTGGTATTAAAAGAGCTCAAAAACTTCATAAAGAACTTCTAAATAATTTCTTTCCTGACTATACTTTTATTTTTAAAATTAATCCAAAAGAAATAATCAAAAGATTAAAACAAAGAAAAGTTAAAAACAAATATGATAAATCTAACTTATTATTTCATCAAAAGGTAATTCAAGGATATAACAAAATAGCAAATCCAAAAAGATATATAACTGTAGATGCTTCTTTATCTAGAGATATAATTCATAAAAATATTATTGAAAAATTAAAGTTGTAATTAATGATTGAATTAATAGGTTTTGAAAAAGAGTATAGAGATCTTCTTAACAGATACGAAACAAATAATCTTCCAAATTCAATTTTAATTCATGGATTGACCGGTATAGGTAAAAGAACTTTTCTTAACAAATTAGTTAAAAACATTATAAATATAGAATTTAAAGATAATAATGTTGATCATCATTTAAATTTATTTAAAAATAATACACATCCAAATATAAAAATAATTGAAAAAGAAATTGATAGCAAAACTGGAAAAATTAAAACTAATATAACTATTGATCAAATTAGAAGATTAAAAACATTTTTAAATTCAACATCAATCATTCAAAATTCTTCTAAAATAGTTATCATTGATTCTGCTGATTATTTTAATATTAGTTCTGCAAATAGTATTCTTAAGATTCTAGAAGAAACAAAAGACAATACCTATATTTTTTTAATATCAAACCAGATTTCATTACTTCTGCCAACAATTAGATCAAGATGTTTAAAAATTAAATTAAATACTCATAATTTAACTAATTTTACTAATATTATTAAAAATAATATTGATGAAATATCTAATGAAGAAATAAATTTTTACTTTGAATTAACATATGGATCACCTGGAACCACTATTCTTTATTATAATAATGATTTTTTGGATATTTTCCAATTATCAATTAAATGTCTTCTATCAAATGATCTAGATGATGATAAAATAAATTTATCTAATATTTTATCAAAACTTACTAATGATGAATTTAATAATTATTTATCAATGCTAAAATTTATCCTAATTGTTGCTAATAAGCTAAAAGTAAACAGAGATGATAAAAGCCTGATTAATATGCCAAATTATATAGAGTTAGAGTCATTATCTACAAATCTTAGCAAAAAAAATCTTATTGATAGATTTGATTATTTAACTAATAACCAAAAAGAATTATTTAGTTTAAATCTTGATAAAAAAATATTTATATTAAATTTTTTAACTCAATAAAATGAATTTTTATATAACTACACCAATATACTACACTAATGATATTCCTCATATAGGGCATGCTTATACAAGTATAGCTTGCGATATTATTGCGCGATATAATAAATTATTAGGAAACAATGTATTCTTTTTAACAGGTACAGACGAGCATGGGCAAAAAGTAGAAAAAGCTGCTATTAATTCAAACTTAAAACCTAAAGAATTCGTCGATAAACTTTCAGTTAATTTTATTAATTTAATACCTTTTTTAGGATGTGAAATAAATGATTTTATAAGAACTACTGAAGAAAGACATATTAAAGCTTCACAAGAACTTTGGAAGCAATTAGAAAAAAATAATCAAATATATCTCTCAAATTATGAAGGTTGGTACTCGGTTAGAGATGAAGCATTTTATTTAGAAAATGAATTAAAAAAGATTGATGGTAAATATGTTACCGATAATGGATCCCCTGTAGAGTGGGTTAAGGAAGAGAGTTATTTTTTTAAGCTTTCAGAATGGCAAGATAAGCTGATCAATTATTATGAAAAAAATCCAGAATCAATCTTACCAAAAACAAGATATAATGAAGTATTAAGTTTTATTAAAGGTGGATTAAAAGATCTGTCTATTTCGAGAACAACTTTTAATTGGGGAGTACCAGTTCCAAATAATTCTAAACACGTGATGTATGTTTGGATTGATGCATTATGTAATTACCTAACTGCAATTGGTTATCCAGATACAAATAATAATAATTACAAGAAATTTTGGCCTGCAACACACATTGTAGGAAAAGATATATTAAGATTTCATGCAGTGTATTGGCCAGCTTTTTTAATGGCTGCGGGTATCGAACCTCCTAAAAGAATATTTGCGCATGGTTGGTGGACTAATGAAGGGCAAAAAATTTCTAAATCACTTGGTAATGTCATTGATCCTTACGAAATTATTAATGAATATGGCCTGGATCAAATTAGGTTTTTTTTATTTAGAGAGGTGCCTTTTGGAAATGATGGAGATTTTTCAAAACAAGCAATCGCAAATAGAATTAACGCAGATCTATCAAACAATTTTGGCAATTTAGTACAAAGAATTTCATCATTTGTTGTAAAAAATAATGATTCCATACTAAAGCCAACAGAAAATTTAACTAATGATGATCAGGATTTAATTAATACTCTTCAAAATAAATTTGATGAATATTGTAAATTTATGAATAATCAACAAATTGATAGAGCAATCAAGTCTGTCTTGGAATTAATATCTGCTTGCAACGCATATGTTGACACTCAAGCACCATGGACATTGAAAAAAACAAATAAAATTAGAATGGAAGAAGTTTTATATATTGTTACAAATATAATTATTAAATCAGCTATAATGCTTTATCCAATAATACCAACTAGTTCAAAAAAAATTCTTAATATTTTTGATTATAACATAGACAATAATAAATTTGAGAATTTTACTAGACTAATCAATCAAAATATAAAAATAAACAATCCAGAACCAATATTTCCAAGAATATTGAATGATTGACTCACATTGTCATTTAAATTTTAAAAAATTGTCAGAAAATTTTCAGAATATTATTAATAATTCCAAAAAAAATAATATAAGCTCAATATTATCAATCAATACAAATCCTGAAGATTTCCAAGATCATTTAAGTCTAATAAAAAATTATGACTCTATTTATCTCTCATATGGACTTCATCCAAGTGATGTTCAATCAATGAACCAAATTAAATTACAAAACTTTGATCAATACTGTAATAATGAAAAAGTAATAGGAATAGGTGAAACAGGCATTGACTTATATCATAATGATAAATTTCTCAAAGAACAAACACAAGTATTTGAAACCCATATTGAAGCTTCAATAAAGCATTCACTACCAATTATCATTCATCAAAGAAATTCTGAAAAAGAAATAGTAGATATTTTAAAAAATTATAAATCAAATAATTTAAAATTAATTTTTCACTGTTTTACCGGTTCAAAACAACTACTAAATTTTTGTTTAGAGAATAACTACTACATTTCTATTTCTGGAATAATAACATTTAAAAATGCATCAAGTTTAAGAGATATTATTAAGGATGCTCCTTTAGATTCTATACTTATAGAAACTGATAGTCCTTTTTTAGCACCCGAACCAATGAGAGGTAAAGTTAATGAGCCATCTTTTGTAAAATACACAGCTGAATATCTGGCAAAATTTTTTAAATTATCCTTAGAAGAATTTGAAAAAATCACTGATAATAATTTTTTTAATTTGTTTACGAAAGCTAAAAGAGATAATTATCTATAATGAAAATTACAATTTTAGGCTGTGGAGGATCTTTCGGATCACCTTTAGCATGGAATAGACATGGTAATATTGATCTTAGTAATAAAAGAAATTTTCGAACAAGATCATCAGTACTTATTGAATATAAAAATACAAATATTCTAATTGATACTAGTCCAGACCTTAGACAGCAACTTTATAATGCTAAATGTACTAATATTGATGCGGTTCTTTATACTCATATTCATTCTGATCATACATCAGGTGTGCCAGATATGAGAGCAATGTCATTAATAAATAAAAAAATTATCCCTGCATATATGCCTAAAGAAATGATTCCAGAGATGGAAACAAATTATAAATATATTTTTAAAGGAGAAAAAGATTATTTACCATTTATGGAAATTAAAGAATTAGATTCTAGTATAAATTTTCAGAATATAAATATTGAAACATTTAAACATAATCATGGGTCAATTGATGTTCAAACTTACAAGATTGGAAATTTTGCTTATTCTACAGATTTAAAAAAATTTTATAATAAAGATATTGATAAATTAAAAAATCTAGATCTATGGATAGTTGGTTTGTTAAGAGAGGATTCGCATCCTTCACATGCTGGATTTGATCAAATAATGGATTTCATTTCTTATATTAAACCAAAACAAACTATTTTTACTCATATGACAGCTTTACTAGATGAAAAACAATTAATAAATATGTGCCCATCAAATGTTAAACCTGGATATGATGGAATGATTATTGATTTATGAAATCAGAATTTATTGGTTTCATAGGTGTAGGAAACGTTGGTTCAAACCTTGCAAATAATTTATTAAAATCAAATAATAATGTTTTTGTGTATGATAAAAATAATCAATCTTATTCAAGATTAAAAAATCTAAAAAACAAGCCTTGTAAAACCTTAAAAGAATTAATTGAAAAGAGTGATATTATAATAACCTGTTTACCTTCACCAAAAGCGGTAAGCAAAGTTTTAAAAACTATATTAAAATATTTAACTAAAAAACATATCTGGATTGAGATGAGTACTACAGATAAAAACGATATGATAAGTTTATCCAAAAAAGTAACTAGCAAAGGTGGAAAAGTATTAGAATGTCCTATTACCGGAGGAGAACATAGAGCTAAATCAGGGAATATATCTATTTTAGCTGCAGGCAAAAAATCAACTTTCAAAAAATGTTTCCCAATTTTATCATTGCTTGGTCATGAAATTTTATATTGTGGAAAAATTGGAAATGCCTCAATATTAAAAGTGATTACAAATTATTTAGCATCATTACATTTAGTAGGTATAGGTGAGGCTTTGAGTGTTGCAAAAAAAAATAAAATTGACTTAGGTTTAACGTATAAAGCGATAAAAATAAGCTCTGGGAATAGTTTTGTAAATGAAACTGAAACAAAGGTCATACTTGGAGGCAGTTATGATGTTGGATTTACAATGGATCTAGTCAATAAAGATATAAATCTTTTTAATAAACTTGGAAAAAATATAAAATTAGAACTGGGAAATTATCTAAGTAAAAAATTTAAACTTGGTATCAAAATTTTAGGTAAAAGATCATTTAGTACTAGTATTATTAAATTAATTGAAAAAGATGCAAAAATTAAATTAAGAGCAAAAAATTTCCCAAAACAATTAATTGATAAACAAAAAAAGCAAAAAGGTGTAGAAGTATAATATGTCAGATAAAAAATTGTTACCTGCCGATTTAGATCCAAGAAATCCAAGTTATGCTTACAAAAATAAATATAATGAACATGTAGAAAATACTGCTCAATTCAATAATTATGTAAAGTCTACTGAAGTTAAAAAAATTTTTTCTGGAATGTTATGGGGAGAAGGGCCAGCTTATATTCCTCATTTAGATACATTAGTCTGGAGCGATATACCAAATAACAGGATGCTAAAGTTATCAAATGATTTAGTATCTGAATATAAAAATCCCTCAAACTATTGTAATGGAAATACTATTGATAAAGAAGAGAATGTAATCTCTTGTTCACATGGAGGAAGATGTATCTATAAAACCAATGATAATTTAGAAGTGGAAGTCTTAGTTGATAGTTATAATGGTAAGAAGCTTAACTCGCCAAATGACATATTTGTTAAATCGGATGATACAATTTGGTTTACAGATCCACCTTATGGTATTCTATCAGATTATGAGGGATATCCTGGCGAGCAAGAATATGGTGGCTGTAATGTTTTTTCTTTTGATCCTAAACTAAATACTTTAAAAGTTATGATTGACGACCTTGATAGACCGAATGGAATTGCCATTTCTCCAGACGAAAAAAAATTATATGTTGCAGATACTGGAGAAAATATCAAACATTTGTATGTTTATGATATGATTGACGGATTACCCAATAACAGAAAATTAATTTATGATTTTAAACCTTTTTTCTCCGATGGTTTTAGATGTGATAAAGATGGTAATGTTTGGACAAGTGCAGGAAAAGCAATTAAATGTTTTAATCCTCAAAACGAATTAATTGGGCAACTCATAATCCCTGAATTAGTATCAAATTTAGAATTTGGAGGAGTTGAAGGAAATATCTTGTACATAACAGCCACAACTAGTTTATATTCAATTGAATTAAAACAACAAGGTGCTAGATTTTATGAATAAACCTTTATCTTCGGGAAAGTGTGAACCATGCAATGGGAACACTCCTAAATTAGATTATCAAGAAATTAGTAAATTTTTATCTGAGCTCAATGAATGGTCAGTCAATGATAATCAAGAAATGATTTTCAAAAAATTTAAATTTAGCAATTTTAAAAAAGCTATATCATTTGCAAATGAAGTAGGGGAAGTAGCAGAAAATGAAGGTCATCATCCCGATATATCAATAGGATGGGGTTATTGTTTGGTTATGGTCCATACTCACGCAATAGAAGGATTATCAGTTAATGATTTTATATTAGCTTCCAAAATTGATTTAATTAAAAGTTAATTTAATGAAAAAAAAAATATTTATTTGCGGTATTAGTACTGAATGTTGCTCTTATTCAACATTAATACAAAATAAAAAAGATTTTGAAGTTTTAAGTGGAAAAAAACTTTTAAAATATATAAATTTTCCGTATTCCAAATATAATAATGTAACATTTATACCAAATAAATTTTATCGAAGTTTGCCTGGTGGCCCTGTAGATAAAAAATTTTTTATAAAAACAATTATCAATATCACAAATGATTTAATAAAATCAAAACCTATTGATGGTATTTTGCTAATCATGCATGGCGCGATGTATGCAAAAGGTATTAGTGATCCCGAAGGTTTTTTTATTAAAAAAATTCGCTCTAAAGTATCTAAAAACTGTAAAATATCATTATCTTATGACCTTCACGGACAAATGACTGATTCAATTATAAAAAATATCGATTATTTTGCAGCATATAAAACAGCCCCACATATCGACGTTAAGCAAACTTACTCACGGTCATTGAAAATGTTAATAGACGGAATATTAAAAAATAAAAAAAATCATATTATTTGGGAAAAAATACCAGTTTTAGTTTCAGGCGAAATGTCATCTACATTAGTTGAGCCATGTAAAAAAATTTATAAAAATCTTAATATTTTTAATAAATTGAATGGGGTTAATGATTGTAATTTACTTATAGGATATGTTTGGGCTGATACTAAGAGGGCAACAGCTTCTGCAATTGTAAATTGTTCAGATGTTAATATTGGTAAAAGAATTTGTAAGAAAATAGCACTAAGTTATTGGAATAATAGGTTTAATTTAGTTTATGATATGAAATCTTATAAGTTAAATAAGATTTTTCATGTAGTTAATAAAAAAAGATTTACAATTTTAGCCGATAGCGGAGACAATCCAACAGCTGGAGGAGTAGGTAATAGAATTGATGTATTAGAGCACGTATTTAAAAACAAGATAGAAAACACACTATTTGCAGGAATTTATAATGAAGAAATTTTTAGAGAGTTAAAAAATAAAAAAAACAAAATTGTCATAAAAGATAGTATCTCAAAAAAGAAAATTTCTATTTCAATTGATAAATTTTATCTAAAAAATGATAATGCGATTGTAATCTCAAATACTAATACAGTAATTTTTACAAAATATAGAAAACCCTTTCATTATCTTAGTGATTTTAGGGAATTAAATATAAATTTAAAAAAATACAAAATATTGATTGTAAAATCAGGATATCTTTCGCCAGAACTTAAAAAACTTAAAGCAGATAATTTTATGATTTTAACAGATGGATTTGTTACCCAAGATTTTAAAAGAATTAAAAATTTATTTAGGGAAAAACCAATTTATCCTTTCCAAAAAAATTTTAGATATAATATAGCTATTTAATTAAGTACCACAAAAAGTTTCAAAAACTTTTTCACTTTCAAGAGGTGGGGTAATATATTTTTTATTTTCTATTTTCTCATAAGGATTTTTTAGTAATTTTTCGAATTCATATAATTGAATATAATTATTGCTGTAAGCTTCATTAATTATTTCTTCAATAATATGATTTCTGGGTATAATTTGAGGGTTAATATTTTTAAATTTTCTTAATTTATTATTTTTATATTTTTCTTCCCAATTTTTAAAAATCTTTTTATCAAGAGTATTATTTTCTAAATCTAAAAATGTATTTGTATAATCAAGTTTATAAATATGCATCAAATCTAAAAATTCTTTAACAATTTCTTCGTTATTATTATTAGTATCTAAATTTAATTTCTTAGACATCATTGTTAACCAAGATTGATCAAACAATTCTTTATATTTATTTAATATATCTTCGATTTTTTTAATTGCTGTTTTTTCATTCGAATCAATTAAATGAAGAAAAGTTTCAGCAAATCTTGCTAAATTCCACAACGTTATTTTTGATTGATTTTCAAAAGAATATCTTCCCATTTTATCAATTGAGCTAAAAACTTTTTTTGGATTATATTCATCCAAATATGCTGCTGGACCATAATCTATAGTTTCACCAGATAAAGACATATTATCAGTATTCATAACGCCATGAATAAAGCCAACTCTCATCCAATCTATGACTAACTTAATTTGTAAGTCACAAATTGTTTCGTAGAATTTTAAATATTTATCATTATTGCTATCTATTTCAGGATATAGCCTTGATATTGTATAAGATATAAAATTTTGAAATTCATCTCTATTTTTTAAAAGGCTTCCAAACTGAAAAGTACCAACTCTAATATGTGATTTCGCTACTCTAATTAAAATTGCCCCTGGCTCTAATCTATCACGCAATACATTTTCACCTGTAGTAATAACTGCAAGTGCTCTAGTTGATGATATACCAAGATTATGCATAGCTTCACTCAATATATATTCTCTTATCATAGGCCCTAATGCAGCTTTTCCGTCTCCATTTCTAGAGTAGGGTGTCTGTCCTGATCCTTTTAACTGTATATCTAGCCTTTGTTTATTATTAGTAATATGTTCACCAATAATTACAGCTCTACCATCGCCTAAAATTGTAAAATTTCCAAATTGATGTCCAGCATAAGCTTGAGAAAAGTAATTTTTATTTAATTTATTCTTTCCCAAGAGAATATTACACTTTTCATCATCATCATATTTACTAAAGTCTAAATTTAACTGCCTTGCAAGATAGGTATTAAACAAAACTAATTTTTTATTACTAAAATTTTCAGGATTAACTTTACTATAAAAAATACTAGGTAATTTCGTATAACTATCTTGAAAATTCCAAACCATTTAGAATAAATATATATAAATTTTTTAAATTTAATATCTACAACTTTAGTATATAAGTATTAAGTCAGCAATGAATACCATAATTGATATAGTTAATCAGTCAAAACATCCAATAGATAGAGATGAATATATTCAATATTGCAATGATGAAATTAAAAAAAATTCTATACTAATATTAAATGATTTTTTAACTAATGGTTGCTTAAGTGAATTAATTACTGAAGCACATGGATTACAAGATCAAGCTTTTTATTGCTCTCAAAATCATACTATCTTACTTAATCAACAAGATAAATTAAGTGACTTGAATGATCCTTTAAATAGAGAGGTCGTAAGTGATAAAGGTTGTGTTCCTCATGATTTGTTAAATCAGCAATCTAAATTAAATATTTTATATCAATCAAATATTTTTAAAAATTTTTTAAAAGGTGTATTAAATTTAAAAGATATTTATCCATATAATGATACCTTATCTTCAATAAATTATAATTATTATCAAAAATCACAACAGCTAGGATGGCATTTTGATAATGCATCATTTGCTATTACTTTAATGATACAATCATCAGATAAAGGTGGTGAATTTGAATATGTTAGCAAAGGAAGAAATTTTTCAGAAAACTATATCGATAAATCATATATTAAAAATATTTTAGATAGAAAAACTTTACCACAAAAAGCAGATGTTAATGCCGGTACTCTTATATTGTTTTATGGCAGAAACTATTTGCATCGTGTAACACCAGTAGAATCAGAAAAACCAAGAATATTAGTAACGCTAAATTATAATGAAGAAGACGGTACAATGCTGTCAGAAAATGCAAGATTAACGTTTTTTGGAAGAATTAACTAATAATGATTAAAGAAAAATAATTGTTTTCCATTTACTTGATAATTATTAATCAATTTTTTTGCTTCTTCTGATGTAATCCAATCAATATATTTTTTAGCCTCTTCAATATTTAAATTATTATTTATCTTATTGCTTACTAAAATTATTCCATATTGATTAAATAATGGCGGTAAATTCTCACAGACAATTTGTAGATTTTCTTTTTTATTAAAAGCTATCCAAGTGCTACGATCACTAAGAGTGTAAGCATTCTTTTGATTAGCTATTAATAATGTTGACCCCATTCCCTGACCAACACTGAGATACCAATTTTCTTTAAATGGTATTTTTATATTTGATAGTTCCCAAAGCTCTTTTTCCTTTTTGTGTGTTCCACTCTCATCACCTCTTGATACAAATGATAATTTCGATTTTTTAATTTCAATCATTTTGTTTTCAATTGAAGAGCATGTTTTGTTATCTTTTTTTGGTCCTATCAAGACAAAATCATTATACATCAAATCATATCTTAGGGTGCCATATCCCTTATTCATAAATTCTACCTCTGATTTTTTATGATGAACTAATAAAATTTCTACATTTCCATCCATTGCAACTTTAATTGCTTGACCTGTTCCAAGAGATAATGCTCTGACTTTTATTTTATATTTTTTTTCAAATTCTTTGTTAATATATTCTAATAAACCCGTATCATGTGTAGAAGTTGTACTAGCTATGGTTATATATTTATTAGCAAATGCATTCTTAATCAAAAATATTAAAATAAATATTAGAAAAACTCTAATCATAAAACTTGATACATCTTATAGTACTTACTAAATATATTTATATAATTTGAAAGGATAGTTATGAAAATTATTAAAGTTTTAGAAAAAACTGAATTAGTTATAGTCGATTTAGAGGTAAATTTAGGTAAAGAAAAAAGAAATGGCTTAACATTATGCGTTAAATATAATGGTGATTATTACCCATTAAATACTGCACATGATGGAAGACCAATTTTAATGAATAAAGAGAATGTTATTAAAAATTAAAGTTAAATTTTTTAATTATAAACATGAAAATTGCATAAGCTATTGCAGTACTGATTATTGAAACAATTAGTGAAAAAACAAAATTTTGTTTAAATTTCAGAAGAATAGGTAAAACAATAAAAAAAACAAAAGAAGGAACACTCATAACAAGTGTACTATAAGATAACTCTATTACTTTTTGATAATCTTTTGTGTCCCAATACAACCATATAAAAGCTAATAAAGATGTTAATGGTAAGGAAACAATTATTGCAGCAGTCCAAGTATATTTTTTTGCTATTTCAGATACTGCAACAATTATAATAGCACTTATTATAGTTTTAAGAAAAAAATACATTATTTAATTACATTTGTTCTTGTAGCTATATAGACACCAAATGTACAAATTAATAGTCCAATAATATCAATTATAAATAATTTTTCATCTAAAACAAACCAAGCCATTACAGCAGTAGTTGGAGGAACAAGGAAAAAAAGACTGCTAGTTTTAGAAGCTGTTCCATTTTTTATTAGATACATAAGTATTGCATACGCTCCAAAAGACACCATAATGATTTGCCACGATATTGATAAAATAAAACGTGTATCAAAATTAATAAATGATATTTCAAAAAATAATGAAATTATAAATAAAAATATACCAGCACTTAATGCTTGATAAAAATTATTAACTGAAAGACTTATTTCATGGGTAAATTTTTTTTGCCAAATAGTAGCTGAAGTTGCTCCTAAAAGTGCAACAATAGAAGCAATAACACCTATTGTTGGGATTTTTGCTCCAATATCATAACCTATAACTAATATAGTACCTAAAAAACCAAAAAATATTCCTATCCATTGCGTAACAGTAACTTTTTCTTTTAAAATAGGTCCACTTAGAATATTTGTTAAAATAGGTTGGAGGCATACAATTAACGCAGATAATGTTGCAGTAAGTCCCATAGAATAAGAAAAAAATACTCCACCTAAATAAAATCCGTGAAAAAGAATTCCAGTAATCATAGCTTGAAAGATTAAATTTCGATTTATTCTTATTCTTTCCCTAAGAATAATAGAAAAAATTAAAAAAAATGCACTTACAATACAAAACCTAAAACATAGTGCTGCAAAAGGGCTTGCTGATTGTACAATAAATTGACCACTTATAAAAGCACTGCTCCAAAAAAAGATAAATAGATATGAAAGATATAGGTTCATTATAAATAATAATTCTATTCTTTATTTATAAATGTTATGAAAATTTATTCATAGAATAAAATGCTTAACAATAAAATCAATTTTTTTTGTCCAAACTGTAGTTCAGATAAATATATTGGTAAAACTACTATAGGAAAAAACTATAAAGATGAGCCATATAAAAATGTAACATCTGAAATACAATGCGCTAAGTGTTTTATGGATATTCCATCAATTATTTCAGAAAATATAGCTCCTGATAAGCAAAATGAAATGTCCAAACTTTGGAATGAAATATATAAACCATCACATAAAGAAAATGCTGCACAATGTTCAAAATGTTTTAGGTATTATTGGGAAATAGAAAAATATTTATCTGAAAATAATATTTCTGCAAAAGACATTTTCTATCAAACTTATAATCCTAAAAAATCAATTGGAGATTTAATTTGCAAGATTTGCGATCCATCATCTTTTAAATAAAATTAATGTTAGCGTATATTCTTAATATATCAGGTTGGCTGTTATTACCTTTCATGGATGGTATCGCAAAGTATCTATCTTCAGAAATACATTTTATACAAGTTGTTTGGGGAAGATATTTTTTTATGCTTTTAGTTAGTTTTCCATTAGCATTTATATTTTTTAGAAAAGAAATTAGTTTTCCAAAATCAATTTCAATACAGTTATTTAGAAGTTTTTTTTTATTTTTATCTACCGTTTTTTTCTTTTATGCAATTTCAGTAATAACTTTAGCAGAAGCTTTAACCCTTGCCTTTATCTCTCCAATAATAGTGACAATATTATCAATTTTTTATTTAAAAGAAAAAGTTGGAATTCATCGATGGATTGCAGTTTTGATTGGGTTTTTTGGTGTTATGATCATCATAAGACCAGGTTTTATAGAAATTAATTTTGCATCTTTTTCAGCTATTGCAGCAGGAATTTCATATGCTTTTTATATAATTTATACTCGAAAATTATCTTTTACAGATAGTGCTGTAGTTACTTTGCTTTTTACAGGTATCGTAGGTTGTATTTTTATATCTCTCATTGTTCCTTTTTACTGGATAAATTTAGATTTAAGACAATTATTATTACTTATCTCATTAGCTTCAATTGGAACTTTAGGACATTTTTTAATAATTCTTTCTTTAAGACTTGGAGAAGCTTCTAAACTAGCTCCTTTGGGTTATTTTGAGATATCTACAAACATACTTGTTGGATATGCTTTCTTTGGTGATTTGCCTGGTATTTGGATATATTTAGGATTATCTTTGATTGTTTTTAGTGGAATTTATATTTTTATTAGAGAAAGAAGCGAGATTAAAAAAACTAATTAGTTTTTCTAGTTGTTTGATAAATAAATATTGTAACAGATCCAAGCAGTAGGGCTCCTCCAATAATTGTATTTAGAGGAGGTATTTCATTTATAACAAACCAAACCCAAGCAGTACCTAAAACACTTTCTAATAAAAATATTAGAGCTACTTCGTGTGCTGGGGCAAATTTAGGAGAAATTGTTAAAATCATAAATGGAATAGGTAGTATTAATAAGCACATTATGAAAAGAAATAAAATTTGATCATTATTTAAATCAAAGTTAATTCCAAATGGTAGAGCGTAAAGAGCTGATATTAAACATCCTAATAAACATGCAGGTATCAAATCTTTATTTTTAAATAATCTAACGAGAACCATACTAAAACCCATTCCAGCTGCTACAATCAGAGCCATAATATCTCCATATAATCCTGTAGATGTAAAGCTTCCTATTCCAATTATTATCATTGCAAGCATAGAAATTAAAATCACTATCCATGTAAAAAGACTTGGTATTTCTTTAAGTATAAAAACTGAAAACAATGCAGCAAAAATGGGAGCTGATGCAATCAGAACCAATGTATTAGCTACTGCAGTATTTTGAATTGAATACACAAAACAAATATGAGTTATAGCATAGATAATAGCATAGATTATACCTGGTACTCCAATTAGATAAAATGATTTAAGAAAAGATCTTTTGTAAGTGTAAACAAGAAAAATTAATATTGTAACAATTGGTAGAGCGCTTCTATAAAATATTAAACTAAAATCATCTAAATTTACTAATCTAATAAATAAACTATCAGGGCTAAGAATTAAAACCCCAACAAATGATAGTATAAGCCCCTTATTTCTTGTTTTCATAAATATTTGAAAATAAATAGATTATTAATATATTTATCAGTATCGTTCTTTTAATAACAGTTGTTTTTATGAAAAGATTACTTTTTTTATGTTTTATTTTTTTATCACTAAATACTTTCGCCTTAGATTCAAATAAATTAATAAACCTTGAAGATTTAAATATACTTTTCGATATTCAAAAAAATGATTGGAACGAAAATGTTCTTTTCCTCATAAAAAAGAATTCATTTTCTAAAGTTGATAGTGAATCAGATGTATTTTATTTAAAATCAATATTTAATGATGGCGAAATAATTACAATGCCAATTTTTTCTAGAGATATTGTTGAAAAAATTAAATTTGAATATATTTTTTTAGATGACAACAAAGAAAATTTAAAAATTATAAGTAATCATTTTAATTTGTTTAAAAATTTTTGTTTTGCATACCTTGATAATGATAAGTCAATACAGGTAGTTATTTCAAAATGTAATTAATTGAAAACCATTGATGTTGCTTTAAAAATTAAACTATGTCTCTTAGCTAACTCTAACTTATCATTTGAATACCCACCTCCTATTACTGTAGCAATAGGGATTGATTTATTTTTAAAAAATTCTAGTACTGTAATATCTCTTTTTAAAAGACCTTCTGTTGTTATTTGTAAATTTCCTAATTTATCATTTTTATGAATATCAACTCCTGTATCAAAAATTACTAATTCAGGGTTAAAATTTTTTAAACATCTATTAAGTGTTTGATTTAATATTTCTAAATACTTATCATCTTCTAAATTATCTTCTAATTCAACATCCATATCACTTATTGATTTTCTAAAGGGAAAGTTATTTTTACAATGAATAGAACATGTAAATATTTTATCATTATTCTTAAGGATTGAAGCTGTGCCATCACCTTGATGCACATCAGTGTCAAAAATTAATATTTTTTTTACTTGATGAGTTGTTATTAAATGTAATGAAGCATAAGCCAAATCGTTAAAAACACAGTATCCTGAACCAAAATCTCTATGACTATGATGTGTACCGCCAGCTAAATGATTTGCTATACCATTCTTAATTGCTTCTTTGCATGTTAATAGAGTTCCATTAACTGCTAAAAAGGAACGATTAGAAAGTGTTTCTGACCATTTAAAACCCAATCTTCTTATTTCTTTATCTGATAAAGTGCCATTTTTAATTTTTAATATGTAATCTAAATCATGACATATAGAAACCTCATCAACACTTGCTTTTTGAGGACTTAGAATTTTTGCACGATGATAAAAATCTGAAATTTTTAATTCATTATATAAATCTGAAAACTTACTTGCAGTAAATTTATGATTTTCAGGTAGATGAATGTCATAATCTTCATGTGTTACCCAACTGATTTTTTTCATAAATTTGCCTCTTTTTAACTCAATTTACGCCTAAATTAATTTGTACATAGATTATGTGGCACTAATCTACCAATATATATTTAGTGAGTAAATGTATTCTATCCATAAAGAATTAGTGTCACAACCAATATGGAATTTGTTTTAATATTTGATTTATTAATTATTTGTTTAATTGGTTTATTTATTGTCAATTTTTATTGAATAAATAATCAATTTAAATAATATTTTAAGAATGAAAGAATTCTATGATCAAAATGGTTATTTTTCTCCATTAAAAATTTACAATGCAAAAGAAGCAAATTTTTTTAGAAATAAATTAGAAGAATCAGAAAAAAAACTAGGTAAACTTCATTATATTGTGAAAACTTATACGATAATGAAATGGGTGTATGAAATAGCAACTAATAGAATATTGCTTGATTTTGTCGAAGAAATAATTGGTAAAAATATATTATTATATAATGCAACTTTTATAATAAAAGAACCAAACACTAAAACACATGTAAGTTGGCATCAAGATCTAACATATTGGGGGTTTGATAATAATGAAAGTCAAGTTAGTGCATGGCTTGCTTTATCAAAAGCTAATGATCAAAGTGGGTGTATGCAAATGATACCAGGCTCTCATAAAAATGGTTTTTTTGAACATCATTCAACTGAAGATAAAAATAATGTTTTATCTAGAGGTCAAACTGTAAAAGATTTTGATATAAATAAAGCAGTATCATGTCCACTAGAACCAGGTGAAGTCTCTTTTCATCATGGCCTAACATTGCACGCATCTCAACCTAATTTTAGTAATGACAGAAGAATAGGTTTAAATTTTCAATTTATTTCTACTGATATGAAACAATTGAAAAGCAAAAATGATAGTGCTATTTGTGTAAGGGGAGAAGATAAATATAAAAATTTTAAGACAGATAAGGTAGCTAAAGATGACTTTGATTATGAAGCTTATCAACATCTTTTAGTATTAAATGATCATTATAATGAAACAATAAGAAAAAAATAATATTTATTTACTAGAATCTCAAATAAGACAATTTTAAATAAAGTTCTTTTAAATTAAATCATATGAATGTTTTATCTGGAATTAGTATCGGATTTATAGGTTATACGATATTTGTAATTTTAGATACAATAATTAAAAAATACCTAGTTAATGAATATTCTGTTTTTCAAATAAATTTTTATATTTGTCTTTTTAGTTTTATACCAACATTATTAACTCTTTATTTTTTAAACAAATGGAGCTCACTAAAAAATGATATAATTCATATTCAGCTTCTTAGAGGATTATTCGGATTAATTTCTGGCGCTTTAGTAGTTTATTCATTTAGAGAACATGCATTTAGTGAAATTTATCCAATATTATTTAGTGCTCCATTAATGATAACAATGTTATCCCATTTTTTTTTAGGTGAAAAAGTTGGTATTAGAAGATGGTCGGCGGTAACAGTTGGATTTATTGGCGTATTAATAGTTAGTAGACCTGGCACTATTCATTTTTCATTAAGTCTATTTGGTTTGTTTTTTTCTGCATTACTAATGGCAATAAATATTACTTTAGTAAGAAAGTATTCAAATAATCAATCATCAATAGCATTTACTTTTTATGCTTTTTTATCTGCAACTATTTTAAATGGATTACTTAGCTTTAATAGTCACATCGCATTATCTTTTAATGATTTAATGACACTTGTTTTTTGTGGTATTATTTGTGGAATAGGGGGTAATTGTTTAACAATCGCTTCAAAATTTTTAGAGTCCAGTGTTTTTGCTCCTATTCAATATACACAATTAATATCTGGAGCGATTTTAGGTTATTTATTTTTTGCAGATATTCCAGATATTTATGAAATTATAGGATCATTAATTATTGTTGGTAGTGGAATTTATATAATAATTAGAGAAACAAAAATAGGAATTAGACCTTACATTAAAGAAGATTCAAGATTTCGTGACCAATTTAATAGAGGTCACTAAATTAATAGTTATAAATCAAAACTTTGTGATAATGTTTTAGTATCATAAATTTAATATGAAAAATTTACTAAATAATAAAAACCCAATAACTTTGCTAATTTTATCATCAATAGCCATGCCCATTGCTTTTAGTACTTGGATGGTTTTACTAAATAATTTCTCAGTTGAAAGAGCAAGTTTTACTGGAGTCGAAATTGGAGTACTTCAAAGTATCAGGGAGATTCCTGGTTTCCTTGCATTTACTATTATTTTTCTACTTTTCTATTTTAAAGAACAATATTTTGCTATTTTTTCTTTAGCCTTAACTGGTTTTGGTGTTGCAATTACAGGTTTCTTACCAACTGTTTATGGTTTGTATTTTACAACAATTATTATGAGTACTGGCTTTCATTATTGTGAAACTGCAAAAAATTCTTTGAGTTTGCAATGGCTTTCAAAAGAGGAAGCTCCACAAGTTTTAGGAAAATTAATAGCTGTTAGTTCAATTACATCCTTATTTTTGTATTGTATTATTTGGAGTTTGCTAGAAATCTTTAATTTAGATTATAAGTTTATATTTTTAATTGCTGGATTAATTTGTATTCTTATTTCTATATATCTTTTTATTTCTTTTCCTTTTTTTGAGATCAAAAATAAGCAACATAAAAAAATAATTCTTAAAAAAGAATATTCTCTATATTACATTTTAATTTTCTTATCAGGTGCTAGGAGACAAATTTTTGTAGTTTTTGCTGCTTTTTTGATGGTAGAAAAATTTGGATATTCAGCATCGCAGGTTACATTACTTTTTTTGGTTAATTACATTTTTAATTGGTTTTTTGCAGAACGTATTGGAAAGTTAATAAATATATTTGGTGAGAAAAAATGCCTTATATTTGAATATATTGGACTAGTAATTGTTTTTACATCTTATGCATTTGTCACTAATGCCTATATCGCAGCGGGATTATATATTATTGATCATATGTTTTTCGCATTAGCTATAGCAATTAATACATATTTTCAAAAAATTGCTGATCCTAAAGATATAGCAAGTACTGCAGGTGTTTCCTTTACTATCAATCATATAGCTGCTGTATTTATCCCAGTAATTTTAGGATTTGTTTGGATTAATTCTCACTCAATAGTTTTTTTAATTGGTTCTTTTTTTGCTCTACTATCTTTAATTGCTTCATTCTTTATACCTAATAATTTATCAAAGATTATTTTAGATCAAAGTAATTTAAAAAAAGTAAGAGTATAATTTACTCACCTATATAACTTAAAATTATTTTTCTTTTGTACCTGCTGTACCTGTGTTCAATAAGATATATTCCTTGCCACATACCTAATTTCATTTCTTTGTTGTTTATAGGAATTGTTAATGAAGTTTGAGTAAGCATAGATTTTATGTGTGCAGGCATATCATCATCTCCTTCATAACCGTGTTTATATAATGAAGAATCTTCAGGAATTATTTTTTGAAAAAAAGAATTAATATCCTCTAAAACGTCAGGGCTAGCATTTTCCATGATTGTTAATGAAGCAGAGGTATGTTGTATAAATAAATTTAGCTGACCTTTAATAATATTATTTTTAACAATCCAGTCATGAATATTATTTGTAATTTCATACATTCCTTGTCCATTATTAGAAATTATCAATTCATCTTGTAAATTTATCATTTTCTAATCTTAAAATGAAGTTTGGCACCTACAAGGAGAATTATAATGAAAATTAATGTTATGAAAAAAAGAACTATTCTTTTAATAAGTGCCACAGTTTTCAAAATATAATCAAATTTTGTTTTAATAGAGATATAAATAAGGAAAAATTATGATATCATTATCTTAATTCTTTTTAGTTAGGAATATTATTTGTTAAACAATAATCAATTTGCAATTTTTTTAATTATTATATCTATTATTTTTGGTACGCTTATGGGTACATTTATAAAATTAGCTCAAGAAGAATTAAATGTATTTACAACGGGTTTTTTACGATTTTTCTTTGGTTTTTTAATCATTACCCCCTACATTCTAAAAACAAAATTTAAAGTATTTAGTACTAAAAATTTAAAAATTCATATTGTACGTTCAGCATTAAATTTACCTGCAATGCTTCTTGGCTTTGCAGCTTTAGCTATGCTTCCATTAGAGAAAATGACAGCCATTCATTTTATAGTTCCAATTATTGTTACAATCTTAGCAGTGATATTTTTAAAGGAAAAAATATATTTATATAGGTCAATTGCTTTAGTGATGGGTTTTTTAGGAATGTTAATAATATTGAGACCAGGTATTATAGATATTTCTATTGGAATATATATGGCACTTATTTCATCATTAATTTGGTCAGTAGTTATTATCTTAACTAAAAAAGTATCTAAGAATGATAGTGCTATAACAATATTATCACATCAGTATGTTTATATGAGTCTTTTTTCATTTCCATTAGTTATATATTTTTGGGATCAACCAAGCTTAAAAACAATTATTTTAATATTATGTGCAGCAATGTCAGGAACAATCTTACATATTGCATTAAATCATGCATATAAATTAGTTGATGTAACTATGACTCAACCTTATTCATTTTTAGGTTTGGTAGTTTCATCAATAATTGGGTATTTTGTCTTTAGTGATAAACCTGATTTTTATACTTGGTTAGGTGCGTCTGTAATCTTTTGTGGTGTACTTTTAATTTCATACAGGGAACTTCATTTAAATAAAGAAATTACAAGGAAGAGACTAAATATTAATTCGTAATATAAATATTTAACATCATTAGATTATGTGTATTATTAGTTCATGCAAAATAATTATTTCTATAAATGGATAGATAGTAATAAAGATGACGAAATAAATAGTTTTAAAGAATGTATTGATTCATATATTTATTTTAAGAAAGATGCTCTTTATAAAACAAATAAATTAATTAAAAAAAATCCAGAATTTAATGCTCCAAAATTATTAAAAACAGTTTTATTACTTTTTTCTAGAGATATACATAAAATTTCATTAGCTAGAGAAACATTCCAATCTATTACTACTGATAAAGTAAATAATTATTTTCATCAATATTTAGAGATAGTTAATCTTTGGATTAAAAATGATTTAAAAAATTTATTAAATAAATTGGAATTAATTATAAAAGATAATCCCAAAGATATTTTTGCTATTAGATTGTTTCATTTTAATAACATTTTCTTAGGCATAGATGATAATTTTTTAAACAAACATGAAGAGATACTAAGTAATTGGTCCAAAAATGACCAACATTATAATTTACTATTAGGGATGACTAGCTATGCATTTGAAGAAAATAATGTAATTGATAAAGCTAAGGTTCTAGCCTTAAATTCACTAAAACAATCATCCAATGATTTATGGAGTTGGCATGCTCTTTTACATGTTCACGATAATGAGAATAACGACTCAATTATCAAAAATGATAATTTCAATAAAATTAATTGGTCAATTTACGGACCAATAAAAAGACATATATGGTGGCACCAATCATTAATATTATTCTACAATCAAGAATATGAGAAAAGCTTAAAACTATTTGATAATTATTTCTCTTCATCAGAAATCTTTTACTTAGATTTTTGCAATGCTTGTTCTTTTTTATTAAGACTTCATTACAAGGGAGTGGATATTAAAGATAGAATGGATAAATTAAAAGATTATGCTGAATATTTTAAAAATCAACACATACTTCCTTTCATTGATTATCATCTTATTTTTTATTACTTATACTATAATGATCAAGATTATTTTCAACAACTTGAAGAAAGGATGGAGGGGAATTATTTAAAAAATTCTTTTAAAGAAAATTATATTAATTTTCTAAAACCAATTATTTATAGCATTAAAACAAATGAATTATTAAATGAAGATGTAATTAAGTCACAATTTAAATACCTTGGAGGTAGTTTTGCTCAACGAGAACTGATTTTTTTAAGTTTAATTCAAAATACAAAATATAAAAAAAATAAATCAGATTTAATATTAGAATATAATAATTATAAATCTGTTTCAAAATTATATGTATAACCCTAAATTATTAGAAGAAAAATTTATAAAATCATCAAATAATAATTTTACCTTATTAAAAGATAATCTTTTTTTTCGAAATATAACATTTCAAAATTTTCAAATTTTAAAGATGATATCATTCTTGGTAAGAGACAAAAATTGGAATAATTATAATCCTAAAATTCTAAATTATGAAGAGAAACTTGATACATCTTTAGAATATATATTCGATTTAGAATATGGTATAAATGAAATTCTTAAAACAACAAATTCTATATTATTTTCTGAAAAATCTATAACTCTATCTTCAAAAGGAGAATTCTTAAATGATTTTTGGACTAATAGAATAGGCTTTAATTTATTAATTCCATTACAATATCATGTTGGTTCAAATATCATTGTAACAAGTGAAAATGACGTAAAAGAAGAAAAAAAATTTCCAGAATTTATAAGTCCCGATCAACCATTCTTTAAATTTAAAAATCTTGCTTATACTTTAGACGATAGTTTGATAGTTAATATAAATTTCGCAGGTATTTTATTTGAAATGGAGGATCAAAGAAACTGGGGTGACGCTTCTTACAAAATATATAGTGGCTCTTTATTAGATCCTTTTCCTTATTTAGAAAAACGAGGTTCTAATTTTTCACAAACTGTAAAAATAGACTTTTTAAATAAAAAACAGAGATCATTTCCATCTAAGAATATTGTAAAAATTGATCATACTACTTCTTATAAATTTCCTAAAATTGGTATAAAAATTGATTCTCCAATTCTTCCAAATGATAATTTAATAAACAACTTTGATTATTATTACTATATTATTGATTTTACTGAAGATTCTAAAAGAATAACTTCAAGATCTGATAACAAAGTGTTTCTTGTGGCTTTGGTTGATCATACTAATGACCCTCATGAGGAATTAACAAAAATTTATAATTTTATAAGCGAAAATACTATTAAATTAAATAAAATTTTAATTTGTCCAAAAATATATTTGAATAGTTTTCAACCTGCTGGAGAATGGCCTAATGTTCCAGAATTAAATGAATACTATAAAATTGCTAAAAAGATGTTTTCTAATAGCCTAATTGTTTCTGGAATGGTTACTAATTTTACAGAATTAAATAGAAAGAGACCAAAAATGTTTTATGATTTGGTTAGTTTTTCCTTCACTCCAATTGTTCATGATTCTAGTGATTTTGGTGTATTAAATACACCTGAAACCATACCTTATATCCTTAAAACTTTAAAAAATTTTTCTAATAGTACTGATGTTCATATTGGCCCAATATCTCTTGGTATGCATTTCAATCCGTATGGCGAAAGTCCTGTAAGTAACAAAAAGAAAATAAGATTAGAAATGGCTGATAGCGATCCAAGACATGATCAATTATTTTCACTTACTTGGACACTAGCAATTTTTATTCAATCAATAAATAAAGAATCAAAATTTTTTACTATTAATTCTATTTATGGACATCATGGAATATTAAATAAAGATAATACCAAAAAACCATTATATCATTTAAATAATTTTCTTATTTCATTGTCAAATTCTGAAATTTTTAAATTTAATCCAATTAATGAAGTGTATGGATTAAAAATTGTACTAAATGAAAAAAAGTATTATTTATTTGTAAATTCTTCAAAACAAAAAAAAGAAATAAATATTTCTGAATTAAATTTTAGTTATCAATATAAGCTAAATTTAAAAAATTATACTGATATTTTTAATAATGATTTTTCTTTTTTTAACTTTAAAAAAGATACAAATCCATATACGTTCGAACCATTAGAAATTAAATTTATAGAAGATAAATGAAAAAATTAAAAGGAGCATTAATCGGATGTGGTTTCTTTGCTGAAAATCATATTTTAGCTTGGAAAGAATTAAGAAATATAGAAATAATATGTGTTTGTGATTTAGATATAAAAAAAGCTAATAAATTTAAATCTAAATTTAATATTTTACATTCTTATTCATCCATAGAATTAATGTTAAAAAAACATAAAATTGACTTTGTTGATGTTGTAACAACAATGGAGACACATTTAAATATTGGTAAAATTTTATCTAAGTATAAAATTCCAACTTCCATACAAAAGCCATTTGCTGAAAATTTATCAAATGCGAAAAAAATTGTTTCTTTTTATAAAAAAAATAAAACGCCACTTATGGTTCATGAGAATTTTAGATGGCAAAGCCCTCTATTAAAATTAAAAGAAATTATAAATATAGAGAAGTTAACTAAACCACATTATGCCAAGATATCTTTTAGACACGCAAATCCTGTTGGATATACCAATCAGACATATTTATATAATTTAAAAGAGTATTTAACCTTAGACGTAGGCATCCATTTATTTGATTTAAGCAGATTTTTTATGGGAGAAGCAAAAAGTATTTATACAGTAAATCAAAATACAAATAATAAATTTAAAGGTGAAACTGATTTTATATCCCTAATAAGAAATAAAAATAAAAGTATTACTATTGTTGATGCATCTATTTCTTCAATAAAAAAACCAGATAGATTTGCTCAAACACTAGTTAATTTAGAATTCTCTAACGGTTCAATTGATTTGGACTACAATTACAAAATTACTTTACACAAAAATAATAAGAAGAAGATTTATGATGGAAAACCAAAGAAATATAAATGGATTTCAAAGCCTTGGGATCAAATTCAAGAAAGCGTAATCAATACACACAAACATTTCATTGATTCACTGATAAATAACATTGAACACGAAACCAGTGGTGAAGATAACATAAAGAGTCTATCATTAGTTTTCAATTCATATAAATCTGATAAGCTAAGAAAAGAAATTAAAATTTAATTTTTAATTTAAGCTTAAATTGTAAACTTTGATATTTCATCTCTTATTAACTTACTTAAGAGACTATAACCAAGTACATCCATGTGTAATGGATCTTCTGAATAAAATTTTTCAAATCCAGCATCAAGCATAGGAGAGCATAGATCAATATAGCGCCATTGACTAAAATTCTCAATTTTGTTTTTAATTCGTTCATTTGCATCTAAAATTGTATTTAAATAATTATTCCTAAATACACTTGGTTTAATGGATACAAAAAAACATAATGTATGGGGTAATTTTTCATTAACTTCAGAAGCAAATAATAAAAATTCATTTTCTAAATCTTCAGCACTCATTCCACTGCCAATATCATTATCTCCTGCATAAAAAATCATCTTATCAGGGTTATTTGGGACTACTATTCTGTTAAAATATGTACGGCATGAAACTAATGTGGATCCACCGAATCCTAAATTTAATAAACTATCAAATGACAAATCAGTTTTTGCATTTTCCCAATCTCTAAATGTCGAACTTCCAAATAAGACTATTTTATTATTTTTATATTGATCTGTATGTAATTTAATTTCTAATTCTCTCACATCTGCTTCGAATTCTTCTTCAATAGGGCTGACTAAATTTAAGTTGCTAACTACATCTTTATTATTAATTTTATATTTTGAAGCAGATTTTGCTAATTCAATTGCTTCCTCAACATAAGTTTTAAAAGTTTTTCTATACTTAGATAAAAAATTTTCTAACTCTTTTTTATTTTTCATATCATTTACAAAATCTTTTAATTTAATTGGTTCTTTAATTACTGCAGAATAAATAGTATCAGAGATTGAATAATCAAAATTAGCTAATGCTATTGGAACAAGTAGTGGTTCAGGTTTTAATTGGTCTGCTAATAAAAATGCACCTGGCTTTAAAGGACCTGGGGAATTTGGAGTTAAATTATCTTCAGTTTCAGATGTTCCTTCTGGTGCAATAACTAAAGGTCTGTTTTGATCAAAAATATTCTGAGTTTCGATAAATAATTTACTTTTCCTTTTCTTTTTTTGGTCTTGAGTTTCATTTAAATAGTCTGACTCTGGTGTATGAACAAAAATGTAATCTAAATTTTCATAATAATTATATCTCCAAAATTCTGTATTTCTAGAATATCGAGCAATTCTTTGACCACCATCACCGTATTTTGGAAATAAAATTTTTGCACTTATAAAATGACTATCTATACTAAATTGATGTCCATTAGCTAAACCATTTTCTTCAATGCTTGCCAAGTGATTATAAAAAAATATGTTTGTAGGTTCTTCTGGTAAATTCTCCATACCTTTAATAACATAAGGAACCTGATCAAAAGCTTTTGTAAAATCTGAATTTGTTAATTTTTGTAATGCTTGTTTATTTATTGACTCATATGATGTTGCTACCCTGTTGTAGATTTTATTTAGTTGTTTAAAAAATCTATTTTTTCTCTCTAAACCACTCAGTGCATCTATCATGAGACTAGCTATAGATTTTTCTTCATCATTACCTGTAACAATTAAATCATAAATCGTATCAAATGCTAAAGAATGAGTTAAATGATTTTCTAACAAATGAGGAATTGTGTAAAGTTTTGAATTACTTGGTATTTTTGAAGAATTATCTTCTAGTAAATATTTAAAAAACTCTTTTTCATTTTTAGCAGGATATGTTGTCAAACCAGTTGAGCTTTGAACATAACGACCTAATTGCCATAATTGTCTTTTAAAAAATTTTATAGCTAATTTTGGATTAGTTTTAATTAGATTATCAATAAATTCGTTTGAAAATTTTAAAATTGTTGTATCTCGCGTAGATTTCAAAGAGTAGGGTGATTCTATATCATGCAATCCTGATGATAATGATAATGCCACTCCTGTTCTAGCTATTGATCTTGAATTATTTTCTAATTGATCATCTTTAGAATTTGTAAAAGAGGCTTCAACCTTACCTTTTAACAAAATATTTATTCCGTCTGATTTTGTACCTTCTAGAGTTACATATTCACCGGCAGAAAATAATCTAATGTTTGCATAATTTATCAGTTCATCTAAATCTTTATCATCTAGAAAAGCTAAAAATGCTGAATTCTTTATTCTTTTGGTATTTACAATATCTCCACCAGTTTTAACACCATCTGCTAAATTAATTTCTTTTTGTTCAATAGGTTTTTCTAAATTACGAGATGACCATATTAAATTAATTGATTCAAATAATAAAAAAGAATAGAAAAAACTTGCATAGTCAGGATCAGCTTCTTCCAATTCTTTTAATTTTTCTATTTTGATAGAAATATATTCTGAACTACCTTTAATAAATATATCTGACATATATCTACCTGGTGCATTTAACCCTGAAATACCAAGAGGTGATCCAGCATTTTTTAATGTTGCTAACTTATAAAAAACATTATTATGATATTTTACAAATTCTGCTTCACCTTTTACAAGTATAAAAATTTGATCTGCAATACCATGCTGTTCTGCAATTTTGATGTCTTCATTACTTTTATGAAATTCAATACCAGAATTTATTAAATCTTCAGTATGTTTTTTCGGAGACAAAGAAAAACCTTTATCTACAAGTATTAAAGATATTTTTTCGCTTAAATTCATTAATTAACTAACTTAATAAATTTCCCTTTTTATTTAAAGAGAAAAATATTATCTTCTTATAATTGATTTAAAAATATTAATAAAAGATAACAGTATTATTTTTAATCTAAATATACTCACAATTGATTGAGCTAAATATGTCAATGCAGCAGCTCTTAAAACAGATTTACACTGATACATATTCTCTTTAGGGACATATCTTTTGAGTATTGGTAAAGCTCTCTTAAAACTTGCATCAAATTCTACAGGAAGAGTAATCAAATGGATTAACACATTTGTAGATAAACATCCCATTATTATTATCGCAGCAATAAGGGTAATAAATGGACTTTTAGTGAAGGCAAATATTGATGGTAGTCCTATAATTAATAAAAATGAACCAATTCTCTGAAATATCATTGTTTTTTCAATTAATGATTGTCTAAGGATAAGTGGTTTATATTTTTCCTTATCTTGAATTGCGTGACCAATTTCGTGAGCAACAACTGCAATGCTTGTTATACTTTTTTTGTCAAGTTTATCAGTCGCTATATGTATTTTTTTATCTTTAGGATTGTAATGATCTAATTGCTGAATAGGATTAATTGATACATTCGTGACTTCTTCTTCTTCAAGTATTTTTTTTCCAAGTTCTCTGCCAGTAAAGGGCATATCAGGTAAAATTTTATTATATTTTTTTAAAATATAATTTACCCATAAACTTGGTAGAAAGAGAGCAATAAATGGTAAAAAATAGTAAAATAATTTAATCACAATATAAAAATAGGAATAATATTATTAAAAATCAATTTTATTTAAACTAGTATTATTATCAATAATTAATTATTGCTTAAAAAGTGAAATCTAAATTTGAAAGAATTAATAGACTCCCCCCATATATATTTGGGGAGATAAATTCATTAAAAATGAAACTGAGATCTGAGGGTAGGGATATTATTGATTTTGGTATGGGTAATCCTGATATGCCAACACCTCTTCACATAAGACAGAAATTGAAAGAAGTTATAGATAAGCCAGGTGTTGGACGTTATTCAGTTTCTAAAGGTATTAATGGATTAAGAAAAGCCCAAGCTAAATATTATAAAAAACGATTTAATGTTGATTTAAATCCATCAAGTGAAATTATAGTAACAATTGGTTCAAAGGAAGGTTTAGCAAATTTGGCACAAGCTATAACTTCAAGAGGAGATAGAATATTATGTCCTGATCCATCATATCCTGTTCATCCATACGGTTTTATTATTGCTGGAGCTAAATTAACACCATTGCAAACATTTTTTAATGGAGAGTTCGATAAAAATAAATTTTTATTAAATATAGTTAATAATTTAAAAAAATATTCTTCAATAAAAGTTATTATTGTTTCTTTTCCGTCAAATCCAACAGCTCAGATAGTTGATTTAGATTTTTATAAAGAATTAGTAAAAATTGCAAAAAAATATCAAGTTTATATTTTATCCGATTTAGCTTATTCTGAAATTTACTTTGGTAATAATCCGCCTCCATCAATATTAGAAGTTAATGGAGCTAAAAACATAGCTGTTGAATTTACGACTTTATCTAAAACTTATGCAATGGCAGGATGGAGAATAGGTTTTGCTGTTGGAAACAAAACTTTAATTGAGGCATTAACAAAAATTAAATCATATGTAGACTATGGTGCTTTTACTCCTGTGCAAGTAGCAGCCACTGCTGCATTAAATGGATCTCAAAAATGTGTAGAAGAAATAAGAGAGATTTATAAAAAAAGAAGAGATGTTTTAATAGAGTCTTTTGAAAGAGCTGGTTGGGATAAAATTCCATCTCCTGAGGCATCAATGTTTGTGTGGGCTCCTTTGCCAAAAAAATTTAAAAAGATGGGTTCCATGAAATTTTCCAAAAATTTAATGATAAATGCCGACGTTGCAGTAGCACCTGGTTTAGCTTTTGGAAAAGGAGGTGAGGGTTTTGTACGTATTGGTCTAGTAGAAAATACCCAAAGAATAAGACAGGCAGCTAAAAATATTAAAAAATATTTTAATACTTAATATCAAACTGATAAAATTTTAATATAATGAGATAATTTTTCACCTGCATCCCATGCATCACTTAGACTTTTTCCTATAACCCAGTCTCCACTTAAAAATAATTTGTTATCCTTAGAATTAATCCAATTTTTTTTTGAAATACTATTATAACTGACTTTTGTTTGCGCAAATAGCCATCTGTGTGATTTAATAAAACTTATCTCATTTTTTATACCAAATGTTTTTTCAAATATTGATTGAGCGTATTTTTCTAGATCAGATTTATCAATGTTAATATTGTTATTCGTATATTCAGAACTCATATTTAATACCCAACAATCATCAGATAATTCATTAAATTTGATATTTTGATTCATAAAGAAACTAATATCTTTATGAAGATTTAATCCTGCTTTAATATTTATGTTGTTAATATCTTTATAACTTAACATTACAGTATGTATTGGATCATATGATGGTTCGCTAACAATCTGAGTAAAATCAATCAAATTTTTTGAAAGTTCTTTTGATTGTAAATACGGTATACAAATTAAAACATAATCAAAATCTTTAAATTCTTCCTTTTCAGAAAATAGCGAGAAGAGATCATTACTATTTTTTGAAATTTTAATTATTTTTGAATTTAAATAACTATTTACTTTGATATTATCAAAAATAGATTTTGGAATAGAATTAATTCCATTTTGATCAATAATAATTTTTTTTCTAGTTTTTTTATTTTTTAAATAATCAGTTGCAAAATCTATTTCTATTACTTGTCCCAAGTTATATCTACTTATTACTTCATTTAATTGATTTACAGAATGATTTGTCGATAGATAATGTGCACCATGATCAAAAAGATAATTATCATGCTTTCTAGTTGATACTCTTCCTCCCGGTCTCCATGATTTATCAAAAATTGTAATATTATGCTCTTGAAGATTATAAGCAAGAGATAAGCCAGTCATCCCAGCTCCAATTATTGCAATATTTTTCACTTAATTAATGTTAATTATTTGAAAATTTTTTTTACTGGAAGATTTAATTTTTTTTAAACCAAATTTACTGCATAGATTTTTGTATCTCTGTTTTGTAGGTAAGTTAATTGTTTTAAAATGTATATTATCGTGACCAAACATCATTTTCTGACCATTAATTTCATATAATTTTTTATAAATACTAGATTTTCTTTTGATCACCATAATTTAATAGAAAAAATATATAGTTAAATTTAAAGCAGCAAAGATACATACTATCGCAATAGCTGCGTATAAATTTCTCTTGTTCATATGTATTTATAATTAAAATTATACTTAAAAGTCAACATACTAATTTAATTTAACATTAAAGATTTTAAAAAATCTAAGTTTTCAATTAATCGTCTTAATTCCTCTGGGTCTAATCCTTTTAAATTTTCTTTAAATAAATTTTGATAGTCTAATGTATCAATACGATCCGTATATATTTCTTTTAAAGAAATTGTATTTGAATTATCATAATCATAATTACCAATTAATATTTTTGATAATGCAGGAAATATTAGTGATGTGGTTGTATAAGTTGCAAATCCTATGTCTCTGTCTTCGTCTTGTCTTTTATCGATAAAGGTAAAATAAATAGCTATTCTTGCTGCACGTGTTAATTCTGCTACAGATAATTCATTATCTTGTGACACATCTAAAAATGTAAAAGTTTCATTAATACAATTTGCAGGATTGCTATCATTATTACACGTTTCAATTAATTGAGAATTCATTAAGTTGATAATTTCCCCATAAATAATTTGAAAGACACTAGGGATTGATTCACATTTTTCATAAAGAGAATAATCTGATGAATTTAAAAAAGAATAATCTATACCATCCCAATCATCAGGAGCAGTAATCTCAAGTAAATTATCGCCATCTTTTTTTAAAAAATAATAATAACTTCCATCTAGTTCACCCCATTTATAAACTGACCAATCTTGCACCTTTGATGTTTTTGATACATTAAATCCAACATATGTCTTGTCAATCCACATACTTGTGTTATTTGATATTATGAATACTTGATATTCTGCATCACAATCATCACTCCAAATACCTTGCATATCTTTTGGAAAATTATCCTCAAATATTAATTCTGCATTGAGGTGAAATGGAAATAATAAAAAAATACTAAAAATGAATTTTAGTAAATTATTCTTCATAGGGCATAACTCTTATTACATCTCCGTAGATAATTACAACTCTTTGACCATTTGGAAGGGCATTATCATCTCCTTGCACAAAAGCTTTTTGTTGATCATTTTGGCAATTAGAAATGTCATTACCACATTCATCAATATTCACTATATATTGAAAGCCATCATGATTACCAATTTTAGCTTGTATTACTGAGCCCATTACAGCACCTCCAATAGTTCCATAAACTATCGCAATATCTTGACACTTAGTTCCCAATATTTCTTCTTCTCCACATATTTGAGATGCTAAAAGCCCTCCTAACATTGCTCCAGCAGTTGCTCCAATCCAATCACTTTCACCTTCAATTTTTACTGGAAGAGAGGTTTTGATTGTTCCATATTCAATATTAGTTACTTTTTGTGCATCAGATCTTTTTACCTTGTTTGGAGATGTTGTATTACAAGAAGCTAGTACAAAACTAATAATTAAGGGGATTACTAATAATTTCACTAATTTGATCATTTATTTAAATTATTATAATTAAAAATTGTCTAAAATAAGCAAATAAATTTAATAAATTATATAAATTTTCTAATAACTTACTATTTATATATTGATGAAAAGTTTATTTTTAATTCTAGGAAATCAATTATTCCCCCAAAAACATCTTAGGAAACATAAAAACTCAACTATTTTTATGTGTGAAAGTTTTGATCTTTGTACTTTTCAAAAACATCATAAATTAAAACTCATTCTTTTTCTTTCTTCAATGAGATCTTATGCTGATCAACTAAAAAAAAATAATTTCAAAGTAAATTATATTGATTTAAAAAAAGATTTTAAAATATCCTACGAAAAAAAATTAGAAAATTTTATAAAAAAAGATAAATACGAAGAGTTAATATCTTTTGAAATTGAAGATAAATTTTTTGAAAAAAAAATAAGCAACTTATGTAAAAAAAATAAGATTAAATTGACTTTTATCCAATCACCTATGTTTTTGAATTCAAGAGATGAATTTAAAAATTATTTAAGTAAAACAAAAAAACCTTTTATGGCAAATTTTTATAAAATTGCCCGTACAAAAATAGATATTTTGATGGAAAATAATAAGCCTAAAGGTGGTAAGTGGAGTTTTGATGAGGATAATAGAAAAAAACTTCCTAAAGATATTAAAATACCAGAAATGATTACTGCAAAAGAAACAAAACACACAAAAGATTTAAAACAACAAATTAATACAATTTTTAAAAATCATCCAGGTGAAGTTGATAATTTTTGGTTACCTACAACTTATGATGATGCAGTTAAATGGTTAGATTATTTTGTTATTAAAAAATTTAATTTATTTGGTGATTACGAAGATGCAGTTGACACTAATAATAATATTTTATTTCATAGTGCACTTAGTCCCATGATTAATTTAGGTTTATTAACACCAGAAATTATAATCGAAAGAGTAAAAAAAGTAGAAAATAAAATTAAAATCAATTCTTATGAAGGTTACATCAGACAAATTATTGGATGGAGAGAATTTATTAGGGGAATTTACCAAAATTACGATAAGCAATTAGAGGAAAATAATTTCTTTAAGCACAAAAATTCTCTAACCAATAAATGGTATGATGGAACAACTGGATTAGATCCTTTAGATCACTCAATTAAAAATGCACAAAAATACGGTTACACTCATCATATTGAGAGACTAATGGTTTTATGTAACATAATGAACTTATGTGAAATTAAACCTAATGAAGTTTATAATTGGTTCATGGAAATGTTTGTAGATAGCTCTGATTGGGTAATGTCACCTAATGTTTACGGGATGGGATTGTTTAGTGATGGGGGCATATTTAGTACCAAACCTTATATTTGTGGTTCAAGTTATTTTATGAAAATGATGAATTTTAAAAGAGGTAATTGGAATGATATTATGGACGGATTGTATTGGCGTTTTATTAATAAAAATAGAAAATTTTTTCAGTCTAATCCACGTTTAAATATGATGGTTGTTATCTATGATAAAATGAATATTGATAGGAAAAATCATATTATAAAAAAGGCAAATCAGTTTATTCGTGATAACACTAATTAATGGAAAAATTTGATGTCGTTGCAGCAATAATAATAAAAGATGATAAATATTTTATAGCTCAAAGAAATAGAAATAAACATATGGGATTAAGCTGGGAATTCCCTGGAGGGAAAGTAGAAAAAAATGAATCTTTTGAGATGGCTTTAAAAAGAGAAATAAGAGAAGAGCTAAATATAGAAATAAATATTAAAAAAAAATTAGGTGAAGAAAATTATCAAGATGACAAAATAAATGTCAAATTACATTATTTTATATGTTCTCATATTGATGGTGAAATTTATTTAAATGAACATGAGGACTCAGCTTGGATTGCAAAAAATGAATTTAAAAACTACAATTTCGCTGAAGGAGATAGTGATATTATAAAATTGTTATAAGCCCAATTTTAATATCCCTTAAAACCTTAATTTTTCTGCTTTTTTTTTCAAAATTTTTTATTTTCTTATATTTTAGTGATAAAGGCCTTTATCTATGAAAGTTGATAAAGATCAAATATCCGCATGGGGTGTTCATGCCTTCACTGGATCTGGAGCTATACTTGGTTTTCTTGCCTTAATATCAATATTAAATAATGATCAAGTCGGTAGTTTTCTATGGCTTGGAATGGCCTTACTTGTTGATGGTGTTGATGGAACATTAGCCAGGAAAGTTGGAGTAGAAGAAAAAGCTCCTAATCTAGATGGGATTATTTTAGATTCAATTATTGATTATCTAAATTACGTTATCAATCCCGCATTAATGATTTACTGGTTTCAGATGGTTCCATCTGGCTTTGAAATGATTATGCCTGCTCTAATATTTGGAGTCTCTTTATATACATTTATTAACGTTAATATGAAAACTGATGATTATTATTTTCAAGGTTTTCCTGCACTCTGGAATGTTGTAGTCTTGTATTTCTTTATATTAAATACAAATGAATGGATAAATCTAGTTGTTATAATTATTTTATTAGTTTTGACATTTGTTCCATGGAAATTTGTTCATCCATTAAGGGTTAAATCATTTAGAAATTTAACTATATTTTTTACTGTTGTTTGGGCTGCAACAACACTACGACTTGTAACAAAATCAGAAATAAACTTAATTATGAATGATACCATTGTGCTTTTAATTTGGTTAATTTGTACTGGTTATTTTATTTATATTTGTTTTCTTAGATCAATAAAAGATTATTAAAATCAATGGAAATTGAAAAAATTTTTAAGAATTTAATTTTAGCTGACTTTATTGTCATTATTTTAATGGTTATATCTTCTATGTATCAACCATCAGAAATTTCCAATCTTTATGAAGAATTAAATGATGGACTATTATCTAATTTTGAAAATTTTTCTCGAATAGTATCTATTAGTTTATTCTTTCTATATCTATTTACTTTAAATTTACTTTATAGATTTATCTCTTACGGCAAACCATTGTATTTATTTTTAGTAGCAGCTGGCATAGTTCTAAATTATTTTAGTGGTTCTGTTATCTATACTGCTTTTAGTGGTATGCTGGATCAAATTGGTGGCTTAATTAGTGGAGCAATTTTGATACTTTTATATTTTTCACCAGTTAAAAATAATTTTTCCTAAAAAAAACCCTTTATTTTCAACAATAATTTTAAATGACTTTTTAAATTATGAAATTTAATTATTATGCAATTGTTCAGTCGGTCACTAGCCTGAAAGTTTTGACTTAGTAAAAAAAGGCCAATAAGATTATTATGGCTAAAAATCTATCAAAAATAATTGTAGCAATATTATCTTTATGGGCAATTTTTATTCTTGTTTCAGAAATAATGGGAATTACAGTTTATTTTCCATTTAATTTCGTTGAAAGGGAAGCAATACCTTACCATAGAATTAACTCAGTAAGATTATCAGTGTTTTTAACATTTATTTATTTTGGAATTAGATATTTATTTTTTCAAAGTGAAAAGTTGTACCCTATTCAATTTTTAGAAATATACATAAAGTCTCTTACTGTTTGCGGTGTATTTGTTTTTTATTCAATGAAAATTCCATTTAGCGAATGGAGATTTGTGTTATTTTTTTTAATTGTCTCAATAATAATTCATTTTGCTTCAAGGCAAATTAAAAAAAATAAAAAATTATTTTAAGCGGCTTTTACACCGCTTATAATAAATTAATATCCTTCAAAAATTGTTCTAAGAATTATTAAAATCAATCCAATTAATGGAAACATAACTCCTCTAAAATTAGGGGTAATGCCGTAATTGTTTACCAGATTAAAATACCTAACAACAGAACTAATTAAAGCTATGGACATAAGCATAAATAAAAATGAATACCAAAATTTATATTGCACAACATTCTCATCATAAGTATTTCCAGTTACATCAAATGTTAACAATATAGACATTAACAGCATTGTTAGGAAAACTGCACCTAATGGACCTCTAAAAACTAATTTAGGCTCTTCATTTGAAAATCCTAATTCATTAAAAAATTTATCATTAAAATAAAATTGATAGATAATAAATAAATTGAAAAGCATAAATAAAACATGGAATGTAAATGCCATTGTTCCTCCAGCTTCTAAAATATATTCAGCCATAAAATCTCCTTAAATTAATATAATAATCAAAAAATTGATGATTCTTTATTAAAAAGTTATTAAAGTAATATTAAATGAAAAATATTTTAGTTACTGGGGGCTCAGGTAAAGCTGGAAGAGCAACAATAAAACTATTATTGAAAAAAAATTATAATGTTTTTAATGTTGATTTTGTAAATAACTCTGATTTGGGCGTTCCTTTTACAAAGGTTGACTTAGAGGATTTTGGTGATGCTATGGAAGTAGTTTCTGAAATTGATGACCGTATAAATGGCATAGATGCGGTAATTCATCAAGCAGCTATTCCTGCTTCCGGTTTGGAAGCAAATCATAAAACTTTTAAAGCTAATACTCTAAGCACTTATAATATTTTCCAAGCTTCAAAAGTTATGAAAATAAATAATATTGTATGGGCATCAAGTGAAACAGTTCTAGGTTTACCATTTGATACCTATCCGCCTTATGTACCTGTTGATGAAGAATATGATCCACGACCAGAGTCAAGCTATTCACTTTCTAAAGTGATGGGTGAAGAAATGGCCAGGCAATATTGTAGGAGAAATCCAGAGATGAAAATATTTGGACTTCGCTATTCTAATATAATGGAAGAACATGATTACAAACAATTTAAATCATTTCAAAATGATCCTTTTTTACGAAAATGGAATTTTTGGGGATATATTGATGCTAGAGATGTAGCCCAGGCTTGTCTCTTAGCTATGGAAAGTAATTTAAAAGGTGCTGATAATTTTATTATAGCTGCAGACGACACTGTTATGGAAGAGGATAATAAATTACTTCTCGATAAAGTATTTCCAAATATTCAAATTAAAGGAGAGATTGGAAAAAATAAAACATTATTAAGTAATGAGAAAGCGAAAAAAGTATTAGGATTTAAACCAGAATATTCATGGAAGAATATTAATTAGACTTCTAAACTCATTAAACCATTTGTATCAAAATTAATTGGAATTGGATCTGATATTTCTCCAATAAAATTACCATCTTGATCATCATGTAAAAAAGCCATAAAAAAAAATTTATTATCTTTTTCAATAACTCTTCCAGCATAAAGTTCTATTTCAGAGCTTGTTGTTAAATAAGGGCCAGGTGCCAATTCCCATGGACCTTCAAATTTATCAGCAATTAAATAATGTGTGCCTCGCTTATTTGGTCCTTTATAATTATTCTTGAATTTGCTGGACCAATCTTCAGGATGGTTGCAAAATAAACAATACCATTTATTTTTAACTTTAAATATTTGTGGAACTTCTAATTGACTAAAAAAACCTCCAAATAAAGGTTTAGTAGATTTCCATTTATAAAGATCATTTGATTCTGCCATACCAATAACTCCACACTGATAAGGATCGTTATTGATTGATGCTCTTGCAGTGTAAGCCATTATAAATTTATTTTCATAAGGGTGTTTCATTACCCATGGATCACGCATAGCACGATCTTTCCAATAATTGTCATTCTCTAGTTCCTGATAAATATTTGTATCTAAATCTAACGCTAATCCATTTCCAATTCTATTAAAAGAATAGGGTGTTTCACCTATTGCGTGACCAATTCTTTGTTTGTTTCCATTTTCTTTTTTATTTCTTCCAGTATAAAAATAATGCCATTTACTATTATTTTTAATTATAGACCCTGTCCAAG
>CABXSY010000009.1 GCA_902514875.1 uncultured Alphaproteobacteria bacterium | reverse complement strand
GGAGCTAATAGACTTGGAACCAACTCTTTAATTGATCTTGTTGTTTTTGGAAAGGCTGCTAGCGAAACATGTGCAGAAAAAGTTAAACCAAATTCAAAAAAAATTGAAATTAGTAAGTCTAGTACTGATGAAATATTAGATAGATTTAATAATATTAGATTTAGCAAAGGTGATTCTACGACCGGAGAACTGAGAACTTCTATGCAGCATATCATGCAAAAAAAATGTGCAGTATTTAGAACTCATGATTTAATTTCTAAAGGTATCGAAGAATATCAAGAAGTTGAAAGTTCAATTGATAACATTGATATTAAAGATAAATCACTAATTTTTAACACTGATTTAGTTGAAGCTTTAGAACTGCACAATTTAATGGCACAATCAAAAGTAACTCTTCATTCTGCATTAAACAGAACTGAAAGCAGAGGTGCACATGCACGTGAAGATTATAAGGAGAGAAATGATAATGATTGGCTAGTACATTCTCTGGCTTGGTTAAATAATAATGGTGATGTTAAGATGGGCTCTAGATCAGTTCACATGAATACTCTAACTAATCATGTACAACCTATACCACCTAAAAAAAGAGTTTACTAATGGTTGAGTTTTCACTTCCAGCTAATTCAAAAGTTACAACCGGCATTACATACAAAGCTAAAGAACCAAGGGAATCACCCAAAAATTTAGTAATTTATAGATGGAATCCCGAGGAAAATAAGAATCCTAGATTAGATACTTACGAAATTGATCAAAGTAAGTGCGGTCCAATGGTTTTGGATGGGTTAATGAAAATTAAGAATGAAATTGATCCATCTTTGACTTTTAGAAGATCTTGTCGCGAAGGTGTGTGTGGATCATGTGCAATGAATATAGATGGTGTAAATACACTAGCGTGTTTAAAGAGCATGTCTGATGTAAAAAAAGAAATTAAAATATACCCTTTACCTCATATGCGTGTAGTTAAAGATCTGGTTCCTGACTTAAGTAAAGCTTATGAACAGTTAGCTTCTATAAAACCATGGTTAAAAAGATCAAATGATTTAACCACTGCTGAAAATGACAATGAAGAAAAAAAACAAACACCTAAAGAAAGAGAAAAACTTGATGGTAAATGGGAGTGTGTATTATGTTTTTGCTGCACTACTTCTTGTCCAAGTTATTGGTGGAATGGAGATGAATATCTAGGACCTGCAGTCCTTTTACAAGCAGCAAGATGGGTAAGTGACTCTAGAGATTCAGAAAGAAAAGAGAGATTAAAAGCAATAAATGATTCATTAAAACTTTATAGATGTCATTCAATAATGAATTGTACTAGGTCTTGTCCTAAAGGTCTAAATCCAGCCAAAGAAATTGCTGGACTTAAAAAGGCTATTGTTACAGAATTATAATTAAAGTATAAAACTTAAATGAGAAAAAAAATTGCTCTCATTGGAGCAGGCAATATCGGCGGTACTCTTGCACAACTTGTTAGTTTAAAAGAATTAGGTGATGTAGTTTTATTAGATATTTTTGAAGGGATGCCTAAAGGTAAATCTTTAGATCTTGCTCAGTCATCTTCTATTGAGGGATTTCATGCAGATTTTAAAGGTACTTCAAGTTTTAGAGATATCAAAAATTCTGATGTGGTAATAGTTACTGCAGGTTTTCCAAGAAAACCAGGCATGTCCCGAGATGATCTTGTAGAAAAAAATTCTATAATCATTCAAAATGTAGGGAAAAATATTAAAAAATATTGTCCAAAGGCATTTGTTATATGCATTACTAATCCACTCGATGCAATGGTAAGTGTCCTCCAGAAATCATCAGGCCTTAAGACAAATATGTGTATTGGTATGGCAGGTGTTTTGGATAGCGCAAGATTAAAATACTTTTTATCCAAGGAGTTTAATGTATCAATTAATGATATCAGCGCTTTTGTCTTAGGTGGTCATGGAGACACGATGGTTCCACTTATGCGATACTCAACAGTATCAGGTATTCCTGTACCTGAGTTAATAAAGATGAAGTGGACAACTAAAAAAAATATCGACAAAATTATTCAAAGAACACGCGATGGTGGAGCAGAAATTGTAAAACTCATGAACACATCTGCCTATTATGCACCAGCTTCTTCAGCGGTACAAATGGCAGAGTCATTTCTTTTAGATCAAAAAAGATTATTACCATGTGCTGCATATCTCAATGGTGAATATGGGGTAAAAGGACTTTATGTTGGAGTTCCAGTTATCATTGGCAAAAAAGGTGTTGAAAAAATTATTGAATTAAAACTTAATAATAATGAAAAGAAAGAATTCAATCATTCTGTTAAAGCAGTAAAATCATTAACTACATTGTCTAATAAACTTCTAAATAAGAAAATTAAAAAATAATTGTATTTTTCATCTAATCTAACTATTACTTTTTTATCAAAATGAATTTGCATGAATATCAAGCTAAAGATTTACTAAGAAAGTACAATCTACCTATACTTGAAGGCAAAAGTTACATTGAAAATGTTGACGATTTAGAAAAAGATTTACAAAATATAAAAGGACCACCTTGGGTTATCAAATCACAGATACATGCTGGAGGAAGAGGAGCAGGGAAATTTTTAAAACCATTTAATACAAAAGGTGGAGTACAAATAACAGAATCAATCGATGATGCAAAAAAAATTGCAATAGGAATGATGGGTAACATATTGATTACAAAACAAACTGGTAATGAAGGAAAATTAGTAAATAGAATTTATTTAGAAGCTGGATGTGAAATTGATAGAGAATATTATTTAAGTATTCTTCTTGATAGAAATCAATCAAAATTAATGATGATGGTATCTGACGCTGGTGGTGTAGACATTGAAGATGTAGCTGAGAAAACACCAGAAAGAATTCAGTATGTTTATTTTGATAATTTAGAAGATTTTATAATTAGTGATAGTCTTCAAAATAAATTAAACTTTTCTATTAATGAGTTTAACCAATTTAAAGAAATTGTTTCAAATTTATGTAAGGCCTATGTCGAAATAGATGCTTCTTTAATTGAAATTAATCCTCTTGTTGTGACAAAAGATGAAAAACTAATTCTTTTAGATGCTAAAATTAATATTGATGATAATGCTCTGTACAGACAGGCTGGCATTGAAAAATTAAAAGATACTTCTGAAGAAAATGATTTGGAACTTGAAGCTTCTGAAAACGATATGGTTTACATTAAGCTAGATGGAAAAATAGGCTGCATGGTTAATGGAGCTGGGCTAGCTATGGCAACTATGGATATTATTAAACAATTTGGAATGGAGCCAGCCAATTTTTTAGATTTAGGTGGTACAGCAAATAAAGAAAGAGCTATTAAAGCTTTCAAGATCATTCAATCAGATAAAAACGTGAAATCAGTCTTTATAAATATTTTTGGAGGAATCATCCATTGTGACATGATTGCTAATGGCATCATTGATGCAATTAAAGAATTAGAATTTAAACTTCCTGTTGTTGTACGTTTCCAAGGAACAAATTCTAAAGAAGGAAGAGATATTATAAATAGTTCATCTTTAGGATTAATTTCAATTGATGATTTTTCAAATGCAGCGCAGAAAGCTGTGGAGTTATCAGAATAGTGTCGATTTTAGTTAATAAAAATACAAGACTTATTTGCCAAGGTTTTACTGGTTCACAAGGAACATATCATTCTGAACAAGCTATAGCATATGGTACAAACCTTGTTGGTGGTGTCACGCCTGGAAAAGGAGGACAGACTCATTTAAATTTACCTGTATTTAATACCGTTGCTGATGCAGTTAAACAAACTGAAGCAAACGCAACAGTTATTTATGTACCTGCAAAGTTTGCTGCCAAAGCAATCCATGAGGCCTTAGATGCAAATATTGAATTAATTGTTTGTATTACAGAAGGTATTCCAGTCTTAGATATGATTGATATAAAAAAAAGAATTATTAACAATAAAACACATTTAATTGGACCAAACTGTCCAGGGTTAATTACACCTTCCGAATGCAAGATTGGAATTATGCCTGGCTTCATCCATAATAAAGGTAAAATTGGAATAGTAAGTAGATCAGGAACATTAACTTATGAAGCTGTTGCACAGACAACAGAGGTAGGATTAGGTCAATCAACATGTGTTGGTATTGGTGGAGATCCAATACATGGAATGGATTTTGTAGATTGTATAAAGTTATTTTTAGAAGACGATGAGACTGAGGGAATCTTGATGATAGGTGAAATTGGTGGCGAGGAAGAAGAAAATGCAGCAGAATTTATTTCAAATTCAAAAAGAAAAAAACCAGTTTCAGCATTTATAGCTGGTCAATCGGCACCAAAAGGAAAACGTATGGGTCATGCAGGTGCTATCATTTCAGGCTCAAAAGGTACAGCACATTCCAAAATTAAATCTTTAGAAAAGGCTGGAGTTTTGGTGTCAAAATCCCCGGCATCATTAGGAAAAACTATGAAATTAGCAATGCAAAATGGGAATAATTAGTTTCCATTAGTATGATTGTTATGCAAAATTGTTTTAGTTTAATAGAAATCTATGAATGATACTTTTTTAAATAGTGCTAATGCGCCATATGTGGCCGAACTGTATTCTAAATTTAGAAATGACCCTGAAAGTGTGGACACAACTTGGAAAGATTTTTTCAACAATTTAAACGAAGATGACTATTCTGTTCTTAAAGATTTTGGAGGGCCAGAGTGGAAAGAACGCCCATCAAGTATCATAGATAAAAATTACATAACTAAGGTTATAAAATCAAACGCGAATTACAATTCTGAAGAATTTAGAGTATCAACTTTAGATTCAATAAGAGCGTTAAGGTTAATTAGAGCTTTTAGAATTAATGGACATTTAATTGCAGATCTTGATCCTTTAGGAATATCTGAAAGAGAGTATCCTCAAGAATTAGATTATAAAAGCTATGGTTTCATTGAATCAGATTTAGAAAAAGAAATATTCATTGATGGAAGTTTGGGTTTAGAAAAAGGTAAATTAAAAAATATTATTAAAATATTAAAAGAAACTTATTCTGCTTCAATTGGTGTTGAATTCTTACACATTCAACAAGCTGATCAAAAACAATGGGTCCAAGAAAGAATTGAAGAAGTAAGAAATAAAACAAATTTTACAAATGAGGGAAAAAAAGCAATCTATAAAAGATTAGTTGAATCAGAACTATTTGAGCAGTTTTTAGATAAAAAGTTTTTAGGTACAAAGAGATACGGTATCGAAGGTGGTGAAGCGATGATACCTGGGATAGAGCAAATTGTTAAACAGGCATGTTTGTCTGGAATTGAAGATATTATTATTGGAACAGCTCATCGAGGGAGACTAACACTTCTATCAAGTGTTTTGGAAATGCCTTACAAAAAAATATTATCAAAATTCCAAGGATCTTTAAACGATCCAAATGAGGTACTAGGTTCGGGTGATGTAAAATATCATTTAGGAGTTTCTGCTGATCGTGAATTTGAAAAAAAGAAAATTCATTTATCGCTCACTTCTAACCCATCACATTTAGAAGCAGTTAACCCAGTTGTGGCAGGAAAAGTAAGAGCTAAACAAACTTTAGCTAAAGATAAAACAACAGATAAAGTTATAGCTTTATTAATTCATGGAGATGCAGCAATAGCTGGACAAGGAGTTGTGGCTGAAACATTTGCCATGTCACAATTAAGAGGTTTTAAAACAGGTGGTACCATTCATTTTGTAATTAATAATCAGATAGGTTTTACTACAATGCCTCAATATGGACGATCAGCACCTTATTGTACTGAGATTGCAAAAATGGTTCAGGCACCAATATTTCATGTTAATGGGGATGATCCAGAAGCAGTAGTTCATGTTTGTAGACTTGCAACAGAATTTAGAAACAAATTTAAAGTTGATGTTGTGGTAGATATGTTTTGTTACAGAAGATCAGGACATAACGAAGCTGATGAACCTTCTTTTACTCAGCCCCTTATGTATAAGGCTATTAAAAAACAAATTACTACAAGAAAAAAATATGAAAAAAAATTAATTGAGAATAATACTCTTTCAGAAGAAGAATCTAAAGACATTGTAGATTCTTTTAAAAATTTTTTAGATAAAGAATTTGAATCAACTAAAAATTATAAGCCAAATAAAGTAGATTGGTTAGAGGGAACTTGGACAGGTTTATCTACTGCAACGTTTGATGCGAGAAGGGGAAAAACTTCTGTAAAAGAAAAAACTTTAATGAATATAGCTAAAAAAATTCATGGAATACCTGCAGATTTTAATGCTCATAGAAGAATAAAAAAAATTTATGGGGATCGATTAACAAGTGTCATCAACGGTAAAGGTATTGATTGGGCAACTTCTGAAAGTTTAGCTTTAGCAACACTTCTTGATGAGGGATACGGTGTTCGAATATCTGGACAAGATGTTGGAAGAGGAACATTTAGTCATAGACATGGTGTTCTATACGATCAAGAAAATGAAAATCGTTTTGTTCCATTAAGACACTTTCAAAACAAGCAAGGTTACTTTGAAATTATAGATAGTTTTTTATCTGAGTTTGGTGTTCTTGGTTTTGAATATGGATATTCACAAGTTGATCCTAAGACACTTGTTATATGGGAAGCGCAGTTTGGTGATTTTGCAAATGGCGCACAAATTATGATTGATCAATTCATTAGTTCTGGAGAAAGAAAATGGTTGAGAATGTCTGGTTTAACGATGCTTCTTCCCCACGGACATGAGGGCCAAGGCCCTGAGCATACAAGTGGAAGATTAGAAAGATTTTTACAGATGTGTGCAGAAGATAATATGCAAATTGTTAATTGTACTAGTCCTGCTAATTATTTTCATGTTTTAAGAAGACAACTACATAGAAACTTTAGGAAACCTCTAATTATATTTACACCAAAATCTACACTTAGACATAAATCTAATGTTTCTAATATTGAGGATTATATTAATGGATCAACTTTCCATAGAATTCTTACTGATAAATTATCTGTTAAAGAAAAAAAGAAAAATAAAAGATTAATCATTTGCTCTGGTAAAATATATTTTGAACTTGCAGATCACATAGCAAAAAATAAAATTAAAAATCTCTCTATAATAAGATTGGAGCAGATTTATCCATTTCCTTATGAAAACTTTAGAGATGAATTAAAGCATTATACGAATGCTGAAATTATCTGGGCACAAGAAGAGCCAAAAAATATGGGTGCCTGGGGTTTTGTGAAAGGTAGATTGGAAAGTGTCATGCAGGAAGCCAAAGTTAAACAAGAAAAAATATACTATGTTGGCAGAAGTCCAGCTGCATCTCCTGCCGCAGGTTCTTTAGAAAGACACTTAAGTAACCAAGAAACTATTCTAAAAATGGCAACTGAAGATTCGATTAGCAAAATTAACAAATCTTGGGCAGGTATTTCAACAAAATTAAAGACTAATCTGCCAATTGAATAAATTGACGTAAATGTTATTAAGCATTTAATAATGAGCACTGAATTAATAGTTCCAACACTTGGAGAGTCAATTACGGAAGCAACTGTTTCAAAATGGCTTAAAAATATAGGTGATAATTTTGAAGTAGATGAACCATTAGTTGAAATTGAAACTGACAAAATTACAGTTGAAGTACCAGCCCCTCATGCTGGATCTCTAAAAGAAATAAAAGTTTCTGAAGGAACTGACGTTGAAATTGGTGGTATTCTTGGAATCTTAGATGAATCTAAAGGTAAAAAAGCAACTCCTAAAAAAACTGAAACTAAAGAAGAAGAGATAAAAGAAGAAGTAAAAGAAGTTAAGGTTGAAACAAAATCTTCACCTGCTAAATCTTCACCATCTGCAAGAAAAATTGCTGAGGAAAATAATATTAAACTAGAAGATGTCACCTCATCACGTTCTGATGGAAGAATTAATAAAGAAGATGTTGTTTCTCATCTTTCTTCTTCAAATAAAATAAGCACTAACAAAGGTGAAAGAGAAGAAGTAATTAAAATGTCTAAAATTAGACAGACAATATCTAAACGCTTAAAGGAGGCTCAAAATACAGCAGCCATACTTACAACTTTCAATGAAATTGATATGTCCAAAGTTATGGAAATTAGAAAATCAAAAAATCAAGAATTTCAAAGTCGGTATGAGGTCAAATTAGGTTTTATGTCATTTTTTGTAAAAGCTGTAGTAAAAAGTTTGCAAGAGTATCCAGCTGTGAATGCTGAAATTAAAGATCAAAATATAATTTATAAGAACCATTTTGATATAGGTATAGCTGTTGGAACTGAAAAAGGATTAGTCGTTCCAATACTTAAAGACGCTGATCAACTGAGTTTTGGAGAAATAGAAACTAAAATTATTGATCTTGGTACAAAGGCCAAAGATGGAACGTTGACCATGGACGATTTGACTGGTGGAACTTTTACAATTTCAAATGGTGGCGTTTACGGATCAATGCTCAGCACCCCAATAATCAATAGACCTCAATCTGGAATTTTAGGAATGCATAATATTCAAAAAAGAGCAGTTGTTGTAAATGATGAAATAGTAATTAGGCCAATGATGTATGTTGCATTAAGTTATGATCATAGAATTATTGATGGAAAAGAAAGTGTTGGATTTTTAGTGAAGGTGAAAGAACTTCTAGAAGATCCATCCGAATTAGTATTAGGAATATAAAATGGAAGATTTTGATTTAATAGTAATTGGTGCGGGACCTGGTGGATATGTAGCTGCAATCAGAGCAGCTCAACTTGGAATGAAGGTTGCTTGTATAGAAAAAGAGCCATCACTTGGTGGAACTTGTTTGAACATTGGATGCATACCTTCTAAAGCATTATTAAATTCATCTGAAAAATTTGTTGAAATTTCAAATCATGCTGCAGAGCATGGCATAAAAACATCAAAGATAGATTTAGACCTAAATGTTTTGATGGATCGCAAAACTAAGATTGTAAAAAAACTTACAACAGGGATCGGTTTTTTATTTAAGAAAAATAAAATCACGCATATTCCTGGGATGGCTTCATTTGTAGATAAAAATACTATTTCTATTACAAATGGAAAAAATGAAATTACTGCCAGTGCTAAAAATTTTATTATCGCAACAGGATCATCTTCGATTGAGATACCAAACATTCCTGTCGATGAAAAACAAATAGTATCTTCAACAGGTGCTCTTTCTCTATCTAAAATACCAAAATCACTGCTAGTTATTGGTGGTGGATATATTGGATTAGAGATGGGGTCAGTATGGAGTAGATTAGGTTCAAAAGTAACAGTTGTTGAAGCTCTGGATAGAATTGTTCCAACTATGGATGGTGAAATAGCAAAAGAGTTTATGAAAATGTTAACAAAACAAGGGTTAGAATTTAAATTATCACATAAAGTGAGTTCTGCAAAATCTAGCAAGTCTGGTGTAGATGTTGAAATGGAAACATCAGATAAAAAGAAAATAAAAGAAAACTACGAAATAGTTTTAATGTCAGTAGGAAGAAAACCAAACACTGAGGGACTGGGTCTCGAAAAAATTGGAATTAAACTAACGGATAAAAAATCTATTGAAATTAAAGATAACTTTAAAACTTCTGTAGAAGGAATCTATGCAATCGGTGATGTAGCACCAGGTCCAATGCTAGCACACAAAGCTGAAGAAGAAGGAGTAGCTTGTGTTGAATTTATAAACGGTCAAAAACCTCATATAAACTATGACGCTATACCAGCCATTGTTTATACCAATCCAGAGATAGCATCAGTTGGAAAAACAGAAGAACAACTCAAACAAGAAAAGAAAGACTTCAAGGTTGGAAAATTTCCTTTTATGGCAAATGGTCGTGCCTTAACTACCTCTGCATCAGAAGGATTTGTTAAAATTTTAGTTGATAAAAAAACAGATGAAATTTTAGGTGCTCATATAATTGGTCATGATGCCGGACAACTGATTGCAGAAATCGTTACTACAATCGAATTTGGTGGAAGTGCAGAAGATATTGCAAGAGTATGTCACGCTCATCCAACAACTAGTGAAGCAGTAAAAGAAGCAGCCTTAAGTGTAGATGGTAGAGCAATTCATATTTAAATTTTAGCTAGATCCATTCCTTTTTTGTATTTTTTTGATGACATTTTTATAACTGCTTGACCACATCTCATAACTTTTCTTTTATGATCAAAAGTCATTTTTGGTTCTCCATGTAATTTCCATCCATTAGATAATGCCTCTGTTACTCTTTGACAAAAATCAATAGTATCATCATCAGTAATAAATCTATAACCTTTCATGTATGCTCCTTTTTGTATTAATTTATTTGATCTAGAATTTTTAATTGTTCCTTTGATTTTAAACCAATAAATGTTTCAAACTCTATGAGAAAATCATCATAACTCATATTAAAATTTTTCCTAAAAGATTCTCTCCATCCTTGGTGGATTTCTCCTTCTTCCCTTTTTTCTAATTCAAGTTCAGCAATATCTTCATAAAAATCAAAGAATACTTTTTGATTAGATCCACTTAAAGAAGCAAGGTATGCTGTTGCCCACATACCACCATCATACTCGAAGCCTTGATCACATTTACTGCGCAGTTTTATGGCATCTTCTTCTCTTTCTACATCTATGAGTTTAATTCCTTTTTTTGCACATTTGCGAAAGGACTTTAGTGTTTGTTTCATAATTTTTTTATAATCAGCTAAATTATTTTTTCCAATAATATAATAACCAAAATATTCTGCCCCACCTTCTTCAATCCACATTGGCATATCGTCATTAAATTTATACTGGGGAACACCAAAACGTTTTTCATCTTCAAAAAAAATTTTTTTCATATTTTGATGAACATGAAAATATTCATGTGCTACTATTTTTGCAACACTCCACGCTTCATTCTTATAACCCCTCCACCAACATTTATTACCCTCAATACTTCCTTTTAATGTTTCAGGTGAAAAATAGGCAGACGCTACACATTCTTTGAACCATTTTTTGTTATCACCTCCACCCACTTTTAAACATTCTTCATTGAAATTTTCCCCACGATTTACTTCACACCAATTTTGAGCAACTTTTTTTAGATTAGATTTTTTTTCATTCCAGATAATAACATGAGTTTCCGCAATGGGTTTTTGACCAAGCTCTAGGTAGGAATATTCAAGGGTTTTCATAAATAAACTGTGAAGATCTTCAGGGACTCCTTTATATTTTGGAAATATAATTTTTTCCTGTCCATACCACTCTGGTATTCTATATTCATATTCAACCATGCTGGCTGAATTGTCATACTCTATTTCTCCTTCATCATTTGTAACAAAGGCAACATTTTCCCAAATAATTTTGTCGTTAAGAGCAAATGGTTCACACTTACCTGAAATATTATTTTCTTTTCTCCATTTTTCACAATTTTTAAAAGCTGATTTTTTTGCTTTCTCTTCTGAATTTTCACCAATAGTCATTCCATATTCACATTCACCATCGCTGACTACAACATAAAACGCAGCATGTTGATCTTTTGCCTCTTCTTGATATTCTTTAAATGGTTCGTCCATTATCCAACTACATATTTGAGGATTGGCAAATAAATTCTGGGAATTAACTATTAAAAATAAAATTATTAGTAAGATTTTCATTTTATGTTTAGTAAATTAATCTCTATAATTTTGATTAAGTACTCAACAAGATCAGTTTGCATATCAATTGTAAATTTATTTTTATCTTTTGATCCCATCGCCAAGATAATACTATCTTCATGAAATTTAATTTTTAATAATATATATGATTTTACCATTGCTGATTTATTTGGAAAAAATAAAAGTAAACCTTTTGGATTTTGATTTAAATTAGTAGCCATTTTGGTTTTAAAATAACTATTTGCAATTTTAGTATCAAGTTGAGACAAGTTTTCTACACTAACATTTTCATTTGTAATAAAACAATTCATTTCATCACAACCTAAAATTATTTTAAGATCATTTTTAATTAAGCCTATTAATTTTGGTAAACTTTTAATATTTAAAATTCTAATTGTAGATTTAAGAATTCTTTTTTGAGCATTTAAATGACTTTTTCCTGCAAGTAGTACTTTTGTCATTTGATTTTGTAAGTCTATATTTTGTTGTGATATTTTTTTATATCTATAAGCCTCTAAATCAATAACCTTATCTGAACTATTATCTAGATTTGGAAAATTTAGTTCATTAACTAATTCATAATTTTTAATAAAAAAATTTTTATTTTTTTTTAAAAAACTTATTATTTCTTTTTCTCTAATTTCATCTTCATTTGCCATGATGATTATTTTGGCAAAATTTGTTGTCCTGTTTTTGCCCAATCATCAAGAAATGCTTTAAGCCCTTTATCTGTGAGAGGATGTTTATATAATTCGTGAATAACTTTAGGTGGTAGAGTTGAAACATGGGCACCAATCACAGCTGCATCAATCAAATGTTGCGTGTTTCTTACTGAAGCAACTAATACTTCCGTATCAAATCCATAATTTTCATACATTATTACTATATCTGAAATCAGATCCATTCCTTTTTCACCAATGTCATCTAATCTTCCCACAAATGGAGAAATAAATGTTGCTCCAACCTTAGCGGCTAGTAATGCTTGAGCAGCACTAAAACACAATGTTACATTTACCATGATATCTTTTTCTCTAAGAGCTTTGCAAGTTTGAAGACCAGCAGGTGTGAGAGGAACTTTTACAGCAACATTCTTAGCTAATGATGCTAAGTACTCACCTTCTTCAAGCATTTTGTCATACTCGGTTGCAGTCACTTCTGCACTTACTGGACCAGATACTATTGAACAAATTGTTTTGATTGTTTCTCCCATATCCTTGCCGCTTTTTGCAATAAGAGATGGGTTTGTCGTAACACCATCTATTAATCCACTAGGCATTAACTCTTCAATTTCAGGTATATCGGCAGTGTCTATAAAAAATTTCATTGTTTGTTGTATACCATATACAAGTTATTTAGAAAGTTAACATATTAAAAATACATAAATATAATGTTGTACGATGTAGTAGTAACAAGACCTTTCGACAAAGTTTTCACTTATTCTTCAACAAATGAGCAACTTGAAATTGGTCAAGTAGTCTTAGTTCCATTTGGAAAAAAAATAGAAGCTGGAATTATTTGGAAGAAGAATGTTAAAAATCCTGGATACGAAATAAAAGAGGTTACAAAAATTTGTAATGATCTTGTCCTTCAGAACTCTTCAATCGATTTTATAAATTGGATCGCAAGTTATACTTTAGCTCCACTAGGAGCAGTTTTAAAATTATTTCTTATTAACAATGATATAGTTGAATTTGATAAAGAAAAATTAGATAGTTTCAATAACACCGAACCTTCTTTAGTGACCTTGAGTGAAGAGCAAGCAAATTCATTCAAAGAAATTACCCAATCATTTAATAAATCAAACAAACCTGTTTTATTAGAAGGTGTAACAGGCTCTGGTAAAACTGAAGTATATTTTGAAATAATAGATAAATTTTTAAAAGAAAAAAAACAAATATTAATAATGGTTCCAGAAATTAGCCTAACACCGCAATTAGAGACAAGAGTAAAGAAGCGTTTTGGTATGGAGGTGTGTTTGTGGCATTCTAAAATTACAAAAAAAAACAGGAAAAAAATTTGGCATAAATGTTTTGCTGGAGATCCAGTAATTGTTATTGGCGCTCGTTCAAGTTTGTTTCTTCCTTTTACAAACTTAGGATTAATTGTTGTCGATGAAGAACATGATTCTAGTTATAAACAAGAGGACAATATACGTTACCAAGCAAGAGATCTTGCAGTTGTAAGAGCTAAAATTGAAAAAAATTTTATATTATTAGCTTCGGCAACACCGTCTTTAGAAACAATAAATAATGTTAAAATTAAAAAATATAATCAAGTCTATTTGTCAAAACAATTTTCTGGAACTCCATTACCTGAAATTTCTATAATTGATTTAAATAAAAATAAACTTGATAAAGATAAATGGATATCACAATCAATTATAGATTCTATTTCTCAGTGTTTAGAAAATAAGGAACAAACTCTTATTTTTTTAAATCGTAGAGGATACTCACCATTAACCTTGTGTAATAGTTGTGGATTCAGATATGAATGTGATCAATGTTCATCATGGATGGTTATGCATCAACACAAAAAAGTTTTCTTATGCCATCAATGTGGAACTATAAAAAAATTGAATTTAGATTGTCCTCAATGTAATGAAAAAGATAGTATAAAATTTGTTGGTCCTGGAGTTGAGAGAGTTGCAGAGGAGCTAAAAGAATTCTTTCCTGGAAAAAATATTTCCATCATGTCTAGCGACAATGTTAACACACCAAACAAAATTAAAAAATTTATTACTGATATAAACAACAAAGATATAGATATAATTGTAGCTACACAAATTATGGCAAAAGGATACGATTTTCCAAATTTGTCTTTAGTAGGAATAGTTGATGCAGATGCAGGTTTATTTGGAGGCGATCCAAGAGCAATAGAAAAAACTTTTAACCTTCTTCAGCAAGTTGGAGGAAGAGCTGGTAGAGGAAAAAAAATTGGTAAAGTTTTTCTTCAAACATATTTTCCAGATCAAGAAATAATTAAGTCGATTCAACTTCGAGAAAGAGAAGCTTTCATTGAAAAAGCTTTAGAAGAGAGAAAGAATTTTAATATTCCTCCTTTTGGTTTTATGACTTCAATTATTATTTCTAGTCATACAAAAGCTTTAGTTCTTAAACATGCTTCAAGACTGGCTCAACAAGGTCAAAATAGTGAAAATATTAAAATTCTAGGTCCAGTTGAAGCTCCAATTTCTTTGCTTAGAGGACAATATCGATACAGAATATTATTGAAGAGCAAAAGTAGAAAAAATCTGAATAAATTCACAAAAAAAATTGTCGAAAAGACTAAACTGCCTTCCTCTATAAAGATAATTATTGATGTTGATCCCTATTCATTTATGTAAATTACCCACAATTTTAAAAATATTTTGCATTTAACTCATTTGACGCACAAACTGACAGTTTACCTACTTTTTCTGATGTGTTATTAGCCTAACCCTAATCTTCTTATGAATTATATTTATGGCATCTAATACTTTATCTGGAGACCTTATATCTGAAAGGTACGGAGCTGCTCTCTATGATCTTGCTTCTGAAAAAAAATGTATTGATGATATTCTAAATGACTTTGAATTAGTGCAAAAAACATTGAAAGAAAGTTCAGAATTAAGACAAGTTATCAAAAGCCCATTAGTAAATTCAGATGAGAAGCTTAATATTTTGCAAAAATTATTTTCTAAAGCAAATTTACACAATCTTACGACAACTTTTTTAAAAGTTCTTGATAACAATAAAAGAATTACAAATATCGCTTCTATTATTTTACAATTTAAAAAAATAAATTCTGAAAAAAGAGGTGATATTACTGCTGACATAACATCAGCAAACATATTATCTGATGATGAAAAAAATAATATTACAAATCAACTTAAAAAATCTTTAGGTGAAAAATTATCTTTAAATTTTGATGTTGATGAAGACATTATTGGTGGTTTAATTGTTAAGGTTGGTTCCAAAATGATTGATACATCTATAGCGAATAAAATTAATAAACTTAAAATTGCAATGAAGGGGGCATAATGGAAATTAAAGCTGCAGAAATATCGTCTGTAATTAAAGACCAAATAGCTAATTTTGAAACTAAAGCGGATGTTGCTGAGGTTGGAACAGTACTAAGTGTTGGAGATGGAATTGCACGTGTGTATGGTCTTGATCAAGTACAAGCTGGAGAGATGGTAGAATTCCCAGGCGGCATTAAAGGTATGGCCCTCAACCTTGAAATGGATAACGTTGGTGTTTCAATCTTCGGTGATGATACTGGAATTAAAGAAGGTGATACAGTTAAACGTACAGGAGAAATTGTTGATGTTCCTGTTGGAAAAGAATTGTTAGGACGTGTTGTTGATGGTTTAGGAAATCCTATTGATGGCAAAGGTCCTATTCAATCTTCTGAAAAGAGAAGAATTGAATTAAAAGCCCCAGGTATTATTCCTCGTCAAAGTGTATCTGAGCCTATGCAGACAGGTATTAAAGCACTTGATGCTCTTGTCCCAGTTGGTAGGGGGCAACGTGAATTAATAATTGGTGACAGACAAACAGGTAAAACTGCTGTTGCTATTGATACGATTTTAAATCAAAAATCTGTTAATCAATCAAACAATGAAAAAGAAAAATTGTATTGTATCTATGTTGCGATTGGTCAAAAAAGATCAACAGTTGCCCAAATTGTAAAAACACTAGAAGATAATGGTGCAATGGAATATACAATTGTTGTATCTGCAACTGCATCAGAGCCTGCTCCATTGCAATTTTTATCAGCTTACACTGGTTGTACAATGGGTGAATATTTTAGAGATAACGGCATGCATGCATTGATTGTTTATGATGATTTATCAAAGCAAGCTGTTGCTTATAGACAGATGTCTCTTTTATTAAGAAGACCTCCTGGACGTGAAGCATATCCTGGAGATGTATTTTATATACACAGTCGTCTTTTAGAAAGAGCTGCCAAAATGAGTGATGAACACGGTGGCGGAAGTTTAACTGCTCTTCCAATTATTGAGACTCAAGCTGGAGACTTATCTGCTTACATTCCAACAAATGTTATTTCCATTACCGATGGACAAATATTTTTAGAAACAAACTTATTTTTTGCTGGTATTCGTCCTGCGATTAACGTTGGTCTTTCAGTAAGTCGTGTTGGTTCTGCAGCTCAAACAAAAGCAATGAAAAAAATTGCTGGTCCTGTAAAACTAGAATTAGCTCAATATCGTGAGATGGCTGCTTTTGCACAGTTTGCATCAGACTTAGATGCTTCAACGAAACAATTACTTGATCGTGGCGCAAGATTAGTTGAAATCCTGAAACAGGGACAATATTCTCCGTTAACAGTTTCTGAGCAAGTTGTGTCTATATATGCAGGCGTTCGTGGTTACTTAGACAAAGTAGCCGTCAATGATGTTGTTCGTTTTGAAACAGAAGTTTTGAATGCAATGAGGTCTAGTCATTCTGATTTATTAGATGCTATTGCAAATGAAAAAGAATTATCCAAAGAAAATGATGATAAATTAAAATCTATCTTAGATAATATTGTTGAAAAATTTACAAGTAACTAATCAATGCCAAGTTTAAAAGATATTAAAACCCAGATCAACTCTGTTGGATCTACAAGAAAAATTACATCAGCTATGAAAATGGTTGCGGCTAGTAAATTGCGTAGGTCACAAGAAAAAGCTGAAGCTGCAAGACCATATTCTTCACGTCTTGAAGAAATGTTAGCTTCTCTAGCTTCTTCTGCAGCATCAGGCGAGGGTATTATCAAGCTCCTAACAGGAACTGGTAATGATCAAAATTATATTATTGTTCCTGTCAGTGCTGATAGAGGTTTATGTGGTGGTTTTAATAGCAGTATTAATAGAGAGACTTTTAAGCTTGTGAAATCACTTGAAGGTGATGGAAAAAATGTGCAAATTATGCCTCTTGGAAAAAAAAGTAGAGATTTTTTTAACCGTGTAATGAAGGATCAAATCATAGAAAGTTTTGTTGACTTAAATATTTCAAATACAGGGTATGACTCTGCGCTGCAAGTTTCGAATAAGCTGCAGGAATTATACTTTGAAGAAAAATTTGATAAATGTATTCTAGTTTTTAATAAATTTAAATCAGCAATTTCACAAGAAGTGACAAAACAACAGCTTATTCCTCTTGATGTTTCAAATCCATCCAAAGAAGAGAATGCAGATGATAGTTCTGCTAAAGCAATTTATGAATACGAACCTGATGAAGAAACTATATTAAAAGATCTACTTCCAAAAAATGTTTCTATTCAGATTTTCAAAGTTTTGTTAGAAAGTGATGCAGGTGAACATGGAGCAAGAATGGCTGCGATGGACAATGCAACACGTAATGCTGGTGAGATGATTGATAGTTTAACATTAAAATATAATAGAACGCGACAAGCGTTTATAACTAAAGAATTAATTGAAATTATTTCTGGAGCTGAATCAGTTTAAAAGGGGGACATATGGCTAATAATTTAACTGGAAAAATATCACAAGTTCTTGGAGCTGTTGTGGATGTAGAGTTCGATGGCGAACTTCCTGCAATCATGAATGCCTTAGAAGTTGACAATAATGGAACAAGATTAATGCTTGAGGTTGCTCAGCATTTAGGTGAAAATGCAGTTCGTACGATTGCAATGGATACTACTGATGGATTAGTAAGAGGTCAAACAGCGACTGACACAGGAGCCCCCATTTCTATGCCTGTTGGACCAGAAACACTTGGCCGTATTATGAATGTTGTAGGAGAGCCTGTTGATGAAAGAGGTGATATTGGTACTACCAAAACTTATCCTATTCACAGACCAGCCCCTGAATTTGTTGATCAGTCTACGGAAACAGAAGTTCTTGTAACTGGTATCAAAGTCGTTGATCTATTAGCGCCTTATGCCCGTGGTGGAAAAATTGGTCTTTTCGGCGGCGCTGGTGTTGGTAAAACAGTTTTGATTATGGAACTTATAAATAATATTGCTAAAGCACACGGTGGCTATTCAGTTTTTGCTGGAGTTGGTGAAAGAACGCGTGAAGGTAATGATCTTTATCATGAAATGATTGAATCAGGAATTATTGATCTCAAAGGAAAGGACTCAAAAGTTGCCCTTGTTTATGGACAAATGAATGAGCCACCTGGAGCTAGAGCAAGAGTAGCATTATCAGGACTAACACAAGCAGAATATTTCAGAGATGAAGAAGGTCAAGACGTGTTGTTCTTCGTTGATAATATCTTTAGATTCACTCAAGCAGGATCAGAGGTATCAGCTTTGCTTGGACGTATTCCATCTGCAGTTGGTTATCAACCAACTTTGGCAACTGACATGGGTGCATTACAAGAGAGAATTACAACAACAAAAAAAGGATCTATTACATCTGTTCAGGCAATATACGTTCCTGCAGATGACTTAACTGATCCTGCTCCCGCTACATCATTTTCTCACTTAGACGCCACAACAGTTTTGAATAGAGCAATTTCAGAGAAAGGCATTTACCCTGCCGTGGATCCACTTGATTCAACATCAAGAATATTAGACCCACAAGTAGTTGGTGATGATCACTATAGAGTTGCAAGAGAAGTGCAGAGAGTTTTACAAACATATAAAAGTCTTCAAGATATTATTGCAATTCTTGGAATGGATGAGTTATCGGAAGAAGATAAGCTTACAGTTGCTAGAGCAAGAAAAATTGAGAAGTTCTTAAGTCAACCTTTCTTTGTCGCAGAAATTTTTACTGGATCTCCAGGCAAGTATGTTGACCTTGAAGATACAATCAAAAGTTTTGATGGACTTGTTAAGGGTGAATACGATCACATGCCAGAAGCAGCCTTCTATATGGTTGGTGGAATGGATGAAGCAATTGAAAAAGCTAAAAAACTAGAAGCTGAAGCTGCCTAATGGCGACAATTTCTTTTGATTTAGTTTCTCCAGAAAACCTCATCTTTAATGATGATGTTGGAACTATTATTGTCCCAGGTAAAGATGGTGATCTAGGTGTCTTACCTGGACACAGTCAAGTAATGTCCTCATTAAGACCTGGTAGAGTGATGGTTTATAGTGAGGATAAAAATTTAGTTAAATCATTTTTTGTATCAGGTGGTTTTGCTGAAATTAATCCAGAGAAATGTATCGTTCTTGCAGAAAGTGTAGTTGAGCTAAATTCTTTAGATAAGTCTTCAATTGAAAAAGAAATTGAAGAATTAGGTAGTAATGAAAGTAAAGAATCAGAAGAGCAACTGTCGATAGCAAAAGCTAAATTAGAAGCTATAACTGTAAGTTTTTATGATAAGATTTAATTTTTAGATTAAACAGAATCTATTAAATTTTTTGCATTATTATAAAAAAGATCCTGCTTTTCACTTTCTGTTATAATACTATTTCGGATTCCTCTTTTCATTGCTCTTAATTGTTCATATCTAATAAATGTCATTCTATCATCACAATGGCTTAGAGCTAAATTATGATTATCAGAATCTATTGCAGACCAAGCTTTCCCAAATGTAATATACTTTCCTCTCATTCTCCCTATCATATCATCAGATCCATACATTATTTTTTCAAGACCAACTCCTTGATACAAAGCATCAATTGAATCAGATTCACATACTGTAGAACAATCATACCAAATATTTTTTAAATCTCTAATTCTCTTAATTCCTTTTTCTAACGCCCAAGCAGAATAACTTCTAGCACAGTGAGCAAGTATCCATTTAACGTTAGGATATTTATCACTCAAATAAATTAGGTCATTAATATTATCATCATCGGCAATTGCATCCTTTTTTGCTAAATGCATCATAATGATAAGTCCAAATTTATCTGCAATTTTAATTTGCTCTTCAGTTATAAAATCTAAAATTTTGCAATCAATCGTATCGTTTGTTTTTGAATAAAATCTATATGGTTTAAAACCTTTAATGTTATTTTTTAATAAAAGCTCTTCAATATAATTTTTACCCATATTTGGATTAATTAAAATTAAGCACTTATTTTCAGTATGTGTTTTAGTTTGTTCTAAAATATATTGATTTGAAGCTTCAAAATTACATGGATATTTGAATGGAAAAGGAAAACTTAATCTATTTACAACTCTATTAGGCATAAGTAATTGATCTATTTGATCTGCAAATTTCATAGATACTTCAGTAAAATATTTTCCTTGAAAGTTCCTTTCACCCATATCCTTTTTCGGATCCTGATTAAAACTCCACTTATAAATATGGGTATGAACATCAAAAATATTTTTAGGAACAAAGTCTTCTAACTCTTCATCCCATATTTCTTTATCTAAGCTTGTGATTACTAGTTCAGGATTTTCATTAAACATCATTTAGGATATCTTTAAACTCAGTTTGAATTTTTTGATAAACATTTTTTTTAAATGGAACTGCATAATGAGTAATTTCATTATAATTCATCCATTTCCAATCACTAAATTCAGGATTTTCTGTTCCCACATTTATATCACTATCATCACCTATAAAGTTAAACAAAAACCACTTTTGAATTTGACCTATGAATTTATTTCCCCAAGGTAAAGTTTTTAAAATTTCACTTGGGATGTCATAGGAGATCCATTCTTTAGATGAAGCAATTAGGGACGCTTTATTAGTACCAATTTCTTCCATCATTTCTCTCCAAACTGCTTCTTCAGGATTTTCATCTTCATCAATACCACCTTGTGGCATTTGCCAATACCCGGAGGGATTATCTAATCTTTTGCCAACTAAAATCTGATTTTTTGTATTGAGAATCATCATTCCCACACATTTTCTGTATTTATTTTGCATCACTATTCTTGAATTTCATTAAAGAGACTCACCCCTTTAACAAGATCAAAAGCTCTACGAAGTTGATAATCAAGCTCTAATCGTTTTTCAAACTCACTTAATCCATTATCTTCATTGTCTTCATTATCATTTTTTTCTTCTAATCCTTCATCATTATCTTTATCAAGGGAATCTTTTAGATCTGATTCAGAAAATCTTTTATAATCAAACGATTCAAATTCTCCTTGCTCAATGATTATATCGGGAACAATACCCTTACCTTGGATTGATTCACCTGATGGAGTATAATATCTGGCTGTGGTTAGTCTTATACCAGTGAGATTGTCACTATTTGAAACTTGAAATGGAATAATTGTTTGTACTGAACCCTTACCAAAAGATTGTGTGCCTATAATGATTGCTCTTTTATGATCCTGTAGCGCGCCTGCAACAATTTCAGAAGCAGATGCAGAACCACCATCAATAATAACAACAAGTGGTTTTCCGTTAGTTCTATCAGACTTCTTTGCACGATATCTTCTAATATCTTTTTTATCTCTACCTCTTGTTGAAACAATTTCTCCTCTTTCCAAGAATATATCCGTTACCTTAACTGCTTGAGTAAGAAGACCGCCTGGGTTAGATCGTACATCTAAAACATAACCTTTTATTTGGTTTTCTTTTTCAATTTTTTTTATAACGTCAAGAAGGCCACTTTCTGTTTGTTCGTTAAAAGATGTTATTCTCAAATACCCAATATTATTAAGTACATCACTTTTTACTGATCTGATTTTTATATAATCTCTAATAATTTCAATCTCAAATGGTTCAGTATTTGCTCTCGAAATAGTAATTACAATTGACTCACCTTTTTTACCTCTCATTAATTCAACAGCTTCATTTAGAGTTAGACCAAACACAGGTGTTTCGTCTATTTGAATAATGTAATCACCAGCAAGAACTCCAGCTTCATATGCTGGCGTATCTTCTATTGGAGCTATAACTTTTACAAAACCTTCTTCCATAGTAATTTCAATACCTAATCCTCCAAATTTACCCTCTGTATCCATTTGCATTTCTTGAAATACTTCTTCATTCATAAAACCAGAATGAGGATCTAAACCAGACAACATTCCATCAATCGCTTTTTCAATTAATTCTTGATCCGTAACCTCTTCTACATAGGATGATCTTACCCTGTCAAATACCTGCCCAAATAGATCTAAATATTTATATTTTTCTTCATCTGAAGAAGATCCATATGTTTTAGGTGCAAGAAGTGTAATGAGCGTGAGCAGCAGTATTATTTTTAAAAATACATTTTTTGAAATTATCATATATTTTAAGCTAGTTTAGTTTGAGAAGAATCAAAGCTTACTTCCCATAATTTTTCTAATGCGTATAATTCTCTAATTTCTTGTCGAAACAAATGAACAATGATCTCACCTGCATCAACAATTATCCAGTCACATTGAGGTCTTCCTTCAGGATTCGGACATTTTATACCTGATTTTTTTAATTTTTTTACCATTTCGTCTGCTGTGGCATCTGAATGTCTAGTTGATCTACAGGTAGCAATCACAAAGGCATCAGCAACAGATGATTTGTTTGATAAATCAATAACTTTTATATCTTCAGCTTTTGCATCACTTAGTATTGATACAATATTTTCTGTTAATGAAGTAATTTTATTAATATTTACCTCTTAATTTGTTTCTTTGATTTCTAATTTCAGATGATGAGATTTTAATTTCTTTATTTTGTATCAAAGTCCATGCAGGAATTTTTTTTGAAACATGTTCTATGTCTTGCGTTATATATTTATGATTAATAAATTTTTTTGCTGCAACACTTTTCAAAGCATTTGTATTATATCCATGTCTTCTAAAAATAACAATAGAGATAATATGAAAAATTGATTGCCATTTTTCCCATTCGTGAAAATTAACTAAATTGTCTGCACCCATTAACCAAAAAAATTTAATATTTTTATAATATTGAATAAGAAATTTAATTGTTTGATAAGAATATTGAGATTTAATTTTTTTTTCTATTTCTAATATTTTTATAGGAAAATTTTTTGTAATTTGTTTACAATTTTGTAATCTTTCTTCGTATGTTGCAGGTTTTGAAATCTTCAAAGGGTTCTGAGGTGTAACTAGCCACCAAATTTCATCTAGATGTAATACTTTTTTAGCTTCATTTGAAATAAATAGATGCCCTCGATGTGGCGGATCAAAAGACCCTCCCAGAAGTCCAATCTTTTTCAATTAAGGTCTTTCCTGACCACTACCATTAACCACATATTTAAATGTAGTTAAATGTTTTGTTCCCACTGGTCCTCTTACATGTATTTTATCTGTTGAGATTCCTATCTCGGCACCAAAACCAAATTCACCGCCATCTGCAAATTGTGTAGATGCATTTTTAAGTATTATTGCACTGTCAATTTTATTATAAAATTTTTCAAAGGTTTTTTCACTTTCTGTAATTATACTTTCTGTATGACCAGAAGAATAATTATTTATATGCTTGACCGCTTCATCAACTCCTGAAACAATTTTTACTGATAAAATTTTATCTAAATATTCTAATGACCAATCTTCATCACTTGCAGTTTTAAAATCACTATCTAAAGACTGAATATATTCATCGCCTCGAATTTCACAATTTACTTCTTTTAGAGGTTTTAATATTTTCATTGCTTCGTCTTTAATTTTTTCATCAATTAAAAGTGTTTCTGCAGCACCACAAATTTCAGGACGCCTCATTTTACTATTAAAAACTACTTTTTCTGCAATGCTTAAATCAGCATCTTTATCTACATATACATGACATATACCGTCTAAATGTTTGATAACGGGTATTTTGCTTGCTGAATTAATTTTTTCAATCAAACCTTTGCCACCTCTAGGAATAATGACGTCAACATAATCTCTCATGCTTAGTAAATGATCAACCGCTTCTCTTTTAGGTGTATTAATCATTTGGACACAATGTTCTGGGAGACCAGCTTCCGTGAAAGCATTTGTAATATTATTTACTAACTCCTTAGAGGAATGAAAACTATCACTACCACCTCTTAAAATTATACAATTGCCAGATTTTATGGAAAGACAAGACGCATCAACGGTGACGTTCGGTCTGGATTCATAAATCACACCTAATACACCAAGTGGTGTTGAAATTTTACGAAACTGTAAACCATTAGGTCTTTCCCATTCTTCTAATGTAATGCCAATTGGATCTGGTATTTTGATTATATCTTCAATTGATGTAATCAATCCATCAATAGATTTTTCAGTTAATGTAAGTCTATTTATTAAAGGCTTAGCTAAAGATTTTCTTTCACCATTTTCTAAATCTATTTTATTTGCTTCAAGAATATTATTTCTATTTTTATCTAAATTTTTAGTAAGTTTTTTTAAGGCAAGATTTTTTTGATCACTGCTACATACTTTCATATTTAGAGAGGCAGATTTTGCTCTTTTGCCTAATTCAATAATATTATTTTCAATACTCATGTAGAAAGCTTAACTAAATTATCTTTATGTACCACTTCCTCTCTTCCTTCGAAACCTAAAACTTTATAAATTTCTTTACTTTTCTTTCCAATAATTTTTTTTGCATCATTAAAATCATAAGCAGATATACCTATTGCTACCTTCTGACCATTCTCAACTAAGATAGATATTACATCACCTCTTTTGAACCTTCCCCTGATATCTATTACACCTGCAGGAAGAAGACTTTTATTTTTCAAAATTGCATTTTGAGCCCCTTTATCAATAATAATCGATCCTGATGGTTTTAAATGATTTAATAACCATTTCTTTTTGGACGAATTTGTAGAAGTTAAGGCATAAAAAATTGTTGAATTTTTCTTATTAATATTACTGATTGGTCTGTTTTTATCACTATTAGTTATTATTGTGGTACAACCGTTTCCAGCACATATCTTTGCTGCTAAAATTTTTGTGGCCATTCCTCCACTACCTAACTCAGAAGATTGATAATTACCAAGCTCTTCAATTTTTTTATCAATTTTAAATACCTCTGAAATTTTTTTGACATCCTTATCTTTTTTTGGATTACCTTGATATAAGCCATCAACATCACTTAATAAAATTAATAAATCAGCTTCAATCATTTGTGCTACTCGTGCTGCAAGTCTATCATTATCACCATAGCGAATTTCCTCAGTAGCAACAGTGTCATTTTCATTAATGATTGGGATTATGTTTTTACTCTGTAATGATGATATTGTATTTCTAGCATTTAAATATCGTCGCCTTTCTTCACTATCTTCTAATGTTAATAGAATTTGAGAAACACCTATCTTGTATTTTCCTAGTTTATTTCGCCATTGATGGGCTAATTCAATTTGACCAACTGAAGCTGCTGCCTGTTTATCTTCTAATTTTCTTAACTTTGTATTTGAAATACTTTTCGCACCTAAAGCAATAGCACCGGAACAAACAATCACAATTTTTTTTGTTTTATTCAATTCCGCAATGTCTTTACATAAGTTATCTAACCACTTAGATTTGATCTTTTTTGTTTTCGAATCAACAATTGAATTTGAACCAATTTTTACAACTACTTTTTTATATTTTTTAATCATTTGTGATTCCATTATATTTGAATAAATAATCAATTAGATCATCTATACCTTCATTATTAAAACTTGATATGAAAAGAATATCAGAGTTTAACTTTTGATTAATCTTAATTTTTTTTTCTTCTAAATTTTCATTGAATAAATCAACTTTGGTTAAAACAATTATTTCTTTTTTAGAAGATACCTTTTCACTATATTTTGAAATTTCGTTCCTTACTGTATTATAGTTTTCGTACCAATTGTCGTCATTTATATCTACTAAATGAAGTAAATATTTACATCTTTCAATATGTGCTAAAAATTTATCTCCCAAACCTTTTCCCTCATGCGCACCTTCAATCAAACCTGGGATATCTGCTAATACAATTTCTCTATCAAAGCGCTTCACGGTACCAAGTACAGGATGTAAGGTTGTAAATGGATAATCACCAATTTTTGGGTTAGCATTAGAGATTGTTGATAACAGAGTTGATTTACCTGCATTAGGTAAGCCTATTACTCCTATATCTGCAAATAATTTGAGTGATAACCATATCCATCGTTCTTCTCCTAATTCACCTTTTGTAAATTTTCTTGGAGCTTGGTTAACTGATGATTTAAAATGATTATTTCCCAAACCGCCATTACCACCCTTTAATAAAATATATTCTTCATCAATTTTTGTTAGATCAGTTAGCAATACTGTTTTATCTTCATTGTAAATTTCCGTTCCTGGTGGAACTTTAATAACCATGTTGTTTCCATTCGCTCCTGTTTGATTTTTCCCCCTTCCATTTTCACCTTTTTTTGCTTTAAAATGTTGTTGGTATCTAAAATCAATTAGTGTGTTTAAATTATCATCCACTTTAAAAATAATATTTCCACCTTTGCCTCCATCACCTCCATTAGGGCCACCAAACTCAATATATTTTTCCCTACGAAAACTAGCGCAACCATCTCCACCATTACCTGATGCAATATATATTTTTGCTTGATCTAAAAATTTCATAATAAGTTTTTAATTAATTAGAATTATTGTTCTGTGGGAACAACTGATACAAAAGTTCTTACTCTTGTTTTTTTAAAAGCTACTTTTCCATTTATTGTAGCAAATATTGTGTGATCTTTACCTATGCCAACATTATCACCTGGATGAAACTTTGTGCCTCGCTGCCTAATTATAATGTTTCCTGCTATTACGTTTTCACCGCCAAATTTCTTAACTCCAAGTCTTCTACCTGCCGAGTCTCTTCCATTTCTAGAACTACCACCTGCTTTTTTCGTTGCCATTATTTATCTTCTTTTTTAGTTTTAACAGTTTTTTTAACAGTTTTCTTTACTGATTTTTTCTTAGTAGGTGAAGCTTTATTTACTGTTTTTTTTGCGACTGTATTCTTTTTTGCAACTTTTACTTCTTTAGAGTCACTTTTTTCTTTAGGAGTTTTAGTTTCAGTTTTTTTAACTTTTTTTGTTTCAGGTTCAGCAGTGGACTTTTTTCCACCATAAGAAATTGATTCTATTCTTAGTACAGTTAGATATTGTCTATGACCTTGTGTTAGTCTGTAATTTTGTCTTTTTCTTTTTTTAAAAACTATTATTTTTTTATCTCTGATTTGATCAACAATTTTTGCTTCAATTGAAGCATCTTTTAGTAATGGCTCGCCTAAGCTATTTGTGCTTTGATCACTGATCGCTAATACATCAGTAATAGACACTTTATCACCTTTGGATCCCTCAAGTTTTTCTACTTTAAGTATCTGACCAGCTCTTGCTGAGTATTGCTTTCCACCAGTTTTGAAAATTGCTAACATATCTTTTGATGGCGGGGTTTATAGTGAACTATGCTAATAGTCAAATTAAAAATATGGCGTAAATACTGGAAATAAAGACCTTAAAAGCCATCCTTTGCTTTTCGCAAATAAGCAAACAATTCAAAGTCTGTAAAACCTAGCTCTTTCTTAATTATAGTACCTAATTTTGAATTTTGATTCAGGAATAAGTTATATTGTTTTTCATCTTCTAATAAAAAAGGTACGGATTTTCCTTTATTATTTAAATCATCATTAATTTTGTTTCTAACTGTCAAATAAGTACTTTCTCTTTTGAGTGTTTTCTCAAGAAAATTTAAATTGCTTATCGTATATTCATGACCACAATAGATAATTGTATTTTTATCTAACTCATTGATTTTTTTTAAACTGTTAAACATTTCATTTAATGTTCCTTCAAACACACGACCACAACCAAGTCTGAACAGTGTATCACCACAAAATAAAACACCATTATTTTCATCATAGTAAATTATATGATCTAATGTATGCCCAGGTGTTTTTATTATTCTAAATGTATTTAAGCAGGAGTTGACTTCATCCTCATCATGTAAAACGAATCTTGTATTTTCAATCTGGGCACTTGGAGAGTGTATATTAACTTCTGGAAAAGTATTGAGTATTCCTATTACACCTGATGTGTGATCTTTATGATGATGTGTAATAAATATGTCTTCTATGGTTAAATTATTTTCAAGAGCAAAATTTAATATAGGATTACTATCAGCAGGATCTATAACACAGCTCTTAAGCGTGTCATTATATAAAATAAATGAATAGTTATCTTTTAATTGATTTATAATTTCAACTTTCATCTAATAATTAATTTGCAATAACAGAATTTTTTGCAAAAACTCTTTTTGATGATTTAATTTTTATTGGTTCAAAATTTTTATAACTTAATAAAAAGATAGCTTCGTGAGTGAAAAAATTAACTCCAGTAACTGATTCACTTATATCAAATTGCTTACCTTTTGATGTTAATCCAATACTTTTTTCAATCACAATATTCATTTCATTACACAAATTCAAAAAATCTTTAATTGTAAAAAAATGAATGTTTGGTGTGTCATACCATGTATAAGGTAAACTTTCTGTTACTGGCATTTTTCCAGATATTAAAAGCTGTAATCTTATTTTCCAATGTCCAAAGTTAGGAAAAGAAACTATTGCTTTTGATCCTATTCTTAATAATTCAGACAGAATATCTTTGGGTTTCATCATTGCTTGTAAGGTTTGACTTAAAATTACATAATCAAAACTATTATTTGAATATTGAGACAAATCCAATTCGGCATTTCCATGTACAACATTGAAACCTCTTGAGATAGCATTTGCAGCTAGATTTCTATTTAATTCAATGCCATGAGTTATCGCATTACGATTATTTTCTAATTGTTCCATAAGACCACCATCACCACATCCAATATCTAGAATTTTTCTATCTTCTGCGATAAGTGTTTCAATAAGAGACCAATCTTTTCTTATGCTATTAATTTTATTCATCGATCTTCGCAAAGTTGTTTGTTAGGAAACCTTTTATTACATCATCTAACTGTGGTTCCTCTAATAAAAAACTATCATGTCCTTTATCAGTATCAATTTCTAGAAAGCTTACTTCTCTTGATAGAGAATTTAATTGATTTACAATCATTTTACTTTCTATTGTAGGGAATAACCAATCCGAGGTAAATGAGACAATTAAATATTTTAAATGGTTATTTGGATCATGACTAAACTCAATATATTTTCTAAATGTTTCATCATGATCAAAATAATCCATAGCCCTTGTTAAATAAAGATATGAATTTGCATCAAATCTTTCAACAAATGATTTACCTTGATATCTCAGATAACTCTCAACCTGAAAATCAGCATCAAATCCAAAAGAAATAATATCTCTTGATTGAAGTTTTCTTCCAAATTTTCTATGCATCGCATTTTCTGATAAATATGTGATATGCGCAATCATTCTTGCTACTGATAGACCTCTTTCTGGCACTTCATTATTTTCAAAATACTTTCCATTTTTCCAAATAGGATCACTCATTATTGCCTGTCGCCCAACTTCATGAAATGCAATATTTTGAGCCGAATGTTTTAAAGCACCCGCAATATGTATTATATTGAAAATTCTATCTGGAAAATCGATTGCCCATTGCAGTGCTTGCATTGCTCCCATGGAACCACCAATGACAGAAAATAACTTCTCTATATTTAAACTTTCAATCAATAAAGATTGAGCCTTCACCATATCTTTTATTGTTATGGAAGGAAAATTACCACCATATGCAACATCACTTCCATTTTGTAACTCCTTAGGACCAGTTGAGCCAGCACAACCGCCGAGTACATTTGAGCAAATTACAAAAAATTTGTTTGTATCAATTGGTTTATTAGGCCCAACCATTCTAGACCACCAACCTTCTCTCCCAGTAATGGGATTATTCCCAGCAACATACTGATCTCCAGTTAAAGCATGGCAAACAAGAATAGCATTAGTTTTATCAGCATTTAATTTGCCATATGTTTTGAATGCTAGTTTAAAACTATCTATTATATCTCCTGATTCTAGTTTTAAATTAATATTCTCGAAATAGGCTATTTCGCTTTCAAGTTTTGTGTCAGTAGTAAATTTTGTTTTCATATCTTTTTAGTCTAACACTATTTGAAAGAATGAAGAAGGAGTGTAAACGCTTTAGCTGATTATTGCCCCACCCGCAAGCTGTCTCAAATCGGTGATAATCGGTCTTATATTTATATATCTTTCTAAGTCAATAAATCGTCATTTTTTAAATTAAATACTACTTTATTTTGATTTATCGTAAGATAGTTTGTAAAGAAACCTCCAAAATTATGAAAAATAAAGAATTAGACAATTTAAGAAGCAAAATTAATAACATCGATGATGAAATTTTATCTTTATTATCTAATCGATCTAAAATTGTTTTAGAAATAGGAAAACACAAAAAAGATAATTCAGTTGTTGATCTAGAAAGAGAACAAAAAATTCTCGACAGATTAAGCTCTAAATTTACAGGATCTTATCCAAAAGATACCATTGTTAGACTGTGGAGAGAAATTTTTCAATCTTCTGAAAAACTTCAAAAGTTAACTAAAGAAAATATTCAATCAAAAAGATCTATAGAAAACATTAATGTTTATAAAGGTGGTAAGGCAAAGTTAAATAACAATAAAAGAGTTATCAAACTTTCTTCAAATGAAAATCCCTATGGTGCTTCACCGAAAGCAATTGAATTGTTAGAAACAAAAAATATTAATAATGATTTACACAGATACCCAGAAATTGATGGATCATCATTAAGAGAAGCAATAGCTAAAAATTTTTCTATTGATAGTAATAGAATTATTCTTGGCTCTGGCTCAGATGAAGTTTTATTATTTGCAGCTTTGGCATTTTGTCAAGATGGCGATGAAATTCTCCATGCAAATCACGGCTTTGAGATGTATTCAATAGTAAGTAAAGTTGTTGGTGCAGTTCCAAAAAAAATTAAGGAAGATGTAAATTTCAATTTAAATATTGAAAATCTGATAGATCAAACAAATGACGCTACTAAAGTAATTTATATTGCATCACCAAATAATCCAACCGGAACTTATTTGTCTAGAGACCAACTTGTTAAATTAATGAATAGTATTTCTAAAAATATTATAGTTGTTATAGACGGGGCATATGTCGAATATGTGCAAAAAGATGATTATGATAAAGGATTTAGTTTAACTGATGAATATGAGAATATTATTTTAACAAGAACATTTTCAAAAACATATGGACTCGCAGCTTTAAGAGTAGGCTGGTGTTATACTAGTCAAAAAATAGCTGATATAATCAATAAAATAAAACCTCCTTTTAATACGACAACTATTTCACAGTCTCTTGCAATTAAAGCTTTGGAGGATAAAGAACATATTGAAAACTCTGTTAAATTAAATTCTGAAATTAAAGATTGGTTTGAAAAAGAGCTCAAACTTCTAAATATTAAAACTAGACAAACTGAGGGTAATTTTACTTTAATTGAAACTTCAGAAGAAGAAGCTGAGAAAATTAGTAATCATCTTATGAATGATGGCATTATTATAAGGCGCTTAAACAGCTATAATCTGCCCAATTTTTTGAGAATTAGTATTGGTACGAAAGAAGAAATGAACTTGACAGTTGAAAGTTTGAAGAAATTTAATGTCTAAAATAACTTATGATTCAGCTCTAGTCATTGGTATGGGATTAATCGGATCATCCATAGTAAGGGCACTCAAGGATAAACAATTATCAAAAAAGATTTTTGCTATTGATAAGGACAGTGAGGTCATAAATATTTCAAAAGATTTAAATCTTGTGGATTCAATAGAGAGTGATTTAAATAAATATAATCAACAATTTGATATTATTTTTATTTGTACGCCTTTGAGTTCATATAGGGATATATTTAAGCAATTGAATAGCTATGTTAATGAAACAACACTAGTAACAGATGTTGGTTCAACAAAAGTAAGTGTTATAGAAGATTTTAAAGAATCAATTAATAATAAAAAAATTTTATTTGTTCCTGCTCACCCTATTGCTGGATTAGAGAAAAGTGGACCAGAATTTGGTTTCGCAAAGCTGTTTGAGAATAGGTATTGTATTTTGACTCCAATAGAAACTCAGAGTGAGATAACAAGATCAATTTCGGATATTTGGGAGTCATTTGGAATGAATATAGAAATCATGGAACCTAAACGTCATGACAGAGTACTAGCTATGACATCTCATATTCCACAACTCATTGCATATTCTGTCGTAGGTACTGCAACAGAGCTTGAATCTCAAATGAAGGATGAAGTAATTAAGTATTCAGCTGCAGGTTTTAGAGATTTCACAAGATTGGCAGGTAGTGATCCAGTAATGTGGCGTGATGTTTATGAAAAAAATAAAGAAGCCGTTTTAGAAATGCTTGGTCGTTTCAGTGAAGATCTACTTACTTATCAAAAAGCAATAAGAAATAATGATTTAAAATATTTGGAAGAAAAATTTATAAAATCAAAAGAAATTAGAAAAATTATTGAAGAACTTGGTCAAGCAGGAACTTTTGATCCAACAGAAAAGAATTAGTTATCCAATAATAAATTTGAAGCAGTTTCTATTCTATTTTGAACTTCATTTAACAAAATTTTTTTATCTAAACCTTCATCAATTGTCGGTAAAAATTTTATAGTAATTAATCCCTTTTCTAATACCCATGATTGTTTTGGCCAACATAAACCTGAATTTAAAGCCACAGGAAGAATTTTTCTTTTTGTGTGATTATAAATTCCAATAAAACCTGTCTTATAATCCGGTTTACTACCAGGCAGTTTTCTTGTTCCTTCGGGGAAAATAATAATTGATGATCCAAAAGATAATTTTGATTGAACTTTTTGTAACATGTCTCTCATAGCTTTTGTCCCCCCCTCTCTATTAATCGCAACCATATTAGACTTGAATAAATATTGGCCAAAAATTGGTATAAAGAAAAGCTCTCTTTTATGGACAAAGAAACAATCTTTTAAATAGTAATAGAGTGCGAGTGTCTCAAATGCAGACTGGTGTTTAGACGCAATTAAGACACTTTCATTTGGAATATTTTCTAAACCCTCAATTTTATGTTTAATATTACATATAAGATTAAGAAAAACAAAAATAACACGTATCCAAAGCTTGGTTGGATATTTAAGTAAATAACTTGGTAATAAGAGGAAGGGTAAACACACAATACCCATCAACACAGTCCATATAACCAAGGAAATATAAAATATTATACTTTTTAAAATTAACATACTTTATGATTTTGTTTTATATACTAGCCTGACTGATCTATATATAATTTATGTTCATTGTTTGCTCTAATTGTGAATTCAAGTATTTAGTAAATTCTATAGATCTTAAACCAAATGGTAGAATGGTTGAATGCGCAAATTGTAATCATCAATGGTTTCAAGAATTAGATGATACTGACATTACGTCATCAGTCCCATCCACAAAAAAAGAAGAATTCGATCAAATTTTAAAAAATAATAAACAAAAAGAAAAATTAGAAAAAGATCCAGTCAGAAATTTACCAAGTACAGTTGTAAGACAAGAAAAACCTAGTGTTATTAATTCGACTATAGTAATTGCTCTAGCTATAGTTGTAATTTTAGCAATATGGATTTTTCGATCCTACGGTGCAAATACTTTTATTATTATTGATTTCTATATTAGGGAATTTTTCTTTAATTTAAATTTGATAATTTCAGACTTAGCTAAAATTATACACAATACTTTAAATTAGTTACAACCAGCTCGGAATAATATCAGCTTCAATTGTTTTCTCTATTTTCTCTGGAGAATAAATAATTGCATATTTATCGTGGTTTACTAGTATTTCAGAGGGCAATGGCCTAGAGTTATAATTTGAAGACATTACTTTTCCATAGGCTCCTGTATTTTTTATAACCAGTAGATTGCCAATTTTTTGTTTAGTCAATTTTATATTTTTTAAAAAAATATCTGAACTTTCACAAATTGGACCAGCAATAGCATAATTCATAAACTCATCTGAGTTTACATTTATTGCTGATATGTCATGATGTGCACCGTACATAGCAGGACGTATCAATGTATTCATACCAGCATCAACAATTAAATAATTTATACCCCCATTATTTTTAATTGTAATAATAGAGGTAACTGTAACTCCAGCTTCAGCAATTAAATACCGACCAGGCTCAAACGATAATTCATAGTTTGTTTGCGTAAAACAATTATCAAGTTCTTCCTTGACCATCTCAATATTAAAGTTGGGATCAGAATCTTCATATTTAATATGAAAACCTCCGCCCAAATCTAAATGTTTGATATTAATACCTGATTCAATAAACTTATCTGCGGCCATTTTCATTTGAGAAAATGTATTTTTATATGCCTCAATTTTACTAATTTGACTTCCAATATGACAACTAATACCAATTAAATTTAGATTTTTACAACTTTTAACTAATTTGATAATTTTATCTAAATTTTCAAATTCAATACCAAACTTATCAGTTTTTTTTCCTGTTGAAATTTTACTTAAAGTTTCACCATCAACATCTGGATTAAGTCTAACACCAATATCAACGATTTTATTTTTTTCATTTGCTAAATTATCAAGTAGTTTTATTTCTTCTAAAGATTCAGTATTAATTAAACGTATATTTTTATGTATAGCATAGAGTAAATCTTGTTCAGATTTTCCAACACCTTCAAAAATTATTTTATTTGGATCGAAACCAGCTTCTAAGGCCCTTTTTAATTCACCAACTGAGACTACATCTGCTCCAATATCTAACGAGTTCATTAATTTCAAAATAGCTTGATTTGAATTAGACTTAATTGAATAAAAAATATTATTACCCAAAATATCTTTAGTTTTATTTACTTGATTAATAATTTTTTCTTGTGAATACACGTAAAAAGGTGTTTCACAAACTTTTACCAAGTCATATAGAGAAGCGCCCTCAATATACGGGTCGTTATTTTTATAAGTGAGCATTTATTCAGTATTTATAATAACGGATTGTTGACGTTTTTTCTCTTCTTCTAATTTCTCTAAACATGCTTCATCACATGGATAAGTAATTACGGATTTGTCTACTTGATCTTCCGGTAAACTTAAAGGGCCAACTTTACCACAACTAAAAGTAAACAACAAAAATGATAATAATATTAATCTGATCATTATAAGTATTTTTTTATAACAAGTTTTATCATTTTTTTAGTAATTTCAGGAGCTGTACCCCCAAAACTTGATTTTGATTTAACACTGTTAGTAGCTGATAGCACTTTTTTTGCATCAACCGTTATATTTTTGTCGAATTTTTTTAATTCACCAAGAGATAATGAATCTATGTTTCTATTTTGTTTTGAACAATAAGAAACAATCTTTCCAGTCACAACATAAGCATCTCTAAATGAATATCTAAGTTCTTGAACCAACCAATTAGCTAAATCTGTAGCGGTTGCATTTGAATTATCAATCAACTCTTTCATTCTAGTTTTGTTGAATGTAGATTTTGATAAAATTTCATTCATAACTTTTATACACAAAGAAACATTGTCGTATGAATCAAATGTTATTTGTTTATCGTCTTGTAAGTCTTTACTATAAGAAAGTGGCAACCCTTTAATAATATTAAGCATTGTACTTAAATTACTAATGATAATACTTGTTTTTCCTCTAACAAGTTCTGCGCCATCAGGATTTTTTTTCTGAGGCATAATTGAACTGCCAGTTGAAAGATCATCTGGTAAATTTATAAAATAAAATTGTTGATTTGACCAAAGTACTATTTCCTCTGCTATTTTTGATAAATGAACAGCAATTAATGATAGAACAAATAAAAATTCTATTACAAAATCTCTATCTGAGACTGTATCCATGGCATTTTTTGTTGGCTCTCTAAAACCTAACTCTTTAGATGTATATTTTCTATCAATAGGAAAAGAGGTGCCTGCAAGCGCAGCTGCTCCTAATGGGTTTTCATTAAGACGATATAAACAATCTTCAAGTCTTGTTCTGTCTCTACCAATCATTTCAACATAAGCTAAAACATGATGAGCCAATGTTATTGGTTGAGCAATCTGTAAATGAGTGTAACCTGGCATAATTGTTTCAGTATTTTTTGTTGCAATATTAATTAAAGTTCTTTGAAATTTTTTTAGTTCACTATCTAAAATTTTAGATTCTTTTTTAACCCATAATTTTAAATCAGTTACTACCTGATCATTTCTAGATCTTGCAGTATGAAGCTTTCCTGCAACTTTTCCAATTTTCTTAAATAATAAACTTTCAATATTCATATGAATATCTTCAAGTTTTTTTGAAAATAATACCTTGTTTTTTTCAATATCTCTTTCAATTGCTTTAAGTCCAAAGACTATTGCACTTTGTTCTTTTTTATTTATTATTTTTTGTTTACCGAGCATCTTAGCATGCGCTATTGAACCAGTTATATCTTCTTTATACAGACGTTGATCGGTATCTATAGACGAATTAATTGCATCTAAAATCTTACTAGGCCCCTTTGAAAAATGGACATTTCTTGAAGGATTTTTTTTCATTTTGCGCGCCTATAAGAGATATTTATATTAATTTCCACTCTTATGCTTAAATTATTTTCATACGGCAAATTTTTCTTATATAAGCTCAGCTTTATAGAACTCACATGAATATTAAAAAAGTAGTAGTAATAGGATCTGGCACTATGGGAAGTGGAATTGCTGCCCAGGTTGCTAATGCAGGAATTTCCGTGACTCTCCTTGATCTGCCTTCAAATGAAGGATCACGAAATCAAATTACAGAAAATGCAAAAGATAGAATATTAAAATCAAGACCTCCACTACTTGTAGAAAAAACTAAGGCAGAATTTATTAAAACTGGAAATATAGAAGATGATTTTTCTGTTGTCTCAGAAGCTGATTGGGTTGTTGAAGCTGTAGTAGAAAGAATTGATATTAAACATTCAATATATTCTAAAATACAAGACGCACGCAAACCCTCTTCTATAATTTCATCAAATACCTCAACTATTCCATTGAAAGTTTTATCTGAAAAAATGTCTAACGATATGAAGAAAAATTTCTGTATCACTCATTTTTTTAATCCGGTACGTTATATGGCTCTTCTAGAAATTGTTACTGAACCAATTAATGATACTGAAAAAATTAATTTCTTAAAAACTTTTTGTGATCAACAACTTGGAAAGGGTGTAATTATTTGCAATGATACACCAGGATTTATTGGAAATAGAATTGGTGTTTATGCAATGCAAGTTGCTATGACTGAAGCATTTAAAATGAATATATCAATTGAAGAAGCAGATGCAGTATTTGGAAGACCAATGGGTATTCCTAAAACAGGTATTTTTGGTTTGTATGATTTGATTGGCATCGATCTAATGGCAGATGTCTTAAAAAGTTTCATCAAAGAATTACCAATTGAAGACCCCTTTCACGAAGTTGCTCAAGAAATTCCGTTAGTAAAAAAACTAATCGATACAGGCTATACTGGCAGAAAAGGCAAGGGTGGTTTTTACAGAATGAATAAGTCAGATGGTAAAAAAATTCTTGAAGCAATTAACCTAGAAACTGGAGAATACTCTCCTAGTAAAAAAATAAATTTAGGATTGGGTGATAAAATAGATATAAAAAAATTAATTGAAAGAGATGATAAATATGGCAAGTATGCAAAATCGATACTAACAAAAGTAATTAGGTATGCTGCTTTTCTAATTCCAGATGTTTCATCTAAATATATAGATATTGATGATGCTCTAAGATTAGGCTTTAATTGGACTATTGGTCCATTCGAGATGTTATCAAATATAGAGACAAATTCCTTTATTCAGGAAAATACTGACATCAATTATTTTAAAACAATTCAAAATAATTTTAAATTTGAAAAAAGACCAGGCTATCTTGATCCTAATATTGATAATCTTAGATCTCTTAAATTAAAAAAAACATTTCATAATGCTTCTGCAAACGTACAAGATTCTTCATCTTTTCAAATTGTAGAATTTACCACTAAAGCTAACGCTCTTAGTACAGACTCTATGCTTGCTTTAAAAGAAGCTGCACAAAATAATAAAAGTACAATTATAATAAATGAAGCAATGCAATTCTCAGCAGGTGTAAATTTAAATTATGTAATGGATTTTGCTAAAAATAATGAATGGTCCAAAATTGAAAAATTTATCGTAGACTTTCAACAAACCTGTAAAGCAATAAAATATGCAGATAAACCTTTTATTGCAGCACCTTCTGGTTTAGCAATTGGAGGAGGATTTGAAGTAGTGCTTCACTGTGATTACTCTGTCTCACATACAAATGTTGTTTTAGGTCTTGTTGAATCTCTAGTCGGTCTAATACCTGCGGGCGGAGGATGTAAGGAAATGTTGTGGCGTTGGTTACAAACACCTGAAGGAAAAGAAAATTCAGAATATGCTTCTATGAAAGTCTTTGATCTTATTGGTTATGCTATTACTTCAAGTTCACCAAATGAAGCTAAACCTAATCAATTTTTTCTTAGTAAAGATAAGGTTGTAATTAATAGGGATAGACAACTCACAACAGCTATTGAATTACTTAACAATATTCAAAGCAATTATATCAAACCCAGCGAACCTGTATTCAGACTTGGAGGAAGTTCTGTAAAAGATAAAATGTTTGAAAAGTTAGAAAAACTTTACAGTGAAAACAAAATAATGGATCATAGTTTGGAAGTTGGAAAACAAATTGCTTTTGTTTTAAGTGGTGGTAATACAAATATGAATTCTGATCTAACAGAAGATGATTTATATAATTTAGAGCTTGAAGCATTCATGCGACTTATCCAGATGCCTAAAACACAGGAAAGAATAAAACACACATTAGAAACAGGAAAACCATTAGTAAATTAATTTGATTTCTTGTAGTATCTATTAAAATTTGGAGGGATGGATGAATAATTTCGATACAAATCTTGATAAAAATACAGCTAATTATGTTCCATTGTCTCCCTTAAGTTTTATTTCCCGTGCTAAAGATATTTATCCTAATTATGAGTCACTTGTTTATGGTAATAGAAGTTATACTTGGATAGAAACATATAATCGTTGTACGAAATTTGCTAGCGCTTTAGAAAAACAAGGTATTGGCAAAGGAGATACAGTTTCCATAATTGCAGCTAATACACCTGAAATATTTGAGGCCCATTATTCTATTCCGATGATTGGAGCTGTAATTAATACTATTAATACAAGACTTGACGCAGAAACAATTTCATACATCCTAGATCATAGTGATGCAAAATTATTAATTACAGATACACAATTTTCACCCGTCATGAAAAAAGCATTAAGCCTCTATGGAAAAAATATTCCTATTATTGATATTCACGATGAACAGGCAATATTTAAAGAAGGTGAGGGTGAGAGAATTGGTAAATGGACTTATGAAGATTTTCTTTTAACTGGTGATAATTTTTTTAAATGGTCTTTACCTGATGATGAGTGGCAGGCAATCTCTTTAAGTTATACATCTGGCACAACAGGTAAACCCAAAGGTGTTGTTTACCATCATCGCGGTTCTTATCTCATGTCAACTGGAAGTGTAACAGCGTGGAATATGACAAACAAATTAACTTTTTTATACACTGTGCCAATGTTCCATTGTAATGGATGGGGGTATCCATGGACTGCTGCACTAATTCACGCTAAAGTAGTTTGCTGTCGATATATTGTTGCTAAAGACATTTATAATTTGATTGATAAGCATAAGGTTACTCATTTTGGAGGAGCTCCAATAGTTTTAAGTTTAATCGCAAATGCAGATGAAAAAGATAAAAAAGAAATAAATCATAAAGTATATGTTTTAACTGCTGGTGCACCACCTACAAGTGCCATACTTGAAAAAATGGATAATCTTGGGTTCGAGGTAATGCATGTATATGGATTGACAGAAACATACGGACACATATTACAATGTGCATGGAATGAAGAATGGAACGAACTTCCTAAAACAGAAAAAGCAGACATTAATTCTAGACAAGGTGTTCGTTACCCTAATACAGAAGAAGTCATTGTTGCTGATCCAGAAAGTTATCAATGTGTTCCTATGGATGGTAAGACCATGGGAGAGATACTTATTAGAGGTAATGTTGTAATGAAAGGATATTATAAAAATAAAGAAGCCACAGAAACGTCTATGAAGAATGGCTGGTTTCATTCTGGAGATTTAGCCGTTGTTTATCCTGATGGTTACATTCAAATAAAGGATCGATCTAAAGATATTATCATTTCAGGTGGAGAAAATATTTCCTCAGTTGAGGTAGAGAACGTTGTAGCAAAACATGATTCTGTGTCTCTTGTTGCTGTTGTTGCTAGGCCAGATGAAAAGTGGGGTGAAACTCCTTGTGCATTTGTTGAATTAGCGCCTGGAAAAAATGCCACAGAAGAGGAAATTATACAGTTTTGTAAGGAAAATATGGCTGGATTTAAAAGACCAAAGAATGTAATCTTTGGTGAGTTACCAAAAACTTCAACTGGGAAGATACAGAAATTTGAATTAAGAACAAAAGCAAAGGAGTTATAAATGGATCCAAAAACATATAAATTTGACACACTTAGTCTTCATGCTGGTTATCAGCCAAGTAAAAACGCTGGCTCAAGACAAGTACCAATCTATCAAACAACTTCATATATGTTTGATGATGTTGACCATGCGGCAGCACTTTTTAATCTAGAAAGAGGTGGTCATATTTATAGTCGTATGTCCAACCCTACAGTACAAGTTTTAGAAGAGAGAGTTTGTGCACTAGAAGGTGGAACAGCTGCTCTTGCAACCGCATCCGGAATGAGTGCAATATTTTTAACCATCATGACTCTTTGTAATGCTGGTGATCACATGGTTGTTTCTTCTCAGCTTTATGGGGGAACAGTAAACTTATTTAGATTAACACTTCCTAAGTTTGGCATTAAAACAACTTTTGTAAAACCAAGAGACACAGAAGGTTTCAAAAAAGCTATTCAACCAAATACTAAAGGTATTTTTGGTGAGCTTGTTGGTAATCCGGGTAATGAATTGATGAACATGCCTGAAGTATCAAACATTGCTAAAGAAGCAGGTATCCCACTTATTATTGATAGTACCTATCAAACTCCATATTTATGTAGACCTTTTGAACATGGCGCAGATCTTGTCGTTCACTCATTAACTAAATGGATGAGCGGTAATGGCTCTTCTATGGCAGGAATTTTAGTTGAAGGTGGAACATTTGATTGGATGCAGAATGATAAGTTCCCAACTATGACTGAGCCTTACGAAGGTTATCATGGGTTATCATTTGCTGAAGAATTTGGCCCAACGGCATTTACAATGATGGCAAGAGCTGAAGGAATGAGAGACATGGGACCTTGCTTAGCTCCTCAAAATGCATGGAACATTTTACACGGACTTGAAACTCTTTCTCTTCGTATGGAAAAACATTGTTCCAATGCTTTGAAGATGGTTGAGTATTTATCAAATCATGAAAGTGTTGCTTGGGTTTCTCATGCAAGTGCACCTGGTCATCCAGATAAGGAACTTGCAGAAAAAATTCTCCCTAAGGGCACGGGATCAATGATTGCCTTTGGAATTAAAGGTGGAAAAGAAGCAGGTGCTGCCTTTATTAATAATGTTAAGCTAGCATCTCATTTAGCAAATGTGGGTGATGCAAGAACATTAGTTATACATCCTGCATCAGCAACTCATTCACAAATGGATGAGGCAACTTTAAAATTTGCTGGATTATCTCATGACATGATTAGATTGTCCGTTGGCTTAGAGGACTTTGATGATATCGTAAACGATTTCGAAGATGGATTTAGAGCTGCAAAAAAACCTCGTTTAGTTGCAAACAAATAAATGAAGTTTAAAGTTCGCGGTATAGACACGTTTGCCTCCACTGGAGGCAGGCCTTTTGATAAAAATAAACCTCTTATTATATTCGTTCACGGTAGTGGACTAAGTCACATGGTTTGGGTTTTACAAACACGCTATTTTGCCTTCCGTGGTTATAGTGTTTTAGCAATTGATCTTCCAGGTCACGGACTTTCTTCTGGTGAAAGTTTAAAAACGATTGAAGAAATGGGAGATTGGGTTGGTGATGTGATTGAAGCGGTTGGATGTAAAGAAGCTTCACTAGTTGGACATTCTCAAGGATGTCTTATAACAATGGAATGCGTTGCTCAACATCCAGAAAAAATTAAAACTTTAACTCTTATGGGTGGTGCATCTGCAATTCCAATGAACCCCGAATTATTAAAGCTTGCTGAAGAGAGTAATCCTAAAGCTGTAGATCTTATGATGGATTTTGCGCATGGTCCTGCAGGACATTTTGGAGGTCATCCTGTTCCAGGTTTATACCACCTAAATGTTGGCTCCATGATTGTTCAAAATAAAGAAATCAAAGATACTCTAGGTGTCGATTTTAGAGCATGTGATAATTATAAAAATGGACCTGAGGTTGCTAAGAAATTGGATTTACCTACCCTTTCTATATTAGGCGCACAAGACAGAATGTGCCGTTTAAAAGATGGAAAAATTCTTGCTGATTATATTAAAGGCTCTGAAGTAAAGATTATTGAAGATTGTGGTCATATGATGCTCTTAGAAGAAGCAGACCAAACATTAGAAATTCTAAAAAAATTTATAGCTGAACATTATCCTTTACCTAGTTAGATAATTTTAAAAATTAATTCAAAAACTACTTATTTTCTTCTTTATCAGGTCTTGTAAGTTCTTCGAGTTTACGCATTTCCTCTTCCATTTTAAGCTTTTCTTGCTCTTCACGTTTCTTTTTACGTTCTTCAGCTTTCTGTTTAAGTTTAAGCTCTTTCTGCATTTTGCGGTCTCCCGCTTTAGATTTGTGATTAAAGTGAATGCCCATATAAACCTGGCAACTATATACTAAATATTATGAAATATTTCTAGACTCTAATTTGCTAATTTCTAGCTAACCAAACAATTACAACAAAGACAAATATAGCAATTGCTTGAAATAATACTCTTAAACGCATTAATTTATTGCTGTGATTTTTGTTAAGTTTTCCATTAACTGCCATAGCAATAACACCAACAACAACAACTGCTAGTGTTGCAGCCATAAATAAGACAAGTATTATTTGCATTGTGCTCATAATAATATCTATATAAAACTTTTATTCTATGAAACAAGATAACTTAAGCAAAGTGTTTGTTTATGGTTGATATTTTAAAAGGTCCGTCAATTACCAAACACCAAAACCCAAAAAAATTGATGATTATGCTTCATGGATATGGAGATAACGCTACTAATTTCATTCAAATTGCAAATTTAATTGATCAAGATGACTGGGGGATGAAATATGTTGCATTAAACGCACCAGATACAATTCAAGATTATCCTATGGGTTATGAATGGTTTCAATTATATCTCAATGGTATTCATATTTCTAATGCTGGTGTAAAAGAATATGATGTAATCAAAAAAAAAATATCTGAGAATGTTGAAAAAATTTATAACTCTATTTCTCTTTTGTTAGAAAATTTAAATTTAAAAATGACCGATTGTTTTGTTATGGGTTTTTCTCAAGGAGGTATGATGGCTTTTGAACTTGGGCAAATACTTCCAAATCAGTTGGCAGGTTTAGCAATTATATCCTCAAGAATTATATCAAAAGAGCATAAGCCTAATAATGCATGTTTAAAAACACCAATTTTTATTTCTCATGGCGCTCAAGATACTGTTTTACCTATTTCCAATTACAACGAGTCACTTGAAGTCTTAAAAAAGTATAACTACAATTATGAAAATTATCTTATTGAAAGTGACGAGCATACAATGTCACAAGAAACAATAACTTTTTTCCAAAATTTTATTAAAAAAAATATTTAAAGTAATCGAATCTTAATATTATATTACTATCTAAATATCATGACTTGGGTGAGTAGAAACTAAAATGAGTGCCGCAGAAAATCCAGCTTTGGTGCTTAATGCTGATTTTCGGCCGCTATCTTATTACCCACTTTCTTTATGTTCATGGCAAGATGCTATCAAAGCTGTGTTTCTTGAAAGAGTCTCAGTTATAGAAAATTACGAGCACGAAGTTCATTCTCCAAACCTTACTTTTAAGTTGCCAAGTGTAATTGCCTTAAAGGATTATGTAACTCCACAACGAAGACCTGCCTTCACTCGTTTTAATGTTTTTCTGAGAGATAATTTTACTTGCCAATACTGCACTAATCGTTTTCCAGCTAACGAATTAACATTTGATCATTTAGTGCCAAAATGTCTGCATGGAAAAACTACTTGGGAAAATGTTGTCTCAGCATGTACGTCATGTAATTTAAAAAAAGGAAGAAAACTTATTCAGAACACTGATATGAAACTTTTTAAAAAACCTCTACGACCATCTTCAATTCAACTGCAAAATAATGGTAGGAATTTTCCTCCTAACTTTTTGCATGAGACTTGGAGAGATTATTTATACTGGGATACAGAACTAGAAAATTAGATTTTTTTTGAAATGGCAATTGCTGTTTTACATCCGAGCTCTATCACTTTTGACATAATTTTATATCCTGGTGCACTTTCAGCATCATGCTCTATACCAATATCGTGATGTTCAAGTTCATCATCTCTAAATTTAGAAATTGTTTTTTTTAAATCTTTATGATCATCTCCTAAGAGTTCCAATTGTTCTTGGTAATGTTCACCTATTACTTTTTCAACAGCAACAGTACAAGCCATAGCAGCCTTTTCTCCCATTAATGCTGTGGACGCGCCAAGTGCATAACCCGCAACATTCCACAAAGGAAGGAGAGCAGTTGGTCTAACTCTATGTTCCAAAATAAGTTCATTGAATTTATCAATATGTTCTTGTTCTTGATCTGCCATATGTTGAATTGTTTTACCAAGCTTTGAACTTTTGCCAAATATTGCTATTTGACCATCATATATTTTGGTTGCACCATATTCACCAGCATGATCAACTCTTATGATTTCTTCTAAAACTTCCCTATGAGTAGTTTTACCTGATGAAGAATTTTTTTTAGACGTTTTTTTCTTTTGTAATGCCATAGTTCTTAAATAAATAAATAGCATTTAAAATAAAAATAACTAGTAAAACAAGCGTATTAATTGAAGCAGCAGAAATGCCAAAAAAACTCCAAATAACTTCATCACAACTGATTACTTGCTTTGATAATATCTGCGCTTTAAGGTCGGAAGCATTCTCACTATTCGTTAACATTACTGAACAGCCTGAAGGACCTTTAAGAATTTTATTTTCAACTCCAACATGCCATATAGAATAAAATAGACCGTAAACTGCAGCTAATTGAATCAATAAATAAAACACAACTTTATTTAAATTTTTAATAATAAAAATAAAAACTAAACTTACTAAAATTAAATAATATGGATGTCTTTGTTTTAAACATAACTCACATGGTTGCAGATTAAAGAAGTACTCTGCAATTAATGCGGTTGATATCGAAATCAGGGAAATGATAAATAAAAGTAAAGTCCAATTACGAATGATCATAAAAATCTAATTATAAACACACTACCAACAAGTAAAATAAAAAATGTAATAGATAAGATATTAAAATATTTATCAATAAATAGTTTTATTTTTTTACCAAAAAAATACAGCAGTATTGCAATTAAATAAAATCTAAGGCCTCTACCAATTATAGAAACTATAACAAATAAGTAAATATTTAATCCAAATACACCACTTGCAATTGTAATAAACTTGTAAGGAAATGGAGTTATACCAGCACCCAAAACAATCAAAATACCAAATTCTTTATAATAATTTTCAAAAATACTAAACGAATTTTCTAAATGATAAAATTCAACTATATACAAACCAATTGAATTGAAAAAAAAATATCCAATTGCATATCCAAATACACCTCCTAGAACTGAAGACAAAGTACATATAAAAGCATAAAATAAAGCTTTTGTTTTTAAAGCCAATGCCATTGGTATCAAAAGTATATCGGGTGGAATTGGAAAAAATGAACTCTCTGCAAATGATATTAAGCTTAAATACCATTTTGCATTTTTATGTTCGGCTTTTTTTAAAGTCCAAATGTAAATATTTTTAAGAAAATTCATTAATTATTACAATATAAATAATTTTGACTTATACTAATAACGATTTTAAATCTAAAAAATTTATCTTCTCAATATTTTTAAATGGAAACTACAGAAACTAAAGATTTAAAAACAGCTTTTTTTGCAACTTTTTCTCAAGGATTATTTGCAACACTTATTTTTAGTACATTTATGGTTAACACCCCAATTCTTTTTGAGTTAATAGAAATGTCAAAAACTGAATTCTCAATAGGCTTCGTATTTTTTGGAATTTTTAATGTAATCACTAATCAATTGACCACGCGCTTTTTATTACCAAAAATTGGAAGTACAAATTGCTTAATAATAGCAAGAGTAATGTATTCCTTTATTCCATTTTATATTTTTTATTTTTCAAACTATAATATTTTTATTTTAGTTTCTATATTCTGGGGAATTTCTATTGGAATACAAGCGCCAAATATTTTTACACAAGTTGCTATTATAGAGGAAAGAACTAAAAAAATTCTTAATCCAATTTTTAAATCCTCTTTTAATTTTGGTTTTTTAAGTGGTGCGGCAATATCAAGTATTTGTCTTGGACTTGACATTGATCCTATTTACACAACTTTTTTCATTGGCTTGTTTGTATTTATTTCATCAGTATCAATGTATTTTTTTGGTTTAGAAAAAAAATATGATGTAGTGAATGATAATCCAAGATTTGCAGTTCCAAATTTTAATATCATTTTATTTGCATCTATTAATATGTTTATTATTGCGTTTATGGGAATAATTGTTCAATGGTCTCCTCTTTGGCTTGTTACCGATTTGTCAGCCCCAATATATCTAGTTGGTTCAATTGTAATTTTTTTTAATGCCGGTGAGATCATTGGCAATATTTTCGCTTCTAGATTAATTAAAAAATTTAATGAATTAATTGTAGGTCCTTGTTTTGCAATGGTCGGATCAATAATATTATTATTGAGTATAATTACTCAAAATATTACTATTATATTTGTATCTATAACAATATTTGGATTCTTAATTTCAAATGTTATGCCTATCGTATTTAGGCAGGCTGTAAGGCACTCAAATAATCCAATACCTATAACTATTTCTCATATATCAAGCATAGCTTTTGTAGGAGCTATATTTGGACCTGCAGTTGTTGGAATTTCTGCAGAAACATTTGGCCTAACATTTAATATGTATGTTTTAGGAGCAATTATGTTTCTGATTTCTCTATTAATGTATTTAATTATGTTCAAAAGTAAAAAAAAAATAGATAATCAAATACAAACATCTCAAAATCATTAAGATTAGTTTAAAAACTATAGTTTTGAAAGATTAAATATTGTGTCTGAATATAAAGAATTAAAAAGATCTTTTTATATCGCTTACTCAGTAGGCTCATTAAATATTTTTCTATTAACTATTTATATGGTTCATGTTCCAATTTTACTAGAAATATTAAAAATTACAAAAGTAGAATTCTCATTTGGATTAACATTATTTGGTTTATTTAGTATAATCTCCAATCAAGCAACTACACTTTTTTTGACTCCAAAGATTGGAACAAAAAATTGTATTGTCATTTCAAGAACAATTATATCTTTTTTACCTTTTATAGTTTTTTTTTCAGAAAGTTATTTTATTTTCTTAATTGTATCATCTGTTTGGGGTTTAGCTATGGGCATACAGGTACCAAATGTTTTGTTACAAGTTAGTATTATTGAAAAAAAAACTGCAGAAATTCTAAACCCTATATTTAAATCAGCTTTTTCAGTAGGTGTAATCTGTGGTTCAATAACTGCTAGTGTTGCACTTGGGTATAATTTTAATCCCATTAATATATTTATTTTTTTTGGCTTTATTTTTATCTTTTCAGCCGTAACAATTTATTTTTTTGGATTACCAAGAAAATATGACATTGTGAGCAAAGGTTCAAAATTTACTCTTCCAAGTAAAGGTGTTCTTATATTTGGACTCATAAATATGCTTATTTTTGCTTCAATGGGAATAATTGCACAATGGTCATCATTGTGGCTGCTCAATGATCTTAATGCAGCTATTTTTATGGCTGGCTCAATAGTACTTTTTTTTAATATTGGAGGAATAATTAGCAATTTTTTAGCATCAAATCTTATCAGTTTGTTTAATGAAAAAATTGTAGGTCCTTACTTTTCCATAATAGGATCAATAATTTTGATAGTTAGTATCACGACAATGAACATATATATAATTCTTTTAGCTATGATAATTTTTGGATTTTTTACATCAAATCTTTTACCCATAGTAATTAGATTAGCTGTTAAAATCTCTAAAGAACCCATGCCTAAAACTATCTCTCATATAACTAGCATAGGTCAAGCAGGGGCTTTATTTGGTCCAGCAATTGTTGGATTTTCTGCATCAATCTTTGGATTAACTTTTAATATGTACGCACTAGGTTTTATTTTTTTAGGTATTTCGTTTTTGTTATTAACAGCTATAAAAAACAATACTGTGGTAGGAGTAGAGGGAATCGAACCCACACCACCGAAGTGACCGGATTTTGAATCCGGCGCGTCTACCAGTTCCGCCATACTCCCTGTTTATATATTCAAGTTTTACTAGTTTTTTACATTTAAGTCTATTAAGTTATATTTATTCATAGACTTAAAAGATTAAGTTTTCTTAATTATGATTTTAAATAAAAAAAAATTAATTTTTCTTCTTATACCTAAAACTGCTGGAAGCACATTCAGAATGTTTTTAGATAGTTTGAATAAGCAAGAAACTTTTACTCATTATCACTCTGGCACGAAAGGAGCTATTCCTAAATTCCATCCAGATTATTTTAAAACTTTAAAAACTGATAACAATTTTAAACATCTTGAAATATATTCAGGACATTTTGTATTTAGTAAACATTGTATTGATTCAGATTAAGCTTTTATTTTTTTTATTTTAGAACTTTCAAAAAAAGGAATATGAATGTTAAAAATTTTGATTTTATTAAAAATTCTATTGAATTAAATATAAAACTATCACTGGATGATGTAACAACTATTA
>CABXSY010000008.1 GCA_902514875.1 uncultured Alphaproteobacteria bacterium | reverse complement strand
AAGCTTCTCTCTTCTGGATTAATAAATAATTTTTTATTATTATTATAATATTCCTCAATACTATTTCCTGAAGGTGAAAAATTATCTTTAAAATCATTTTTATTGATTAATATATATGAAATATCTCTCTCTTCTTTTGTCATATATGCGGAAGAGTTATTATTAAAATAATCTAATAGCTCTTTATTATCTTTTGTAATTTGATCTTTGCTGTAGTTTTCAAGTTTAATATTGTTGTAAGATATTTTAAGCAACTCTATTTCTCTAGTCTGGTTATCGTGCTTATTAAAATTTATTTGCAATTGTGATGGGTAATTTTTTTGAAAGAAAAGGTTATCAAATACATTAGCCCTAGTTTCATAATTTATTAAATCCACAAGATCCTCAATTTTTAATCCTTGATTTCTTAAGAATGTATTTAATATATCATCATCTAGTTTGTTATTAATGTAAAGATCTGGAAAGTTTCTTTTTGTTTCTTTAGCAATTGTAGTATCATCTAAAACGAAATTTATTTTATCAAACTCATTTTCAAAAATTGCATTGTTGACTAAATATTGAAGCGCAATTTGATGAACTTGAAAATTCCTTATTTGATCGCCTGTTAATTCACTTCCAATCATTTGAGAAAATCGATTAATGTTCATATCCATTGATCTAAGAAATTTTGTAGTAGAAATAGGTGTGCCTGAAATATTTGCTACAAAATTATCAGAATTGAATAAATTGGAATATCTTTGTGAGCCACGAAAAAAGAATAAGCTTGCTGCAAAAAGTATGGCTAATCCAATACCAATCCAAGAATTTCTAATTGCTCTCATAAAATTTCTATTGCTTCTATAATATTAGTTTCTATAAATAAAAGTAATTATGGTAAATCTTGATAAATATTCCTCAATTTTTATTGCAAATTGGAAATTAAATGGAAATTCTTCATTTTTAAAAGATTATTATGAAAAATTAAAAGTTAATTCTAATAATTGTACGATTATCTGCTCGCCTTCAATTTACTTAAAATCACTAAAACGAAATAATGAAAACATATTTTGTGGCGCACAAGATGTCTCTTTTTATAAAGAGGGTGCTTACACAGGAGAATTATCCGCCTCAATGCTGAGAGATAATAATATTGATTTTTGTTTGGTTGGACATTCTGAACGAAGACAATATTTTGCTGAAACAAATAATAATGTACACATTAAAAGTTCAAACCTTATTGAGGAAAATATTATACCAGTGATATGCATAGGTGAAACCTTAGAGCAGAAAGAAAAAAACTTAACAGAAGAAATCTTATCTACGCAAATTAAAGATAGTATTCCCAATTTAGCAAATCATCAAAATGCATTAATTGCTTATGAGCCAGTTTGGGCAATAGGAACTGGATTAACACCAACTTTGGATGAGATAAATCAAGTACACGAACTCATTAAAAATTTTGATACTAAATTTAGGAACTTTAGGGTTCTTTATGGAGGTTCTGTTAAATCTTCAAATTCAAATGAAATTACTGAATTAAGTCAAGTAGATGGCTGCTTAATTGGTGGGGCATCATTAAAAGTTGATGAATTCAATACAATTATTTCTTGATAAATAGAATCAATTTAATATAAAGCGCAAATATGACAACGTTAGTAATAATTCAGCTTATACTTGCTATTGCTTTAGTTATCTTAGTTTTATTACAAGGTTCTGATAACGATAGCTTAGGTCTTGGCGGTGGAACTTCAACTGGATTAATGTCAGCGCGAGGCACTGCAAACTTACTTTCTAGGTTAACTGCAATAACTGCAGGATTGTTCATGATAATGAGTGTTGTTCTAACAATAACTGCATCTATTGGATCAGATCGTAATGTATTAGAGTCACTTCCTTCGATTAATACCGAAGAATCTTCCGAAGAACCATCTATACCAGAAAATAATTAATTATATCTTGCTATAAATAGATCTATTATGTATCACGGTATTCCGTAATGCATTTTGTTTTTATTACGGGTGGTGTCGCATCATCTCTTGGAAAAGGTATAGCCTCAGCCTCTTTAGCAACTCTTCTAAAAAGTAGAAAATTTAAAGTAAGGATTAGAAAGTTAGATCCGTATCTAAATGTGGATCCGGGAACAATGAGTCCATATCAACATGGAGAAGTTTATGTTACCGATGATGGTGCGGAAACAGATTTAGATCTAGGTCATTACGAAAGATTCACAAATCAATCTGCTAAACAATCAGATAGCGTGTCGTCAGGTAAGATTTATTCCAATGTTCTCCAAAAAGAAAGAAAGGGAGATTACCTTGGCTCAACAATTCAGGTCATTCCTCATGTTACCAATGAAATAAAATCATTTATTAATAGTGATTTAAAAAATGAAGATATCTCAATTTATGAAATAGGGGGGACAGTCGGAGATATTGAATCCCTACCTTTTTTAGAAGCAATAAGACAAATTAGAAATGATAAAAATATTTCATCAGCATTAATTCATATGACTTATATTCCATATTTAAGTTCAGCAGGTGAGTTAAAAACGAAACCTACTCAACATTCAGTTAAAGAACTTCTCAATGCTGGTATTCAACCAGATATAATTATGTGTAGATCTGAACAACCAATAGATAATGATTCAATTTCTAAAATATCTTTATTTTGTAATGTTAAAAAAGAGTCAGTAATTCCTGCATTGAATGCTAAATCAATTTATGAAGTTCCTTCGTTATATTCTAAATATGGTTTGGATGAAGCTCTCCTTAAACAATTGGGTTATAAACCAAAAAATCATAAACTAAATTTAAAGCCTTGGATCGATCTTCAAAAAAAAATTAAAAAAAGAAAACATAAAGTAAAAATTGCAGTAGTAGGAAAATACACAAATCTTAAAGATAGTTATAAATCACTTAATGAAGCACTGGTTCACGGAGGTATAGAAAATTCTGCTGATGTAGATATTCAATGGATTAATTCTGAAAAAGAAAAAAACATTAGTTTAATGAAACAATTAAAAGGTTCTGATGGAATTCTAATTCCGGGTGGTTTTGGTATTCGTGGTATTAATGGAAAAATTAATGCCATCAAATATGCGAGAGAAAACAATATTCCTTTTTTTGGAATTTGTCTTGGAATGCAGTTAGCTGTTATTGAAATAGCACAAAATGTACTAAAAATTAAAAATGCTCATTCTTCAGAATTCAAGAAAACTACTAAATCAGTTGTAGGTTTAATGACAGAATGGGTAAATAAAAATAAGATCGAAAAAAGAGATAAAAATAGTGACAAGGGTGGAACGATGCGTCTTGGAGCATACAAAGCTGTTTTGAAAAAAAATTCAAAAATCTTTTCTATATATAAAAATAAAGTAATTAGCGAGAGACACAGACATAGATACGAAGTAAATCAGAAATTTCTATCAAAATTTGAAAACAAAGGTTATTATTTCAGTGGTATGTCGCCAGATGGATTATTACCTGAAGTGCTTGAGAGTAAAAAACATAAATGGTTTATAGGAGTTCAATTTCATCCAGAGTTAAAATCAAGACCATTAGATCCTCATCCTCTTTTCATATCATTTATAAAGGCTGCAATTAATGATTAATATCAATCTAAAAAATTTTTCTATCTCAAATAATTCTTCATTTGTTTTAATTGCAGGTCCATGCGTAATAGAAAATGAAAGTCACTCAATGATGATAGCAGAACAGCTACATAAAATATGTGATAATGTTGGTATTAGTTTAATTTTTAAATCTAGTTTTGATAAGGCAAATAGATCAAGTATTAATAGTGACAGAGGTATTAAGCTTGATGAAGCATTAAAAATATTTGAAAAAATTAAAACTAATTTAAATTTACCAATACTAACCGATATCCATAATGAAGATCAATGTAATCAATTAAGTCAAGATAGCATTATTGATATACTCCAAATACCTGCTTTTTTATGCCGTCAAACAGATTTATTATTAGCTGCAGGTAATACAAATAAAATTATTAATGTTAAAAAAGGTCAATTTTTATCACCAACTGACGTTAAAAATATTTTTACCAAGATAGAAACTACAAATAATAAAAACATTATGATAACTGAAAGAGGAACATCTTTTGGTTACAACACACTAGTAAATGATTTTAAAGGTTTAGATATTATGAAAAGATATGAATACCCGGTAATTTTTGATGCAACTCATTCCGTTCAACAACCAGGAGGATTAGGTGATAAAAGTGGTGGTCAAAGAGAACATATCCCTTCTTTATGCAAAGCTGCTATATCTATTGGTGTAGCTGGTTTATTTTTAGAAACACATAATGATCCAGATAATGCTCCTAGTGATGGACCAAACATGATTAATATAAAAGATTTAAAAAATTTATTAGTTCAACTTAAAAAATTTGATGATATAGCGAAAAACAATGCCTAAAATAACGAATATAAAAGCAAGACAAATAATAGATAGTAGAGGAAATCCTACTGTTGAATGTGATATAGAATTTGAAAATTCTACATTTGGAAGAGCTGCGGTTCCAAGTGGAGCATCTACTGGAGTGCATGAGGCTCTAGAATTGCGAGATAATGATAAATCCAAATATAAAGGTAAAGGAGTTTTGAAAGCAGTAAGAAATATTAATGATACAATTTCTAACGAACTAGTAGGAAAATCATTTGAAGATATTTCTTCTTTTGATGATTTTTTATTAGAACTAGATGGTACGGAAAATAAATCAAATTTAGGTGCTAATACAACACTTGCCGCGAGTTTAGCTTTTGCAAAATGTTTAGCTTCTTCTGAAGGTCATGAATTGTATTCTTTTCTTGGTAAGAGACATACAATGAGTCTTCCAGTTCCAATGATGAACATTATTAATGGAGGTTCTCATGCAGATAATGATGTTGATATTCAAGAATTTATGGTTGCTCCTATTGGCGCTAATAATTTTTCAGAAGCACTTCAATATGGTTGCGAAATATTTCATTCATTAAAATCACTTTTAAAATCAAAAGGCTTAAATACAAATGTTGGTGATGAAGGTGGATTTGCTCCTAATATTAATACTTCTAGTGAGGTCATAGAAACGGTTTTAAAATCAGTCGAGGATGCAGGTTTTAAACCTGGAAAGGATATTTATCTTTCACTTGATGTTGCATCAACTGAATTTTACAAAAATAATAAATATGATTTACAGGGAGAAAAAATTGTTTTGTCTTCTGATGAGATGATAAAATATTTAGAGAAATTAGTAAATGCTTATCCTATTTATTCTATTGAGGATGGTATGTCAGAAGATGATTGGGATGGCTGGTCTAATTTAACATCAACAATAGGGAAAAAAGTTCAGTTAGTTGGTGACGATTTATTTGTTACAAACAAAACAAGATTGCAAAAAGGTATTTCAGAGGGTGCGGGAAATTCTATTTTAGTTAAAGTAAATCAGATTGGAACTTTAAAAGAAACTTTAGAATCAATTAAATTAGCTAAAGAAAATAATTTTACTACTATAATTTCACATCGTTCAGGTGAGACTGAAGATACAACGATTGCTGATTTATCAGTTGGTGTTTCAGCAGGTCAAATCAAAACAGGATCATTATCTAGAACAGATAGAACAGCAAAATATAATCAATTGTTAAGAATTGAAGAAGCATTACAAGGTAAAGCAAATTATGCTGGATCATCCATCTTAAATAATAAATAATTGACAGTTTTGATCTTAAATATGCTATTTGTATAATAAATGAATAAATCTTTAGTTTTAAAAAATAAATTTTATTTCTATTTATCCTTTTTGTTTACTTTTTTTCTATTTGTTTATCTTCTCTATTTTCTTATAAATGGTGAGAGGGGATTACTGAAATATTTCAGTCTTAAAAATCTTAATGCTCAATACAATGAACAATATATGTCATTAAAAAAGGAAAATGAATTTTACTTAGATAGAATTAAAAGATTACAACCAAATACTGTAGATTTGGACTATTTAGATGAGACATTTAGGAAAGTTACAGGATTTACTTCAGAAAACGAAACAGTTATAATTATAGAATAGATTGATTTATTTGACAAAAAATCACCCTAATTATAATTAAAGATTATCATATGAAGAAACTTCAAAAAGCAGATTATATCAAAATGTACTCATTTATGCTCAAGATTAGAAGATTCGAGGAAAGAGCAGCTCAACTTTACGGAATGGGTAAAATAGGTGGTTTTTGTCATTTGTATATTGGCCAAGAAGCTGTTGTTGTTGGTATATTGATGACAATTGATAAGAATGACTCAGTTGTAACAACTTACAGAGATCATGGCCATATGATTGCTAGGGGATTAGATCCAAAACGTATTATGGCAGAATTGACTGGTAGAGAAGATGGTTATTCTGCTGGTAAGGGTGGTTCAATGCATATGTTTTCAAAGGAAAATAATTTTTATGGTGGTCATGGTATTGTAGGAGCTCAAGTACCAATTGGAACCGGTATAGCATTCACGCATAAATATAATGGAGAAAAAAATATATGCAGAACATATATTGGTGATGGAGCGATGAACAATGGACAAGTTTTTGAAGCTTTTAATCTAGCTGCTTTATGGAAGCTTCCTGTTTTATACATTATTGAAAATAATAAATATGGAATGGGCACATCTGTAGATAGAGCGGCGGCGGGATTAGACTTATATAAAAGAGGGGAGGCATTTGGTATTCCTGGTGAGAAGGTAGATGGGATGAATGTGTTCTCTGTTATAGAAGCAGCAGATAAAGCAGGTAAGTATGTCAGAGAAGGGAATGGACCTTATATTATTGAAGTACAAACATATCGATATAGAGGACATTCAATGTCAGATCCTGCAAAATATAGAACAAAAGAAGAATTAGATAATTATAAGCAAACCGATCCTATTGAAATAGTCAAAGCTGAAATTTTAAAGAAAAAAATTGCAACTAATGATGAAATTGAAAAAATTAATAAAGATACTTTAGAAGAAATTAAAAATGCAGCTGAATTTGCAACCAATAGTCCTTTTCCAAAGAACAGCGAACTTTATACGGATGTTTATTTATAAATTATGAGCACAGAAATTTTAATGCCCGCATTATCTCCAACTATGACAGAAGGGAATCTGTCTAAGTGGTTAATTAAAAAAGGAGATACTGTTAAAGCTGGTGATTTGATTGCTGAAATTGAAACTGACAAAGCAACAATGGAAGTAGAAGCGGTAGATGAAGGTGTTGTTCTTGATCTTTTATTTAAAGAAGGAGAAGTCAATATTCCAGTAAATAAAGCTATAGCGATTATTGGTGATCCAAATGAAAAAGTTGAAGTAAAAAAAGAAGTTTCTATTGAAAAAGTGATTGAAGAAAAGAAAATTGAAAAAAATATTGAGACAAAAATTGAGAATAAGAAAGCTGATATAATCGATACACCATCACCTAAAATAGAAGAAGATAGAGATTTAAGTTCAGAAGAAATTACTATGCGCCAAGCACTAAGAGACACAATGGCCGAAGAAATGAGAAAAGATAATAAAGTTTTCATACTCGGAGAGGAAGTTGCCGAGTATCAAGGTGCGTATAAAGTAACACAAGGTCTTCTCCAGGAATTTGGTAAAGAAAGAGTATTAGATACTCCTATTTCTGAACATGGGTTTACTGGATTAGCAGTTGGAGCAGCATTTAAAGGATTGAGACCAATCTTAGAATTCATGACTTTTAATTTTTCTATGCAAGCAATTGATCAAATTATAAATTCAGCTGCAAAAACACTTTACATGTCTGGAGGACAAATTAATTGCCCTATTGTTTTCAGAGGACCTAATGGTGCTGCGGCCCAAGTTGCTGCACAACATAGTCAGGATTTTTCTTCTTGGTATTCTCAAGTGCCGGGTTTAAAAGTCATTGCTCCATCTACTCCTTATAACGCAAAAGGTTTATTAAGATCTGCAATATCAGATCCAAATCCCGTAATTTTTCTAGAAAATGAAATTCTTTATGGATTAAAAGGTCCCGTTAATAATGACATTAACTTCTCTATACCAATTGGAAAAGCAAATATAGAAAAAGAAGGAAAAGATTTAACAATCGTAACGTATTCAATAATGTTGCAGAAATCAAAAGAAGCTGCATTAAGACTAAAAGAGGAATACAATTTAGATACAGAAATTATTGATTTACAAACTTTACGACCTTTGGATACAGAAACAATTTTAAATTCAGTTAAAAAAACTAATAGACTAATCACTGTCGAAGAGTCATGGCCATTTGGTAGTGTTGGTTCTGAAATTGCAAATATTGTTCAAAGGGATGCATTTGATTATTTAGACTCACCAGTGATAAAAGTTAATAGTGCGGATGTTCCAATGCCATACGCACTGAGCTTAGAAAAATTATATCTTCCTCAAGTTGATGACATTATAAATGCTGCAAAAAAAGTAAGTTATATAAAATAAATGGCAATTAAAGTTTTAATGCCTGCATTATCACCCACAATGTCAGAGGGTGTAATTAATAAGTGGTTAGTTAATATTGGCGATACTGTTTCAGCTGGAGATATATTAGCTGAAATTGAAACAGATAAAGCAACAATGGAAGTTGAGGCAGTTGATGAGGGAGAAATTACACATTTAATTGATACAACACCAGATAAACAAATTGCCGTCAATTCCGTCATTGCTCTAATCAATGGTAGCAAAGATGAAAGATTAGAAGATTATAATGATCAAACTGTAAGCAGTGAAGAAAAAAATGAAGTTTCAGAAACACCTAAAGAAAATATTGAAGTAGATAACATTCAAATAATAGAAAGAAGTAAAGATTCAAACACTAAACAAAATACTAATTTAGCTTCTCCGTTTGTTAAAAAATTTTCTAAAGACAACGATATTGATCTATCTCTTATTAAAGGGTCAGGACCTGATGGTAGGATTATAAAAAAAGATATTCAAAATTTTGAACTTCATATCAATGATGAAAATATTTCTGTTATTGAGCCATCTAGTATTAGAAAAATAATTGCCGAAAGAACAACACAAACAAAAAATGAAGTTCCACATTTTTATCTTACTATTGAAACAAGAGTGGATAAACTAATAAATTTAAGAAAAAAAATTAATTTAAATAGTGATATTAAAATCTCTTTTAACGACCTTATTGTTAAAGCATGCGCAATGTCAATGTCCAAAAATCCAGAGACAAATATTTCTTGGGTCAATGGTAAAATTCATCAATATAAAAATATCGATATTGCAATTGCGGTAGCATTAAAAGAAGGATTGATAACCCCTATTGTCAAACAAGCTGATACAAAAGGATTAGCTGAAATCTCAACAGAAATAAAATCACTAGTAAAAAAAGCTAATCAAAATAAATTACTACCAGAAGAGTATAGCGGAGGATCTATAACTATCTCTAATTTAGGTATGTTTGGAATCACAGAATTTCAAGCAATTATTAACCCGCCACAATCAAGTATTATTGCAATTGGATCTATAATTGAAAAACCCGTTGTTAATGCTGGTAGTATTGAAATAGGGCATACAATGAAATCAACCATTTCGGCAGATCACAGATCATTAGATGGTGCCGTTGCGGCAAAATTACTCAAAGATTTTGGCGATATTTTAGAAGATCCTTTTCAAATATGGTTGAATAGCTTGGATATGGAAGTTATTTAACCCTTATGAGTGGTCCACGACATCCTGAAAAAGTAAAAAACAAATCAAATCCGATTCCCAAAAAACCAAGTTGGATTAGAGTAAAGGCACCTACTTCAAAATTTTTTAAAGAAACAAATAAACTTTTAAAAGAAAAAAAAATTGTAACCGTGTGCGAGGAAGCAGCATGTCCTAATATAGCAGAGTGTTGGCAAAAAAAACATGCAACATTTATGATACTAGGAGATATTTGTACTAGAGCCTGTGCATTTTGTAATATTAAAACTGGTAAACCACATTTTATTGATCACGGTGAAGCTATTAGAATTGCTGAATCAGTTAAACAATTAAACTTAGAACATGTTGTTATTACTAGTGTTGACAGAGATGATTTAATCGATGGTGGAGCATTACATTTTATTAATGTGATTGATTCTATTAAATCTCTAAATCCGAATTGTACAATTGAAATATTAACGCCTGATTTTAAAAATAAACCTGAAGCAATAGATATTTTATCAAAAAATTTACCTGATGTTTTTAATCACAACTTGGAAACAGTGCCAAGATTATATCCTTCAGTTCGACCGGGTTCACGATACTTTGTAAGTTTAAATTTACTTAGTCAAATTAAACAAAAAAACCCAAGTATATTTACAAAATCAGGTCTAATGGTTGGTTTAGGTGAAACTAAAGAAGAGGTTTATCAAGTAATGGATGACTTGAGAGCAGCTAATGTTGATTTTATTACTATAGGACAATACTTACCGCCAACACCAAAGCACGCTAAGCTTGAAAAATTTATTACTCCTGAAGAATTTGAGGAATACAAAAAAATGGCATACGCAAAAGGATTTCTAATGGTTGCATCATCACCACTTACTCGCTCTAGTTATCACGCATCTGATGATTTTAAAATAATGCAAGAAAATAGGAAAAATAAACTTTATTCAATTCAATGAAGTCATCAAATAGGGAGGAGATAGTCGATCATGACGCAAAGGGTCTTTTTGATATCGTTTTAGATATTGAGAGTTATCCTTATTTTATCCCTTGGTGTTCAGCAATGAAAGTACATTCAAAAAGTGAAAAAGAAATCTATGCAGACATGGTTGTTTGGTACAAATATTTTATGCCTCAAACTTTTGGTTCACATGTTGTATTTGATAAAAAAAAACTTGCAATAAACACAACATATATCGAAGGACCTTTAAAAGATCTGAAAACAAATTGGATTTTTGAATCACTTAAAAAAAATCAAACATTAATTCATTTTAATGTTCAATTTGAATTTAAAAGATTTTTTCATCAAAAAATTGCTGAAGCTTTTTTTCCATTAATTGAAAATAAAATGATTGAATCATTTAAAATCCGAGCTGATGAAATATTAGATTAACTCACTAATTTTTCTAAATATAAAATTTTTAGTTTTTCTTTGTATGTCCAATCTTTTTCCTTTGTATATTTTTTTGAAAATATAATTATTATTATTAACTTTAATTCCAATATACACTAAACCTACAGGCTTTAACTTTGTCCCACCATTAGGGCCTGCTATACCAGTTGTTGAAATGCATATTTGTGTTTTTTCATTTTTATACAAACCATTTATCATATCCTCAGCTACTTCTTTACTTACAGCTCCAAATTTAGAGAGGTTAATTTTTGAAACAGATAAATATTTAGATTTAGCTTTATTAGAATAACTGATAATTCCATAAGAGAAAATTTTTGAAACTCCACTGTATTTGGTAAGGGTATTTGATACTAGTCCGCCTGTACACGACTCAGCAACAGAAATTGAGATATTTTTTTTTATTAACTTATCTATAACTTGCTTAATAATAGGCATTGAAAATATAAAGTATAATTATAGTATATATTCCTGCTATTAAATCATCAAGAATTACACCAAAAGCTGATTTAAGTCTCTTATCTACTATATTTGCTGGAAAAATTTTCAGAATATCAAAAAAACGAAATAAAATAAAAATTAACATCATTGTAACATAAGGATTGATAATTTTAATTTGATCATAAAATAATAAAATTAAGTATATTCCTAAGAATTCATCAATAACTATTATTTTTGAGTCATGTGATTGGGTGTGTGAAGAAAATTGATTAATAAAAAATAATGATAGTAAAAAAATTAATATAAAAACAGCTATAAATATTTCTAAAGAAATGATTTTGTATTCAACAATAGGAAATAAAATAACTATGGATAAAAAAGATGCAAAAGTTCCTGGCGGTATTAATTTAATATATCCAGCAAATGATAAAGATACAAAAAAATTAGCTAATTTTATCATTTGTTATATGAACTACTGACTCAGCTGCAATTCCTTCACCATTACCAATAAAACCAATCTTCTCATTTGTAGTTGCTTTAATAGACACAGAGTTATTTTTAATTTGCAGTAGTGTTGAAATATTTTTAATCATTTTTGAAACATACTTATTAATTTTAGGTTTTTCAGCTATTATATTTATATCTAGATTGATTATGGAATAACCTTTTTCCTTAAGTTTATCTCTACAATAAATAATAAACTTAGATGAATCTGCATTTTTCCATTTTTTATCTGTGTTGGGAAAGTGATAACCTATATCTCTCATAGAAAGTGCTCCAAAAACACTATCACAAATTGCATGCAGAACAACGTCTGCATCGGAATGGCCAATTAATTTAGAGAAAGGAATTTTAATACCTCCTAATCTTAATCCGTTTTTAGTATTCTTATCAATTTGATGAATATCGTAACCAATACCATATTTTGTTATTGCCTTTCTGTATAAATTAAATAACTGAATATCTTCTGGATAAGTAATTTTAATATTATTTTTTTCTCCTTTAATAAAATTTATTTTTATTTTTGATTTTTGTAATAATCCTGCATCATCATTAAATTCAAAACTTTTATATTTGATATGTTCTTTTAATATCAAATTATAGTTAAAACCCTGTGGTGTTTGTACGTTAATTGCTTTTGTTTCCAATTTACTTTTCTTTATTAATTGTCTGTCATTATATTCAACATATGGAATTGCATTAGTATTCTTATCTAATTTAGAAATAATTTTTTTAACTAATTTATTACTACACAAAGGACGTGCAGCATCATGTATTAATACTTTCTTAATTTTAAATTTTTTTAAATTTTTTAGAGCATTAAAAGAAGAAATTTGTCTTGTAGGTCCAGGTTTTGAATAAGTAATTTTTATTTTCTCAGAAACTGCTTTATGATTAAGATGGGTGTTTCGATATTTTTTATCTATGGAAATATTTATAATATCGAAATTTGATAAATCTAAATTTGAAATAAAATAATTTAAAAAATTCGTATTTCCAATTTTTAAGAATTGTTTAGGAATTTTTTGACCAAATCTCTTTCCTTTTCCACCAGCTAGAATTACAAGTGCATTTTTATTCATTTTAATTTATAAATCATATTATTAAACAATCATTATTTGAAAAATTAACTAAAGTACACAGTGTTTGACCTATCAAAATTACTTAAATCTATACATCTATCAAGATTATCTTTTTATTTTTTAATTTTTTTAATCATATTGAGTTTTTCTATCACATTCTACCTAATGTTACCGAACAACGATTTAGTAAAAGATCCTAGAAGACTACAATTTTTTTTATTGGCCGATGTTATTTTTGTCATTTTATTGATTTCTATAATTATAAGACAAATTGTTCTGATTTTAGTGAGAAGAAGAAAAAGTTATGATGAATCTCGATTATATATAAAATTTGTAAATTTATTTGCTGCAATGGCTTTAGGCCCAGCTATTGGATTAGTTATTATAACATCACTTTTCTTTAATTTAGAATTAAGAACTTGGTATGGAGATGCTGTGAGGGATGCAGTTGTAAATTCTAATATCGTAGCAAGAAATTATGAAAATGAAATACAGGCTGAAATAGTGTCTGATACTCAATTAATTATGAGAGAAATATTAAAAGTTTCTCAAAATAATGAAGTTAATATTCAATCAATTAGAACGGCTTTAAGTGAATTTATTAACTTGAGAACAATTTCAAGTATTTATATTTTTAATACGGAAGGCAATATATATTTAAGTTTAAAAGATCCTAATAATAAAAATTTTTCAGTGCCATCAAATGAAATATTTAAGATTGTTAATCAAAATCGTGTATATATTTTCCAATTAAATAAAAATTCTATTACAGCTTATAAAAAAATAAACTTTTTAAATGATGTTTATATGCAGGTTAATAGAAATCTAAATACTAATATCTGGGATCATATTAGCGCTACAAAAGAGGCATTTGAAATTTATACTATGAAAGAAGAGGAAAGTTCAGGAATTCAAATAACTTATTCAATGATATTTGTTCTTTTCTCTATTTGTTTTATATTAGTGGCAATTTTGATTGGTTTTAATCTAGCTAGTAATCTCAGTAAACCAATTACAAACTTAATCAAATCTGCAAATAAAATTTCAGAAGGAAATTTTGATGCTAAAGTTAGTGAAACAGATCAATTTCAGGAGATAAAAGTATTATTATCATCTTATAATAAAATGATTTCTGAAATTGAGAATAAGCAAAATGAGTTAATATCAAAAAGTCAAGAAGATGAAGAAAAAAGAATTTTTATAGAGGCTATCTTAAGCCTTTTAACAATAGGTGTAATTTCCTTAGATAAAAATTTTAATATTTTGTTATACAATACAACTTTAACAAAACTATTTAGAAGCACTAAAACTTTTAAAATAAATGAGAATTTTCTATCCTATTTCCCTGAATGGAAAAAGATATTCGAAAATTTTGAAACTTCAAATAAAGTATTATTAAATTTTCAATACGATTTTACATTATATGATGATCAGAGGAATTTTAATATTAGAGTCATTAAAGAGATTAATGATAATAAAATTAAGGGATATGTTGTTGCCCTAGATGATACTACATCTTTAATTTTAGCAGAAAAACATGCTGCTTGGTCTGATATAGCAAGAAAGATAGCACATGAAGTTAAAAATCCTCTCACCCCTATTAAACTTTCTGCCGAAAGAATAGAAAAGAAATTTTTGGATGCAAAAACAGATAAGGAGGATATTTCACTTTTGACTAAAACAATATCAAGGCAAGTAGATGATATTGGAAAGTTAGTCGATGAATTTTCATCTTTTGCGAGAATGCCTGAAGCAGAAATCAAGCTTGATAACTTATCAAAATGTTTAGAAGAGGCATTCCTTTTATATTTCAATACAAGGAAAGATATAAAGCTTAATTTAATTAAACCTGAAAATGATATTTATTTTCATTTTGACACTCTTCAAATCTCAAGATGTTTCAGTAACTTAATTAAAAACGCTATTGAAGCTGTGGAAAAAATACCTAACCCTGCAGTTGAAGTACTAATAGCTACCGATGCTAAAAATATAAAAATTGAAATAAAGGATAATGGTGTAGGAATTGATGAAAAAATGTTGAGTAAAATATTTGAGCCTTATTTTACAACTAAAACAAAAGGAACTGGTCTTGGTCTATCTATTGTAAAAAGAATTATTGAAGATCATGGCGGTAAAATAAAAATTGAGAAAAATAAAAATATGGCAGGCACAACATCACTAATTAATTTTGAATACAATGCATAAAGTATTAATTATAGATGATGAAAAGGATATTTGTTTTCTTATTTCAGAAATTCTAAAAGATGAAAATTATAATACATCTATTGCGCTTAATTCAGATGAAGCAATTAGTAAATTCAAAGAAATTAAACCCGACTTAGTTATTTTAGATGTGTGGCTATCTAACAGTAAATTAGATGGTATTGAAATTTTAAAAGAATTTAAATCAATTAATAGTAATATCCCAATTATTATTATAAGTGGTCATGGAACTGTTGATCTTGCAGTAAAATCTATAAAAAATGGAGCATACGACTTTTTAGAAAAACCATTTAATAGTGATAAATTAATCATTCTTGCTAAGAGAGCAATAGAAAGTTCATCATTATTGAGTGAAAATAAAAATTTAAAAGATACCTTAATTAAAGCTATACCACTAATAGGGAATTCAGAATTCATAAAAAAAATTAACAAACATTTAAATGAGCAGAGTTCAAGTAATTCAAGATTATTAATTGAAGGGCCATTTGGAACAGGAAAAAAACATTTTTCAAATTTAATACATCAAAATTCACCATATAAAGATAAGCTTCCTATATCAATTGATTTTAAAAAACTTACAAATGAAGCATTGGATAATATGTTTGCGGAAAATAAAAATGCAATTAATGAAAATATTTTTTATCGATCAAACAATAATTCATTAATACTTCTCAATATTGAAACCTTACCAAATTTTTATCAAAAAAAACTTTTAAATTTTCTAGAAAATAAAAAATTTTTTGAAGATCTTGATATTAAATTAAATCATAAAATTATTACAATTACTGAGAAAAATTTAGAAATAGAAATTGAAAAAGGTAATTTTATTAAAAGACTATATGATAGAATTTCAACAGACTTTATAAAATTTACCTCCCTTTCTGACAGGAGGGAGGATGTTCTTCCGATCCTTAATTTTTATTTAAATGAAAAAAGTGGAGGAAATTTAAATTTTAAATTTTCTTCTAAAGCCTTAACTAAGTTACAAATGTATGATTGGCCTGGAAATATATCTCAATTAATTAACTATGTTGAGAAAAGTCTGATACTTAACCAAGATCAAAATATAAAAGAGTTAGAGGTTGATGATTTAGCTTTACAAATGGGAGATGAAACTGCGTCAAATTCTTCCAATAATTCACTGGATTTATCATTAAAAGAAGCAAGATCCGAGTTTGAAAAAAATTATTTAATATCGCAAATTAAGAGATTTAATGGTAATATAACAAAAGTTTCTGAGTTTACAGGAATGGAAAGAACTGCTCTTTATAGAAAATTTAAATCACTAGATATAACAGTAGAATAACTAATCAATGAAAACAATTATTTGTGGTGCTGGAGATGTTGGATATAGCATAGCTGATAAACTATCACGCGAAAACTTTGAAGTTACAGTTATTGATGAAGATGAAAATAGATTAAACAAGGTGTCTGAAAATTTGGATGTCAAAACAATAAATGGTACCCCTAGTATGCCATCAGTTTTAGAGAGTGCCGGTGCACATGACTGTGAAATATTAATTGCAGTTACTAAAAGTGATGAAACTAATATGGTTACTTGTCAAATTGGCCACTCTTTATTTAAAATAAAAAAGAAAATTGCAAGAATAAGACAACAAGATTATTTAAAAAATGATTGGAAAAATTTATATAATGATGAAAATTTTCCAATAGATGCAATTATTTCTCCAGAACAAGAAGTTGCTAAAGGTATATTTAGAAGATTAATTTCTCCCGGCACAATAGATATGGTTGAATTATCAGATAAAAAATTGAAATTAATTGGATTAAAATGTGAGGATAATTTTTTACATTCAGGCCTATCTGTAAGAGAATTATCAGAAAAATTTCCTGACTATTTAGCCAACATTATGTTTATATTTAGAGGTGATCAAAAATTTACAGTAAATTCTTCAACAAAAATTGAAAAAAAGGATACCATCTTTCTAGTTGTGGAAACTGATAATTTGACAGACGTTTTATCTGAATTTGGCCATCAAGAATTGCAGGCAAAAAAAGCTGTGATTATCGGTGGTGGAAATATAGGATTTTCACTCGCACAATTAATTGAAAATTCTGAAACATATATAAAAACTGAACTCATTGAAGCTAATAAAGAACGCGCAGAATTTCTTGCGTCAAATTTAGAAAATATCACAGTGACATGTGGAGATGGTTTGGATAATCAGATACTTGAAGAGGTAAACATATCAGATTCAGGATACTGTATATCAATTACAGAAGACGATGAAGTTAATATTCTATCATCCTTACTAGCTAAAAGAGCAGGCGCCAACACATCAATAACTTTGATTAATAATAGTAATTATTCATCTTTATTGTCTAATATTGGTGTTGATATGACCATAGATCCAAAAATAATAACAATTTCTAAAATTTTAGAAAAGGTTAGAGGCGTAAAAATACGAAACGATTATTCCATAGGTGAAGGTTTTGGAGAAGTAATAGAGGCAGATATTCAATCAGAATCATTTCTTTGTAACAAAAATCTTAAAGAATTAGAATTACCAAAAGGTATACGTATTGGCTCAATTGTAAGGGATAAAAAAATTATAATCCCTAATAGCCAAACTGTTTTTAAAGAAAATGATGATGTTGTTTTTTTTGCTGAAACAAACTGCATAAAAAAACTAGAAAAACTTTTATCAAAAGTTTAATTTAATGCCAAATTTTGCATATATAAATAACAAATTTATAAATTTTAAATCAGCTAAAATTCATATTGAGGATAGAGGATTACAATTTGCAGATAGTGTTTATGAAGTTATAGCAGTTTTAGATAATAATTTAATTGATTTAGATTTTCATCTCAAGAGATTAAAATATTCTCTTCGTGAATTAGAAATCAAATTTAAAATTAATAAAAAAAACCTTAATAAAATTTTTCTGAATCTAATAAAGAAAAATAAAACAAGAAATGGTATAATATATTTACAAATTACAAGAGGTATTCAATTTAGAGAGCATAAATATCAAAAAAATTTAATCCCAACTTTAATTTTATATACAAGAAATAAGAGTTTTAATTTACCTGGAAAGAAATTTGTAGGAGTAAATGCAATTACATACCAAGATCTTCGATGGAAAAGACGTGATATTAAAACAGTAAATTTACTTCCAAATATTATAGCAGCAAATATGGCTAAAAAGAAAAATGCTTATGAGGCAATTTTAATACAAAATGGAAAAGTGACTGAGGGTACATCTTCAAATATTTGGATTATTAAAAGAAATAATTTGATAACACATCCAGCTAATTCTGATATATTAAAAGGTGTAACTAGAACTTCTCTCTTAAAAATTATAAAAAAAACTAAACTTAAATTAGTAGAAAAACAATTTACTCATAAGCAATTAGTTAATGCAGATGAAGTATTTTTAACAAGTTCTGGAAGTTTTATCACTCCTATTCTAAAAATTGATAATAAAAAAATCAATAAAGGTAAAATTGGCAATATCACATTGAAACTAGCAGAAATGTATACTGAAGCATGTATTAATGGATAATATAAAGCAAGAGGACATAGAGGATATTTGTTTTCAAGTAAGTAAAAATATCATTTTGCCAAAATTCAACAATTTATCAGAAGATGACATTTATTATAAAAATGGATCTGATTTAGTTACAGTAGCTGATATAGAAGCAGAAAAAGAATTAAAAAATAATTTGTTAAAAATTTTACCTACCTCAAATTTTATAGGTGAAGAGGAATATTCTAGAAATGAAAATATATTAAATTTTTATAACGAAGATGCATATTGTTGGACTGTTGATCCAATAGATGGAACAACAAATTTTGCTAACGGTAGAGATAAATTTGCAATAATGATAGCTTTAACTTTTAAAGAAAAAATTTTACGTTCTTGGATATATAAGCCGCTGGAAAAAATTATGTGCTCAGCTATTATAAATGAAGGTGCTTATATTAATAATAATAAAATTATTACAAAAGAGACCAATATAATTGAAGAAACAATAGGATCAATTAGTACAAAGTATTGGGAACCAGGATTTAAAGATAAGTTAAAGATATTTAGAAACATATTTAAAGAAGTAAATTCTTATAGATGCATTGGTTTTGAATATATAGATATAGGCATTGGGATTAGAAATTTTGCTATTTTATCAAAACTATCTCCCTGGGACCATATTCCTGGCATTCTTTTTATTAGGGAAGCAGGAGGCGCCGACATAGATTTTGATAAAAATAAATATGACTTTACAAAAAAGAATAAGAATTTAATTGTTAGTAATTCAGAAGATTTGAATTTAAAAATTTTAGAAAAATTAGGAGAATATTAATGAGTATTAAAAATGTTTCTTTTATTGGCTTAGGAGTAATGGGTTATCCAATGGCAGGTCATCTTCAAAACAAAGGTTATAATGTAACTGTATATAATAGAACAACTGCTAAAGCAGAAAAATGGGTAGAAGAATATAAAGGTAGGATGGCTAAAACTCCTGGTGAAGCTTCTCAAAATTCTGAAATTGTTTTTATGTGTGTTGGACGTGATGAAGATATTATTGAAGTAATGGAAGGTAAAGATGGAATTCTTTCAAAAGTAACCGAAGGATCAATAATTGTTGATCACACAACAGCTTCTGCAGAGATAGCAAGAAATTATTATCAAAAACTTAAAGATAAAAAATTGAGTTTTCTTGATGCTCCTGTATCTGGCGGTCAAGCAGGTGCAGAAAATGGTGTTTTGTCTATAATGATAGGCGGAGATGAAAAAGACTATAATACTGTTAAACCAGTTCTAACATCTTATGGAAAAGCAGTTGAACTTATAGGTCCATCTGGATCAGGTCAAATAGCTAAAATGATAAATCAAATTTGTATTGCGGGATTAGTTCAAGGGTTATCTGAAGCAATGGCTTTTGGAAAAAAATCCAATGTAGATATGGAAAAAGTTCTTAGCGTAATATCCAAAGGTGCAGCTCAATCATGGCAAATGGAAAATAGATATAGAACTATGCTTGATGGAAAGTTTGATTATGGTTTTGCCGTAGATTGGATGCGCAAAGATTTATCTATTTGTTTTAATGAAGCTAATAAAAATGGCGCAATGCTTCCTGTTACAAAAATAGTTGATCAATATTATGAAGAGGTTCAAAAAAATGGAGGTAATAGATTTGACACGTCATCTTTAATGACGCTAGTTGATAAATAGTGATTAATAAATATTTATTAGCTATTATTTTAATAATTGCCTCATCTTTTTTTTGGTCTGGAAATTTTTTTGCTGGTAAAATTGCATATAATACAGACTTGTCTCCTTTTAAATTAAGTTTTTTTCGATGGGGCTTAGCTTTTATTATACTTTTACCTTTTACTTATAAGGAGATAAAAAAAAATTTAAAATATTATAAAGAAAATTTTTTATTAATTAGTTTGATTGCATTTCTTGGTGTAACAATCTTTAATTCTTTTACTTATATATCTTTACAAACAACACTCGTAATTAATTCTGCTCTTATGAATTCTGTAACACCAGTTCTAATAATTGGTTTCTCATGGTTAATATTTAAAACGAAGACAAGTTTATTTCAATTTACTGGAATATTTTTATCGGTTGTTGGTGCATTTTGTATTATTTTAAAAGGGAATTTAAATAATCTTTATTCTTTTAAATTTACAAGTGGTGATATTTGGATGTTTATTGCTGCACTTTCATGGTGTGTATACTCAGTACTATTAAGAAAAATTGATAAAAATCTCTCTCAACTTGCAACTTTAGAAGTGCTTATATTTATTGGTCTAATTTTTCTTATACCTATATATTTAATAGAGTCTTCAAATTCTACTTTTATTCCCAATAATAGTTATGATTACTTAATAATTATTTATGTAGCCATATTTGCAAGTATTGTTTCTTTTTTTTCATGGAATATGGGAGTCTCAATTATAGGTGCTAACAGAGCTGGATTATTTTTACACTTAGTACCTGTATTTAGCTCAATATGGGCAATAAGTTTTTTAGGAGAACAATTTGCTTTATTTCATTTAATTGGAACTATATTTATATTATTGGGAATAATACTCTCAAACTTAAATTTTAAATATGTCAAAGATAATTAAAAAAGATCAAGAATGGAAATCTCTTCTCACAGAAGATGAGTATTATGTAACAAGGCAAAAGGGAACAGAGCCTCCTTTTTCTGGTAAAAATTTTGAAATTATTAATGGTGGTATTTTTAAATGTAAATGCTGTGGTAATGAATTATTTAATAGTTCTACAAAATATGATTCATATTGTGGATGGCCAAGTTTTTTTGAACAAATATCACCTGAAGCAATTAAAACAGAGACTGATAGATCGCATGGAATGGTGCGTATTGAAATTATGTGTGCGAAATGTGATGCCCATTTAGGCCATGTATTTGATGATGGTCCTGAACCTACCGGCAAAAGATATTGTGTAAATTCTCTTTCTATTAATTACGAAGAGTTTGAATAATACTTTTTATACACTCCTATTTTCATCAATAGGACATGCGCTCATGCATATGTTTGCAGCATTTTATTTTGTAATTGTTTTGACGATAGAAAAAGAATGGAATATTTCTTACGATCAATTAATTAAATTATGGTCTCTCGGAGCTCTACTAATAGGGTTAGGAGCGATTCCTTTTGGCTGGTTAAGTGATAAGTGGTCTCGTTCAGGAACAATGACGATTATGTTCATTGGAATGGGATTAGCTTCTATATTATGTGGTTTAAGCACATCAGTTTCTTTTTTATTTTTTTCATTATCAATTCTTGGGCTTTTTTGTTCAATTTATCATCCTGTGGGTATTCCTTGGGTTATTCATTCAGCAAACAAACAGGGAAGAGCGCTTGGTGTAAATGGTATTTTTGGCGGGGTAGGTATAGGCTTCGGAGCATTTGTAGCTGGTACTTTAACAGAATTACTAAATTGGCAGCTAGCTTTTATATTGCCTGGTTTAATTTCTATTATTATTGGATTTATTCTTATTTACTTAATCTTAATTGATAAAATATCTTACAAGAATTATTTTATAAAAAATGATCAGCAAGATCATTCAAGAAATGAAATGATTTTAATTGCACTAATAATGCTTTTATCTATGTTTGCTCTTGGATTATCTTTTCATAATACACAAACTGCATTACCAAAAGTTTTTGAAATACGTATTGGTAATATAAACTCTATTCAAATTGGGTTTATGATAGGAATTATATATTTTATTTCTGGCGCTACAACATTTGTTGGAGGCTTAATTGCTGATCGATATAATTTAAAAACCATTTACTTAATTGGTATATTTCTTCAGTTTCCGTGTTATCTTGGCATAGCTTACATATCTGGTTATTCTTTAGTGATGTTATGTATTCTAGCTGCAGTATTTAATGCAAGTATTCTTCCTACAGAAAATATTCTACTTGGGAGATTTACACCTCAAAAGTATCATGGCCTAGTATACGGAGTCAAATTTATTTTAGCATTTGGTTCAGGGCCAATCTCAGTATTCTTAATTTCAGAAATATACTCCTTAACTTTAGAGTTTACATATCTATTTTTAATTAATGCAATAATGATGGCTTTAGTCTCAATATTCATTTTATTTTTACCACTGAGATCAAAAAATAATTTAAATACTAATTAATTATCAATAATAGAAATGATTAAAAAGTAAGCTTATTTTTTTTCAGCATAAATATTTATTACATTCTCAATATTGGTTTTATTAAGATCTAAGGGTGATTTCTTTTCGTCAATTGAAAATATTTTATAGTCATATTCTTTAAAAAAATTTTGGATAAAATTTTTATTTTCATTTCTAACCTCAATAATTACTTTTGGTTTATGAATAGATATTATATTTCTACTACCTTCTAATATTTTAAAATCTTCTCCCTCTGCATCTATTTTGATACCTTTAACCCTCATATCTTTAGGTATCTTAAGTGAGTCAAGCTTAATTGTTTTAGTGAGCATTCCATCTTTATCAATTTTACCACCCTTTGATAAATATGAGTTTTCTTCAATATTTTTAAATTTAGACATTCCATCAAAATTAGATACAGCTAATAAATGAGGACTAACTTGCCTATGGAGGTTATTCAGTCTTAAATTTGTTAATAGTCTTGAAAGATTAACATACAAAGGCTCAATAGATATTAGCCTATTGGATGAGTTTGAGATTAATGATGTTAAAGTATAAAGTCCAGTGTGAGCTCCTACATCAATATACAAACCTTGCTCTTTAGATATATCATACCATAAATCTAAGCTAGCTGTGTCATGCGAATCTTTCCAAAAAAATTTAACTGCTGAGGAATCATCATTTAAAATATTTAATATCCTAAAAGATGCCTTACTGATTTTAAAATCTAAAATACCTATATGATGAGGTAGTGCATTCAATTCGTTTAAACTCATTTTCTTGAAGTCTAAATTTGAGTTATTTTTTTTAAAATTTATGGCTTCCTGAGTCATCTGAAAAAATAATATCGTTAGTAAGGGTTTATGTATACTTAAATAATTAAGTATGAAGTTTTAATTTATTAAGAAATACTATTACTTCTTGATATTTTTCATCAGAAATATCTTTATAAGTCATGCCAAAATGATTTTTTACTTCCAATGCAACATGAGCATAAGGATTCCTACCTTTTGGATGGTTGGGGTGATCAGGTAACTTCCCTTTTAAAAAGTCGCCTGTTTCTTGAATTAATTTCCAAATTTTAGATGCGTTTTCTTTATTCAACTTATCTAGCTAAAGCACCCATTGGATCCCAAGGTGCTAGCGCTACTGGTTCTATATCTAAATATTTTAACAGTCTTTTGTTGAGATATTTTTTATCAATGACAACTTCATAAGTATATTCATCAAACCATTCATCGGTCATCATCATATATCCTTGGTTACCACTCTTCGTTCCCCAACTATTTTCAATTTTCCATTTAGTTGAATTTCTTTTTTTAATATCGACTCCCGTTAGAAGCATGGCATGAGTCATTTCACTATCACCGTACTCTAAGCGAGTCTGTTTATTCATTTTAAATGAAGTTTGGAAGACATTTTCATAGTTGTAAATGCCCATATCAAGTACACCCATATCACGACTAAAACGTTTCCCGACATCACAACCAAACCATACTGCTTCATTGTTTTTTATTGAGTCCATCGCAGATTTTTTTAATTCTTTAATATCTACATTTAAATATTTAATAATTTGTCCTTCAACAACGTTACCTAGATATTCAACCGTGTACATTGTATTAAATTTTTTATTGCTCATTGGCGCATGAATTAAGCACACTTTATCTTTAATATTGATATCAGCATATTTTTTGCAGAAATCAATTGGCGTCATATCTGAAATGACAATGTGTCTATTATCTTTATTTCTAGTTGACCAATTAATAACATCTGGTGGTTGGCCAAGAAACATTGCTAGTAAATTATAAATTGTTTCCATCATGTCTTTTTTTAGAGCTGTGGAATTTTTAGCTGGTTTCTTTCTTAGTATAGAAGCAAACTCTCTTAGTTTATGTGTAAGAATATAATTCATAGCACCAGATTTACTACTATGATTTGTTTCAGGCATAACATCTTTTGGAACTGCACCATACTTGTTGATTAAGTTTACAAACATATCCCACTGTCCACCATCTTGCACAGGTGCTTTTAAAAGATGAGTTATTAATCTGCTCTCATATGCTTCATCTCTTGATTTGATAATATTCTCTAAAAAATAATTTGCTTTCTCTAACTTATCCCAAAACATGAAATAATTTTGTGAAAACTCAAATGTATTTAGTTCAAGGCTATCAACAACTTGCAAACGCATAAGATTTAATCCTGCAAATCCCCAACATCTACCCGATGCCATTTGGTTTGTTGCGGGTAGTTCTTTTTTAATTAGATTTGAAAAATTATGATTGATTTGACTAAAGTTTTCCCAATTGAGTGCAACATTGGCTAAATCATTTTTGATTAATGCATTTCGTGAAGCTGTATTTTTATTATTTCTTAAAAATTTATTTTTGAAAGTTTTTATTGTTGATAGAGATATATTTTTTACCATAGTTTCTATTTAAAACTATTTCAGTTTAATTCAATTCTTAACTGTTTTTTTCTTTTTTTTGAGACCCATTTTAGCTTTTCTTTCATCAATTAACCTAATGGCATCTTCTAGTTTTAAGCTATCTATTGTTTGATCACCAAGAATTGATGCATTTATTTTTCCACATTTTACATATGGTCCAAATTTTCCATCATGAGCAGTAATATTTTTCTTTTCTGTTGGATGCTCTCCAAATGTTTTTAACGTAGCATTACCTCTCTGTGTAGGTTTAGCAATTAATTCAATGGCTCTTTCAAGTTCAATATCAAGAATGTTATCTGTTTTTTCGAGAGCTTTATATTTTTTATCATGCAGAATATATGGTCCGTACATTCCTATACCCGCACTAACAGTTTTAGTTGTTTCTGGATGAAAACCTAATTTACGTGGTAAGCCAAGTAATTGAATAGCTGTGTTTAATCCTATTTCATCTGGCTCAAAATTTTTAGGAATAGAAACTCTTTTTGGTTTCTTTTCTGTTGTCCCTTCACCAACTTGCATATAAAATCCATAAGGACCTTTTCGAAGAGTAATCATTTCACCTGTTTCTGGATAAATACCAATTTCTTTTGGTCCGCTAAGAGTAGCGCCATCTTTATCGTTTAATTGATTAAACTGAACTGTATATTTGCAATCAGGATAATTAGAGCACCCAATAAATCCTCCAAACTTTCCAACTTTAATTCCTAGTCTTCCATTTTCACACGTTGGACATTTTCTTTTTTCATCTGCTCCATTTGGTGGAAAGAAATGTGGACCTAGTGCTTCATCTAACACATCAATTACTTCTCTATTTGATTTTCCTACAGTTTCATCACAAAGTTGTTTAAATGTTTCCCAAAATTTTCTCAGAACTTCTTTCCAATCAAGCTTACCATCAGAAATTTCATCAAGTTGATTTTCAAGATCAGCGGTAAAATCATATTCTACATATTGATTGAAATATTTCTCTAAAAATATCGATACTATTCTACCTCTATCATGAGGATTAAAACGTTTTTTATCTAAAATTACATAATCTCTATCTTGTAGAACTTTAATAATAGAAGCATAGGTAGATGGTCTGCCAATACCAAGTTCTTCAAGTTTTTTTACTAAACTTGCTTCAGTATAACGAGGAGGAGGGGAGGTAAAGTGTTGTGTCTTTAAAACTTCCTTTAAATTTAAACCCTCTCCTTCATTCATGATAGGAAGAATAGTTTCTTTTTCTTCGTCTTTATCATCATCTTTAGCTTCTTGATAAACTTTGTACATTCCAGGAAACTTAATTGTTGATCCATTTGCTCGTAAAACAATTTTTTTATCTTCGTTTGTAATATCAACAGCTACTTGATCTAATACAGCACTCGCCATTTGTGAACTTACTGCTCTTTGCCATATAATTTCATATAATTTGTATTCTTCTAACGTAATGTATTGCTTAATATCTTTTGGTGTTAGGTAAATATTTGTTGGCCTAATACATTCATGTGCTTCTTGGGCATTTTTAGCTTTAGATTTATAAACTCTTGGAGTTTCTGGTAAATAGTTTGCTCCATAATTATTAGTAACAAAACTTCGAACTTGGTTAATAGCTTCTTTTGACATGATGACACTATCTGTTCGCATATAAGTTATTAAGCCGGTTGTTTCTCCTTTAATATCTGTTCCTTCATAAAGGCGTTGAGCTGTCCGCATTGTTTGACTTGCACTAAGACCAAGTTTACGACTAGACTCAATTTGCATTGTAGATGTAGTAAAAGCAGGGTAGGGATTTCTTCTAGCTTCTTTTTTCGTAATATTTCCAACAGTGAAAGTAGAATTTTTAATATCATTAAAAATTTTTGTCGCTTCACTCTCATTTTTAATATCAAGTTTATCTACTTTACTACCATCATAAACTGTAAGTCTGGAATTAATGATTTTATCTTCTTTATTTCTAAACTCTCCTTGTAAAGACCAATATTCCTGTGGAATAAATTTTTCTATCTCAAGTTCTCTTTCACTTATTATTCTTAAAGCAACAGATTGAACTCTACCTGCTGATTTTGAACCTGGTAATTTCCTCCAAAGAACTGGAGAAAGTGTAAAACCAACAAGAAAATCTAAAGCTCTTCTTGCAAGATAGGCATTTACTAGATTCTCATCTATTTTTCTCGGCTCTTTGAGACTATCAAGAACTGCATTTTTTGTAATTTCATTGAATGTAACTCGGTGAATATTTAATTTTGAAAGTGATGAATTATCTCTAAGTAGTTTTTCAACATGCCATGCTATAGCTTCACCTTCACGGTCTGGGTCAGTTGCAAGATATAAATTGTCAGATTTTTTTGCAGCATCTGTAATTTCTTTTATTACTTTTTTTCCACGATCACTTGTTTCCCATTTCATTTGGAAGTCATTTTCAGTATCTATCGCATCATTTTTTGCGGATAAATCTCGGACATGCCCCACACTTGCAAGAACTTTGAAGCCAGAGCCTAAATATTTATTAATAGACTTTGCTTTCGATGGTGATTCAACAATTAACACATTCATAAATTTTGACCCAAATTTCAGTTTAAAGATAATTCGTCAAGAAATTTTAAAAAAAAGTATATTTTTACTTGGATAATTTAATTTTACTTTCAGTTTTGTTTATGAGTCTTTTAATGTTTTCTGTGTGTTTAAGATAAATAATTAAAGTTAAATAAATAAAGAAAATTAGAATATAAAAATTAAAATTAATAAAAATATAATAAGGTGGAACTACTAAAATTCCAATTAAAGATCCAAGAGAAGAGTATTTACTTACAAAAGCAGTAACAAGCCATACTAATAAAAATAAAATTGCAATGTAAGGATTAAAACCAAATAAAAAGCCAATATAGGTTGCAACACCTTTTCCGCCTTTGAATTTTAACCAAACAGGATAGATATGACCTAATATGGCAAAGTGACAGAGAAGTATTTTATTCAATAAAGAAATATCTTGAAAATACATTTGTAAAATGAGGAATGGAAGAAGGCCTTTAAAAATATCAAAACACAGAACAATGAATGCTACAAATTTATTTCCTGTTCTTAAAACATTGGTTGCACCTACATTTCCAGAACCAACTTTTCTAATATCTCCCAAACCAAAAAATTTTGTAAAAATCAATGCAAAGGGTAATGATCCTATTACATAAAACAATATGATTAATGATAAATTAGTTACTAAAGTCATCTCTGTTTTTAATAATTAAGTCTAAGCATGCCATTCGTACTGCAACACCCATAGCAACCTGCTCTTGTATTAAGCTCCTCGTGACGTCATCGGCAAGTTTGGAGTCTATTTCTACATCACGATTCATTGGGCCTGGATGCATAACGAAAGCATTTTTTTTTGCATATTTAAGTTTATTGTAATCTAAACCATACTTTTTAAAATAAGTCTTTTGGTTTGGCATTATTTTTCCAACTATTCTTTCTTTTTGAATACGTAGCATCATAACAATATCGCAATTTTGTAATCCTTTTTTCATTTCCGTATAAACGTTCACAGGTAGTTTATTTAAACTTTTTGGTAACCATTCCTTAGGTCCAATAACATTTATTTTTGCACCTAACTTTGATAGTATGATTATGTTTGATCGCGCAACACGGCTATGTAAAATATCCCCGCATATAGCAATTTTTAATTTTGAAAAATTTTCAAATTTATTTTTTATAGTAAGTGCGTCTAATAACGCTTGTGTGGGATGCTCATGACTACCATCACCAGCGTTAATTACAGACGCATCTACTGTTTCTGAAATTTTTTTACTAATTCCTTCCTCTGGATGTCTGACAATTAAAACATCAGGATTCATAGAATTAATAGTAGTCATAGTATCGAGTAAGGTTTCACCTTTGTTTATAGAACTATCTTTTACAACTACATTAATGAGATCTGCTCCTAGCCTTTTGGCAGCAACTTCAAAACTTGTTCTTGTTCTTGTTGAATCTTCAAAAAAAAGATTAAATATTGTTCTTCCTTCTAAAACATTAATTTTTTTAATTTTCCTTTTATTAAAAGTTATATATTTTTTAGATTCATCTAAGATGTGCTCAATTTCTTTCTTGGTTAAATCAGCTGTTTCTACTAAATGAATTTTTTTAAAAATATTTTTACTTCTTTTTAATTTGATATTTGTTTTTGAAGAAATTGATGAATAATATTTTAAAGCTATTTTTTCTGCATCTTTAAGAATTTTTGAACCTGTAGATGACCTGATCGCTTTTAATTTTGGCATTTTCACTTTCATTTGCCAATATTTTGAATTTTCTCTTTTATATAATTTTATGTGTCCTGATTTAAGTAGCTTTGAATTCATATGTGTTAATAATGTGTAAGTGTGTGTAAACTAATTTATTAATCATTTCTATATCTATCTAAATATCCTTGTAAGATATAAGCAGCCGATTGTTGATCAAGTTTACTTTTTATCTTTGTTTTACTTAAATCGGCTTTTCTCATTTCTTTAAAGATTACATCTGATGAAAATCTTTCATCCCAAAGAGCTGTAGGTTTTTTAAAAAAGGTTTGAAGATTAATATTAAAATCTCTTACTAATTGGCTTTGTCTGTTTTCACTATTATCCAGGCTAATCGGCAGACCAAGAATAAATCCACCAATTTCATACTCTTTCAAAATATCTTTCATGATAATTAAATCTTTATTAATTCCTTTTCTTTGGATAATTGAAAGAGGTGTAGCGATTATTTTTGATCTATCGCTTACAGCAACACCAATCGTTTTAGTTCCTAGGTCTAGACCTACAAGTATTTGTGATGTATTAAGGCCATCGATTAAATTATTTTGATCATTCATATAATGGAGCTCATAAATTGAAGATTGATAAAAATACAATAAATAAAATTGCTCGTCTATCTAGAATAAAGTTAGATGATAAAGAATCTGAAGATTATATTAAGGATCTTAATTCCATTTTAGACTGGGTAGAGCAGTTAAATGAAGTAAATACTGAAAATGTAGAACCGTTAAGTAACATATCATCATCAATTTTACCTAAAAGAGAAGATGTATCTAATGATACTAATTCTAGTGAGGAAATTCTTGAAAATGCTCCTGATAAACTCGAAGGTTTTTTTGCAGTACCAAAGGTGGTAGAATAATGTCTAAATCATCTTTGAAACAAACGTTAAAAGATCTCGATACAAAAAAAATATCTATAAGAGAATTAAATCAGGATTATTTAAAAAGAATTAAGGAAAAAGATAACTTAAATGTATTTATTCATTTTAGTGAAGAAAATGTTTTAAAGCAGATAGATAACTTAGAGAAAGATAATTCGGCAAAAAAATTAAAAGGCATTCCGATTGCAATCAAGGATCTATTTTGTACTAAAAGTATGCCTACAACCGCGGCTTCAAAGATTTTAGAAAATTTTAATCCAACTTATGAATCATTTGTTACTCAAAAATTATTAGATGAAGGATCTATTTTTGTTGGTAAAACAAATTTAGATGAGTTTGCTATGGGCTCAGCTACTAATACAAGTTTTTTTGGAAATACAATTAATCCATTATCAAAAGAGAATGAGCCTTTAGCTCCTGGAGGATCTTCTGGTGGTTCCGCAGCCGCAGTTGCTGCAGATTTATGTTTAGGGGCAACTGGAACAGATACTGGCGGATCAATAAGACAGCCAGCCAGCTTTTGCGGTGTTGTTGGCATCAAACCAACATATGGTTTATGTTCACGATGGGGTATAGCTGCATTTGCATCTAGTTTGGATCAAGCAGGAATTTTTTCTCATAATGTTGAAGATGCATCAATATTATTACAATCAATCGCTGGGTTTGATCTAAGAGATAGTACAAGTGCTAAAGTAGATATTCCAAATTATTTTGAAAATTTAGATGATGATCTAAATGGGAAAACTGTTGGTATACCAAAAGAGTATTCTATTGATGGTACACCAATGGAAATAAGTCAGATATGGGAAGATGCTATCAAAGTTTTAGAAAAAAAAGGTGTTAAAATTAAAAATATTTCACTTCCTCATACTAAATACGCACTTCCTACTTATTATATAATTGCTCCTGCTGAAGCTTCCTCAAATTTAGCTCGTTATGATGGAGTAAAATATGGTTTTAGATCTGATGAAATTAATTCTCTTGATGAAATGTATGAAAATACAAGAGCTCAAGGTTTTGGAAAAGAAGTAAAAAGAAGAATTTTAATAGGGACATATGTCTTATCTGCCGGGTATTATGATGCATATTATCTTAAGGCACAAAAAGTTAGAAAATTAATAGCCGATGATTTTAATAAAGCTTTTAAAGAGTGTGATTTTATAGTTACTCCTACTGCACCAAGTGCTGCATTTCCCTTAAATGAAAAACAAAATGATCCTATCAAAATGTATTTAAATGATGTGTTTACGGTCCCTGCTTCTTTAGCAGGCTTACCAGGTATTTCCATTCCCTTTGGGAAAGATAAAAATAATTTACCACTAGGTATTCAAATATTAGGAAAACATTTTGATGAACAACAAGTTTTTAATGCCGCTGTATCTTTAGAAAGATCATATGAATAATTTAATAAAAGGTGAAAAACATGATTGGGAGATGGTAATCGGTCTTGAAATACATGCTCAAGTAAAATCAAATTCTAAATTATTTTCTTCATCATCAACAAAATTTGGTTCATCACCAAATAGCCAAGTATCTTTAGTTGATGCTGCTATGCCAGGAATGCTACCTGTCATTAATAAGTATTGCGTGGAACAGGCAGTAAAAACTGGAGTCGGTTTAAATGCTAAAATTAATAATTATTCTGTCTTTGATAGAAAAAATTACTTTTATGCTGATCTTCCACAAGGATATCAAATTAGTCAGTACAAATTTCCAATTGTTGGAGAAGGAAAAGTTACAATTGATTTTAAAGATGGAACATCGAAAGATATTAGAATTGTAAGATTACATTTAGAACAAGATGCCGGTAAAAGTTTACACGATCAAAATCCTTCAAAAACATATGTAGATCTTAATAGATCTGGTGTTGCTTTAATGGAAATTGTTAGTGAGCCTGACATTAGAACACCCGATGAAGCTGGAATGTATATATCCAAAATCAGATCAATTTTAATGTATTTAAATACATGTGATGGAAATATGCAAGAGGGTTCTTTAAGAGCAGATGTAAATATTTCAGTAAGAAAACCTGGAGATGAATATGGAACTCGATGTGAAATTAAAAACTTAAACTCTATAAAGTTTATAAAGCAGGCTATTAATTATGAAGCAAAAAGACAAATAGAAATATTGGAGACTGGCGGTTCTATTGAACAAAACACAATGCTCTTTAATACATCTACTGGCAAAACTAGACCCATGAGAAATAAAGAAGAAGCTCATGACTATAGATACTTTCCTGATCCAGATTTATTACCACTAGAAATTTCTAAAGAAGAAATAGCGAAAATTAAATCATCAATACCAGAGCTTCCAGATGAGCTTAAGAATAAATTTATTGAGACTTATAAATTGTCTAATTATGATGCCTCAGTATTAACTGCAGAGAAACAAACATCTGATTATTTTAATGAAACAATTAATTCAGATCCAGAATTAAAAAATCATGCAAAAATAGTTGTAAATTGGATTACGTCTGAATTGTTTTCATTATTAAACAAAAATAATCAAGATTTAAATAACTCTCCAGTATCACCTGAAAACTTAGGACAACTTATAAAGTTAATTTCTACAAATGAAATTTCTGGTAAAATTGCGAAAGATGTATTGGAAGAAATGTTTTCTTCAGGAAAAACAGCTAGACAAATCGTGGATGAAAAGGGTTTGCAACAAGTTACAGATCAGGTTGAAATAGCAAAAGTTATTGATGAGGTCATTGCAGAAAATCCAAAAATGGTCGAACAGTATCTAGCAGGTAAAGATAAGTTATTAGGTTTCTTTGTTGGCCAAGCTATGAAATTAACTAAAGGAAAAGCTAATCCAAAAATGTTAAATGATATTTTAAAACAAAAATTAAATAAAAAAAATTAAACGTAAAGAATAGCATCTATAAGCAACAATTATAAATGTTAAAATTATCCAAATAATACTTCCTTTGTAATTTTCTGCGGCTCTCCAAATTCCAATAGAAATAAATATTGTCCAAATAAAAATAAAAATTTTTGAGATTAGTGCAAGATTAGTAAAATCTAAAAATGGTATTTGGGAAACAGAGCTATCAGTATTAAAAAAATAAATTTCAAGATTAAATATAATCAGCAAAACAATACCATTTAATATTTCACCAACTAACCAATAGGATTTCCAGAGTTTTATTTTTCCTTCAAAAAAATCTTTTATTATATTTGTATTAGTCATTTTTATTTATCTACAATATTATAATTATTCATAAATTTTTAATAGCAATTCAACACTGTTAAATCATTTATTGGGTGTTTTTAATGTATAAGAAGTCCACAAAGAATGCCATTTAGGATAATTATCTTTTTTCTTATTATTGCCTTCAATTATAACAACACTTTCAATTAGATATTTTGTGTTTTCTTTAAATAAGTAATCAAAATATCCACCCTTGTTTGTTCTAACGTATTCTTTTCTAAAATAACCATTATTTAAACTCATAATAGAAACCTTATGATCAGCTAGTATTTTATTTTTATATTCTAATAGAATTCTCTTACTTTCATTTAAATTTTTAAGAGGATTATCTAAAAAAATTAATTCTAACTCCATATTTGTATCGATATCTTTACCATCAAAATTTTCCACACTAATTAATGACTTTGCATATCTTTTGTAACTTTCAAAAAAATTTTCTGGATATTTATTTTCTCTATGTTTTTGAGCTAAATTTGGATATCCTTTCTCTCTTGTGAAAATTTCAAATTTTACTAATTTTTCATATTCAACATATTTAGTAACTGATTCAATTTGTATTACATTTAATCCTTGAGACATTTTTTTAATATTAAGGGCAGGAATATCACCTAATCTACCTTTAATTTTAGATTTACCATCTTTAGAATGAAGGAATGAAATTTTAAAATATTCTTTTGTAAATGGTATTGATGATCCTTCAAAATTTTCTCCTATAAAGATATTTGCCACAGCTTTTTCATTATTTGATAAGTGATAATTTTTTGGATCAATCCAAAATTCATGAGATAAAGAGATTTTTGTTATTGAAGTTAAGATAATAATAAATATTAATCTTTTTAAAGTAAATTTCATCATGTTCTCTTATATAAAAATTATAAAGTTATATCTATTTTTAATTCTAGTATGTTTTTTAAATTTATTTTCAACATCTTCTATTAGTCATGAAATAAAGCCATCTATTGCAGATTTTACTTATGATGAGAGTTATTTGAATTTTAAAATAAGATTAAACGCTGAATTAATATTATCTAATATTGATGCATCTACTGTTTCTAATACAGACTCTTCATCACTAAGTGAAATTTATGATAAATTTAGAATTTTAAGCAAAAAAGACCTTGAAGAAATGTTTCAAAGTTCTTGGAGTGAAATAAGTTCTAATATTGATATTAAAATTAATAATGAAACAAAGAAAATAAATTTAATTAAAACTGAAGTTGAAGATATAAAAAATTTTGAAATAAGTAGAGATACACATGTTTATTTTAGAGTTTTATTAGATAAAAATTCTGAACAATTTACATTTAGGTGGGTCAAAAACTATGGCCCAATTATTTTAAGAGAGAATAACAATAACAAAGTAGAAGACGAATTAGTCACAGAATATTTGCAATCAGGAATTGAATCAAGTCAATTTTCATTTAATGAAAATAATTTTAGTAAAACATTTAATAGCTTTGCAAAATTTTTTGTATTAGGAATTCAACATATAATTCCAAAAGGATTAGATCATATTTTATTCATATTTGGACTTTTTTTATTTTCATCATCTTTAAAAAAATTAATTTCTCAAATAACTATCTTTACTATTGCTCATTCAATTACCCTTATACTTGTTTCTTTATCTTTAATGAGAATCAATCCTCAAATTGTTGAACCTATTATTGCACTTTCTATAGTTTATATCGGATTAGAAAATATTTTTAAAAAATATATAAAGGAATATTTAAGATATGTTGTAATCTTATTTTTTGGATTACTTCATGGTTTAGGATTTGCATTAGTTTTGAGTGATATAGGTTATAAGAGCAGTGATTTATTTGTAAATCTTATCTCGTTTAATCTTGGTATTGAAGTTGCTCAAATATCTATAGTATTGGCTTTATATCTATTAATTGCTTTAAACTTTGCAAAAAATAAAAATTATAGAATTTTTTTTCAAGTTCCATCTTCTATATTAATATCGAGTGTTGGGTTATATTGGTTTTTTGAAAGAATTAATTTAATTTAATAAAATTTTTAGGCATGCTATGGGCACAATGAATTTATAACTCAAGCTAAGAAATGCTTTTTTGATAATTCCTTCATTGTTAACAATATTTTAAATATTAATTAAATAATGTTGAGATTCCTGTCTATTTTCGTTAATACATAAATTAAGCAATATGAAACAATTACAGGAGAGATGGGTGAGTGGCTTAAACCACAGGTTTGCTAAACCTGCGAAGGGAGTAATTCCTTCCGAGGGTTCGAATCCCTCTCTCTCCGCCATTTAAAAAATGTTTAAAGGAAGTATACCTGCGGTTATTACACCATTCATTAATAATGAGGTTGATTATGATTCTCTTTCAAAAGTCTTAAACTTTTTAATTGATAATGGATCTGATGGACTTGTTCCATGTGGAACAACTGGTGAGTCTCCGACTTTATCTCATGAAGAACATAAAAAAATAATTGAAGAAACAATAAGAATTTCAGATAAAAGAGTTCCTGTAATAGCTGGCACTGGCTCAAATAATACCTTAGAGGCTGTAGAATATACAGCGCATGCTGAAAAATCTGGGGCTGATGCAGCACTAATTGTTACTCCTTATTATAATAAACCAACTCAATCTGGATTATATGAGCATTTTAAAACAATTGCAGATAAAACTAATATTCCAATAATTATTTACAATATACCTGGCAGGTCAATTGTTGATATGACAATTGAAACTATGATTGAATTATCAAAAATAAAAAAAATTATTGGAGTTAAAGATGCAACTAACGATTTATTTAGACCATTACTTACTAGAAAAAAAATGCAAAATGATTTTTGTTATCTTTCTGGAGAGGATGGAACTGCTTTGGCATATCTTGCACAAGGAGGACATGGGTGTATATCAGTTACTGCAAATGTAGCTCCAAAATTATGCTCAGAATTGCATTCTGCTTGGCAAGATGGGAATATTTTAAAGGCCCAAGAAATTAATTTAAAATTATCTTCTTTACATAATGCTTTATTTATAGAGTCTAGTCCAGGACCAGTAAAATATGCTGCATATTTATTGGGTTTATGCGATTATAAGACAAGACTTCCTCTTTATGAGATTGAAGATGATACAAAAAAATTAGTAAAAAGTTGCCTTCAAGAATTACAACTTCTATAAATGAAAATAGTTGCTGCTAACAACAGGGCAAATTATAATTTTTCAGTATCAAACAAAATAGAAGCTGGTATTGTATTAACTGGATCTGAGGTCAAATCTCTGCGAACAAATACAGGATCAATTCGTGGTTCATATATTATTGAGCAAAAGGGTGAGTTATGGCTTTCAAATTCATTTATCAAGAAATATCAGAACTCCAACGATAAAAACTATGACCCAAACAGGAATAGAAAGTTATTAGTAACTAAAAAAGAATTTAATAAAATATCAGGTTCAATTAAACAAGGCGGCTTTACAATAATTCCGCTGTCTTTATATTTCTCAGAAAAAGGTCTTGCAAAGTTATCTTGTGGAATTGCGAAGGGTAAGAAAAAAATAGATAAAAGAGAGTCAATAAAACAAAGGGATTGGAACATTAAAAAGCAAAGATTGCTTAAAAATAATTAGCTATTTACTTTTAATAATTGATCACTATAAGTCCAAATATGGCAAGAATAACAGTTGAAGATTGTATTGATAAATTCCCAAGTAGATTTGAATTAGTTTTAGTGGCATCTAATAGAGCAAGAAAATTATATGCAGGAGAAAATCCCACTTTAGAAATTGATAATGATAAGAATACTGTAATTGCCCTAAGAGAGATTGCTGAAGAAACTATAACTAGAGAACAATTAAAAAATGATTTAATTCAAGAATATCAAACTAATACTTTTGGTGAAGATGAAGACTTAAATGAAATAGAGGATAATACTAATGATGATCAAGCTGACACAAATCAGTTAGCTTCCGAAATTTCGAGCCAAGATGATAAAACTGAAGATGAATCTATAGAAGAAACACCTAATGAGACTTCACAGGATAATTTAGAAAACTCATCAGATGAAGAAAAAGATCAAGGTTAGAAATAAAGTTAAATTAGAATTTAAGTAAATAATTTAAATATTATTTATGACAAAAGAAATTCACAAGGAATTAGAATCAATTACCTCATATTTATCAAAACAAGAAAAATATAAAGTAATAGATGCTTTAAGATTAAGTCAGGAAGCACACAGTAATCAACTTAGAAAATCAGGAGATCCTTTTATTACCCATCCATTAGAAGTTGCAAAAATTTTGACATCAATAAAATTAGATGCAGATTCTATTGTTGCCGGTCTACTTCATGATACATTAGAGGATACAAATTTAAATATAGAAGAAATTAATAAAAAATTTGGAAATGAAATAGTGGAGCTTGTAGAAGGACTTACAAAAATAAATAAATACTCATTAAAAGTTAAAAATCAAAAATATGGAGAAAATTATAAAAAGTTAATATTAGCCACAACAAAAGATCTTAGAGTAATTTTAGTTAAGTTGGCTGATAGATTGCATAATATGAGAACTATTCAATTTATTAAAGATGAAAATAAAAGAACCAAAATTGCTCTTGAAACATTAGAAGTTTTTTCACCTTTAGCTCAAAGATTAGGTATGAAAGAATGGCAAGATGAATTAGAAGATATATCATTTGAAATAATAAATCCTGATGCTAAAAAAACAATTATTGAAAGATTGGAATATTTAAAATCAAAGGATGATAATATTGTTGATGAAATTAGATATGAGTTAAAAAATATTTTTTTTCAGGAAGATTTATTTTGTAAAGTAGAAGGAAGGATTAAATCTCCATATTCAATATGGAATAAGATTAAAAATAAAAATATTTCTTTTGAGCAACTTTCAGACATTATGGCATTTAGGGTTATTACTAATTCAACTAGAGAATGCTATAGATGCTTAGGAATAATCCATAGGCAATATCCCTATATTCAAGGAAGATTTAAAGATTTTATTTCTGCTCCAAAATCAAATGGTTACAGGGCACTGCATACTTCAGTAATGGGCCCAAAAAATAAAAAAATTGAAATTCAATTGCGCTCAAACATAATGGATCAAATTGCTGATTTTGGTGTTGCTTCTCATTGGAAATATAAAGATCCAAAAAAGATAAAAGAAAAAGATGCAAGAGAATATAAGTGGGTATATGATTTAGTAGATTCAATGAATTCCTCAGTTACTCAAGATGAATTAATTCAAAACTCAAAATTGAAAGTATTTCAGAATGATATTTTTGTTTTTACACCAAAAGGAGATCTTATAGAATTGCCTAAAAATGCAACTCCTGTAGATTTTGCATACGCAATACATAGTCAGATAGGTGATAAATGCGTAGCAGCTAAAATTAATGATAAGCTACAGCCATTAAAAACTATTTTAAATAATGGCGATCAAATAGAAATTATTACTTCAGAATCTTCACAACCTTCTCCTCTATGGAGGAGATTTGCAGTTACAACAAAAGTTAAATCACAACTTAGAAGATTTTTCAAAAATAAGAAGAGAGAAGAACATATAATTTTTGGAAGAGAAATATTAATTAACTATTTTCAAAAAGAAAATTATGATTTTAACAATAATATTCAACAAAAAATTCTTGAGGATTTTAATTATAAATCAATAGACGATGTATATGCATCAATAGGATCAGGAGAAATCACAGCACTTTCTGTAATTAAAAAAATTTATCCTGAATATAATTATATTCCAGTTTCTAAGTTTAATGAAAACACTCAAAATCCTATAAAATTAAAAGGACTAACCGCTGGAATGTCATATCATCTGGCTGGCTGTTGTTCTCCTTTAAAAGGAGATAGTATTGTTGGTATAGTAACTGCAGGAATTGGTGTTGCCGTTCACACACTTGATTGTGACACACTTACATCATATCAGGATGCTCCAGATAGATGGCTAAATATCTCTTGGGATAATCAAAATAATTTAGAAACAGTTTCAAATGCAAGAATTGTTGTTGTATTATTTAATAAGCCTGGAAGTCTTGGAAAAGTAACAACAGTTATTGCAAAAAATAATGGTAATATTTCAAATATTCTTTTTTCAGTAAGGAAGCATGATTTTTTTGAGATTATAATAGACATTGAGGTTAGAGACGCTAATCATTTGCAAAATATAATTGCAGCATTAAGAATGGAAAAAGAAGTATCTTCTTTAGAGAGATTAAAGGGCTAAATATGATTATTAGAAATGGGATAGATATTATTGATATTAATAGAATAAGAAGAGTAATAGCCAAATATGGCAATAGGTTTAAAAAAAGATGTTTTAGTATTTCAGAGATAGAAAGATCGGAGAAAAGATTAAATTCTATAGAATCTTTCGCAAAAAGATACGCTGCTAAGGAAGCTTGCGCTAAAGCCTTAGGTACAGGTCTTGCTAGAGGTGTATTTTGGAAAGATATTGAAGTTGAAAATAACCAATTTGGTAAACCGTTTATAAAACTTCATGGTAAAGCAAAGATAATTTTTAAAAATATTAATAAAAATACTAATACACAAATTGAAGTATCACTTTCTGATGAAAAAAAATACGCAATAGCAAATGTGACAATTTATGACTAAATCAAAAAAAAATAGTTTTTTTGGTAATTTGAAATCAATACTTATAGCAATCTTTTTAGCTTTGCTAATTAGATCATTTATATTCGAGCCATTCAACATACCTTCAGGATCAATGAAACCAAATCTTCTTGTGGGAGATTTTATTTTTGTTTCAAAATATTCATATGGCTTTTCTAAACATTCCTTTCCATTTTCAATACCTTTAATACCTGGAAAAATATTTTCAACTATACCTGAAAGAGGTGATGTAGTAGTATTTAAAACCCCTCAAAATAATAGTACTGATTATATTAAAAGAGTAATTGGTCTACCTGGTGATAAAATAGAAATTAAAAATGGTATTATTTTTATTAATGGATCTGAAATCTTAAGAAAAAAATTAAATGATTTTATAGATACAGATAACAAAACAAGTAATAAAAGAGTTAGAATGTATAATGAATATTTTTTTAATAAAGAGATCAATATTCTTGATATAACAGACAATGGTATTGTGGATAATACTCAGCTATTTAATGTCCCAGAAAATCATTTCTTTGTAATGGGTGATAACAGAGATAATTCACAAGATAGTAGATTTATAAGTACAGTTGGATTCATTCCTTATGAAAATTTAGTTGGTAAAGCCCAGTTTGTTTTCTTTTCTTTAGAAAATGCAAGATTTTTACAGATATGGAAATGGCCAAACTCAATTAGGTATGAAAGAATTTTTCAAAAAATTCAATGATAGATAGTAAAAAGCTCAAATTATTTGAAAAAAAGATAAATTATAAATTTAAAAATAATAAATTGTTAATTCAATCTCTAACACATCCAAGTTTTTATTTAGAAAATGAAAAAAAAATTAATATTAATGAATTTGAAAGATTTGAATTTTTAGGTGATCGAGTACTGGGATTAATAATAGCAAATTTATTATTTTCAAAATATAAAAATTTTAATGAGGGTGATTTATCTAAGAAATATTCTTATTTAGTTCAAAAAAAATTTTTGTTTAAAATTTCACAAGAATTGAAAATTGAAGAAATCCTTCAATATAATTTTAAGAAAAAAAATAATAAAATGTTAAACTCAATTTTTTCAGATTCAGTTGAATCATTAATTGGTGCAATATTTATTGATGGAGGATATAATCCATCATCTGATTTCATAAGTAAATTTTGGTCAAAATATCTAGATATTGAAGTCTCTAAAACCTTAGACCCAAAAACATTGTTACAAGAAATATCACAACAACTTTATAAAAAACTCCCTGAATATAAATTAATAAAAAAAGAAGGACCACCTCATTTACCCACATTCACTGTTTCAGTTAAAGTGGTAAATTTAAATAAGATCAATTCAAAAGGTTCTTCAATAAGAGAGGCAGAGAGAAACGCTGCAGAAATTGCACTAAAAAAAATTAATGAAAAGAAAAATATTAAAAATTAGTCTTGTTGGTAAGACTAATGCAGGGAAGTCAACTCTGTTAAATAATCTTGTTGGAGAAAAAATTTCAATAACAAATAAAAAAATTAATACCACTGAAGACTTTGTAATTGGTATTGTTAATTTTAAAAATACTCAACTAGTTCTATATGATACACCAGGTATTAGCTTTATAAGAGATAATAAATCACAAAAAAATAAATTGAAGAAAAACTTATGGGAAGGCTTAAATCAATCAGATATTATTTTGTATTTAATTGACTCAAAAAGAATTGATTTAAATGATTTAAAAAATGATTTTCCTAAACTTTATGAATTAAAAAAAAATATTTCAATTATTTTTAATAAAACCGATGTGATAAGAGCAGAAAATTTACTTAAGCATATAAAATTAATTACAGAAATATATAAAATTGAAAAGTTTTTTAATATATCGGCTAAAAAAAAATTGGGTTTTGAAAATTTAATTGATTATCTTTTACAAAAATCAAAATATGGAAAGTGGCAATATAAGGATAATGAGATTACAGACAAAGATGATATTTTTATCACTAATGAATGTACAAGAAATGAGATACTATCACTCATTCATAAAGAAATTCCATATAACATAGAAGTAACTAATAAAACTTTTAAATATTTGAAAAATGGACAGCTAAAAATAAAGCAAGATATTAATATTAAGAATGACAGATACAAAAAAATATTATTAGGTAGAAAAGGATCTAAAATAAAAGATATTAGAATAAAAAGTCAAAAAGAAATTTCTAATATTTTAGATGTAAAAACTCATCTTTACATTAATATTATTTCATCAGATGCAAAAAAAATTTAACGGTATACTTATACATTCAAAAGTTTTTAAAGATAATGATCTATTAATTAAATTTTTATCAGATACCGATGAGATACACTCAGGAATTGTTTACGGGGGACTTTCAAAGAATAAGAAAAATATAATGCAACTTGGTTTTTTTTTAAATTTAGATGTGACATACATTGGGAGTCGCCCACCATCAATAAAAGCTGAATTATCAAAACCTTATTTATCCAGTGTTATTAATGATAAATATAAACTTAGCTGCCTACTTTCTGTTGTGTCTTTAATCAATGCCTCAGTAATTGAAGGGCAGAAAATAAACCAAATATATAAAATTTCTAAAGAGTTTTTAGAAATTATGATTAGTAAAAAAAAATGGTTAAATTTCTTTTGTATCTACTTATTTGATTTACTTAAATATATTGGGTACGAATTAGATTATGTTAACAATAACAGATTCAAATATTTTGACACAGATACTTTAGAATTTAAAGAAAATTACTCAAACTATACTATTGATTTTCCTCACCATCTTTTTGTAAATAATTCAAATGTTATATTCGATTATAACTCTTTAAATAATTTTTTTAAAATTTTTGAAATTATTTTTATCAAAAATCATTTATCAAATTTAAATCATAAATTGCCAAATCGGTATATTTTATTTAAGAAAAATATAATCAGTTTTTTAGAAAAAAATGAACAAGATAATTGAATCTAATTTAGATACCATTCTTAGTGAAAAATATCTTTCTTATGCAATATCAACTATAGTTTCTAGGTCGTTACCTGATGTAAGAGATGGTTTAAAACCTGTTCACCGCAGAATAATTTATTCAATGTATCAACTAAAACTTTTTAAAAATTCAAGTTATAAAAAATGTGCTAGAATTGTTGGTGATGTAATGGGTAAATTTCATCCTCATGGCGATCAAGCGATTTATGATAGTTTGGTAAGGATGGCTCAAGATTTTTCTACAAGAATTACTTTAGTTGATGGGCAGGGTAATTTTGGTAATATTGATGGTGATAATCCTGCAGCAATGCGTTACACAGAGGCAAAATTACAAGATTATACAAATTATTTTTTCGATGGTATTGAAGAAAACTCAGTAGATTTTAAAGATAATTACGATGGACAAAATTTAGAACCAGTGGTTCTACCATCTCAACTTCCTAATATTTTAATTAATGGAGCAATGGGTATAGCTGTAGGTATGGCTACAAACATTCCTCCTCATAATATTGTTGAATTAATTGATTCATTAAAATTAATAATAAAAAAAGATAAAGCTTCACTAACTGAAATTTTAAAAATTATTAATGGGCCAGATCTTCCTACAGGAGGTGAAATAATTTTAAATAGCAATGAAAAAAAACAAATTTATAAGAATGGCAAGGGATCATTTAATATTAACGCCAAATATCAATTAGAAGAATTAAAAAATGGTTTATATCAAATCATAATTACTGAAATTCCATATCAAGTCAATAAAGTTAAGATAATCGAACAACTTGCTAATAACATTAATAATAAAAAATTACCTTTGGAGGATGTTGTAGATGAGTCAGATGAAAATATAAGAATAGTCTTAAAACCCAAAACTAGAAACATTGATTCAGAAAAATTAATAAGCTTATGTTTTAAATTAACTGACCTATCAATTAAGTACTCTTGTAATTTTAATGTTTTAATTGATGGCATAGAACCCAAACAAATTGGAGTTATTGAAATACTCTCTAATTTTTTAAATCATAGAAAAATTACAATTAAAAGAAAATCCAAATTTAATATTGAAAAGATAAAAAAAAGATTAGAAATTCTTAAGGGTTATCAAATTGTTTTTAAAAATTTAAATTCTATAATTAAAATAATAAGAACAAAGGATAATCCCAAAAAAGAATTAATAAAAAAACATAAATTATCAGATTTACAATGTGAGTCAATTTTAAGTATGCGTTTAGGCTCACTTAGAAAGATTGATGAAAAAAATATTAAAGATGAAATCCAAAAATTAAATGAAGAATTAAAATATCTTAATAAATTAATAAAAGATAAAAAAACATTAGATAAATTTATAGTAAGTGAATTAGATCTTATAAAAAATGATTTAGGTAGTGATATAAAGGGTAGAAAATCTTTAATTTCATCAGAACAATATAATGATACTGATATTAGTATTGATGAATTTAAAGAAATTGAAAAATTCACTGTTATAATTAGTAAAGATTATCAGCTCAAGAGAATTAAAGAGATAACTGATGAGAAGGAAATTGAAAAAATAAAAAAAGAAAATTTATTTGCAATAAATTTAAATTCAAATCAAAAAATACTTTTGTTTGTATCCTCTGGTAAAGTTTATACGATAGATCCAAATATTTTACCAAGTGGAAATAGTAATCCTAAATCATTTATTTATTTTGTCGATAGTATGCCGAATGATAAGGTTATAGGATTACTTTCATCAATCGATGAAGAATTATTAATTGTATCTAAAAATGGTAAAGGATTTATTAGTAATACTAAATCGCTAGTAACAAACCAAAAGAAAGGTAAGCAATTATTTAATTTAAAAAATAATGATGTAGTTATAAAAGTATTAAATCTCTCAAAAAAACATATAGCTTGTGTTACAAAGTTGCAAAAAATGCTAATTTTTGAAATAGATGCTTTGCCAAAATTACAAAAGGGTGGTGGAGTTCAATTAATTAAAATCAAGAAAGATGATTTTTTATCGGATGTCACTCAATTAACCATTGAAGATGGTTTGGAATGGAGCACTGGTTCTAAAAATAGAAAGTTAGCAGATGTCGAGTTTTGGACTGGCAAAAGAGCTCAGGCTGGTAAAAAAGTTCCTAAGTTTTTTAATAAAAATCAGAAATTTGATGGTTAATTTTATTTATTTAAATATATTTTGTATCAATTTCTAATAGAATTAAATATTAACAAAATTTACCAAATCAAACCTCTTAAATTATAAATAACTATTAAAAACTCGATATTCCCGTTTGATTTTTTCCTAAAATAAGTGAATGAATATCCTCTGCACCCTCGTAAGTTTTAACAGTTTCTAAATTAACCAAATGTCTCATGATATGATATTCTTCTAACAACCCATTTGCCCCAAGCATATCACGCGCATTTCTAATTATGTCTAAAGATTTTTTACAGTTATTTTTTTTTAAAATACTAATTGCATTAATGATATTTTTTCCTTCATCTAAAGCTTTAGAACTTAAAAGACATGATGCTAATCCTAAATTTATCTCTATTTGCATCTCAGATAATTTTTTTTGAATTAATTGGTTTGATGCTAAAGGTTTTTTAAACATAATTCTATTTTCTACATAGTCTTTTGCAATTAACCAGCATTCAGATGCAGAACCTAAAACACCCCAGCTAATTCCAAATCTTGCTTTATTGAGACAACTAAAAACTGATTTCCATCCTTCGGTATTTTCTAAACACAAATTATTTGGAATAAAAACATTATTTAAAATTATTTGCCCAGTTGGACTAATTTTTAAGCTCGTTTTATTTTCTATTGTTGAGGTATTTAATCCTTCAGTATTTTTTTCAATTATAAAACCTTTTATACTTTTGTGATCTTTGTTTTCTTCAATTGCCCAAATAATAAATACATCAGCAATTGGAGCATTCGTAATCCAGTTTTTAGATCCATTTAAAATATACCCATCTTTAGTTTTTTTAAATGTAGTTTTCATTGAAGCGGGATCCGAACCAGCCTCGCTTTCTGTTAAACCAAAGCAACCAATTTTTTCTCCTTTAATTAATTGAGGAAGATATTTATCTTTTTGTTCTTGCGACCCAAATTCATTAATTGGATGTATCACCAGCGAAGATTGAACCGATATTGATGATCTATAGCTGCTATCTATTTTTTCAAATTCATATGCTACAAGTCCATACGCTAAATTTGATGTACCTGAACCACCGTGTGTTTTAACTGTTTGCCCCAAAACTCCGAGTGTTCCAAACTTTGGATAGAGGTCTTGATCAAATTCATTTTTTCTATTTCTTTCAACTACTTTAGGTTTAAGTTCATTATTACAAAAATCCCTAACATTTTTCTGAATATTACTTTCTTCTTCACTTAAATGACTTTGAATATAAAATGGATCAAACCAATTATTTTCTTTCATACAATATTAGCCAATATCATCATTTTAATGTAAATAACCACAAAAATTATTATGCAAAATAAGAATATATACATTGCCTCAGATCATGCTGGATTTGACCTTAAAACCAAATTGTTAAAGAATTTTCCAAAAATTAGTGATTTAGGAACAAAGACAGATGAAAGTGTTGACTATCCTGATTTTGCACACAAATTAACTAGAGAGGTTCTTAAGAATAAGAAAAACGTTGGTATTCTAATCTGTGGAACTGGTGTTGGTATGAGTATTGCAGCTAATAGAAAAAAAGGGATAAGGGCTGGTCTTGCTAATAATTCAAAAATAGCAAGATTGATAAGAAAGCACAATGATGCTAATGTACTTATTTTACCAGGAAGATTTATAAATACTAGCGAGGCAAAAAAAAGTGTTCAGGCTTTTCTTTCTACAAAGTTTGAGTCAGGACGACATAAAAGAAGGATTAAAAAATTATGATTTCAGATTTGTTTACTAAAGGAATTAAAGAAGCAGACCCAGAGGTTTACGGAACTTTAAGTCGTGAATTAGAAAGACAGCAAAACCAAATAGAGTTGATTGCATCTGAAAACATTGCATCAAGATCAATTCTAAATGCTCAAGGCTCTGTTATGACAAATAAATATGCAGAAGGGTATCCTGGTAAACGATATTATGGGGGATGTGAATTCGTGGATCAAGCAGAAGAAATTGCTTTAGAAAGAGTTAAAAAACTTTTCAATTGTAAATTTGCAAACTTACAACCACATAGTGGAGCACAGGCAAACCAAGCAGTTTTTCTAGCTTTACTTCAACCGCATGATACTATTTTAGGTATGTCACTTGCATCTGGAGGTCACTTAACTCATGGAGCAAAACCTAATTTATCTGGTAAATGGTTTAATGCTGTTCAATACGGTGTAAAAAAAGATGGCAATGATAAAGATTTAATCGATTATGATGAAGTTGAAGCCTTAGCATTAGAGCATAAACCAAAAATGATAATTGCGGGAGCTTCCGCTTATCCAAGAACAATAGATTGGAAAAAGTTTAGAGAAATAGCTGATAAAGTAGGAGCATATTTTTTAGTTGATATGGCTCACTACTCTGGCCTGGTTGCTGGTAAACAATATCCAAATCCTATTGAGCATGCCCATGTAGTAACTTCAACAACGCATAAAACTTTAAGAGGTGCAAGAAGTGCAATGATTTTAACTAATCATGAAGATTTATATAAAAAAATTAATTCTGCTGTTTTTCCTGGATTACAAGGTGGTCCACTAATGCATGTAATTGCAGCTAGAGCTGTTTGCTTTGGTGAAGCACTTAAACCTGAATTCGAAGAATATATTAAAAATGTTATTGCTAGTGCTAAAGTTATGGCAAAAACTTTAGTTGATAGAGGATTTAGAATTGTTACAGGAGGCACAGATTCACATATAGTTTGGTTAGACTTGACACCAAAAGGTTTAACTGGTGATAAAGCTGAAAAAATTTTAGAAGAAGTTGGATTGGCATGTAATAAAAATGCAATTCCATATGATCCTAATCCACCAAAAATAACTAGTGGACTTAGATTTGGAACTGCTGCTGCAACGACCAGAGGTTTTAATCAGAAAGATTTTGAACAAGTTGGTAATATGATAGCTGATATTTTGGATAGTCTTTTACTTGAAGAAAATGAAAGAAATGTAGTTTTTAATAAAACAAGAAAAGATGTAATTGATCTTTGTAAAAAATATCCAATTTATAGTGAGGCATTTTAAATGAGATGCCCCTTCTGTAGTAATGAAGATACACAAGTAAAAGACTCAAGACCTACAGAAGATAATACAGCTATAAGAAGAAGAAGAGTTTGTGATGCTTGCGGCTCTAGATTTACAACCTTTGAAAGAATTCAGTTAAGAGATTTGGTTGTCATGAAAAGTAATGGTCAAAAAGAAAATTTTGATAGAGATAAAATGTATAGATCTCTTTCTTTAGCTTTAAGAAAAAGAAATGTTGATAATGAAAAAATTGAAAAAATTGTTAATGCTATTGTAAGAAAATTAGAAAACTCAGGTGAAACTGATATAAAATCTAATATTATCGGTCAGTACATTATGGAAGCTCTAATGCATTTAGATCAGGTAGCATACGTCAGATTTGCATCTGTTTACAAAAATTTTAGAGAAGCAAAAGATTTTGAAGATTTCTTAGGCAATTTAGAAGATAAATAATTTTTAGTGTCTCAACAAAATGTAAAGATGATTAATTTAGCGCATGATATTGCTAAAAAAAAATTTGGAAAAACTTTCCCCAATCCTACAGTGGGCTGTGTAATTGCAAAAAATTCAAAAATAATATCTAAAGCTGTAACAAATAAATCTGGAAGGCCTCATGCCGAAGAAATAGCACTATCTAAAGCTGGACATAAAGCTAAAGGAGCTTCAATGTATGTTACCTTAGAACCATGTTTTCATAGCTCAAAAGATGGATCATGCACAGATCAAATATTAAGATCAGGAATTAAAGAAATATTTATATCAGCTGCTGATCCTGATATTAGAACTAATTATAAAAGTATTAAAAAGTTAAAAAAAAATAACGTAATTGTAAATGTTGGTTTAGAAAAAAATAGAACATACAATTTAAATAAATTTTTTTTTAAAAGTGTTTTAAAGAAAAAGCCATTTACGAAAGTCAAGATAGCTACCTCTATAGATGAAAAAATTGCATGGCATGATTATAAAAGTAAATGGATATCTAATAAATCAAGCAGAGAATATGCCCATAAGCTAA